>NZ_JAYWSZ010000003.1:0-790000 GCF_036941125.1 Candidatus Merdisoma sp. JLR.KK011 | reverse complement strand
ATGGGAATGATGGTTGCCACCCACAGAGAATCGCCGATGGCCGAAGTAGGCCCAATCAACGCAGTCTTCACACTTCCGATAATCTCCGGCGTACACTCGCCATTTGCATTGGCCTCCTCCATGCCGCAGACAATGCCGTTGCAGATGGAGCCCACCTGGGCCTCTGTATTAAAGAGGGTCACATGGCGCTTCAGCGCCTCTGCTTTTTCTTCCTTCGTATCATAGAGCTCCTCTACCACCGGAGCCATGGACTGTCCAAAAGCCATGCCGAGCATGCTCTCCGCCTGCTGTGAGCAGCCGTTCCAAAAGAACCAGTTCCAAAAGGATTTCTTTAAGGTCTTTTCACTGATTTTCTTTGCCATTGTTATTCCCTCCCTGACAATTTATCTACAATCACAAAATAGAGGACTGCCGTTATCACAGCCACGACTGCCACTCCCATCATGCTCAGTCCAAAATAGGTTACCAGAATAAATCCAACCAGGAAAACAGCAAAGTGGTACTGCTTTTTCAGAAGGAAGGACAGGATAATTCCCATTCCCAATGCAGCCATCATGCCGCCGAACACTCCCAGGAGCGTAGTCACCCATCCAGGGATCATGCTTGCGAAGTCTCCCTGGCCGGAGGCCGCCGTCATGGAGCTTAGCACAATCACGGCCGGAATAAAGCGGCAGGCAAAGCCGATGAGCTGCCCAAACACTACATTTGGTATGTACATTTTCTTTGTCTCGCCGGCCTCCGCATACTTGTTGGCAATGCGGTTCAAAGGAAGATTGAGGGCATAGGATACGTTCCACATTACGCCGCCCACCAGGCCGCCGATCCCTGCAAACAGCACCGCCAGGCCGATAACCTCCGTAGTTCCCATGCCTTTGCCGAATACCAGCGCTCCGGCTGTGCCGATGTAGGTTGCATAGGATAGATCCCAGGCAACGGCGCCGCCGGGAGTCACATTTCCCATGTACATGATTTGCAAGGGCACGCCTACCAGCATGGCGGTTGGCACGTCGCCCATGATAAGGCCTACTACGAAGGAGGCCACCAGGGGTCTTCCCAATGTGTACCAGCCTATGGTATTGCCTACAATGGAGCCGATGGCTCCCAGATATACAAATAGCGCTATTAAAATGATTTGAACTGTATTCATGCTTTTCTCCTATTCTAAATCGCTGCGCGATAGCACTAAAGTGCAAAGTCCCTTCGGCCCACCTGTAATGAGAGGAACTTTTATTCGAAAGGACTCTCATAAAAGTTCCTCTCGTGCGCCTCCTCGACTTTGCCGTCCAGCAGATAATTTTTTTCGTTCTCAGCTGGACTATTTATAGTTCTGTAATATCAAATAGTCTCTTTGAATGCCTTCCAGGTCACCTTGGAGGCGTTGGGGAGCTGGTGGAACACAATATCCATTCCTCTTTCTGCCAGATTGTCCAGAAGCTTCACGTCTGCCTCGCTCAGATAAAAAATACCTGTGGCACCGCTTATCTTGTGAACTGTATCCGGCCGCTTTGCCATATTTCCCAGAATCAGCTGCTCACAGTCACTGATATTGTCCCCAAGCTCCCCAAGCTTCTCCGGCACTTTTACAATGACCAGACGGTTTTTATCGCTCTTTTCTTCCAGGAGTGCATTCGCCTCTGCTGTGGTGACAACATTTGTCACGTAATTCTTCGGCACTCCCATGGTAAGAATCGATTTCAGCACAGGATTCTGCGCGCTGGCATCGTCCACTGCTATGATTTCCTGGATTTTAAGCGTCGGGCACCAGGCCACGATGGTCTGACCGTGAATCAGCCTGTCATCCACCCGTACATATAACTTTCCCATTTCCAATCTCCTATTCCAGTTCCGTAATATCCTTCACAGTCCACTTGTTATGAAGGATATTACTGTTTCCAGTTCCTATTCTATAGATATACATTTCCGCACAAAGCCTTTGTTCTTCTTCAGCAGCTCCGCCGCCGTTTCCCGGTCTGTTCCGGTGAGAATCATTACAATGGCTTCCTTTGTGGAATATTCCGTTTCCTTAAGAACCTCCTCTGCTCTCTCGTAGCTGCAGCCTGTGCTCTGCATCACAATTCCCTTGGCGCGCTCCACCAGTTTCTGATTGGTTGCCTTCATATCCACCATCAGATTGCCGTACACCTTCCCGATGCCTACCATGGAGGCAGTAGAAATCATATTGCAGATAAGCTTCTGACAGGTTCCGGCCTTCAGCCTGGTGGAACCGGTGAGAATCTCCGGCCCTGCATTTACCTCAATGGCAATCTGGGCAAGCCCGGAAATGACGGCTCCCGGATTGCAGCTGATGCTGATGGTTCCGGCTCCCGCCAAAGCCCCGTACTTCAAAGCTCCTATGCAGTAGGGCGTTCTTCCTGAGGCCGCAATGGCACATACCACATCCTCTTTTTTAAGCCCGAGCTCCTTTAAGTCCTCCGCAGCCAGGCTTTCCGAATCCTCCGCCCCTTCTACGGCCTTGATGAAGGCTTTGCTTCCTCCTGCAATGACTGCCTGAACCTCGTCTGCCGTAGAAAAAGTCGGCGTGCACTCTACCGCGTCCATAATTCCGATTCTTCCGCTGGTTCCGGCTCCCGCATAGATGAGTCTGCCGCCTTCGTTCAACGCCTGCACCACCCGGGTAACAGCCTTTTCAATCTGGGGCAGCGCCTTTTCTACTGCCTTCACGGCCCTCATGTCCTCCTCATTCATAATGCGGATGATTTCCCCGGGCTTCAGAAGATCCAGATCCATAGTCTTAGGATTCCGGGTTTCCGTGTTCAGGTGGCTGATTTTTACCTTTTCTTCACTCATAATCCTTACCACAGCTCATTCTCGATGAGGCTGGCATACATATAATTCACCGTAAAGCCGTTGCTGCCGCACTCGATCTGACGCACCTTTCCATTGGTTGTATAATAAGGAATATATGGAAAATCATTGATTTCCCCATTAAACACCTGGTATTCCTTAAGTCCCAGAAACCACTGCTCCTTCTCCTTCTCACTCAAGACAAAATACGCCTGGGGCAAAAAGCCTACGAGATCCTCAAAGGTCTCCCCGTACAGAAGGCGGATGGGATTTCCCTTTCTCCGCAAAGCCTTCACGGCGGCAGTTACCGCATCATGGGTATTGATATGTCTGGGATGCATGGAACCTCTCCAATGGGTGATTACCAGCTCCACCTGCTCCTCCTCAAAATATTTCTCAAGCCTTGCCGCGAATTCCTCTGTGGACGGCATACTGCTGGAAACATAGCCCAGCCAGATGGTATCGCCCCCTAAGGCTTCTGCCGCCTTCCGGTTCTGATCCAGCAGGGATTGGAGGTATGCTGCCTTCGCCTCTTCTGTGGCATCCGGATCCTCCAGCCTTCCCTGGGTCACATGGATGAAGGTGCAGTGCGCCCCCTCCTTTGCATATTTCAGCATCAGCGGGCCTCCCATAAGCTCTGCGTCCAGGGAATGGGCCCCAATGCTGACAATACGTCTAAGTGCCGCCATAAATCAAACTCCCTCCTTTCCTACAACTCCTTTTTGTAGGATGTAAAGCTCCGGAACACATGGATTCCATGCCGCTCATAGTAGCGCCGTCCCGGTTCATCAGTAGAAACAAAATACATATGGTAAACTCCTCTTTTTGCCATCTCAAGCTGTGCAAAATCAAGAAGAATACTTCCAAGCCCCTCATTTCTCATAGCTTTATCAATGCCAATGGGGCCGAACCGCATAGGGTTGCCGTCAATCATCCGCATACAGAAGCCGCAGATATTTCCTTTAGGGCTTAACACCAGTAGAATCAAGTCCTCTGCTGTGCCGTTCTGCATGGCAATGAGCGCGTTGCGCTTCCAGCCTCCCCCAAACTGGTTCTTGTTAAATTCCAAAAGCTCCAGCGCATACTCATAAGTAAAATTAATAAAACGATAGCCCTTTTTCTCGGCAGCCTCCATCTTTTTCTCTGCCTCCGGGCTCATCTGGTATCCGTGGAGATCCTTACACATGGAGTAATCCTTTTTGCCGGAAACGTATCCCAGTTTTTTAAAAAATGCAGCGGCGTTTGGGTAATTCTCCTCGTCCACCCCTGGGAAAAAGTAGCTGGGACTGTAGGCGCTTAAGGTGATATTCTCTGCGCCGGCGCGCTTCATGTCCTCCTCCGCCCGATTTGCCAGGGCAGTGCCGATTCCCCTTCTTTGAAATTCCTCCGCTACAAACATCACTACAATCCATCCCCGCTCCGGCTCCAGGCCGCGTTCCATATAAGGAAACTTCCTGCGCATCCCCAGGCAGAAGCCCACGGGCTGTTCCTCCTCAAGAGCCACATAACAGAGGGACGGATCAAAGTTTTCGTCAAACAGCGCCTGCCTGCGGAATTTTTCCACGGTAATGGGATCTGCATGGAGCGTCCGGTTCCACAAAGCCGTGACTGCTTTTTCATATTTCTGTTCATAGGTTACGATTTTCATTTCTTCCTCCTATAAAAGTCGCTGCGCGACAGCACTAAAGGGTAAAGCTGCTTCGACACACCGGTAATGAGAGAAACTTTTATTCGAAAGGACACTCATAAAAGTTCCTCTCGTGCGTCTTTGCAGCTTTACTGTCCAGCAAAATTTATTTTTCAAAAACACTTGACATTTCTTAGCCGGACTATAAAAGTCGCTGCGCGACAGCACTAAAGGGTAAAGCTGCTTCGACACACCGTTTCTTAACTTAATATATTAACATACTGTATTTTATGTGTATATAATATATTAAGTTAGAGGAAATTGCAATAGAAAAGTAAAAAAAAGGCAAAACCACCAAATCGGCGGCTCTGCCTTTGTACACTTTGCCCTAAATTTTAAAACTCAGCATCCTTTAAATCTTGATTGTCACATTGACGGAATACCAATCCTTATGGAAGTAGGTCTCCGAATATTCCACCACCTTGTCCTCGTCGTTGTAGGCCGTCCGCTTGATGAAGAAGGCGGAATTGCCTTTCGGTATTCCCATAAGCTCCGAGATATGGGCATCCGTCACATCCCGGACGGAATAGTTCTCCACAGCCCATGTGGGCTTCCTGCCCATGGCATCCAGGGTTTTGTAGAAAGATTTCCGTTCATAAATCTCCTGGGCCTGCTTAAGGCTTAAAATGCGGCTGTCTATATAAGAAATATGGTATGCCACCGGCTCCTCATTTGCCATGCGGACGCGCTTTACCCGGATCACGGACTGCTCCGGCGGAATGTCAAGAGCTCCCGAAATCCGCTTATCGATGATCTCCTCTATGGCATCTACATAGAGATCAATGACATACTTCTGCTCTAACAGCTCCTCGCTGAAGCTTATGGAGGTCAAGGCCCGTATCATCTGCTTTTTGGCCACAAAGGTTCCCACGCCCTGGACCCCGTTTAAATACCCCTGGCTGATCAGATCGGAAAATGCCCTGCGCACGGTAATGGTAGACACGCCGTAACGCTGCTTGAGGACGGATTCGCTGTCAATCCGATCTCCCGGGCGCAGGCGTCCCTCCTTGATGGCTTCTATGATGTCTTCCTCGATCTTACGGTACTTCACATCTTTTGCGCACATATGAACCTCCGGATATTTTCTTTTATTAATATGCTAACATAGGTTCCGGATTTGTCAAGAAGATTTTCCTGTATTTTACTGCTCCTCTGCCGTTTCCTTCTCATATTCACCTGTCAGCACTGCCGTTACCAGAAACCGGTTATTGGGCCTTCCTCCGATGCAGGTGGACAAGGTCAGCAGCTTTTTTCCAAAAGTTACCTCCATGTCCTCCCTTATATTCCCGGGGGACGCTTTTAATTTTGCAAGGAAGCTTTCAAAGGATTCCTCATTTCCAAAATCATATAGTCCCGGAAGATAATCGTCCGAAAACTGCACTGCCGCAAAAATCCGGTACAACAGCGTCCGATCCGGCAGATGAATGTAGATATAGGGCTGTTCCTCAAAAAAGGCCGCATTTCCATAATCATGGAGGCTTCCGAACATGGTGTCATTTCTCATGTTATGGCCGTATAGGATGGTCTGGGGCGCCGAGAAGTCCCTGGGGTGTATGGGTTCGGAGTAGATGCTTCCCGGAAGGCCCGATCTATGATCTATGGTGTGGTTCAGATAATACTCATCTCTTGTGGGATGCTGCAGAACCGGGTAGTCCACCTTGGTTCCCGGTATGTAAATCCAGGCATAGACATCCCGGTTCTGCTTTTTCAGGGATGTAAAATCCACGGTATTTTCTATGCGCAGGGAGGGATCTACCTCCATCGACTGCTCTTCCTCTGCGGCAGCCGCTTCCTCCTCTGCCGCCCGGGCGGCTGCGTCTGCCTTCGCTTTCTGAACCTTGGCTGTCAGCGCCATCTGAGGCCCCGCCCCTCCCTGAAAGCTTCCGCCCTCTTCCCCTAGGAGAATCGCCAGCATTTCCTCCGCCTGGCCGCTTTTTACGCTGTAATAGGCCGCAGCAAACAGCAGAACCATAAGCAAGGTTCCCAAAAGAAGGAAAATCCGTTTCCTGGCCTGTTTTCTTTTCTGTCTGATTCTCTCGTTCATGGCAATTCCACAATTTTATCCGAAATATTGAACAGCTCTTATTTTTATTATATGCGCAGCAGGAAAACTTTTCAATAGAATCAATGGCAAAACAGCCCGGAAGCTTTGATTTATAATAGGAAAGCAACTCATAATTGCGCAATAGCTGGTGGATGTAAGCCGTGATATCTGGTAATATAAGTCCAGAGAAATAAAAAAACGCGGCGTTTGTATTCTTTAAAGTCTCAAAAATATAACAGCGAAGGAGGAATCGCATGTATATTGCAACTTTTCATATCATTACGGCACTTATTATCCAGCTTATTATCACCGGAGCAATCATTTATCTTTTCTTTCTGCTTGTGAAGGCGTTAAAAAAATATCTCAATTCCAAAGAAGTACGGGAAGAAAAAAGAGAGGTGCAGAAAACCCTGGGCGAAGCACTGAAGGAACATCGGCTTCGCTGTGGTATGACCCAGGAATTCGTTTCCGAAGCCCTTGGCGTCAGCAGACAGGCCGTCTCCAAATGGGAAAACGGAACATCGGATCCAAGCACCTCAAATTTACTGGCTCTCACAAGGCTTTATGGAGTCTCTGCAGAGGAATTGTTAAAAAATATTCAGCTAAAAGAAGAATAAAGAGATGGAATTTTTTGTACAGGCATGCTATAATGGGTAAACAAAAAAGCAGGAATTAAAGGAGGATTTCACGTGGTAAAGTATATGGAATTTACAGATGATCTGGTAACAGGAAACGATCTCATCGACGGGCAGCATAAGGAGCTCATCGGGAAGATCAACGATCTTCTGCGCACCTGCGAGACAGGGGACGGCAAGGTGAAGGCTTTAAACACACTGGATTATCTGGAAGAGTACACCAATTTTCATTTTTCCCAGGAGGAGGCTCTCCAGGAGGAGATCGGTTATCCGGGTCTTAAGGAGCATAAGGCAAAGCATGAGGAATTTGTACAGAGCATTAAGGAGCTGTACGAGATGCTTGAGGAACAGGAAGGCCCCACAGACGCCTTTGTGCAGCAGGTGAATAAAAATGTAGTGGACTGGTTTGTCAATCACATCCAGGGCTTTGACCGGGCAGTTGCGGAGTATAAGAAGCAGAATTAGTCCTGGACTTCTGCCGGGGATCCCAAAAGCCGGGAAAGGCTGCCGGAGCAGACGGCGGACTGTGAAAACAGCCGCCGGCCTCTCCGGCTTTTTTCTTTTTTGTCTTACGATACATCGCATTCTTACATTTTCCATGTTTTTTCACGCTTCCCTCTTCCTTTAAAATTCCAAAAAAACCACTAGACTATTTCCCGAAATTATGAGAAAATGTAATCAAATGCGACAAGCCCTAGAAACCCTATGGCGGCCGCTTAAGATTTTAACTTAACTTGAAAGGAGTTTTAAAATGATTTATTCACACGAAGTTGAGAAAATGTGTCCGGTAGCACAGGGCGTAAATCATGGCGCTGCTCCGATTCCGGAAGAAGCAAAGTGGGTACAGGCAAAAGAGATCAAAGACATTTCCGGCTTGACACATGGTGTTGGCTGGTGTGCACCCCAGCAGGGCGCCTGCAAGCTTACCCTGAATGTAAAAGAGGGCATCATCCAGGAAGCACTGGTAGAGACCCTGGGATGTTCCGGTATGACCCATTCCGCAGCCATGGCATCCGAGATTCTTCCCGGAAGAACCCTTCTGGAAGCGCTGAACACCGACCTTGTATGTGATGCAATCAATACGGCTATGAGAGAGCTGTTCCTGCAGATCGTATACGGAAGAACACAGTCCGCATTTTCCGAGGACGGCCTTCCCATCGGCGCAGGCCTTGAGGACCTTGGAAAGGGTCTCAGAAGCCAGGTAGGAACCATGTATGGAACTCTGAAAAAAGGACCTCGTTACCTGGAGATGGCCGAGGGCTATGTAACCGGAATCGCTCTGGATGCAGAGGATCAGATTATCGGCTATAAGTTTGTAAACCTTGGCAAGATGACTGACTTCATTAAGAAGGGCGACGATGCCAACACAGCCTGGGAAAAGGCACAGGGACAGTACGGTCGTGTGGATGATGCAGTGAAGATCATCGACCCGAGACAGGAATAAGCGAGGAGGTAGACGAAGATGGCATTATTTGAATCATATGAAAGACGTATTGATAAAATCAATGAGGTATTAGGCAGCTACGGCATCGCTTCCCTGGAAGAAGCTGAGAAGATCACCAAGGACGCAGGTCTTGACGTATACAATCAGATCAAGGGCATCCAGCCTATCTGCTTTGAGAACGCATGCTGGGCTTACACCGTAGGCGCCGCTATCGCAATCAAGAAGGGCTGCCGCAAGGCTGCAGACGCTGCCGCTGCTATCGGCGAGGGACTTCAGTCTTTTTGTATCCCCGGCTCCGTTGCAGACACGCGTAAAGTAGGTCTGGGCCATGGAAACCTGGGCAAGATGCTTCTGGAAGAGGAAACAGAGTGTTTCGCATTCCTGGCAGGCCATGAGTCCTTCGCAGCCGCAGAAGGCGCTATCGGTATCGCAGAGAAGGCTAACAAGGTTCGTCAGAAACCGCTGCGCGTTATCTTGAACGGCCTTGGCAAGGACGCCGCTCAGATTATCGCAAGAATCAACGGATTTACATATGTAGAGACTGAGTATGATCCCTACACCAATGAAGTGAAGGAAGTGTTCCGCAAGGCTTACTCTGAGGGACTCCGCGCTAAGGTTAACTGCTACGGCGCTAACAGCGTTCCCGAGGGCGTTGCTATCATGTGGAAGGAGAACGTGGACGTATCCATCACCGGCAACTCCACCAATCCGACCCGTTTCCAGCATCCCGTAGCCGGAACCTACAAGAAGGAAAGACTGGAGGCAGGAAAGAACTACTTCTCTGTTGCATCCGGCGGCGGTACAGGCCGTACCCTTCATCCGGACAACATGGCAGCAGGACCGGCTTCCTACGGTATGACGGATACACTGGGACGTATGCACTCTGACGCACAGTTTGCAGGTTCCTCTTCTGTACCGGCTCACGTAGAGATGATGGGTCTCATCGGCGCAGGCAACAACCCCATGGTTGGTATGACTGTGGCTGTGGCTGTTTCCATTGAGGAAGCGGCGAAAGCTGGGAAGTTTTAAGGAAATTATAGCGAAATAACAAAATATAATGTAAAGACAGAGAAAAGCATCTTAATTTTTATAAATTATGGTGCTTTTCTCTACAATACGGCTATCGTATAACTGCCAGTTGTAACTGACAATCTTTATAATGGAATTATAATAATGCATCTCTCATTAACTTTGACGCAGCCCTTAAAATTTTTCATTTTTAGTAAAATGTACTATTGACTAAAAAAGAAAAAATCCATATACTATAAGTGCAGGTAGAGATACGCTGTATACTCGTGTAACCGAATTTGCGTTTAAGTGTCATATTCTGGCACCGGTCACGGGGCCGCCGAGAGGCGGTTTTTTATTTTTAGGAGAATTGTATGGATTTGTTTATTTATTCTGATGAATCAGGCGTTTTTGATAAGGTACATAATGAAATATTTGTATATGGCGGATTGATATTTTTGAGCAAAGAAAAGAAAGATGATTATAATAGAAAATATCTTACTGCGGAAAAGACTATACGTTGTGGAAAATATTCGCTCAGTGAAGAATTAAAGGCCTGTAAAATAAGTAATAAAGAAAAAGGCAAATTGTACCGCTCCCTAAACCAGGCTATTCGCTTTGGAATTGTGATAAACCAAAAAAATGTCTTAGATAGAATTTTTATGAGTAAGAAGGATAAGCAGCGTTATCTTGATTATGCATATAAAGTTGGATTAAAAAAGGCTTTGCAGAGATTGATTAAAGAAGATAGAATTAATCCTGATGAAATTGAAACAGTACATATATATAATGATGAGCATAGTACAGCAACAAATGGACGTTATGAATTGAGAGAAGGATTGGAACAGGAATTTAAACTGGGAACTTATAATTTGAAGTATGATAAGTTTTTTCCGCCGGTTTTTGAAAACCTGAAAGGAATCGAGCTGTTGTTTTGCGATTCAAACAAAGTGACTCTTATAAGAGCGGCAGATATTGTGGCTAACCGCATATATTTTATGGCTCTTAATAGAAAGCTTGAAAATATGGAAGGTATATATTTATCTACGCTGCCGTAATGTTATTTGAATTGTTTGAAACTTGCACGAAACTTTAAGATAGCGTTTGATAGAATATAAAACGCCATGATTCTTTTGAATTATGGCGTTTTTACATATTATATTGACTTGTTTTCTTTAAATTTTTTGATAAATGTTTGATAGGCTTCACGACGGCTGTTCGTAGGGGGAGGGAGTGTTATTGGAGTTTGCGGCCCATTAGAACGCCCATCATGGAGGCCATCATCAGACCTCTCGTCCAGCCGCTGGAATCGCCCAGGCAGTAGAGTCCCTTGATGTTTGTGGTAAAGTCCGGCGTCATCTTGATGCGGTTGCTGTAGAACTTAAGCTCCGGCGAATAAAGAAGCGTTTCGTTGGCGGCAAAGCCCGGAACTACGTGATCGACAGACTGGATGAAATTGATAATGTTTATCATGGCACGGTAAGGCATGGCTGCGGTAATGTCGCCGGCTACTGCGTCCGGCAGCGTGGGCCTTACGTTGGACTGGCTCAGCTCCTTCTGCCAGGTACGCTTTCCTCCCAGAATGTCCCCGTAGCGCTGCACCAGGATCTTACCGTCCCCAAGCATGTTCGTAAGCTCGCCTACTTTTTTCGCATAGGCAATGGGCTGGTTGAAGGGGTGGGTGAAGTTGTGGGAGCACAGGATGGCCAGGTTGGTGTTATTGGATTTCAAATCCTTGTAGGAATGGCCGTTAACTACTGCCAGATCGTTGTCGTAGTTTTCCTGGCTCACAAAGCCTCCCGGGTTCTGGCAGAAGGTACGGACCTTGTTCTTAAAAGGCAGGGGATAGCCGATAAGCTTGGATTCATAGAGAATATTATTGACATCCTCCATAATCTCATTGCGCACCTCTACCCGGACGCCGATATCTACCGTTCCCGGCTCATGGGCAATTTTATGCTGTTCACAGACCTTTTCCAGCCAGTCGGCGCCTTTGCGTCCGGCCGCCACAACGACATGTTCTGCGTAAATGGTTTCTTCCTCTGCATGGGTTCCGGCCTTTTCGATGACCACGCCCTTGCAGGTCTCCTGCTCTACAATGATATCACGGCATTGGTGTCCGAAGATAATGTCTACCCCGTGGTTCAGCAGATACTGCTCAATCTCGTAATAAATCTCCTGGGCCTTTTCGGTTCCCAGATGGCGGATCGGGCAGTCTACCAGCTTCAGGCCGGCTTGGATGGCACGCTTACGCACATCTTTCACCCCACGCTCGTCACTGACTCCCTCCACTCTGGTATCCGCACCGAATTCCAGATAAATTTTATCCGTATAGTCAATCATTTCCTGGGCAAAATCCTCCCCGATAAGCCTCGGCAGATCGCCGCCCACCTCATAGCTTAAGGAAAGCTTCCCATCGGAAAAAGCGCCGGCACCCGAAAATCCGGTTGTAATATTACAGTAGGGCTTACAGCTTATGCACTCCTTCGTCTTTGACTTAGGACAGGTACGCTTCTCCACCGGCTTCCCCTTCTCCACAAGCACAATTTTCTTTTTGCTGCCCTGTTTGAGCATCTCAAGGGCCGTAAAAATCCCGGCAGGCCCCGCTCCGATAATACAAATATCCGTGTTCCTCATAATCCGCCTCCATTCCAGTTCTGCAAACTGCCGCTGTTTCTGGTTCACTTACCGTTCTTCCTTACGCTTCCCTAATCTTCTGCCGGGAAAACGAAACGGCATCCCAATATCACATAAAATAGTTACACTTCTCTAAATAGAATTGCTGCTCTTTTTCAAACAGACTGACTAATTTACTCAATGCTTTTACTTCTCTGTACTCTTTCAAGCCCTCCAGATACTCATTTCTATTTGCATCTTCAATCACAACCGGCGCAATACCATTCTTTAGGCACTCCCGGAAAAGAATTAACCTGCCTTTCTGCAAACCATCAAGCTATTGTCCGTCCTCACAAAATATTCACCAGCAAAAACCTTCCAACCACCCAAAGCGCCGCCAAATGCACCGGATAAAATCCATAAAAAAAGTATTTCAACTGCCGTCCCCTCTCCCCATTATAGAGGGCAATCAGCAAAAAGGAGACCACCACAGGCCACTCCAAAGCATTAAAAGCCACAAGTACAATCGTACAGACAGCCGCCCGGACCCAGGGCAATTCCCGCAAAAGAAACATGAGCACAATCACCAGAACCCCCACAGCCCCATAATCCGTATGCAAAAGCTGCGCAGCAAAAGCCGGAAGCAAAAGCCCGGCCGGGAGCCTCCAGAGCTGCAGCCTCCACCCTTTCAAAATCCACACCGCAAGAAGCCCTAAAACAAGGGTCAGATACACATTCTGGCTTCCTGCAAAAAAGGGCGTATTATGAAAAGCCAGATCAAAAGGCACCTCCGACAAAAGGGCAAACACTGTCATCCGAAGCATATACTTCCCCATATTCCGGGTATGCACCGCCCCCTCCACCAGAAGAAAGCAAAACAAAGGAAAAGCAATCCGCCCAATGAGCCGCAGCCGGATATCAAAATCATACCAGGCCATAATCTGTTCCCCGGTAAGCCGCCCGGCCAGAGGAGAAGAGCCGTAGGCATTCATCACAAACACCTCCAGAAGGCAGGCCCCCGCATGGTCAATCAGCATCGTCACAATGGCAATCCATTTCAGCGCGCTTCCGGTCAGCGGCAATCTCCTTCCGGTACTCATCTCTTCTGTGCTACCTCTCCCTGTTTTTTATAAATGGAATCCGAAGCCACCACGCCGCGCACAGAGGACAGGGGATAAATATTGCTATTCCTTCCAATCACTGTACCCGGATTCAGCACAGAGCCGCAGCCGACCTCTACCTCATCGCCAATCATAGCCCCAAACTTCTTAATCCCCGTCTCAATATCTCCCTCAGGCGTATGCACCTTCACCAGAAGCTTATCAGACTTCACATTCGAAGTGATAGAGCCGGCCCCCATATGGGCCTTGAATCCCAAAATAGAATCTCCAACATAGTTGTAATGAGGCACCTGCACCTTATTAAACAGAATCACATTCTTAAGCTCTGTGGAATTCCCCACCACAGCGCCCTCGCCTACCAGAGCATTTCCCCGGATAAAGGCACAGTGGCGCACCTCCGCATCTTTCCCGATGATCGCCGGCCCGGTAATGAACGCCGTGGGAGCTACCTTTGCAGAACGGGCAATCCAGATATTTTCCCCCTGCTTCTCATATTCTTCCTCGCTTAAGGAAGCGCCAAGCTCCATAATAAAAGCTCCAATCTCCGGCAATGCCTCCCAGGGATAAGTCACCCTGGACAGCAGCGGCGCTGCCAATGTCTCTGTTAATGTGTAGAGGTTTTTAACTTCTAATTCTTTCATAATCTTCCACTCCTTTTATTTTGATTTAATGCTTCCCGTCTCTTTTTTCTTAGGAGCCTTATAAAATCCCGAAGCCGCGTCAAAGCAAGGCTTAAGCGCCCTCCGGTAATCGGCGCCCAGAACAGCCTGTGTCTTATCCGTAATAAACTTTTCAAGCTTCTGCATATAAAATTCTTCCGTAATACTGCCCTCCGCCATCTGGGTCAGTCCCTTCTCCCAGCTTGCCGTCAGCTCCGGATTCAAAAGGCTGTAAATAGAAGCCCGGACCACATCGTAGATCATCTCTCCCAGCAGGGTCGGCGTTATGATCTGGGTCTTTGTATTTAAGGCTATGTACTTATTATTGACAAGCTTCTTCAGAATCTCTGCCCGGGTCGCGCTGGTTCCGATGCCGCTGCCCTTGATCTGGGCCCGAAGCTCCTCATCCTCAATCAGCTGCCCTGCATTTTCCATAGCAAGAATCATGGAACCGGAATTGTACCGCTTGGGAGGCGATGTTTCTCCCTCTTTGATAACGAAATCCCGAACCTCCACCGGATCGCCTTTTTTCAGGCTCTTCAAAAGCTCCAGAAATTCTGTATCGCAGCGGACGTCCTCGGCCTCTTCTCCCTTTTTCCTGCTGCTGTCTCCGGAATTGTTCGGCATCACCTTCAGATACCCCTCGGACAGCAGAATCTTAAAGCTGGAAAAAAACTTCTCTCCCCGGACCGCCGTCACAAGCTGCACCTTCTGATACTCCGCAGCCGGGTAAAAGATCGCCAGAAACCTCCGTGTTATCAGCTCATAAACCTGCTCCGACAGCTGGGACAGGCTCTTTAGCGCCCCGAATCCCTGGCCTGTGGGAACAATGGCGTAGTGATCCGTAATCTGCTTATCGTTCACATACCTCGTCTTCGCAAGGGTTTTCCAGGATGTCCCGGCAAGAACCTCGCCTGCAAAGGCGGACAGCTTCTGATAATTCCGAAGCCCTCCGATATTCCGCCCAATCTCCTTAGCCGCCGCCGTGGACAGCACGCGGGCATCTGTTCTTGGATAGGTCACAAGCTTTTTCTCATACAGCTCCTGAACCACCCGAAGGGTTTCATCGGGGCTGATCTTGAAGAGACGGGAGCACTCGTTCTGAAGCTCCGCCAGGTTGAACAGCAAGGGCGGATTCTTCTTCTCTTTTTTCCGCTCCAGGGAAAAGACTGTGGACTTTATGGGCTGTTCCTCTTTCAAAAAGCCTATCAGCGCTTCTGCATCCTCTTTTTTCTTAAATCCGTTTTCCTTATATAGCTTGGGAGACTGGAAATAAGGAGAGCCCTCCTGGGCGCGCCACTCTCCTCTGGCTTCACGGCCCTTCAGGGTGAATTCCTCCTCCACCCGGTAAAAGGGCGTCTTTACAAACTCCCGTATCTCCCTCTCACGCTTTACCACCATTCCCAGGACGCAGGTCATTACACGGCCCACAGAGATAACCGTCCGGTTTACCTTCAGATAATTGGAAATGGTATCACCGTATTTTAAGGTCAGCAGACGGGAAAAGTTAATTCCCATCAGATAATCCTCCTTGGCCCTAAGATAGGCGGCGCTGGAGAGATTGTCATACTCGGAGAGATCCTTTGCCTCCCGGATTCCACGCAGAATCTCTTCTTCGGTCTGTGAATCAATCCACACCCGGCGGCGCTTTTTCCCCTTTACCCCTGCCATCTGCTCCACCAGGCGGTAGATATACTCGCCTTCCCGTCCGGAGTCGGTGCAGACATAGATGGTCTCTACATCCGGCCGGTTTAACAGCCCCTTCACGGTCTCAAACTGCCTGCTCACGGAAGGGATGATCTCATATTTAAATTCATCCGGAAGAAACGGCAGGGTGGCAAGGCTCCACCGCTTGAACTTCGGATCGTAAACCTCTGGGTAGCTCATGGTTACCAGATGGCCCACGCACCAGGTTACTATGCTGTCCTCTCCCTCCAGGTAACCGTCCCGTCGGGAGGCGCTAAGCCCCAGCACCCTGGCAAATTCCTGGGCCACGCTGGGCTTTTCCGCAATATAGAGTGATTTTCCCATAATTTCACCAAGCCTCAAGCAAAAATGCCTGCATTTTCATTTGAGGCACAAACACAAAGGGGAAAGAAACATTTGCAGTCAAAGCTTTCTTTGTTTTCCTTTGCCCTTCCTCTTTTATATCTTTACTTTCAGTTACTGCGTCTTTTACAAAAGACTTTTTTATTCTAACACAGAGAGACTGTATCTGGCAACGATAAATCATTGTCTTCACAAATGCCTGGCCAAATTTTATTCCTACGGGATATTTAACTTGTGAAACAAAGCCCTCCATGCTAGAATAAAGGAAATCAGACGTTACCGTTCACACGCAATGTCAGTTCGGACAGCAGAATGGAGATTTTATATGAAAATAAGGCTGCCAATAGGCATCGAAAGTTTTGAAGAAGTACGTACCAATGATTGCTGCTATATTGATAAAACCGGCTTTATCCAGGAACTTCTGGAAGATACCTTTAAGGTAAATCTTATCACGCGCCCAAGGCGTTTCGGCAAAACCCTTACCATGAGCATGCTCGCAGATTTTTTTTCTATCCATAAAGACAGCAAAGAACTGTTTGAAGGCCTGGAAATCTCCCATAACACGGAACTGTGTAAGGAATGGAGAAATCAGTGGCCTGTACTGTTTCTAACCCTAAAGGATATTGACGGCGATACCTTTGAGGATGCTTACAATATGCTCCAGTTTTCCATTTCTTCCCTGTGTATTGAGCACAGTTATCTGGAAACCAGTGAGCAGGTAAGCCCCATTGAACGGAAAACATTTCTGCGCCTTATAAACCAGGAGGGAACCCAGACAGACGTTAAAACAGCTCTGGTTGTCTTAATCCGTATGATGGAAAAGCATTACAGGAAGCCTGTGATCCTTCTGATTGACGAATATGACGTCCCTCTTGCCAAGGCAAATGATCACGACTACTATCCCCAGATGCTGAATATCATGCGTACCTTTCTGGGAATGGCATGGAAAACAAATCCCTCTCTTAAGTTTGCTGTAATTACCGGCTGTCTGCGCATTGCAAAAGAAAGCATATTTACCGGGGCCAATAACTTTGTTTCCAACTCTGTCTCAACTCCACGGTACAGCCGCTATTTTGGTTTTACCGAACAGGAGGTCTCCCTTTTGTTAAAAACTGCCGGACTTTTGAGACAAGAGGAAAAATCAAACATTCTTGCTGATATCCGGCACTGGTATGACGGTTATCTGTTTGGCGCTCAGGAAGTATACTGCCCTTGGGATGTCCTCAACCATGTGAGTATTTTGATGACAGATCCCGGCGCCGTGCCTCAGAGCTATTGGAAGGATACCAGCCACAATCAGATTATCCGCAGATTTATAGATCGCAAAGATCTCTTTGTCCATGATAAATTTGAAATACTTCTATCCGGCGGAATCATACAAGAACATATCGCAGAAGATTTGACCTACGATTTTGACCATTCCTCTGAGGACAACCTGTGGAGTATTCTCTATTTGACCGGATATCTCACACAGGCCTCTCCTAAGCTCTTACCAGCCCGCTTTTCTCTGGAAGAAGGGAAAAAAGCTCTTCGCATCCCAAATGAGGAGATCCGGACTCTGTTTGCAGAAACCGTGGCAAAATGGTTTACAGATACTGTTACCATGCTGGATCGAACCGAATTTTTTTACGCCTGGTGGAATGGAGATGCAGCGAAGCTGACAAAGGAAATCACTGATATCCTTTTCGCAACCATCAGCTACTTTGATTATCGGGAGGACTACTATCACGCCTTTACTGCCGGTCTGTTTGTAGGCGCCGGCTATGAGGTAGCCTCCAATTCGGAGCAGGGAACGGGACGGGCGGATATCCTAATCAAAGACCGGAAGAACCGACGGGCTATCGTAATCGAAACCAAACGCTCCAGAACAGAAGCCTCCATGCAAAAAGACTGCCTGGACGCCTTGGAGCAGATCGAACGGCGGCAATACGCAAAAAGTCTTTTAAAAGGCTACACCACCATTCTTTGCTATGGAGCTGCATTTTTTGAAAAGCAGTCGCTGCTTATGGAAAGAAACAGCCTCATATCCTCCGGAAGGGGCGCTTCCACCTGAACCTCTTCCCCTGTAAAGGGCTGCAGAAAGTGAATTCTCCAGGCATGCAGGGCCGTCCGCTCCATCCCTTGGACTGCTCCCTTTCCATATAGGGGATCTCCAAGAAGCGGACAGCCGATGGATGCCATATGGACTCGGATTTGATGCGTTCGGCCTGTCTCCAGGCGCAGGCCGACTAAGGAATCTTTTTCGGGTCGTGGGACTTCGTCCAGTAAGGTATAGTATGTAACTGCCCGTTTTCCTTCCGTATCTACATACATGCGGTTTCTTTGCCCGGGAACCGGTCTCAGAGGTTTATCAATCTTTCCCTCCCCCGGCTCAGGCGTACCCTCCACAATCGCAAGATAGCTTTTAAAGAGCTGTCCTTGTTCCCTCTGGCGTTCCAGCCGGACTGCCGCTCCCCGATTCTTCACCGCCAGAACAGCCCCGGAGGTATCCTTATCCAGTCGGCCGAAGATCCGAATCACCGAATCCTCTCCCTTCCCACGCAGATAAGCGGCCAGTCTGTTTGCAAGGGTATCATCATCCGTTCCCCCTGTTGGATGCACTTTAAGGCCGGAAGGCTTATCTACGACCACCACATCCTGGTCCTCGTAAAGCACTGTAATCCCTCCCTCAAAAGCCTCCACCCCCTTCGAGACCTCATCCTCCGTTTCAAGAAGCGCCTCTACAAAATCTCCTGCTTTCAGAAGCCCATTTACCTTCCTGCGCTCTCCGTTGACGCAGATGCCTCCCTGGCGGAACTTTGCCCGGCTGATCTCGTTTTTTGTCAGATGCATGTTTTTCCTCAAAAAATGCCCCAGCCGGATTCCCTCATCCTCTTTTTCTACAATACCGCTTACTCTCTTCTCCAACTGCCCACTCCCGTTCCCTGCTTTCTTCCCACTTCTCCATCTGCAAAGAAAAAGAACCGAAACCCCTTCTCCCGGCTCCCGGTTCTTTCAAAATCCAACTTTCAGCCGCCCTTTAAAACGGCTTCCTTTGTATAAATCTCGTCTTCATCTCCCTGTACCTTTGCATGAAGCATATCAGCAAGCTCTATAACAGGAAGCATATACTTCTCGTCGCACGCCCGAAACCACGGACCGCTCTCCTCATCAAAATAGATGCAGATACGGCTGTCCATGTCCTCCTGATCCTCATAAACCAGATATGGGCCAACCTCTGCAGACAGCGTCTGTCCCTGAGGTCCCGTTGCGGTAACTATCCCGGTTCTGTCAATGGAAAACCCCTGCGGCAATGGCTTGACAAGTCTTTCTATCTCCTCCAATGTAATCGGATCCTCATCGTCAATCCAAAATTCCGCTCTGGTAATATGGATGTCATAGGACATAGAAGTTCCTCCTTGTACCCTGAAAGCGATCCTACTTATTCTTCTGCAAAAATTCCGGAATCTTAATCTCCGTCTCCGGAATCTTGCTCTCGGGACGCTTCGGCATGTTCAGTCCCGGCAGCGGCTTAAAGGACGGCGTCTCTGTGCGTCCGCCTGCCTGTCCCAGATTCGCCTCAAAGGTCTGCTTAGCGGCCATAGAGCTTGGAATCTTGCTGAAGCTGCTCTTGGGAAGCACTTTGGTGGGGCTCTTCTCATCCAGCCCTGTGGCAATTACGGTAATCGTCGCCTCATCGGTGTATGTATCGTCATACATTGCACCGAAAATAATATTGGCATTGTCGCCTGCCATATCCTGTACGTAGCTTGCCGCGTCGTTGGCATCCATCAGAGAAATATCTCCGGAAATATTGATAATCACATGGGAAGCGCCTACAATGGTAGTCTCCAGAAGAGGACTTGCCACGGCCTGCTTCACGGCATCTAAGGCCTTCTCGTCTCCCTTTCCGGAGCCGATGCCGATATGGGCGATGCCCTTGTCCGTCATAACTGTCTGCACATCTGCAAAATCCAGATTAATAAGAGCCGGAAGATTGATCAGATCGGTAATGCCCTGTACCGCCTGCTGCAGCACCTCATCCGCCTTCTTCAAGGCATCCGGCATACTTGTCCTGCGGTCTACAATCTCCAGAAGCTTATCATTGGGGATCACAATTAAGGTATCCACACTCTCCTTGAGCTTCTGGATCCCTGTCGTGGCATTGTTCATACGTGTCTTTGCTTCAAACTTAAAGGGCTTCGTCACAACGCCTACCGTCAGAATCCCCATATCCTTGGCAAGCTTTGCTACCACCGGAGCGCCGCCGGTACCGGTGCCGCCGCCCATACCGCAGGTGACAAATACCATATCCGCCCCCTGGATGGCTTCCTTAATCTCCTCGATGCTTTCCTCTGCCGCCTTCTCTCCAACCTCCGGCTTCGCTCCCGCGCCCAGGCCCTTGGTCAGCTTCTCGCCAATCTGAATGGCCCTCTCCGCTTTACAAAGCTGCAGCGCCTGCCGATCCGTGTTAATTCCGATAAACTCTACTCCGCCAATCTGCTCTTCTATCATTCGATTCACAGCATTATTCCCGGCGCCGCCAACACCAATCACAATAATTCTGGCCGCCGCTTCTGTGTCATTCATAGTAATCTCAAGCAAATCCTTGCCCTCCTTAAGCATAGCATACGATTCCAAAACAAATCTATCCAAATCAATTCTGTTCTTTTATCTTAGGAATACATACAATCTTCAAAAATCTCATACAATATATGATAACTTTTTTTACCAAATTAATCAACCCATATTTATAAGATTTCCAAAAAAATTATTTCCTATACAGCCATGCAGCCAAATATAAAATCAACCCGTGCAAGTTTACTTGCTAAGGGTTGATTTTATATTTGGCTATAGGGCGATTAGCCCTAAGCGAAATGGCGCCCGCGCCATTGAGCTGCATGGCGTCCGCTGCCGCAGACCTATATAAACCACCCGTGCAAGTTTACTTGCTAAGGGTTGGTTTTATATTTGGCTATAGGGCGATTAGCCCTAAGCGAAATGGCGCTCTGCGCCATTGAGCTGCATGGCGTCCGATGCCGCAGACCTATATAAACCACCCGTGCAGGTTTACTTGCTAAGGGTTACTCTCCTCCTCTTCTGTCTCCGCTCCATCCTCTGATCCATCCTCTTGCTCTTGCGTCTGCTCTTCTTCCTCTTCCTCCTGCTCCTCCCATTCATCCTGCTCAAAACTGATAAACTTGGAATCCTCCGTATAATTCTCCATCCGCAGCACCCCGGAACGCCCCTCCAGGTCAGGAAACAGCTCATGGAGCCTGCCGACCTTCTCATCCAGAGAACCGCTGTTTCCAAAAGCTGCACGCATCTCTTCAAAATACAGAGTCAGTGTCTGGTTATTCCCGAATTCAATCCGATCCGGAGACAATTCATACTTTTTCACCAGCTGGGTAATGTCCAGGATCCGCTGGAAGATAGAATCATCGGCCACATTCAGCTTCTGATACAGGGCAAGCGAATCAAATTTCAGCCCGGAAATGCAGGGAATGCCTTCCGTCACCTCAGAAGAGCTCTCCACGACAATCCCGTCCTTGTCAAAGTACAGATTCGCCCCCATATAATCAACATAGCCCACGATACTTTTCTCATACACACGAAGCCTCACCTTGCTGGGCGAGACAAGACTCACCTCAATTTTATCCACAAAAGGAATCTCCTCCGTATCCAGATACTGATATTTAAAATAGAGATACAGGGAATTGGAAGAATAACTGTCTGCCACCACCTTATCTATGATTTCCTGGGCAGAATAAAAGCTGTTGCCTGTGACCTCAATATCACGAATCTTGAAAACAGTCGCAGCCACAAGAAGAGCCGCGGCTAGAAGGATAGCCAGAGCCGCCCCTATCAGAAAACGTATGGAATGGTGTTTTGGTTGTGGTTCTTTAAACAATGCCATTGCTTGTCCTTTTTCTATCCATATCATAAGGAGCTGCCCCGCCAAACGTCCGCCCGGCCCGTTGTAAGCAAAAGCAAAACAGCTCCTCTGTTCTTAAGCTGCTTTTTATGGTACTAGGTGGATTGTACCACACTTCCCATAGATTGCAAATCCCTAATTATATTTTCATACCCTCGTGCAATATAATGATACTGGTAAATTCTGCTGGTTCCCCTGGCGGCGGCTGCTGCCAGGACAAGGGCGGCTCCGCCCCGAAGCTCTCTGGCCGTGAGATTCGTTCCCCGAAGCTCCTCTACGCCCTGAATCAAGGCCTTCTGCCCCTCCACCTGGATCTGGGCTCCCATACGGCGAAGCTCCTCCACAATCTTAAACCGGGCCTCAAATATGGTTTCCTCAATGACGCTGCATCCCTCCCCCAGGGATAAAGCGGCCAGAAGGGGCGACTGCAGATCCGTTGGAAATCCCGGATAGGGTCTGGTGATAATCCTTGAAATGCTCCTGGGACGCCCTTTGCTCTGGATACGCAGCATTCCCTCCCCGGCCTCCTGCCTGGCTCCCATCTGCCCAAGCACCTTTCGGACGCTCCCAAGCTGTTCCAGGGGCACATCCAGGAGCCGCACGTCACCCCCCACAGCAGCCGTCATCAACATATACGTTCCGGCCACAATCCGATCCGGCATAATGGTAAATTCCGTGTCATGGAACTCCCTTACCCCGTCTATCACAAGCTTATCCGTGCCCATTCCCCGGATTTTTGCACCCATGCTGTTTAAAAAGCGGCACAGCTCCCCGATCTCCGGCTCCATGGCCGCATTTTCCAGAACCGTGGTTCCCTCTGCCGAAGCTGCCAGCAGTATTACGTTCTCCGTGGCGCCCACGCTTGGAAAGGGAAGACGTAAAGTAAGCCCCACCGGCTTTTCACACACCGCCTTCAGGCCCGAGGGCTCCTCTGCGAACACTGCCCCGAGCTTTTCCAGGGCTCCAAGATGAATGTCAATGGGGCGTTCTCCAATCACACAGCCGCCCGGGTAAGACACAGAAGCCTGTTTCATCCTTCCCAACAGGCTTCCCAGAAGCATAATGGAGGATCGCATCTGCCTTCCATAGCATTCTGCCACCTGGCAGGCCGCAAGATCGGAAGCCTCAATCACAAGAGCCTCCCCCTCCCAGCTTACCCGGCAGCCAAAGCCTTTTAAAATTTCCAGCATATAGAGTACATCTATGATTTTCGGACAATTTCTCAGAACGGTAGTTCCACGATGCAGGATGACAGCAGACAGGATGGGCAGCGCGGCATTTTTTGAGCCTTGAATGCGGACCTCGCCATAGAGAGGATTTCCGCCCTCGATCTCCAGATATTCCACAAATCCTTCCCCCTAATTCCCGACTATATACTAAGGTATGCAAAAACCGCCGCTTTGTTCAAAGGAGAGAATTGTCTATTTCGTCACATGCCGCGACACATTCAAGGCAAGCCCCATTTCCGATAAAAGAAATAAGACCGAAGTGCCTCCGTAGCTGATAAAGGGCAGCGTAATGCCTGTATTGGGGATGGTGTTGGTCACCACTGCAATATTTAAAATCACCTGTATCAGAATGTGCCCCATGATTCCCACCGCAATCATGCAGCCGAAGAGATCCGTCACATGAACGGCTATCATCAGAAGCCGCCACCCCATGAGGAGAAAGAGCAGCATCAGAAGGGCCGCCCCCACAAGGCCGAACTCCTCGCAGATAATGGAGAAAATCATATCATTCTGGGCCTCGGGTACAAATCCCAGCTTCTGCATGCTCTGCCCGTAACCCACCCCGAACAGGCCGCCGGAGCCGATGGCGTAAAGGCCCTGGAGGGTCTGATAGCCCTTTTCGTAAGCCTCCGGATTCCTCCAGATGGCAAGGCGCTCCAGACGGTAGGACTCGACGCTTAGGAAAATAGCCAGAAAGCCCACGCCAAGGCCTCCCATAGCCACGAACTGCAGGTACTTGGGACTTGCCACAAAGACAAGAATGACTGCAATTCCCATAATGATAATGGCTGTACTCAGATTATTGGTCCCCACCAGGCCCACAATGGGAAGAATCAGCAGCATCACCAGGAACATCTGTTTTAAAGATTTCATTTTCCGCACCCGGCGGCTGATGACGGACGCCAGAAGGAGAATCACCGCCACTTTGGCAAACTCCGAGGGCTGGAAGGACAGAGGCCCCAGAGAAAGCCACCGCTTGGAACCGTTGTACTCATCTCCGAAAAAGAGCACTGCCGTGGACAGAAGGATGGAAACCAGATACCCAAGCCAGGCCAGGCGTTCCCATTTGTGATAGTCGATTTTGGAAACGCCATACATGGCCGCAAGCCCAAGGGAAGTGGCAAAAAACTGCTTTTTCAGGTAATAGGCGCTGTCTGCAAACTTGACGCGTCCGTTATAAGCGCTGGTGCTGTAAAGCACAACAAGTCCGAAAACCACCAGAATCAGCACACACAGCATCAGACCATAGTCAAAAGGCTCGCGCCCCTGCTTTTTTGCTTTTTTGGCGGTTTCCCGACCTGCCATATCCTCACCTCTATTTTTATATTTCAACGCTTATTCTTACAGCTTTCTCACAAGCTCTTTAAAAACCCTTCCTCTCTGCTCGTAATTTTCAAACATGCCCCAGCTGGCGCAGGCGGGAGACAAAAGAACCGCATCCCCCGGTTCAGCCTCTCTGGCACTCACCTGTACTGCTTCCTCCATGCTTTCTGCAAATACAATCTTATCAAAGCCATGCCGCTTCGCCGTATCCGCAATCTGCCGGGCCGTAGCTCCAAGAAGCACCAGAAGCTTCACTCTGCCCGGGAATGTCTCTACCCAGTCGTCGAATTCCACATGCTTGTCGTAGCCGCCGCCGATCACAATAGCCGGCCTTGTCATGGCCTCCACTGCCTTGATGGCAGCATCGGTGTTGGTTCCCTTGGAATCGTTGTAGTAGGCCACGCCATTCTTCTCTTCCACAAACTCAATCCGGTGTTCCACCGCTGTGAAGCTTAAGACTGCGCTGCGTATCTGGGGGAGGGGCACTCCCATGGCAGCGCCTATGGCAATGGCAGCCATAACATTTTCGTGATTGTGAGCTCCCAGAAGCTTAAGCTCCGTGGTATCACAAATCTTTTCTGCCTCCGGCCCGTTCCGGTATATGATGGATGTTCCGTCCAGATATACGCCTCGATCCAATATATGCTGCCGGCTGAAATAAAGAACTGCCGCTTTGACCTGCTCTCCGAACCGCCTGGTTTCCTCATCGTCGTAATTCAGCACGCAGGTATCGGCCATATCCTGGTTTTCCGCAATCCGCTCCTTGGTTTTTATATAGCAGTCCATGGTATGATGGCGGTTCAGATGATCCGGCGTAATATTGAGAATTGCGCTGACCTGGGGATGGAAGCTCTGGATGGTTTCCAGCTGGAAGCTGCTGATCTCCGCTGCTGTGGCGCTGCTCTCTGTCATTTTTAAGGCTTCCCTGGTATAGGCATTTCCAATATTTCCCACCACGAAAACTTCCTTATAATAGCTCTTTAGGATCTCTCCCACCAAAGCCGTGGTGGTTGTCTTTCCGTTGGTGCCTGTGACGGCTGCGAGCTTTCCCTTTGCAAAATGGTAAGCAAGCTCCACTTCTCCCCATATAATTGCTCCGTTTTTACGAAGTTCCTCCACTAGCGGAAGATCTATCGGAACTCCGGGGCTTAAGATCACCACTTCTGTCTCTTTTTTCTCTTTTTCCAGAAGTTCGCCTGTCAGAATCCGGATCCGGCTGTCCTTTGGCAGACGGCTCCGGATCTCCGCTTCCTCCAGGGCCGGATTGCTGTCATAGAGCACCGGATCTGCTCCTGCCTCCATAAGAAGCTCCGCCGCCGCTATTCCGCTGATGCCGCTTCCGATAATCAGTATTTTTTTATCTGTAATCATTCCAGATCTCCTATTCCAGTTCCGTAATATCCCTCACAGTACACAGGATTAAAATCAATTTCCAGCCGCAAAAACATGCGTCTGTAAATCGATTTGTGCACTCTGAGGGATATTACTGTTTTCCAGTTCCGTAATATCCCATCCAATGCACTTGTCTGAAATCAATTTCCAGCCGCAAAAACACGCGTCTGTAAATCGATTTGTGCATTGTATGGGATATTACTGTTTTCCAGTTCCGTAATATCCCTCATAGTTCACAGGATTGAAATCAATTTCCAGCCGCAAATCCATGCGTCTGCAAATTGATTTGTGCACTCTGAGGGATATTACTGTTTTCTACTTTTATAATGCCATAATCCCAATCAGGCAGAGTACCGCCGTCACAATGGAGAAGACGGCCACAACCCTCGTCTCGGACCATCCCCCCAGTTCAAAATGGTGATGGATGGGCGCCATACGGAAGATGCGCTTTCCGCCGGTCATTTTGAAGTAAGTTACCTGTATCATCACGGAAAGAATCTCGACCCAGTAAATAAGGGCCACGATCAGAATAAACATGGGCATCTTCAGCATGTAGGCCGTGGAAGCCACAAAGCCTCCCAAGGCCAGGGAGCCCGTATCCCCCATAAATACACTGGCCGGATAGACATTGAACAGCAGAAAGCCCATCAGGCTTCCCACCACTGCACAGGTAATGGGCGAGATGCCGCTCTGGGTCCCAAAGGCCACTACCGTAAAAAAGGTGGCAATCAGCACGGTAACGCTGGAGGCCAGGCCGTCCAGGCCGTCTGTAAAGTTGGCTCCGTTCACCGTTCCGATGATGGCCAGAAAAGCAACCGGAACTGCCAGCCAGCCAAGATGCAGGTAATGCTCCGGCCAGAAGGGAATGAGCATCGCCATATCTCCTTCTGTCAGCTGATAATAATAGTAGACAAACACGCCCGTCACCAGAATCTGTCCCAGCATCTTCTGCCCCGGCGTCAGCCCTTCCGAGCGGTGCAGTACGATTTTGATATAATCATCCAGAAACCCGATGATCCCAAATCCCACCGTCACAAAGAGAATGGGAATAATCTTCGGATAATCCTTCACATACAGTAAAGATGTGATCACAATTCCCGCCAGAATGATAAGGCCTCCCATCGTAGGCGTCCCGGTCTTCTTCAAATGGCTCTGGGGCCCCTCCTCCCGGACTGTCTGCCCGAACTTCAGCCTGCGCAGCAGAGGAATCACCACGGGCCCCAGGGCTGCACTGATAGCAAAGGAAATCAATACCGGCAATATCATTGTATAGTTCATATCGTTATACCTCACAAGCTTCTTTGGTCTCGGGCTGTGAATTGTCCCTCGTACAGCATTATAAGTCTTTCCAGGGAATTATTCAACCATTATCTATCTTCGCTGGGAATTTCTGTAATTATTTCTTCTTTCTCAATTCCAAGATAAGGCAGGATATTCGAGAATATGTCCTGTACCACCGGAGCCGCTATCGTTCCTCCATAGTAGATCCCCTGGGGATTGTGAATAATCGCCATGGCAAGAACCTGCGGATCATCTGCCGGAGCAAAGCCGATAAAGGAGGATATGTATTTGTTGGTGCCTCTGGGAAGGGTCTGGGAGGTGGCCGTCTTTCCGCCTATGCGGTAACCCTCAATATAGGCTTTCTTTCCGCCGCCCTCCGACACTACCTTCTCCAGCAGGAAGCGCATTGTCTCGGAGGTCTCTTCTGAGACTATCCCCTCTTTCTGGGCATAGGTAAGTTTCTTTAAAAGAGTTCCCTGCGCATCCCGGATTTCCACGCCAAAGTGAGGCGTTACCCGGGTTCCGCCGTTAATGAGGGAGCTGACGGTGGCCGCAAGCTGGATGGGCGTGATCTGAAAGGACTGCCCGAAGGAAATGGTAGCCAGCTCTACAGGGCCGATGTTTTCCTTCTTATGAAAAATGGTTCCAGCCTCCCCGGGAAGATCCACCCCGGTCTTGGAGAGCAGGCCGAACTGTTCAAAATATCCGCAGAAGTCGTCTACGCCTATGCGTTGGCCGATATCGATGAAAACCGGATTGCAGGAGTTTTCTATCCCCTGCACAAAGGTCTCCGCCCCGTGTCCCCCCACCTTATGGCAGCGGATTCTCCTATCCTCCACCATCCGGAACCCCGGGCAGCTGAAGGTATCCTCCAGGGAAACCACATCCTTTTCCAGGGCTGCGGCTGCTGTAATGGTTTTAAAGGTAGAACCCGGCTCATACGTGTCGTTGATGCTCTGATTTCTCCACATCTGGTTCAGCAGATCCTGCTTCTGCTGCTCTGTAAGGCCGCTGGTATCCACATCCACGTTCAGCGTAAAGGGATCGTTCAGATCGAATTCCGGCACATTGACACAGGCATAGATTTCCCCGTTCTGGGGATTCATAACCAGAATGGATACATATGTGGCCTGTTTCTGTTCCAGCGCTTTCAAGGCCGCCTGCTGGGCATAAAGCTGGATGTTATAGTCCAGGCTGATGTAAAGGTCGCTTCCGGCCACCGGTTCCACCCGTTCCTCCCCTGCGTCTGCAATCTCCACTCCCCGGGCGTCCGTCTGGGTTAATATGGTTCCGTTAATTCCCTGTAGATATTTGTCGTAGACCACCTCCAGGCCGATGATTCCCTGGTTGTCGCTTCCCGTAAAGCCAAGAACCTTAGAAGCCAGGCTTCCGTAAGGATAATAGCGTTTGAAATCCTCGTCAATTTTTACGCCTTCCAGCTGGTAAGCCCGGATCCGGTCGCCGATCTCTTTTTCCACATTGGTCTTAATCCGCTCGATGGAGCTGTATTTTTCCACCCGCTTGCGCACGGTTTCCTCCGGAAGCTCCAGCTCTTTACAGAGTACCTCAATGACTCTTTCCGGCTCCTTTATCTGGCTGTGAACCACTGAAATCGTACAGACAGTCCGGTTTGTAGCAAGGACTGTGCCGGAGGCGTCGATGATTTTTCCTCTGGCCGCCTTAATGCTCCGCTCGCGCTCGTGAAGATCGTCCGCCAGCTCCTGGTAGTATTCCGACTCAAATACCATCAGCTTTATCAGACGGCCCGTAAGCACGCAGACAGCCAGAAGGCAGCAGGTAAAAATAAGAATGATTTTCTTCCTATTATAAGTCTTACATTTTGAATACATAAAAAGACCCCATAACGGCTTTGTATCAGCCTATTATGAGATCTTTCTATTTATACCTTATTCGACGAAATCTACCTGTTCCGCAGAGGTATGCATTCATAGAGCCCTTCCCTATTCCTCCGGGTCCTCCTGTCCTTCCCCTTCCTCTGGCTCCTCAGGCTCTTCCGGCTCCTCCTTTGGAAAAAGCGGGCTCTCGATACCGCCGAGGATTCCGTCCTCCTCCCGGCTCTGAACCTCTTCCTCTGTGGGCATCTTCACCTGTTCCCCTGTATTGGGGTCTGTAAGATAGCCTTCCGGAAGGGTGTCTTCTTCGGGCTCTTCTCCCTCTTCTCCTGTTCCCCCGCCTTCCTGGCCGTCCTCCTGCTCTGCCTTGGCCGCATTTTCCGCCTCTACCTCTTCCCTCATGTCCTCCGGAATCTCTTCCGTGGCATAGATGTTCATATAAGGCATGGCTTCCTTCATAATGTTCTTGAAAATTTCCTGGGCATAGACACTGCTTGCCTGTGTGATGTGATCTACGGCATTCGGCTCGTCCACCACCACGTAGCAGACTACCTGGGGATTGTCCGCCGGCGCAAAGCCGATAAAGGACACCAGATACTTTCTGGCGGAACGGGGAATCTTCTCCGCCGTCCCTGTCTTGCCGCCCATGGTATAACCCGCCACACGGGCCTTCCGGCCGGTGGGATTGTTCCCGTTACCGTCCGCCGTTCCGTACATGGTATGGTAGAGATACTGCCGGATGAGGGCAGAGGTTTTCGCCGATACGGTCTGTTTCACCAGAACCGGATTGATATTCTCCACCGTGCCGCCGTTAGAATCCAGAATCTTCTTTACCACATGAGGCTTATAATAATAGCCGCCGTTAATGACGGAGGAAAAAGCAGCAGCCTCCTGGATCATAGTCATATTGTAGCCCTGGCCGAAAGAGCTGGTTGCAAGCTCTGTGGGGCCCATATTCTCCTTAGAAAATACAGTGGAAGCATTGTTTGTCTCCCCTGGCAGGTCGATGTTTGTTTTCAGGCCGATATTGAAGATCTGCTGGTATTTTAAAAAGGTATCATAGCCTTCCATAGCTCCTATCTGCATCAGTGCGTCGTTGCAGGAGAACATCAGGCTTCCTTCCAGGGAAATAATTCCATGGCCCGATTTTTTTGCACAGGTGATCGGCTTCTGCCCTTCCACGATTACCTGTCCGCCGTCACATAAGAATGTGGTTGAATCTGAAATGATTCCTGCTTCCAATGCTCCCGCCACGGTAAGGGGCTTCACTGTGGAGCCCGGCTCAAAGCCGTCGCTGATACAGTAATTTCTCCACATCTGATTCTGGAGAAACAGCTCCAGGTTTTCCTTATCCAGCTTTCCGTTTGTCTCAAGCTGGGTATATTCCCGTTCCAGCATGTATCCCTTATCCACAAGAATGTGGGGATTCCCTTCCATGGCATCGTAGACATCCTGGGGAATATAACCGTTTCCCACCAGATCATGGGGATCGTTCAAATTAAAATCCACGTCTCCGGCCATAGCCAGAACTTCGCCAGACTGGGGATCCATCATAATGACCCCGATATTCTTTGCCGCAGGCCCCTCTACATACTTATTCGTATAATCCTCAATAAACTTGTCTATGTACTTCTCCACAATTCCCTGAAGGGTCACGTCAATGGTGGATACCACGCTGTTGCCGTCTGTGGGGGCCTTCACGGACTTGGACTGCTCCAGATCTTCATTCAGATAATTATAGCTTCTGCCGTTGGTGCCGTTGAGAATATCGCTGTACTCCTCTTCAATGCCCGTCTGCCCCTGGTTTCCCGTAACCGTATAGCCAACTACATGGCAGGCCAGAGTATCATTTGGATAACGGCGGATGTAAGAATCCTCAAACCAGACACCTTTTATCTTTGCTCCTCGTTTTTCATCCTCCAAAATCTCCCGGAAGGCCGCCGTCTGCTCCTTTGTCAGCTGACGCAGCAAGGGCACGTAGCTGCTGTCCTTTTTTTCGCTTAAGGCCGTGCGCAGTTCTTCCTCGTTCAGCTCAAAGCATTCCAGCAAGGCCCGGATGGTAGGCTCCACGCAGTCCTTCTTCTCATCCTTATCCTGATTCTGCAGCAATACCTTAGGATCCAGGATCAGATTGTAAACCTTCTCACTGGTCGCCAGAATGGTGCCGTTCCGATCCAGAATGTCACCCCTTCTGTAGGGCAGAAGCGTACTGGCCGTGTCCTGCTGGGCCAGCACTTTTTTTGTGTATTTTTCTCCGTTTGTCTTATTGATGTAGGCCAGGCGGATGTTTACGCCAATTAAAGCAAGCACTATTATGGTAAATAATAGTGCCAGCTTTCCTTTCATGCGGTGCTCCATAAGAGCTTTTCTATCTTTTTTTCTTCTTTGCGCCGACTTTCTCAAATGCTCACCTGCTTCCGGATCTGAATATTCCTTTCAGCCCCTTGTCCTCTTCGGGAATATCTCCATACTGTCTTACATAGTCGCTTCCCTGGCTGTTATAAAGTATCACCTGGTCTGCCTTTGCATAGACCATTCCCAGCTCGTTGATTGCTATTTCCCGTACCTTTTCCAGATCCACGGAAGTGGTTACCCGGTTGTACTCGTCGTCATTTTCCGCCTTCAGCTCCGAAAGCCGGGCCTCCAGGGCCGCAATGTTCTTCATCCTGGCCGAGTTATCCGCCTGGAGCTTTAAGTAGCCTGCGCACACCCACAAGGCCACTATAGACGCAGCAGTCAGAAACAGGCTGTAACCGATGCTCAGATACCGCACCTTCTCGCGCCTGGCCCGGTGAATCCGGGGACGCTGTGCCTGTCTGTCTCTTCTTCTTTTTTTTGGTTCCTCCACAACCTGAAGCTTACGGACTGCTGTGCCATTCACATAAGTCTGTCTGTTTCTGTCGGAAGTTCTTCTTTTGTCCGTATGAATGCTTCTGATTTCTGCCATCTGCTTTTCTCAACTCTCACTTCAGATCCGCTCAAACACTCGCAGCTTTGAGCTCTTGGATCTTTTATTTTTTGTCAATTCCTCCTCACCTGGAACAATTGGTTTTTTAACAGCTAACCTGCCCTTCGGTTTGTTGCCACACACACACACAGGAAAATGAGAAGGGCAGGTGCAGGGATTTTCATTTGTCTTAAAAATGGTCTTGACCATCCGGTCCTCCAGGGAATGAAAGGTAATCACGCAGATTCTTCCTCCCGGCTTCAGAAGATCAATCATGTCATCCAGGGAATTCTTAAGAACCTCCAGTTCTCCGTTCAGTTCAATCCGGATAGCCTGGAACGTTTTCTTCGCCGGATGGCCGCCGTTCATGCGAACCTTTGCAGGAATGGCTCTTCTGATAATCTCCACAAGCTCCCCTGTGGTCTCGATTGGCTTTATCGCTCTGGCGGCCGCTATATGCTTTGCAATGTTCTTCGCAAACTTGTCCTCCCCGTAGCCCCGGATCACCCGGAAGAGCTCCTGCTCGGAGTACTCATTCACAATGTCCCTTGCCGTTTTGGCCTGCCGCCTGTCCATCCGCATATCCAGAGGTGCGTCCTCCCGATAGGTAAAGCCACGCTCTGCGGAATCCAGCTGGAAAGAGGAAACCCCCAGATCCAGAAGAATTCCGTCCACTCTGTCTATACCGAGCTTCTGTAATTCCAGACGCATATTGCAGTAATTGCTGCGGACAATGGTTACCCGGCTGCCGAATTCCAAAAGACGCTCTCCCGCCGCCTTTATGGCGTCTGCGTCCTGGTCGATTCCAATCAGCCTTCCTTTTGGAGAAAGACGCCTTAACACTTCATAGGCGTGTCCCCCTCCCCCCAGGGTTCCGTCCACATAGATTCCGTCAGGCCGGATATTCAGCTGTTCAACCGTCTCCTTAAGGAGGACCGATACATGTGAAAATTCCATTCAGACCTCCTAGATATCCAGCCCCAGCTCCGTAAGCTGGCCTGCAATCTCGTCCATATCGATTTCTTCGTAATTGTTATTCTGATTCCACTTCTCTTCGCTCCAGATCTCGATGCGGTTCAGAAGTCCTGCCAGAACCACGTCCTTTTCAATCCCCGCAAACTTGCGCAGCGTTGCCGGAAGAAGAATCCTCCCCTGCTTGTCAAACTCACAGGAGGTGGCGCCTGCGGTGAGAAATCTTACGAAGGAACGGGCGTTCTTGTTGGTCGTGGGGAGCTTGCGAAGCTTCTCCTCGTAGTCCTCCCACTCTTTCATGGGAAATACAAAGAGACAGCCGTCCAATCCCCTGGTTACAATGAATTCTTCTCCCAACTGCTCCCGAAATTTTGAAGGAATGATGAGCCTGCCCTTGGTGTCCACCGAATGGTTGTATTCGCCGCGGAACATAGCGCTCACCCCTCTTTCGTCTGGTTTTAGGTTGAATTCACCACTATTCTTTACCTAAAAACCACTTTCCACCACTTTCTACCACTTGTAGTACAAGTTTATCTTACTTCTTTTTAAAAATCAAGCCCTTTCGGGGGAATTTTAAAAGAAATTCCATGGAATTTTTTGGAAAAAAGAAGGGCCCCTATATCTTGTACAGGCATCAAAAACGATCCCCAGATATAGAAGCCATCTTTCATTTCTTTTAATTTAATCTCCCAGACTGCAGACTATATGCTTCTGCGCCTGCCGCCCTCCCGGCGCGTCCGGTAGAACCAGATGATTCCGCTGATGGTGCTGATGGAGATCACAATCAGCATAATATGGGAATATTCCCCCACCAGATAAGCAATCCGGCCCCAGGATTCCCCCAGAATGGCCCCAAGCGTTATCAGAGCGCTGTTCCAGAGCACGCTTCCCACAGTCGTATAGGCCAGAAATCTTCCCATAGGCATCCGGCTCATCCCGGCCGGAACAGAGATGAGACTGCGGACAATGGGAATAAAGCGGCAGAAAAATACGGTTTTTGTTCCCTTCTTACGAAACCAGTCGTCCGCCTTAGCTACATCCGCAGGCTTCAGACAGAGCGCCTTTCCCACGGGACCTGCCGTCAGCTTCATCAGCCGTTCCCGGTTGAGAAGCCACCCTGCCCCATAGAGCACCAGCGCCCCGGCCAGGGAGCCCAGGGTAGCGTAAAAGACCACTCCAAAGACAGAAAGCCGGGTATATGTAGTGAGAAATCCGCCAAAGGGCAGGATAATCTCTGAGGGAATCGGTGGGAAAATGTTTTCCGCCGCAATCAGCAGGAAAATTCCCGGGTAGCCGTACTGCTCCATAAGAGCCATAATCAGTTCTCGCAAATGCCACCTCCGCAAATGCTTTTTCTGCTTAAAGCCTATGCAGAAAAGAGGCGGAAAATGCTTTTCCACCTCTTTCTTCCATCACAATATGCGTCTGATTCTTTCGGTCCGATATTCCGTTCCGCCCAAGGTTCTGCCGCGCTACACATTAAAGCGGAAGAGAATAACATCCCCGTCCTTCACCACATACTCCTTGCCTTCCAGGCCCACCAGGCCCTTTTCCTTTGCCGCAGAATAAGAACCGCAGTCCAGCAGATCCTGGTAGTTCACCACCTCGGCCCGGATAAAGCCTCTCTCAAAGTCGGAATGGATCTTTCCAGCCGCCTGGGGCGCCTTGGTTCCCTTCTTTATCGTCCAGGCCCGCGTCTCTGTCTCTCCGGCTGTCAGATAGCTGATAAGCCCCAGAAGGCTGTAGCTTGCACGGATAAGCTTCTCCAGGCCGGACTCCTTAAGACCCAGATCCTCCAGGAACATGGCCTTTTCCTCTTCATCCAGCTCCGCAATCTCCTGTTCTATCTGGGCGCAGATGACAAAGACTTCGCTGCTGTATTCCTTGGCAAAGCTGCGAACCTGCTCCACGCAGGTGTTGGAAGCTCCATCGTCCGCCAGATCCTCCTCGGCTGTATTAGCCGCAAAGATCACAGGCTTGGCAGTCAGAAGATTGTAGCCTGCCATCCACTCCTGCTCGTCCTCGTCCTCGGTCTCAAAGCCGGCGGCCATCTTTCCTTCCTCCAGCCATGCCTTGATGCGCTCCAGAAGCTCCAGCTCCTTAGCCAGGGTCTTGTCGTTGCGGGCTCCCCGGACGGTCTTGGAGATTCTGCGCTCCAGGATCTCAATGTCGGAGAAGATAAGCTCCAGATTGATGGTTTCGATGTCACGTAAGGGGTTGATGCTTCCGTCCACATGGACTACATTGGTATCTTCAAAGCAGCGGACTACGTGGACGATGGCGTCCACCTCCCGGATATTCGCCAGGAACTGGTTGCCCAGGCCCTCGCCCTTTGAGGCTCCCTTCACCAGGCCGGCAATGTCTACAAACTCAATGACCGCCGGCGTAATCTTCGCCGAATCATAGAGAGCCGCCAGAAGGCCCAGCCGCTCATCCGGCACCGCCACCACGCCTACGTTGGGGTCGATGGTGCAGAAGGGATAGTTTGCAGATTCCGCGCCTGCCTTGGTCAGTGAATTAAAAAGTGTGCTTTTTCCCACGTTGGGGAGTCCCACGATTCCGAGCTTCATATTTGTCTATTCTCCTTTGGTATTATCTTTTTGACTTTTGAAATTTCAATGACTATTATAATTCATTTCACCTCGGGAGACAATAGGTGTTTTTTGCAGAAGCCTTTTCCTTCCTTATTCCCGCAAAAGCCACCGCATTCCATAAGCCGGAAGCTTCACTTCCCTGCCTTCCATCCGCTCGCCACAGATGAGATCTACATACATTCCTTCCTCATTGATCCAGGCGGTCCGCTCTTCGCCGGCAAAGTTAAACAGGGCTGTCAGTTTTTCCTCCCCGTAAGCACGGTTTACGCAGAGAATTGCCGCATCATACGTGTCTGCCGTCCATACGGCGGCCTGATTCAAAAAGACCGGATGTACGGCACGTAAATCCTCCATCTTCCGGATACAGTCAAAGATTTCCTTCTGATAGCTGCCCTCGGTCTTCCGAAGCTCTGCCTTCTCCCAGGAAAAGCTTCCTCTGTGAAGGTAGCGGGAATCTTCCGCTTTCCTGGGGTCATTGTGATACCCGTTATCATTGAGCTGTCCAATCTCATCTCCGCTGTAAATTACTGGGATGCCCGACTGCACCAGCATGTATCCGTGAAGCATCTCAATAAACCGTACCGACCGGGCCGCTGCCTCCTCATTTTCCTCCTCAAGGGCTCTCTCCAGTCCGCAGAGAGAAGCCGTCGTTCCGCAAAGGCGGGCGTCCCCGGAGGTGGGATCGTCATTATACAGCTCTCCTTTTGCATAGGAGCCCGGCCATTTTCCGGTGAAATAATCATTGAGATACTTTTTATGGGGTACCTCCTCCATATCCTTTACTGCTTTCAGCCAGTCGTAATCCAGTCCCCAGCCAATGTCGTCGTGGCAGCGGAGATAATTTAAGAAAACATACTCCTTAGGCAGCGCGTTCACAATGTCCATCTGCCGTTTGAGAAGAGCCACATCCCCTGTGGCAGCCGTATGCCAGGTGGTGGCCATGGTCGTTACATTGTAGAGCATATGGCACTCCGGCTTCTCCACCGTGCCAAAATAGGGAACTACCTTCACCGGCTCCATCACCACCTCCCCCAGAAGCAGAACCCCGGGGCAGACAATCTCGCAGATCATCCGCAGCATCCGGACAATGCTGTGAACCTGGGGCAGATTCCGGCAGGTGGTGCCAAGCTCTTTCCAGATATAGGGTACTGCGTCAATGCGGATAATGTCCACGCCCTGGTTGGTCAGATTCAGCAGGCAGTCGGTCATATCGTGGAATACCATGGGATTGCGGTAATTGAGATCCCACTGGTAAGGATAGAAGGTGGTCATCACAAACTTCTTTTCCTCCTCCAGCCAGGTAAAATTCCCAGGCGCCGTGGTGGGAAATACCTGGGGGCAGGTCTTTTCATACTGTCCGGGAATGTCAAAGGTGTCAAAAAAGAAATACCGATCCTGGAATTCCTTCTCTCCTGCCCGGGCGCGCTTTGCCCATTCATGCTCCTCTGAAGTATGGTTCATTACAAAATCCAGACAGACACTTAACCCTTTTTTGTGACAGGTTTCCGTAAGCGCCGCCAGATCCTTCATGGTTCCCAGATCCGGCCGTACCTTTCCAAAATCCGACACCGCATAACCGCCGTCGCTCCGCCCTTCCGGAGAATCCAGAAGCGGCATGAGATGCAGATAGTTCACACCGCACTCCCGGATATAGGGCAGACGCTCCTTTACGCCCTTTAGGTTTCCTGCAAAGGCCTCTGTATACATCATCATGCCCGCCATATCGTTGCGCTTGTACCAGTCGGGATCTTCCTCCCTGGTCCGGTCAAGCTTTTTCAAAGAAGCCCGGCGTTCTTCGTATCTGGCTTTCAGGCGGCTGCACAGGTAAGAAAACCCATCCTCCGGATAGAGCTCGCAGTACAGCCACTTTAGTTCCTCCAGATGCCTTGCCAGCCGCTCTTCAAATTCTACTACTTTACTCATACGATAGCTCCTATTCCTGTTTTTCAGTTCCGTTATGTCCAAAGGCAGACAGCCTGGGCTGCCTGCCTTTGAAGCTCATTTAAAATGGTTAATGAGCAATTGCCTTCTCAGTCTCTTTGTCAAATACATGAATCTTATCCGTGTCCAGAACAAAATCAACTACGTCGTTCTCCCGGGCCGTTGTGCCGGAGCTTACTCTTGCCGTCATCTGGGTTCCGCACATATCGAAGTACAGATAAACCTCGGCGCCCAGAAGCTCGTAAACATTCACGGTTCCCTTTACCACAGCCTGATTCCTGGCTCTTGTAGTTGCCGGATCGCTTACATCCTCGGGACGAATACCCATCACAACCTGTTTTCCCTTGTAGCCGCCGTCAATCAGCTTCTTGCCCTTTTCTGCCGTAAGGGGTATGCGGTAATCGCCGGCCTTTAAGAATACCTTATCTCCCTCCGTCTCGCAGACAGCGTCTATAAAGTTCATCTGGGGAGAACCGATAAAGCCTGCCACAAACAGGTTATCCGGCTCGTTGTATAAGGTCTGGGGGCTTGCAATCTGCTGAACCACGCCGTCCTTCATAACAACGATTCTCGTTCCCAGGGTCATAGCCTCTGTCTGGTCATGGGTTACGTAGATAATGGTAGCTCCCAGTCTCTGATGCAGCTTGGAAATCTCGGTACGCATCTGTACACGCAGCTTGGCGTCCAGGTTGGAAAGAGGCTCATCCATCAGGAATACCTTGGGGTTCCGCACAATGGCGCGGCCCATGGCAACACGCTGGCGCTGTCCGCCGGAGAGCGCTCTCGGCTTCCGATCCAGAAGCTTCTCCAGATCCAGGATTCTTGCCGCCTCCTGCACCTTTTTGTCAATCTCTTCCTTTGGCGTTTTCTTAATCTTAAGGCCGAATGCCATGTTGTCCTTAACCGTCATATGGGGATACAGAGCGTAGCTCTGGAATACCATCGCAATATCCCGATCCTTGGGCTCCACATCGTTCATAAGCTGTCCGTCAATCTTGAATTCGCCGTCAGAAATACTCTCCAGGCCTGCAACCATACGCAGTGTCGTAGACTTTCCGCATCCGGAGGGGCCTACGAAAATGATAAATTCCTTATCCTCGATCTCCAGGTTAAAATCCTTTACCGCCTCATATCCGTTGGGGTATCTCTTGTAAATATGCTTTAATGATAAGCTTGCCATTCCTCTTACCTCCCAGGTAATTTATTTTAATCATTTCACATGTTTCTCTAATCTGTCTGTAAAAGCTAGTTTTTTGGACGTTAATAGTCCGATTCCGCTTACTGAAGCTTCCGGTGCAGCCGCATTTCCTCCAGGAATTCCTCGTTGGGTTCTAAGTAAACCAGGTCATTTCCGGCTTTCAGGGTGTAAACCCTGGCATTCTCCCATCCAGAGGTAAAATCCCGAACCTTACAGCCTGTCACGCTTTTTCGTCCCTCAGCTACATATTCCATGTTCTTGCGCTCGCAGTGGTAAAGATCCTTGCGCTTTTCCTTGCGGATAATCTTGGAAACCTCAAAGTCTCCGTTCACGTACACATATTCAAACTCATACCGCCAGCTCCGAAGAAGCAGCACGCCGAATATCACGAAGGCCAGAACCGGAAGGAACAACAAGGGGAAAATAATCGTATCCACCACAAGCACCGCCATAGCTGCCATCAATACTGCCTTTAAGAGACGCTTTCCTTTTGGCATCACATAAGGAATACACCATTCCAGAACAACATCCTTCATTATAAGCGCCCCCTTTCACAAAGCCTTAATATGATACTGCACCGCCTCATACTGCATCAGCTTGCCTGGCACCGGAAGCCCGGCGCTCATAAGAGCCTGGCCGGATAAGCTTCCCTCCATGCCGTCCACTTGGTACTGCATCTGCGGATTTAAGCCCTTGGCCTTCACATACCGCTGGGCGTCGTTGGCCTCCTTCTCCGTCAGCACCAGAGAGATAAGTGCCTCGTCACGGTTCCGGGACACATGCTCCCAGGCCACATACTCCGAAAAGGTGTAAGGATTGGTAAGCCGGTAATAATCTCCGTAGACAATCAGCGGATAATTCCTTTTATAAGCCTCAACCTGCTGCCTGCAGATCCGCTTCTCTTCCTCGGTAAGCTTTGTGGAATCCAGCTCGTAGCCCAGAATTCCGTCCATGGCCGTGATCCCCCGTGTTTCCAGAGGCACGGTCCGCCCCGTCTGATGGTTGGGACATACCGACACATGAGATTCCATAGCGGAAACGGGATACACAAAGGTCGTTCCGTACTGAATCTTTAAGCGGCACACCGCATCCGTATTGTCGCTGCACCAGATCTGCGGCTGGTAGTAAAGCATTCCCGGGTCAAAACGTCCGCCGCCGCCGCTGCATCCACAGAAAAGAATTTCCGGATGGGTTAAAATAATACGGTTCATAATGTCATAGAGCCCCAGGATATAGCGGTGATAAATTTCACCCTGCTTTTCCTTCTCCACAATGGCAGACCAGGCATCCGTGATAAAGCGGTTCATATCCCATTTCACATACTCAATCCTGGCGCTGTCCAGTACGCTGTTGATGGATGTCACAATGTAATCCCTCACGTCCTCCCTGGACAAATCAAGCACAAGCTGGTATCTGCCTCTGGAAGGCTGACGTCTGGGCATCTGCAGGCACCAGTCCGGATGCTTCCGGTACAGCTCACTGTTCTCTGACACCATCTCCGGTTCAATCCACAAGCCGAAATTTAGTCCCATTTCATGGATATCCTCGGAAAGGCCTCCTAAACCTCTAGGCAGCTTGGCTGTGTTCACGTCCCAGTCTCCCAGGGCTGCATTGTCGTCATTGCGGTTGCCAAACCAGCCGTCGTCCAGGACAAAAAGCTCTACGCCCATGTCCACTGCCTCTTTTGCTATCTCAAGGAGCTTTGCCTCATCAAAGTCGAAGTAAGCCGCCTCCCAGCTGTTGATAAGAATCGGCCGCTCCTTCCTTACATAAGGGCTTTTGCACAAATTTTCACGGTACACCCTGTGATACAGGTGCGTCAGATGGGTCAGCCCCTTCCCCGAATAAGCCAGCACCACCTCCGGAGCCGTAAAACGCTCGCCGGGCTTTAGCTGATAAGAAAAATGCTTGGGATGAATGCCCATCACAATCCGGGTCTGGTCATACTGATCTTTTTCCACCTTGCACATAAAATTGCCGCTGTATACAAAGGAAAATCCATAGCAGCGTCCGTCATCCTCACTAGCTCCCCTCTCACAGAGAATCGCAAATGGATTGTGCTGGTGGCTGGATGCTCCCCGGAAGCTTCCCACATTCTGAATGCCGTATGCCAGGGGATTTCTGCTCCACTCCCGTTCCATAGTATGACGTCCGTCAAAATGAATGAAATCATAGTCAGAATCCATAAAATCCATGGTCATTGACATGATGCGGTTCAGATAAATGGTTTCCTCGCTCTCGTTGATCACCTTCACCGCCCGGGTAATAATATCTTTTTCTTCAAATACCGAGTAACAGAGCACAGCCGTCAGCTGCGTAGCCGGATCCGTAAGCCAGATTTCCAAGGTGTCCACCCGATCCTGATCTGCCGCCCACAGGGAGGGAAGGCCCTCCAGGGAATACTTGCCGGCATAAATCTCATGCTTAGCAGCCTTTCCCACAAAGGCATAGCTTCCGTCCCCGTTTTTTACTTCAATGCTGCTCAATCGATAATCGCAGCTTCCATCGCTCGAAAACTCCTGCGGTAGAAAATCCAGTGAGAATGTACGGTCATTTCCCGCCTCGTTGGGATTGGGAGAAAAGCCTCTGTCCTGGAGCTGAATCAGATAACTTAAATCCTCATCCTCCAGCCGCTCTCCATAATATAAATGCAAAAGATATCCATAATCGCTTACCTTCATCTGGTAAGTGCTGTTCTTTGTCTGCAACAGAAATGTTTTTTTGCTTTCTATATATCTGACTGACATCTATGTAGTCCTCCACCGTAAGTAAAATAATCTGCCCTGGACTTATTTTCCTCCCGTCATTGCAACGCCCTCGATAAACTGCTTCTGGAAGAACAGATACAGTACCACCATGGGAATCATGGCTAAAAGGGAGCCGGCCATCATAACCGGGAAGTTCGTATTAAACTGACCTCGTAAGGTAGCAAGACCAGAGGACAGGGTCATCATCTTCAAATCTGTGTTGGCAATCAGGGGCCACATCAGATCTCCGTAGGCAAACACAGCGGTAAATACCGCAAGAGCCGCCATAGAGGATGTTGTCAGGGGCACCATAACCTTCACAAAGGTCTGCCACTGATTGCAGCCGTCCAGATAAGCCGCCTCGGAAATCTCATCCGGGATTCCCATATAAGCCTGGCGCAGGAAGAACGTACCAAAGGCGCTCACCAATCCGGGGAATACCAGAGCAAAAATCGTATTGGTCAGTCCCATCTTTGCCAGCATCTGATACTGGGGCGTAATGAAAATCTGGGAAGGAAGCATCATCTGCACCAGAACCAGGGAGAAGAGGAAATTCTTTCCCTTAAAGTTCAGCTTTGCAAATGCATAGCCGGCCATGGAACTGAATGCCACCGCACAGACCACTCGCCAGAAAATCAGCAGAATGGTGTTCTTGTAAAGGGCTCCGAAGGGAAGGCTTGCCATAGCGTCCTTAAAGTTATCAATGATCCACTGTGCCGGGAAGAAATCCGGCGGAATCTGCATACTCTCGGCTACTGTCTTAAAGCTGGTCAGAAGCATCCAGATAAAGGGGAAGATCATAACGATGGACCCAATGATGAAAAACAAATATGTGCCTGCTGTCCGAAGCTTTTGATTTCTCTCTAATGAATTGGATTTCATACTTCTCCACCTCCTATACTTCGTAGTTCACCCATTTCTTCTGTCCCCAGAACTGGAAGGCCGTTACAATACCGATGAGAAGAACGGTCCAGATCACCACTGCGGAGCCGTAGCCCTTATTGCCGGCTACAAAGGACTCGCGGTAGAACAGGAACATCAGAGACTGGGCGCTTGTCAGTGCCGGGTTTGACTCCTCAACCATCATGTAAATCAAGTCGTATACCTTCAGGGAGGACATCAAACGCATAATCATAACTACGAACAGAGTAGGAGAAACCATAGGCAGCGTAATGTGGAAGAACTGCTGAATCTTGGTTGCTCCGTCAAGGCTTGCCGCCTCATAGTAGGACTTGGATATATTCTGCAGTCCCGACAGAAGAAGCACCGCATCGTAGCCGATGGCGCTCCAGATTGCCACGATAGCACAGGTCACCATAACCACGTTGGGATTGGTAATCCAGTTTACGTTGTTCCCCAGAAGGGTATTGATGATACCGTACTCGGTGTTGAACATCCACTTCCACACCATAGCAACCGCCGCCGGAGCTACAACCATGGGCAGGAAGAAGATGGCACGAAAAGCCGTTCTTCCCTTAATCTTCGTGTTCAGCATAACCGCAACCACCAGCGCCAGAAAAATGCCAAGAGGCACGGTCAGGAGGCAGAAATAAATGGTATTTAAATTCGCCCTCCAGAAATCCGCATTGGTGAACATGGTGATATAGTTGGTCAAACCGTTAAACTCATAAAAGCCAAAGGGCTTTGTCTTTGTAAAGCTCAATTTTAAGGTATCAATAAACGGGTAAAGATTCAGTACAATCAAGCCGATGATGGTAGGCGCTACCATGATATAGCCCCACATGCCTTCGGTCTTGGCGAACTTACCCGCCTTGCTGTTATTTGCCATGTATAAACCTCCCCTCTACTCTGCTTCTGCCGTATCAATGAAAGTCTGGATGTTATTCAGTCCGTCCTCCAGTGTAGATTTTCCGGAGTAAATCCGAAGAAGCTCATCCTGTACCTTCGGCTTCCATACGGAACGGGAAGCATTGTTCACGCTCTGTACGCCGTAGTCAAACATATCTACACATTTCTGTACGTCTAATTTATAGTCAAACTGGTCAAATACCTTTACCCAGGTATCCTCAAGACCGATGTAAGCCGGAATCGCCGCACCGGATTCACCCTGGACACGCTGTCCCTCCTCGGAACCGAAGAACTTAAGAACATCCTTTACAATCTCAAGGTTCTTTCCCTTGGCGCCGGTTGCATAGCACAGACCGTTGGAAATCGTGGCTTTTCCGTCGCCCTCTGCCGGATCCGGGCACATGGGCAGTACTGCCACATCCCATTTCCCCTGCATCTCCGGATAATTCTGCATCTCGGAGAGAAGGTTCCAGTTTCCTTCTAAGAACATCGAACCCTGCTCGGAGAAGAAGGCTGTTCCGGGAGAAGTCTCCGCAAAGTAGTTCTGATCCGGGCACCAGTTTTCCTGCTGAAGATTGATGTAGAACTCCATCGCTTCCCGGGTAGCCGGATTGTCAAAGCCGCCCTTTGTCTTATCCTCGGTCAGTATGTATCCGCCCTTTTGATATACGAAGTTCCAGTATCCAAGCTGATCGTCTCCGTAAGCCATGTAGCCGTACTTGCCGGTGGTGTCATAAATCTGCTGGGAAGCTGCTGTCAGGTCGTCCCAGGTCCAGGTTTCATCGGGATAAGACACGCCTGCGGCGTCAAACATTTCTTTGTTGTATACCAGACAGACCGTATCCTTGTCCTTTGGTATTCCGTAATATCTGCCGTCGCTTCCCTGGATATTTGCCAGAGAGATTTCTGAAAAATGATTCTTGTAATAGTCGGGATCTTCATCGTTATAAAGATCCGTCAGATCCGCAATCATGCCGTAGTCCGCATACTTTAAAATCTCGTTGGTATGCATCCAGAACACGTCCGGCATCTGATTACTGATAGCCGCTGCCTCCAGCTTGGTCCAGTACTCGCCCCAGCTCGTAACCTGAACTTCAATTACCACATCCGGGTTCTTTGCGGTATAAGCGTCGCAAACGGCCTGCATTCCATCCCTCTGATTGACGTCCCAGATCTGGAACGTCAGATGGGTTTTGCCGTCGGAGGCTTTCCCACACGCAGCTAATCCTAAAGCCAATACCACGACCAGAAGAGCTGCAAGTAATTTCTTCATGTTCTTCACAAGTTTCCCTCCTTAATATGGACATATTCCACCGGATTTTCAGCTTTTTCCATCAATTTTTGCCTGTATCCGGCTTAGAAATAGTGAATAAAACAATTCCACCCTGGCCAGGTGCTGGAACAAAATTGGGTATATTGGATAATTATACCCTAAATATCGTAAAAATTATAACATTTCCACAGAATCATGGTAAATAGCATAGATTTTATATTTATATACCAAAATGCTAGATCTGTACAAATAAAGTATAATGTGGTAAAATTTTGGCATATAGCCAGGGGCTGACGCAAAATAAGGCAGCGGCCGTTTCCGATATCAAACCTTCGGCTGTCCGCGCACAGGTTGTCTGTTCTGAATAGATTGTCTGATCTAAACAGGCTGTACCCCAAAACCGTAATACCTTCAAAAGTGTCCCGGGCAATGTCCGTTCAGAGCAGACAGCCTGTACAAGCTCCATCCGAACGCCATATAGAAATGGCAGCTGTCTTATTTTGCGTCAGCCCCTCAAAAAAATCTACATCAAATAAGAATATTGATTCACCATAAGCAATTTCATTAAGTTAGAAATGTTTCACAATTGATGCAATACCCTAGCAAAAGTACTTTTACTTAAAAGGAGGCACCATGAGTAATCACTTGTTTAACATCTTTCCCAACGAACGCTACATGGATCTTACGCTCTACCAGTACGGCTGGGAGCAGTGTGAACCGGCCCATTCCTACGGCCCCGCTTCACGGAATCACTATTTATTTCACTACATCATCAAAGGCAAAGGCGTCCTGCATCACACGGACGATCACGGCCAGACCCACATTTACAATCTAAAGCCTCACCAGGGTTTTCTCATCTGTCCGGAGCTGGTAAACACTTACATAGCAGACAAGGAAGACCCCTGGGAATACGCCTGGGTGGAATTTGACGGACTGCGGGTAAAAGAATTTCTGGAAACCGCCGGCCTGACAGAGCGCTCCCCCATCTATCGGAGCGCCAGCCAGGATCTGCGGGGCGGCATGAAAGAAGAGCTGCTCAACATTGTCCACGGCAAAGAGCACTCTTCTCTCTATCAGATTGGACATCTCTACCTCTTTCTCGACCTGCTGATCCAATCCTCCTTTAACCGGAAGGAATTTTCCGCCGGCAAGCTCAAGGACTTCTATATCCGGGAGGCCATCAGCTTTATCGAGCAGAACTACAGCCATCCCATTACAGTGGAGGATATTGCTATATTCTGCAATCTGAACCGAAGCTATCTGGGCAAGATTTTCCGGGACGAGCTCAACAAGACGCCCCAGCAGTTCCTCATTTATTACCGGATGAACCGGGCGGCAGAGCTTCTCAAATTTTCCGAGACAACGGTAGGAGAGATCGGAAAACTGGTAGGCTATCCCAATCAGCTTCATTTTTCCAGAGCCTTTAAAAATGTATTTGGAATTCCTCCAACCGAATGGCGGAGGGAGAATCAGGTTTATCAGCCCTTAAAAGAGGCTTGAAAACAAAATGGGGGCTGTCTGGAAATATGATACCAGAAACGTCTGATGTCATATTTCCAGACAGCCCCTCTCACTTTTTCCCTCATTCTTTCAGCATCAGAAACGCTCCCAGGTTCCCTCGTTTTCCCTTGGAAGCCCGATGGCTGAATAAAAGCTTTGCATTACAGCAGGTACAGAGATCCGTAGTGAGAATCCGCTCCGGAAGAAGTCCTGCCTCCCGGAAAATCAGTTCATTGGCACGCCAGAGATTGAGCTGGTATTTTCCATCCGGCTTCTCGTAAAAAATTTCCTTCCAATAAGTCTTCTCAAAGGCCTCCTGAAACTGCCCGATCACATCCTCGCTGACCTCATAACAGTCCTGGCAGATAGAAGGGCCGATGGCCGCTGTCAGATCCTCCGGCCGGGTTCCGTACTGCTCTTTCATAAGCTCCACAGTGCGTTTCCCAATCTTCCCCACAGTCCCCTTCCATCCGGAATGGGACAGCCCGACGGCTCTGTGAACCGGATCCACCAGAAACAGCGGCACACAGTCGGCGTAAAAGGCGGCAAGAACCAGCCCCGGCACATTGGTCACCAGTCCGTCCACATCTCTATAGTCTTTCTCCCTGACAAAACCCTTTCCCCGATCCGCCTCCGTGACCACGCGGACATTGCTGGTATGAGTCTGATCCGAGAATACCAGATTCCGGCAGTCAAATCCCATAGCCCTGCCAAGACGGGCAAAATTCTCCCTAACACGCCCTTCCTCGTCTCCCCTGGCAAAGCTTAGATTCATAGAAGAGAACATTCCCTCGCTCACACCGCCCATACGGGTGGAAAATCCGTGGATCACCGCCTCTGTTTCATCAAGACCCGGAAATACAAGAAAAGGAACGCCTTCACGTTCCACAACCTTCATTGCCGCCCCTTTGTTTTTTCGCACAAACTCCATTTGATTCTCCTGTCTTCGTTTTTGATTCTGCCATTCCCTATACCATTGGTCATTGATAAGGAAATGCATTGCTATATACCTGTATCTCGTCTCCCAAAATCGACACGACGTCAAAACGGAATCCCCTGTTTTCGGGAATACGCCGGGACATTCGGTAAAAATCCGCTGTCCGGCAGATTCTTCTCTGTTTGGCCGGCGTCACCGCCTCTGCCGGCATACCGTACCGGCTGCTTTTCCTGTATTTGACTTCCAGAAAAACCAGGCAGCCTGCCTCCTCTGCAATCAGATCAATCTCCCCGGCCTTACAACGGAAATTCCGCTCCAATATCTGATACCCCTGGCTTTCCAGATATTCTGCCGCTTTTTCCTCCTGCTGGGCTCCTACGCTCCGGCTGTTTTCCATTTTGTTTCCTTTCTTAGACAATGCCTTATCTGCGGCTTTTATGGACAGCTTTCGATTACGGAATTCTCAGGCACAAAATTTTTAATAAAGCTTCTCCGGTGGATCTTGCAGGGTCCAAGCTCCTTTAAGGCGGCAATATGTTTTGCAGCTCCGTACCCCTTATTGGAAGCAAATCCATACCCTGGATATATATTTTCATATTCCGCCATCATCCGATCCCTGGTTACCTTGGCAATGACGCTTGCCGCTGCAATGGATACACTTTTCGCGTCTCCTTTCACAATCGGAACCTGGGGAATCTCAACCTGGGGGATCGTCACGGCGTCATTCAAAAGCAGATCCGGGCGCACCTTCAAGCCGGCAACGGCTATCCGCATGGCCTCATAGGTCGCCTGCAGAATATTGATCTCGTCAATCCGCTCCGGCCCCACAACCCCGAGGCTTACGGCAAGGGCCTTTTCCATAATCTCATCATAGAGAAGCTCCCGCCTTTTTTCGGTAAGCTTCTTGGAATCATTCAGATAGAGTATCTCACAGTCCTTCGGAAGAATCACGGCTCCGGCCACCACAGGGCCGGCCAGGGGCCCTCTTCCTACCTCGTCAATGCCGCAGAGCATTCCTCTGTCCATGTACCGGTATTCATACTCCTTCATGGTCTCCAGACGTTCCCTCTCTGCCTTTAATCTTTCCTGCCGTTTCTGCTCTCTTAAAAGCTCTGCCTTTGTCATGCTTCTCTCCTGTACTGTAAGCCTGCCGTTTACTGATGCTTCAGAATCCCGGCCTTATTCAAAGGCCAGATCCGAATCCAGGCGCGCCCCACAATGTCCTCCCTGTGAATCACGCCGACGCTGGGCTCCCGGCTGTCTGAGCTGGCATTCCGATTATCCCCCAGGACAAAGTACTCGTCCTCCTTCAGGGTCACGGGCTCTGCCGCCGTGCCTGGATCCCGAATCACTTCACGGCCATAGGTTTCCCGCAAAACCTCCCCATTGATATAAATCTCGCCGTCAGCAATCTGCACCGTCTCCCCGGGCAGGCCGATGATCCGCTTAATATAGTAGGTATTTTCCTCATATTTATAAGGAAATACAATAATGTCATAACGGAGGGGCTTCTGAAAACGGTAGGTAATCTTATCCACGATGAGCTGATCCCCGTGATCCAGAGTGTTCTTCATGGATTCGCCGCTTACATGGGTCCGCTGGCCTACAAAGGTGATAATCAGAAAGGTAATGACCAGCACCACGCCTATGTAAAGAATCATTCCAACCAGTTCTCTCAGGGGACTTTTTTCCTGTTCCTGATCCCCTTCGCCAATAAAATCATCTTCTGTTGCTTTCCCTTTTCTCCCCATATCCAACCCTCACAATCAGCTTTAGAATTATTTTAGTTCTCTTTTTCTGGAATTTCAAGGGTAAATCTTCCCAGCCTTCCGCTGCGGAACTCTTCCAATACAATTCCTACAGCCTTCTGAAGATCCGGCTGTCCTCCCTTTAAGAGGCAGCCCCGGCTCTCTGCTATCCCCAAAAGCGCAGCAAAGGCGTCTTCTGTCTCATGGATGCCGTATCTCTGGGCAAGAACCCCCGGATACTCGGTGTGCAGAAACTGCAGAAGCTCCAGAGCCAGCTCTTCTGTATTAAGCACCTCATCCTTTACGGAACCAATCATGGCAAGGCGCACGCCGGCCCTGGGATCCTCAAATCTGGGCCACAGAATCCCCGGCGTATCCAGAAGCTCCACCTGTTTATTCAGCCTGACCCACTGGGCCCCTCTGGTAACGCCCGGCTTATTGCCTGTCTTGGTGCAGGCTTTTCCCGCAAAGCTGTTGATAAAAGTGGACTTGCCCACGTTGGGGATGCCTGCCACCATTGCCCGGATGGGCCTGTTCAGAATTCCACGCTTCCGGTCTCTCTCAATCTTCTCCTTGCAAGCCTCCTGAACTGCTCCATGAATGGATTTCAGCCCAGAACCGCTTCTGGAATTGACCAGAACCACCTGGCAGCCCTGTTCCTTGAAATGCCCGCTCCACAGAGCTGTCTTTCTTTCATCTGCCAGATCGCATTTATTCAATAATATGATCCGGGCCTTCTGACGGCCCATCTCGTCAATGTCGGGGTTGCGGCTGCTGAAGGGCACTCTTGCATCTACAAGCTCCAGGATCAGATCCACCAGCTTGATATTCTCCTGCATCATCCGCTTTGCCTTGGTCATATGACCTGGATACCATTGTACATTCATACTGTCTTCCTTATTTGAGTTCCGCAATATCCTGCACAGTACCCCCTATGAGAAGAATTTCCGGCCACAGGTACATGTGTCCGTAAATCCTTCTGGCACTGTGCAGGATACTGCTGATTCCAGTTCCCATTAAGGCAGCCATCCGAAACGCTCGCCCGGCGTTATGTTGAACCAGGCCATTCCCATAATGTCCTCGCGGCGCACATTGCCGATGTCTGCGCTTCTGCTGTCCTCGCTGTTGTTCCGGTTGTCTCCCAGAACAAAAAATTCATCCTCGCCAAGCTCCACCGGCCCGGCGGCCACGCCTGGGTCATGCATACCCTCTGTGAGAATCTCCTCCTTAAGCAGCTCTCCGTCAATAAAAACCCGGCCGCTTTCAATGGTCACCGTATCTCCCGGCACTCCCACAACGCGCTTGATGTGGTAGTGGGCATTCTCATTGCCGTTTGGCTTAAAAACAACCAGGTCTCCGTAATCCGGAGCCTTCACACGGTAAACCAGCCGGTTGACCAGAACCTGATCTCCGCTGTATATGGCCGGCTCCATAGACTGTCCTACATTGCTTAAGGCAGAGCCGAAAAAGCTGACCAGTATGCAGGCAAAACCAAAGGCCAGCACTGCCTCGCCTATCCAGATTACGGCTTCCCGAAGTACCGCCATATTAATCCGTTTTTTCCGCCGCCGGAAGTTCAAACCTGCCATGGATCTCTCCTTACACTGTCAGATACCTTACATTTTATTTTCTTTTTGCAGTCTCCTTTCTGCATCCGTGCATTCCTTTTGAAGGCAGGATGTAAAAAAACGCAAAAAGAATGAAAAGAGGGCCGCCGCAAAATATAAGTACTCCATTTTGCGTCGTCCCCCCTGCTTTCATCAATCCATTACTTTACCAATTCTTTTACCTTCGCGCGCTTGCCTACACGTCCTCTTAAGTAAGTCAGCTTCGCACGTCTTACTTTTCCGCGGCGTACTACTTCCACCTTCTCTACGTTGGGGGAATGTAAAGGCCATGTCTTCTCAACGCCTACGCCGTTGGAATTCTTTCTTACGGTAAAGGTCTCTCTGGCTCCGCCGCCCTGCTTTTTCAGAACGATTCCCTCAAAAACCTGGATTCTCTCACGGTTACCCTCTTTGATCTTACCGTACACCTTAACGGTATCGCCCACACGGAACTTGGGCGGCTCTGCCTTAAGCTGCGCAGCCTCGATATTCTTAATAATCTCGTTCATTCGTTGCTTCCTCCTTCTGAATTCCGGATGTTCTTACCATAATTCCCAAGTGCGTGAAGCCGCACCGGAGGCCGGCACGTATCTGCTTCCTGCCATATCTGGCTTCTCTTTTCCAATGTATTATAGCAGCGGACCATCTCTTTTTTATCACAACGCAGATTATTATATCATGTCATAATGGAAAATGCAAGAAATTTTTCTATAGCATTTCACGGCTTTTCTCAATGCTCGCAATGGAAAGTTAACTTGACATTTCAGGGAAAACATTGTATAGTGATAATGTAAAGTTAACTTTCCATCAAACCAAAAGCCAACAGCCGCCGCACATGTTTTGAGGAATATTACGGAACTGGAATAGGAGGAACCTTCCTTTGAAAAATCGTTTGGAAGAAATCCGAAAGGAACGCGGTGTCACCCAGGAGGAGCTGGCCGCCTCCCTGGAAGTATCCAGACAGACCATCGGCTCACTGGAAAACGGACGGTATAATCCTTCCATTCTATTGGCCTTCCGGATTGCCCGTTACTTTGGGATGTCAATTGAAGACATTTTTATCTATGAGGAGGATAAAATATGAACGAAAAGAAGAAAAAAACCTTACTCATTCTGGGCGTTACAGCCGGGCTCATCCTGCAATTCGCCGGAATCACTGCCGGCCCGGATAACCAGCGTATAATAAGCGGAAGCTGCATCGGGGCGGGAGCCTTGCTCTTTCCCCTATGCTTAGGCAAGCTTCAGCGCTTATCCCGTGAAAAGGAGTTTCCCTGGGCAGTCCGCCAGGAGGAGATCGAGTTTCACGACGAGCGCAATACCCAAATCCGCAGCCGGGCCAAGGCCAGAACAAGCGACATCAGCCGCTGGGTTGTTGCTGCCCTTGCCTGGATTAACTTTCTTGTACAGGGATACCTGTGGATGACTCTGGCTCTTATGGGAGTGTTTGTACTGGCGTATATCCTGGACTTCTGTTATATAGAAAAGTACCAGAACGAGATGTAGAAACAGCTCTACATCTGATGACGCACAATCCGGTATTCATCCCCGTATTGGAAATAGGGACAGCTTTGAAAGTCTCCCTGTATAAAAAGGCGCATTTCATCCTCGTCCAGATCCATCTCGCACACGTAATAGCCGTAATCATCATCGTACACATAGTTTCCGCAGCATTCGCAGTTGGTGGTTTTTATCTTTTTCATTTACACAATCCTTTTAAATTTCTTTTCTATTTCCTGCTTTGTCATGGAAATGATGGTGGGGCGTCCGTGGGGGCAGTTGTAGGGATTCTCAAGGTGCAGAAGCTCTTCAATCAGAGCCTTGGCTTCCGCCGCAGAGAGGCGCTGGCTGCCCTTTACCGCCCCTTTGCAGGACATGGAAGCAATCTTTTCCAAAACAAGCCTGGAATCCTTGCCTCCTATGCCGTCCAGGCCGTCAAGCAGCTCCAGAAACAGCTCCTTTTCCGCAATTCCAAAGAGATTCCCCGGCACTGCGCTGACTGCGTACTCTCTGCCTCCAAAAGGAGCTATCTCAAAGCCCATCTCTGTAAAATAGTCCAGATATTCCTCCAGCCTTCCCGCTTCCTGCATGGTTAAGGTTAAAATCAAGGGAGGACTGACCATCTGGGAGGTTACCTCTTTGTTTTCCAGACTTTTGACGGTGCGCTCGTAGAGAACCTTTTCGTGGGCCGCATGCTGATCAATCATGTAGAATTTATCTTCAAACTGCACCAGCCAGTAGGTTTCGAAGAGCTGGCCGATGATTTGTATTTCGGATTTGGTCTCGGGGTTCAGAAGCTTATGATCGAAAAGCTCCAATTGTTCCGGTTCCGCTTTTAAATCTGCTTCCTGTTTTTCATCCTTTTTATGCCTGGATGCCTGTAAGGAAGGCGGCTGCTCTGCATTGGCCGTCTCTTTTTCCGGCTGCTCTGCTGCGCCATAGATTCCCCTTTCCCTTACCACTTCGGTGCCTGCCAATGCTTCTAATTCCTCATTGGAATATAGTTTCTGTTCTGCCTCTGTCCGGGCAGTTTTCTGCTCCTCCTTTTCCTGGAACTCTTTCGTCACACGATGGCGCATCTGCGAAAGAAAATATTCCAGATTGCGTTCCTGCGGCGGCTTTGGCCTCTCTTCCGGCTGCTTCGGTCTCTCTTCTGGAAGCTTTGACCTGTCTTCCGGAAGCTTCGGTCTCTCTTCCGGAAGCTTTGACCTGTCTTCCGCCTGCTTCGGCCTCTCTTCCGGAAGCTTCGGCCTGTCTTCCGCCTGCTTTTTCGGCTGTTCTGCTTTGGCTTCCGGGACAGAAGCAGTTTTCTTCTCTTTGGCTTCCTCCGTCAGCCTTACCTGGGGGATTAATTCCTGCCGGGTCAGCCCCTCCCGGACCGTCTTTTGAATCAGGCGGTACAGCTCCTCCTGGTTGGAAAAGCGCAGCTCCATCTTGGTAGGGTGCACATTCACATCCAGAAGCTCCCCGTCCATAGCAATGTGAAGCACCGTGAAGGGATATTTATGCTGCATCATAAAAGTACGGTAAGCGTCCTCAATTCCCTTGGCAATCAGGGAGCTTTTAATATATCTCCCATTGATAAAATACGTCTCATACCCTCTATTTCCTCTGGAAATCACTGGTTTTCCGATATAACCCGTGATCCGTGCCGGGCCTGCAGCCTCGTCTATCTCCACTACATTTGCCGCCACATCCCTGCCGTAAATATGGTAAATCACATCCTTCAGATTGTGATTGCCGGAAGTATGAAGCTTTGTCTGTCCATTGTTGATAAACTGAAAGGAAATCTCCGGGTGGGACAATGCCATCCGCTCCATGAGATCGCTGATGTAACCGGCTTCCGTCATAGGGGTTTTGAGAAATTTTCTTCTCGCCGGGGTATTGTAAAAAAGACTGCGTACCAGAAAGGTGGTTCCCTCCGGCGCAGCCGTCTCCTCCAGCTTCTTTTCCACGCCGCCCTCAATGCAGTAACGGACGCCTGCGTCTGCATCCCGGGTCTTTGTAATCAGCTCCACCATAGCAATGGCTGCAATGCTGGAAAGAGCTTCCCCCCGAAAGCCCAGGGAAGAAACTTCAAACAAATCCTCCACCCGCGTTATTTTACTGGTAGCATGGCGCAGAAAGGCCGTAGGCACCTGCTCCTTTTCAATACCGCTTCCATTGTCCGTGACCCTTAAAAATGAGATTCCTCCGTCCCGGATCTCCACGGCCACAGCGGTAGCGCCTGCGTCGATGGCATTCTCCACAAGCTCCTTTACCACGGAGGAAGGCCGCTCAATGACTTCTCCTGCTGCGATTTTATCGATGGTCTGCTGATCCAGCACTGCTATTTTTCCCATATCTGTTTTTGCTCCCTGACGTATTCTTCTTTTGAAACTTCTATAAGAATCCCTTACCACCGATTCTTAATCTTATTCTGCAGCCGGTACATGATGTTGAGTGCGTCCAGCGGCGTTATATTGCTCAGATCCATCTCCCGGAGCTCTGTGATGATATCGTCGTCCTTCACGGTATCAAAGAGAGATATCTGCTCCATCTCCATCTCCATTTCTACGGGAACTGCCTTGGGCTTTAGGGAAATATCCGCCTGCGCCAGTTCCTCCGCCAGCTCCTTGGCCCGGGCAATCACCGGATCCGGCACGCCGGCCAGCTTCGCCACCTGGATGCCGTAGCTTTTGTCTGCTCCTCCCTTCACGATTTTCCGCAGGAACACAATATCATCGCCCTTTTCCTTTACGGCAATGCAGTAATTGTTCACCCCGGCCAGGGAGCCCTCAAGCTCCGTCAGCTCGTGATAGTGGGTGGCAAACAAGGTCTTTGCTCCCAGGATACGAGGATTGCTGATATACTCAATCACTGCCCAGGCAATGGCCAGCCCGTCAAAGGTACTGGTTCCCCGGCCAATCTCATCCAGGATCAAAAGGCTGCCGGCTGTGGCATTCCGCAGAATATTGGCGACCTCAGTCATTTCCACCATAAAGGTACTCTGGCCGGAGGCCAAATCATCCGAGGCTCCCACACGGGTAAAAATCCGATCTACAATGCCAATCTTCCCGCTTTGTGCCGGAATAAAGCTGCCAATCTGGGCCATCAGTACAATGAGGGCCGTCTGGCGCATATAAGTAGATTTTCCGGCCATATTGGGCCCTGTGATAACGGAAATCCGCCTGCTGCCGTTGTCCAGGTATGTATCGTTGGGAATGAACATATCATGCTCAATCATTTTCTCCACCACCGGATGGCGGCCGCCCTTGATGTCAATGATGCCCTTGTCATTCATCTTCGGGCGCACAAAGCCGTTGCGCTCCGCCACAAAAGCAAGGGAAGCGAACACATCTATCTGGGCCACGGCCTTTGCCGTCCTCTGAATCCGAAGAACCTGGGAGGCGATTGCTTCCCGAAGCTCCACAAAGAGGCTGTATTCCAGGGCGGTAAGCTTTTCCTCCGCTCCCAGGATGGTATCCTCCAGCTCCTTAAGCTCCGGCGTAATATAACGCTCCGCATTGGTCAAGGTCTGCTTGCGCATATAGTAATCGGGAACCATGTCTTTGTAGGAGTTGGTTACCTCCAGGTAATAACCGAATACCTTGTTGAATTTGATTTTCAGATTCTTGATGCCGGTCTTTTCCCGTTCATCGGCCTCCACCTTGGCCAGCCAGCTTTTGCCCTCTGTCTTGGCCTTCCGGTAGCGGTCCACATCCTCATTGCAGCCGTCCCGGATAATGTCGCCGTCCCGGACGGAAATGGGCGGATCCTCCCGGATCGTCCGGGCTATCAGCGCCTGAAGATCCGACAGCTCATCCAGTTCTTCCCAGAGAGTCCGAAGAAGCGGAGACTGAAAATCCTCCATCAGTGTTTTAATATGAGGCAGCATTTCCAGAGATGAGCAAAATGCCGTCAAATCTCTGGGATTTGCCGTCTGGTAGCTGATGCGGCCGATGAGGCGCTCCAGATCGTAGATGGGATTCAGATACTCCCGAAGCTCCTCCCTGGTAATCACATGGGCATTCAGCTCCGCAATGGCCTCATGGCGGCTCTCAATCTCTCCCCGGTCAATCAGAGGCTGTTCCACCATAGTACGCAGGGTTCTGGCTCCCATGGCCGTCTTGGTTTTGTCAAGAACCCACAGGAGGGAACCCCTCTTCTGCTTTTCCCTTAAGGTTTCCACCAGCTCCAGGTTTCTGCGGCTGGAGCTGTCGATAATCATGTATTTTCCGATGGTGTAGGGCTGCAGGCGCGTCATGTGGGACAGGGAATTCTTCTGGGTTTCGTAGAGATATTTGAGAAGGGTTCCAGCCGCAATGGTGCCGCAGCTTAAGTCCCTTAAGCCCAGCCCTGCAAGATCCGACACTCCAAAGTGATCCAGAAGCGTGCGCCTGCACAGCTCATCGTCAAAATACCAAGCCTCCAATGGGTACAAAGCGATGTTCAGGCGGAACTTAAGGTCGTCCAAGTCTGCGCCGCTCATGGTAAACGCCTCGTTGCACACAATTTCCGAAGGGGTGAATTTGTTGATCTCGTCTAAAAGCTTCCGCTCGGAATCCACCTCAGTGACAAAATAGTCCCCGGTGGTGATATCTGCTGTGGAGATACCATAGCGGTCGGAAAGGTAGACGATGCACATAAGGTAATTGTTTTTCGTCTCGTCCGCTGTATTCAGGTTGGTGCCTGGGGTTACGATCCGCACCACATCCCGGGCTACCAGGCCCTTGGCTGTCTTTGGATCCTCCACCTGCTCACAGATGGCTACCTTATAGCCCTTGGATACCAGACGGTTCAGATATCCCTCCACAGCATGATAAGGAACGCCGCACATAGGTGCGCGTTCCTCAAGGCCGCAGCTCTTTCCGGTGAGGGTCAGTTCCAACTCCTTCGACACGGTGAGCGCATCGTCAAAAAACATTTCGTAAAAATCGCCCAGGCGATAAAATAAGATACAGTCCTTGTACTGCTCCTTTGTCTTTAGGTACTGCTGCATCATGGGTGTCATTTCCGCCATGAATTTTCTCCTATTCCAGTTTTATTTCAGTTCCGTATCCTCGGCACTACTCTAAGTTGTTTTCATATGCCGAGGTATCTATGATGAGCCGTTTGCACTTGGGGCAGCAGTCGCTCTCTATATAGTTGCCAGATACCATTGGCAGTTTCACACGAAAGGCATACTGTTCATTCTTGCCCGGAAGTATGCTCACCTTATGCTTTTTGGTACTCCAAAGAGCTGTGCCGCACTGTAGATACCCCTTTATCATCTCTGCCTTGCAAAACGGGCACTCCATTGCTTACCCTCCATAATTCTCCTGAAATATCGATTATCTTTTTACCGGTTGCTTGACACGGCGCCTGTCTCTGCGTCCACGGAAACCACGGCTCCGCTTTTTAGGATATCTACCGCATTTTCCGCCCCCACAATCACCGGAATATCCAGCGTCAATCCCACAATAGCCCCGTGGGAATTGCCGCCCTCTTTTTCGGTTACAAGAGCCAGGGCCGTCTTAAGCTCCGGCATCATCTCATTGGTGGTCTCCGGCACCACGATAATATCTCCGGCATGGTAATTTTTCTTCAATTCTTCCGCATCTCTTGCCACACACAAGGGGCCGCATGCTTTTTTCCGGGTAATTCCCTGTCCGGTAACAAGAATCCGGCCTGCCACCTGCACCTTAATCAGATTGGTGGTTCCGGTAATGCCAAGAGGAACGCCTGCCGTCAATACGGTCAAGTCGCCTCTTGATACCAGTCCGGCATGCTCGGCAGCCTCCACCGCCCGGTTAAACAATGTCTCCGCATTGTCCTCACGCTCCAGAAGCAGAGGCTCCACGCCCCAGTAGAGGTTGAGCTGGCGGCACACATAATCATCCATACAACAGCCGATGATCGTGCAGCTTGGACGGTAACGGGAAATCATACCCACCGTTCTGCCTGATTTTGACACGGTAATAATGGCCGCCGCCTTCAGATCCGCCGCCGTGGTACAGGTGGCGTGTGACACGGCGTTGGTGATATCAGGCTTATCCATAATGCTCCGACGTTTGAAGCGGTAATCATAATCAATGTCTTCCTCGGTTCGAACGGCGATCCGATCCATCGTCTTAACCGCCTCCACCGGATACTGGCCGGAGGCCGTCTCGCCAGAAAGCATAATTGCCCCTGTCCCCTGGTAAATGGCGTTGGACACGTCGCTGGTCTCCGCCCGTGTAGGCCGCGGATTCTTCATCATAGAATCCAGCATCTGGGTGGCCGTAATCACCGGTTTTCCAATCTCCAGACTCTTTAAAATCAGCTTTTTCTGGATGACCGGCACCTCTTCCAAGGGAATTTCCACACCCATATCGCCTCTGGCAATCATAATTCCGTCAGATACGCGCAAAATCTCGTCAATGTTTTCCACGCCCTGGAGGTTTTCAATCTTGGCTATGATCTTGATGTGATCGCAGCTCTTCTCATCCAGGATTTTCCGAATTTCCAGAATATCCTCTCCGCTTCTGGTAAAGGAAGCCGCGATAAAGTCAAAGCCCTCCTCAATTCCGAATATAATATCGTCATAGTCTTTTTCACTGATAAAGGGCATATTCAGATTGACGCCGGGTACGTTGATTCCCTTTTTATTGGAAATGAAACCGCCGTTCATTACGGTACAGTAAATGTCTTTTTCCGTCACCTGATTGACTTCAAGCTCTATCAGGCCGTCGTCAATGAGAATCGCATCTCCTTCCTTCACGTCCTTTACCAGATCCCGGTAGGTAATGGACACAATGCCCTCATTTCCCAGAACCTCTTCGGTGGTCAGCACAAAGCTCTGCCCCTTTTTCAGCTCTATCTTTCCGCCCTCCACGTCACGGGTGCGGATCTCCGGCCCCTTGGTGTCTAAGAGCAGCGCAACGGGAAGCTTTAACTCCTCCCGTACCTTTTTTACCAGTTCAATTTTCCCTTTCTGCTCCTCGTATGTTCCGTGGGAAAAGTTCAGTCTTGCCACATTCATTCCGGCCAGCATCAGCTCCCGGATCATCTGCTCCGACTCGGAGGCCGGGCCTAAGGTACAGATAATTTTTGTCTTTCTTCTTCTCATATTCCTCCTTGACGCTCAATTGCGTCCTGCCTTTATCTCTTTTCTGGCTTTTTTCACCTGCTTATTATACTTCGTGAAAGGAAGCAGCGTCAAGGCTGGTTTTTGGGAAATTATGATAGCAGATTTTATTATGCCTTATTTGTTTTTTTGACCAATGTTCCTCTATTCTCTGCTGAAAATCCTCCCGTACAAGCTTTGCTCTGTATTTTAAGAACTCTCCTTCATCCTGCCTTAAATAAATACCCTCACAGTAACTGCTGCTATACTGTGATTTTCCAAAAAAACCTTTTAACTGTTCTATTTTAAATATGCCCTGCCCAAGCGCAGGCACAAAACAAATGCCTATCTGCTTCATAATCTGATTTCTGTTTTTAACAGACAAAAATCTATAACTCTTTTTATCAAAAACATCAAAACCAACAAACCAATCCGGTAAAGAATCATAATATATGGAGTGTGTAACATAGCACCATTCTCCGAAAAGTATATATCTGTCTGCCAGATATTCAAACATAGCTTCCTCATATTTTTCAACCCATTTTTCCAATATGGCCCATTGTCCCTCCAGTGGGGGATACAAAATGGATCCTCTGTTTTGAAATAGAAGCTTTCCATCCCCGCCAAATGAAATACCCAGGTTCGCACCATCTATTTTTTCTTCAACATACACTTCCTGGCTTAATAGCTGTTCCACTTTTTTTCCGGAAAGAATTTTATCTTTCCTCACTTTGTCTTTCTTTGATTCTATATAAGGAGTAGATGGAAATTTAAAAAACATTTAACGCCTCTTATTCCTAATCTTTTTATTATATTTACTATTCGCATAATTCATATCCAAAAATCTGATATGTATTCCATATTTTTTGAATTTCTCTGCAAATCCGAGCCATTTACCATCCGCAGCCTGTATAAGCGGCGGTTTTTCATTGTGGCTTAAAGCTAACGCTATAAATTTACGATCGGCATGATCAAATTCCTCCAACTCCTTATCTTTTGGAAATGCTGTATATTCACCGCCCGTTCTTTCTAATTTGACCATATCATTTATTACATCCATTTGATTTACATATGTGTACAACCATCTAAAAAATTGTTTACCTATATCAGTTTTTTTAACTCTTTTTCTATATTCGCCCAGTATCTCCCAATCCATATCCAGAACCAGCTTAGACGACGGATTATTTATTAGGTCATGAATAAATTCAATGCATGCGCCTGCCATCTCTAATTCCTCTGCCTTACATTCCGACAGAGGCTCAGAAGCCTTAACAGGTACATTGGTATCCATGATACATTTCATCCTTGTAACCTATCCCTTTCCTCCATTTTCCTTGCAATGGTGTGTTGTGCCTGCTGATAGATATCTTCTTCCATATCTCCAAAGAAATCTTCCGGCCAGTTTTCTATATTTCCATATTCATCTACACGAAGCTGCTCAAGTGTAGACGGATCCGTATTATTATTTGCAAAATACGCCTTAACCTGTTCTTTGGTAAGCTTTTTTTCTGCCATTCTTCTTTGCAGCCTCCTTAGCAAATGTTCTGAATGGGTCTCTAATATCACTTGAATATTTCTTTTTTCCCCGTTCTCGGACATCCCGATTGCATCAATTATGACATCTGCCAATCTTGCTTGTGCTGCAGGATGCAAATGGATTTCCGGCTGTTCTATAAATATAATGGAATTTTTAGGTGCGTAAAAAAGCTCAACAATAACCGGAAGTACCTGTGAAATGCCAAAACCCACATCCGGAATGTTTACATAGCTGTCAGAGCCTTGAACCTGAACTTTCACATCATATTCCTGGCGGCTCCCAATTTTTTCTATAATAAAATCTGATATGAGTCCCATACTTTTCAACTCTTTTGCAACAATATTTAAAAACGGCTTTTTCTGACAATATTTGAAATTCAGCATCCGCCCGTCATTTTTTGATGATAAAATAGCTGCAATTGCATTGCTGCCGTCATCTCCAACACTTTCCGGACTAACTCCGCTCCAGGTATAGATTCTTTGTGCCTTTCTTCTCATCGGGCCCAGATAATAAAGCTTAGAAAACAAATTTTCATGATGCAGATTTAAATCCTGTAAAAAGGCTGCATTTTGATAATATGCCGTAGCTGCATCTGGAAATCCATAAAATCTTACTGGTTCCGGCAATGGCCAGGAGCGTCCTCGTTTCTTTTTTAATTCATACCCCGTGCTTTCTAGTTCATATTCATGAACCCTTTCTTTTCCAGAATTTATCATTGCATAATCGGCGATGATTTTTTCATTATCAAATAAGCGATAGCAAATCCTGTCAGCCTGCAGCAGCTGTGTTTCTTTACTCTCCACATTGACTACACCTGCAAAACAGATTTTGTTGTATAAAATCTGTTTCTTCATCTCTTCATCAAGAGAAAATTTCCCTGGCAAATCCCATGTATAAGCAAACCGTATACTGCTTTCCAAATCATGTTTGTGGAAAATATCATACGGGGTTCCCAAGCTCACTGAGCTTTTTTCTCCATCCAGGTATAAAACTGTTTTTCGATCCGGCTGTTGTATCGTTTGTTTTAACATTACTAAAAATTGCCCTATGCTGGATTTACCGGAACTATTGCTGCCAAAAAAGACTGTAATCTGCGCCAATTCAATGGATTTGGTATCTTTCCAGCCTTTAAATCCTGCAATTCGTAATTCTTTTAACATTCCTACAGTTCTCCTCTCAAACACCAAGATGGCTTTTTAAAATACAATACTTGCCTTTTACCTATAAAAATCCAATAAAGTTCTCTCACCTTTGACCTTCCGGACATGCACTTCGTAAACAATGTAACACAATTTACGAAAAATGGCAAATTATCAACCCTCTAAGCATACAATCAATTTCCAGTCATATCATGCAAAAAAGCAGCAAATCTTTTTGATCTACTGCTTTTATAGCCTTTCTACCTGCACAAACCAATCCGCCTGCTTACCGGGCCTTCTCAAGGAGCCGCGCCAGCACCTGGTCCAATTCTTCCCTGGGTATGCCGCATCCATGCCCTCCCAGGGAAATGGACGGCTTCGTCTTTCCGTGGTAGTCGCTGCCGCAGGTGTAGAACAAGCCGCAGGCCTTTGCCTGCTCCATGCGTTCCTTACACTGCTCTGGGGTGTGGTAGCTGCTGAAAGCTTCCATCCCGTCGATTCCCAGGGATACGATTCCCTCAAGAAGCTGTTCCTTTCCCTTTAGATTGACACAAGGGTGGGCCAGAACTGCAAGGCCGTTGTTTTGGTGGATGATATCGACAATATCTTTCATATCCGGGAATTCAATGTGTGCATAGCAGGGTTTTCCCTGGGCGTAAAAATCCCAGTAAAAATTCACCAGGGCATTGACGGAGCGGCTGCCTCCCTCCCGGTAAGGAAGAAGCATGGGGTGATCCTGGTATTCCGGCTTTGCAAGAAGGATCTCAGCAAACATTTCCCCTGTCCAGGAATCCGGCCAGAGGCTTTTCCCGGACAGTCTGTTAAGCTCCTCTTCCTCCACCCAAAAGCCCAGCTCCCTGGTCTTGGCAAGCATAATTTCGGAGGCTTCCCGGACTTGGGAGCGGATGTTTTCCTCTACTTTGGCAAAATCCGGAGAGGCGTCGTCGATGCCGTATCCCAGCATATGAAAATCTGCGCCCTCGTATGTACAGTCAATCTCAATGCCGGTAATGTAACGGACTCCCCGTTTTCTTGCGGTCTCTTCGGCCTCTCTGTTCGCTTTGGCGCTGTTGTGATCCGTCACCGCCATCACCTCCACGCCGCAGGCTGCGCATTGCTCTGCCAGCTCCTGCGGCGTAAATTGTCCGTCATCGCTGTAGATGCTGTGCATATGTAAATCAATCATTAATAAGTCCTCCTATTAAAAGTCGCTGCGCGACAGCACGAAAGGGTAAAGCTGCTTCGACACACCAGTAATGAATTTAAGTACGCAAGTTCGCTCTGCTCCGGCCCAGTAACCATTTCCTGACCACTAACAGAATACCACCGTTTATTGCTTGATACAATATAATTTCCGACGTATAATATAATAAAATCGACCAAAGGGAGGTATACCCATACAGTATCCTTTGAAATACCGGGTGATGCAGGGAGCGGATCTGCTTTTACGGGAAGGCAGTACAAGCATTTCCCAGATTGCCCTTCTGTCCGGCTTTGACAGCCCCAGCCACTTTTCCAAGATGTTCCGGCGGTTTTATGACTGTTCGCCGAAGGAATACCGGAATGCCTGTCTGTAACCTGCTGTTTTACTGATTACGGAGTGTGTGAGAATGAAAAAATATACTTATCTTCTGCTGTGCTTTTTGCTGTTACTGGGTGCCTGCGGAAAAAAAGAAAGAGAACTGCCAGAGGAAACACCAAGATATGACACCGAGGAACCGGTTCTGGACGGGGATATGTCTGACGGGGAACAAGCCCCGGCAAAGCCTATGAGCCTGTCTGACATGCTGGAGGACATTACGGAGGCTTTTGACGACAGCGATCCCGCTGTCTGGTACCGCCACTATCATAACCGTTCCATTGTTTATGAAAACGGCTTCACTTACCGCATTTTTTCAGACGGCATCTACCGCCGGGCGGCAGGAAGCAGTCAGTGGGACGCCCTTTATCAAGGAGAAATGTCACGGGGCCATGCATTGGGAAAATACAAAGAATTCCTTTATTTTACCCTCAATCGCGAGGGCGCGGATCCAAAAGAGCACTTTGTGCCGCAGACGCTGTGGCAGTTAAATCTGGACACCCTGGAATCCAGGGAAATCGGAAATATGGTTGAGGATCTCCCTTATATCTTCAGCATCTATAACGGGAACCTCTACATCGGCTCTTCTTTGTTCGGCGCGCTTCGCTACGACGTTTATCCTCTGGACAGCCAGGGAATGCCTGGTGAAAAAATGGATGAGGCTTCCCCGGATTTTATCTGTGCAGAGCAAAACGCATTTTCTCTGGAAGAGGAGGTTCTCCCCATTCCCGACTGTGCTGCTATGCTGAACGGATACTTTATTACAAAAAAGATTCACACGGAGGCTGCCGCTCATTTTTATCTGACGAATTCCGCCACCAAAGAACAGCAGCTTTTATTTGACGCTTATGACATCTTGGCGGTTACTCCTACCGGCATTTACTATTACGGAGATGGAACTCAGATAGATACGTTTCATTACTATTCTTTCCTCCAGAAGGAAGCCCTCTCCTTTTTGAATGTAGAGATTTTCTACGACAGCTTCTATCTCCTTACCTACGATCGGGCATGGCTCTATTTTTACGACCACAGCCATATTATGCGTATGTCACGGAGTACGGGAGAAACCGAGATCTTTCTGCACACGGTTCCCGAGAATCTTAACAGCAGTTACTGTGCCGTTGATCCGGAATACTTTTACCTGGATGATGAAATGATCCCTCTGTGAACCAGAAGGCGTATCTGTATTAAGTGACCGCCCAGCATCAAAATCCCCTACACTAAGTCTTTTAAAATATCAAAACAGTCAAAGGTGGCAAAGTAATCCTTCGGTGTCTCCGCCCGGCGGATCAGCTGAACACTTCCATCCTCCCGAAGCAGCAGCTCCGCGGATTTCAGCTTCCCGTTGTAATTGTATCCCATGGCGAATCCATGTGCACCCGTGTCGTGAATCACCAGAAGATCCCCCTTGTCAATCTTCGGCAGTTCCCGGTCAACGGCAAATTTATCATTGTTTTCACAGAGAGAGCCTGTCACGTCATACACATGATCCAGAGGCTCTTTTTCCTTTCCCATCACGGTTATATGATGATAAGCCCCATACATAGCCGGGCGCATCAGATTCACCGCACAGGCGTCACAGCCGATATACTCCTTGTGGGTATGCTTCTCGTGAATCGCCTTCGTTACCAGGCAGCCGTAGGGCCCCATCATAAAGCGGCCAAGCTCCGTGTAAATAGCCACGTCTCCCATGCCTGCCGGAACCAGTACTTCCTCGTATACCTTCCGCACGCCCTCGCCGATGGCCCGGATATCATTTGCCTCCTGCTCGGGACGGTAGGGAATCCCCACGCCTCCGGACAGATTGATAAAGCGGATGTCTGCCCCGGTCTCCTTTTTAAGCTCCGCCGCCACCTCAAAGAGCACCTTGGCCAGCATGGGATAATACTCATTGGTCACTGTATTGCTTGCCAGAAATGCGTGGAGGCCGAAACGCTTTGCCCCTTTTTTCTGAAGCACCCGGTAAGCGTCAAAAAGCTGCTCCTTGGTCATGCCGTATTTGGAATCTCCGGGATTGTCCATAATGTCGTTGCTGATCTGGAACACGCCGCCGGGATTGTAACGGCAGCTGATGGTTTCCGGAATGTACCCAAGGGTCTGCTCCAGAAAGTCAATGTGGGTGTAATCGTCCAGATTGATGAGTGCTCCAAGCTTTGCCGCATAGGCAAATTCTTCCGCCGGCGTGTCATTGGAGGAAAACATAATATCCCCGCCCCTTACGCCGATGGCATCGGAAAGCATCAGCTCTGTCATGGAGGAACAGTCGCAGCCGCAGCCATAGTCCTTTAGGATCTCAATCAGATAGGGATTGGGGGTGGCCTTTACTGCAAAATATTCCTTATAGCCCGGATTCCAGGCAAATGCCTCCTTTAAGGCTTTCGCGTTTTCCCGGATGCCCTTCTCGTCATAAAGGTAAAAGGGAGTCGGGTAGGTCTTTGTTATCTCCTGTAACTGTTCCAGTGTCACAAAGGGTTCTTTTTTCATCGGTATGCTCCTTCTGTTCAAAATTTCTTATAGCAAGCCCTTGCTCTGCTTATTTTGTTACCGTTCACTCCGTGCCCGGTAACTTTATTTTTTTCTTATTTTTATCCTTGACTATTATAACCATAAAGCCTATGATTTGTATATCAAATAATTTTGATTATAATAATTCGATTTTCAAATGATTATTTTAAAATTCCGCAGCCCGCTCCGCAGCCCGCTGCTCACGGAAATACCAAGAAGGAGACGCCCATGGACACGCAGAATCTACGAACCTTTCTCACTCTTGCCAATGTGAAGAATTTTACCCAGACTGCCAATCTTCTCTACGTTGCCCAGTCCACAGTCACCAACCGGATTGCAGAGCTGGAAAAAGAAGTAGGAAGGAAGCTTTTTGTCCGGAATAAAAAAAAGCTCTCCCTGACACGGGAAGGCATTCTATTCCAGGATTATGCAAGACGCATTGTAGATCTGGAGGAAATGTCTATTCGTGAAATGAATTCCCAGGCATTTTCCCGTGCTTCCCTGCGCATCGGAACCACCAACACCATCTACGAGTGCCACCTTGCCCCGATACTGACCCGGATGCTGAAGGAAAATACAGACTATGCCATGAATGTGATCATCAGCCACTCCGTCAATCTTCTGCAGATGCTCCAGGACGGGCTTCTGGATCTGACCTTCACCTACGAGCCCCTGTCCCGGTCCGGCTTCTGCTGCCGCAGGTTCCGCACCGATGAGCTTTTGCTTGTCACCTCCGCTGAGCATGCTCACTACCGGAAGGGGATCCGCAAAGAGGAGCTTCCCAGTCTTAATTATCTCTTCTGCAACTTTGCACTCCAGGAGGTAGGCCAGTTTATCCGGGAGCTGTTTCCGCCCTTTTACCAGTTTCCCTTTGAGATTGACAACAGCACCAAGCTCATCTCCTATCTTCTGGATGGGATTGGCTGCAGCTTCCTGCCCTCCAGCCTGGTAAAGCCTTATCTGGAAGCGGGCTCCCTGACAGTCATACCCCTTTTGGACTTTGAGGCGCCCCGGATCAATGGGTATCAGTGCTGGCCGGAGGGAAAAGACGCAGCCTTTTATTTATATCCCTAAAGTTACTGTTCACGGAGCAAGCAGTAACTCTGTAAAAATTGTGCCATGTTACTAAGTCTGATTTCGCTTCCGTTCTCATCCGGATTGTGCTATAATTCAATTCAGAGAGAGATGCCTTGATACGATGACCTCAATCTTAAATCTAATTGGAGGAAAAAAATGAAACGGAAAACAAGCATTTTTATTTCAATGATTCTGTGTTTCTGCCTGCTGTGGGGAAGCGGAACACCTGTCAAAGCAGCGCCGGCTGCGCTTACCAGTCTGACCTTTGATGCGGATTATTACTACAATACGTATCCGGATCTGCAGGCCGCCCTGGGGTATGACTACAACAGCCTGTACCAGCATTACCTTACTTCCGGACTTGCGGAAGGCCGTTCCGGCAGCGCAGAATTCAACTGTCTGGTATATCGGAACAATTATCCGGATCTGCAGGCTGCCTTTGGGAATGATTACCGGGCCTACTGCGTCCACTATGAAACCTACGGAAAGGCTGAGGGCAGAAGCGCCTCAGGCGACGGCATGGCCCTTGCCCCCGCAGGCGCAAAAGACAATACGGCTGCTTCTGCGGAAGCGCCGGAAAACACACTTCTTGGCAGCTACGCCACCGCTTACAATCCGAACATCTCACGGGCAGTAAACATCGCACTTGCGGCATCCAGAATCAACGGCGTTGTCATTCAGCCTGGAGACAGCTTTTCCTTCAATCATACAATCCTGCCGAGAACTGCCGCTAACGGCTATGTGGAAGCCAACGTAATCGTGAACAAAAAGTACGTTCCTGGAACAGGAGGCGGCATCTGCCAGGTTTCCTCTACGCTGTACGCCGCTATGCTGACTGCAGGCCTTCCGGCTACCGAACGTCATCCCCATTCTCTCAACGTAGGTTATATTCCCGAGGGAATGGATGCAACCATCTCCGGCAATGCGCTGGATCTCCGGTTTACGAATATTTTTGACGATCCCATTCAGATCCAGGCATCCGCAGATCAAGGTACTTTAACTATATCGATCTATAAGCTATAGTCAAGCGTGGAAATTGTGAGACAATGCATCAAGGCAGCTATAAAATAAAGCTGTCAGGAAACCGACAGCTTCAAAAACGAGGAGATATGATTTTAATAAATCATATCTCCTCTGCTCTTTACTGAATCCATTTTTTCAACGCAGCTTCCAACTTCTCAATATCCACCGGCTTCGAAATATGCCCGTTCATTCCGGACTCCTCTGCTTTACGGATATCGTCCGCAAAAGCATCCGCTGTCATAGCAATAATTGGAATCTTCTTCAAGTCCTCCCTGTCGGAAGCCCGGATGGCCTTCGCCGCCTCATACCCGTTCATCACCGGCATCTGAATATCCATGAAGATCAAGTCAAAATATCCCGGCTCATGCTCCTGCACGCACTGCACCGCAAGCTCCCCATTAAGCGCCTGCTCCACCTGAATGCCGACCACATCCAAAAGCTCTGTGGCAACCTCAATATTCAACTCGTTATCCTCCACCAGAAGCACCCGTTTTCCGGAGAAATCCTCCTGCTGGAAGGCCTCAAGGGCCGTAATCTCCTTCTCCTCACTGCCAAAGCCAAGAACCTCTTTCAGCACCCTGGTCAGCCTGGACTTAAACAGCGGCTTTTCAATAAAGGCATCCACACCGGCTTCTAAAGCCTCCGCCTCAATATCCGACCAGTCATAGGCGGAGAGAATAATAATCGGAATCTCGTCCCCTACCACGCTGCGAATCTCTTTTGCCGTATCCACGCCGTCCTTTTTTGGCATATTCCAGTCGAGAATCACCACCGAGAAGTCTTTTCCTGCTTCCCTGGCCTCCACAATCCGCTTTACGGCTGAATCTCCGTCAAGGACATACTCCGCCTCCATCTGAAGGCTCCTTAAAATATCGCAGGCGCTCTCACAGGATGCCTTTTCATCGTCCACCACAAGCACCGGAAGGGAAACAAAAGAATCCAGATCCTCCTGGGTAATGTTGTCAAACTTCAGATAAACGGTTACGGTAAACTTAGAACCCTCGCCAAGGGTACTCTCAACCTTAATATCCCCGTTCATCATCCGGGCAATATTCACCGCAATGGCCATGCCAAGGCCCGTTCCCTCGATCTTGCCGGTACGGGAATCCGCCGCCCTGGAAAAAGGCTCAAAGATCTTATCAATGTACTCCTTCGCCATACCGATGCCTGTATCCTCAAAGGTGAATTCATAGCATCCGCTGCCTTCGATATGAGAAGGCTTTTCCTCAATGTGGATACTGATCCGGCCGCCCACAGGCGTAAACTTAATGGCGTTCCCCATAATATTCATAAAGATCTGCTGCAGACGCTGCTCGTCTCCCACCACATCCTCATGTTCAAGCTTTGCAATACTGGCGCCAAGCTCCAGGTTCTTGGCCTCCATCTGGGTATGAAACACCGTCATCAGACTTTCAATGGTATCCGACAGGTTAAAGGAGCTTTCCGTAAGGCTGACCTTTCCGCTCTCAATGCGGCTCATGTCCAGAACCTCGTTAATCAATCCCAGAAGATGCTTGCTGGAAAGGGTAATCTTGCCCAAAGCATCTATCACCCGTTCCTTTTCGTCAATGTGCATTCCGGCAACTGCCGTCATCCCCAGAATGGCATTCATAGGCGTACGGATATCGTGGCTCATCCTGGACAGGAAATCACTCTTTGCTTGATTGGCAGACTCTGCCCGTTCCGCTGCCAGCGCCAGCATTTCATTCTGCCGCTCTTCCTTGTGAATAATCTCGTCAATGCTGCGGACAGCCAGTGTAATGGCCGCAGGACCCTCCTCTCTCATCTCTGCCACAGTAATCGCCGCACAGCACCACTCAAAGTCTCCGTCGGGATCCCTCCGCCTATACCGGAACTCTACGTAATCCTCCGTCTCCAGCTGCTTTAATATATTAGACAGCTTCAGAAACTCTTCCAGCTGCTGAAGGTATTCCTCCCCGATAATCCCCGTCTCAAAACGGCTTGATACAAATTCCGTATTGTAATCGCCGCACTCGGAGGCCATGCTCCGATGGGGGTAGAGCATCTCATAGGTGCCTTTTTCCACATCAATATAGTAGATAGCCCGGTAAGCCCTTGCCGTGCCGTTCATGGCATTCTGGTAGATCCGGTTCCGATCCGCCATCTTATCCCGTTCCTCCATCAAAAGCTGGCTCCGCTTCTCATGTCTGTAATCATGGAATGCCTGGAAAATAACAAGCGCAAAGCCCAGAAAAACCAGTATAAGAATTATGTAGTTAAAAGTATCCACACCAGATAGAATCTCATCCTTTGGTATGGTTAAGATAGCAGTCCAGCCGTTGTCCATCTGATGGAAATAAACATTCCGGGTGACTCCCTCCAGAGCGATCACATTTTCCAAAACCTGGTTTTCCATCTCCCCGTCTGCAAGCTCCATAAATCCGTCCACCAGCTCCTGGAAATCCTCATATTCATAATCCAGAGGGGACTTATAATAAAGAAGCGTTCCCTCCCTGCCCAGAAGGTAATAGGCTGCGTCCTTGGGCAGCTTCATACTTTCATTGTTCCGTTCAAAACAAGAAAACATAATGTCAATAGCCAGAAAGCTTCCTGTAGAGGGAACGGCCTTGCACATCGTCACCACCGGCAGGCCTGTCACCTCGTCCGTGTAGGCGGAGGAGATATAGATGTCGCCGTCTGCTTCCATAGCGCCCTTGTAATAATCCCGTTCCTCCACATTGAAATCCTCCATGGCCTCGATCCGGGGATCATTGGATATCATCCTCGTACCGCCCATGGCTTTTCCGTAGATCTGGATATTCTCGTGCCCGTACAGATCTGTCAGCCCGTTCATAAAAGGATACAGCCCCTCCCGAAGCTCCTCCAAAGTGACATTGTCCTTCTCCCGCTCCTCCACGTATTTGACGCTGATAGTCAGAATAGACTCGCAGGTACTGATATTGCCTTCCTCTGCGGAGGAATAATTCTCCACCAGAGTTAATCCCATTTTGTTGGTATTCTCCATTAAAGAATTGCGCAGAATGTGAGTGCACAACACCACCAGACAGATAAACATGCCCAGCAGAATGATATTGTTGCGCATTTTTCTCAGTAATTGTTTCTTCTTGCTTCTACTCATCTCGATCGTTACCTTTCGGGAATTCATTCTACTTTATTACTAGGTATATTTTACATGGTGTAGAGCGGAAAAGCAATCCCCATTCAAACGCAATTAAATAAATTGTGTGAATTTACCGAAATTTTTAACGGCTTTCTTTTTTGAAATCAGCAGACTCCGGCCGGTCTTCTTTTCAAAAAATTGAGAGAATAACCCTCCGCACTTTCGGGAAAATTGATAACAGGCGCACGATCTGCCCAACAATCTGAGACAAGGATAATATGGAGGTGTTGTTGTGAATAAAACATTGGATATTCTGGCCCTCACCATCGGTATCGTCGGTGCTCTGAACTGGGGGTTGATTGGATTTTTCAACTTTAATCTCGTTCAGTTTATTTTCGGAGCCGGAGGACTGGCGCGGATTATTTATGCACTGGTAGGTATCTGTGCAGTGTACCTCTTGACCTTTTATGGAAAGACGGGTAAGGTTTCTTATGAGCAATAAGACAGTGGGCTAAAAAGGTACGGGGCTGACGGCTTATTTTGCGGCAGCCCCGTACACTTTAAGTTTTGTTTCAGGCTTTCATGCTGCCTGTTTTCTTTTCTAGATCCCTCATTCACCAGCAAAATTCCCCTTTCATTGACAACCATGTATATTTATGGCAGAATAAGTCAGTAAGCAGTCAAACCTATGCGAGACCCCCTATCGGACTTTTACGCCTGCAAACGTCCGCCATCATGGTAAGGAGCACTCAAAAATGACAGTTCAAATACAAGCATTCCATAAAAAATCCGTCTTAGCAAAGCTGAAAAAGCATCCCTGGACCGCAGCAGCTCTTGTATGCCTGCTGTTTCTTCTTTTTCCGCCTGTGGTATGTATGGAGCTTCGAATCAACTACAGCGATCCCGGCTATACAGAAGGAGAGACCTTCAAAGTCCTCACCTCCCCCCGGGAAGACACCATTCCGTTCAGCGGTCTTCAGGCAACCTATGCCCGGACAGGCCAGAGCCGCATTTATTTCCTGGACTATCTGTATCGGAAAGGAAGCTATGTGCGCCGGCTGGATCCGGCCGACACAGACAAGATTCCCCTGGTAAGCATCCGTTCTGTTGAGATCCGCTGCAACGGCATTTTGGGAGGAGTTTTGGAAGGACAGACCTTGTATGATGCCTTTACCCCCAACGAGCAGGTGGAAATGGCTCTCAGCCCGGAAGGAAATCTGGATCTTCTCATAAGCGGAAACGACTCTCAGCTCTTTCCCACCGATTCCTTCCGCCGGCTTTATGCTCACACAGCCCTCCGATATGCCAGAATCGGCATTTTGTACCTGTTCCTCTTTACGGCTGCCGTCCTTCTTCTCAGCCGGCTCTATGGAAGGCTCCGAAAAAGCCGGAAGGAGGAATGGCATCTGGATATCAGCGACGTTATTCTGTGGCTGGCTGCCGCAGGAGCTGTGTGCCTTCTGATAACGGCTGTATTTACGGGCGATCACAGAAAAAATCCGGATGAATGGGAAAGCCGGGATGCCATCCGCTACTACGTGGATCATAACCTTCCGCCGGATATCCGCAGCCCCGAGGCGCTTCCCACTGTGGGAACCTACGGAACCACCCGGCTCTCGGAGTTTAATCCTTACTACTTTTATGCCGGAAAGCTGGCCTCCGTCATTTCCTGCGTTCACAAGGAGCGCGTGTTCGGCCTGTGCCTGGGAATCGCCCTCTTCCTTTTCTGTCTGCTGAATGCCCGGAAGAACCGTTATCTGCTGGCGGCCTGCTTTCTGACGCCGCAGCTGTGGTATCTCTATGCATATGCCACCTCCGACGCCCTTGACTACCTGGTATCCGTCCTTGTGCTTTACCAGCTGGCCAATCCAAAAAGTATGCTGAACCGCCTGGTCGAGAGGGAGGTAAAGAAAACCGATATTTTCCGCATCCTGCTCCTAGGTACGATGTTTGCCCACGTATTGATGGCCAAAGCCAATTTTTACATGATTCTCATTTATGCCTTCCTGATGCTGCTGCCTCCCCTTCTGGAAGCAAAGGCGGACAGGCGGAGCGAACGGTTCAAGGCTTATCTGTGGATTCTGCTGGCGGCTCTTTGTATCTTCGGAATCCGCCTGAGCTTTGAATTTGTCCACTATGGCTTTCAGAGAAATGAGGTTATCCTGGAGGTGCAGAATGCACTGGGCGCTTATGAGCTGCGTCCCTCCACGCCGCCCCAGGAACAGGCGCCGGAATTCGCCATGTACAACAAGGGCGTTTCCTTCCTGGATTTCCTGACAAAATACAATTTCCACGGACAGCTCTTTAAATCTTCCGTGGGCGTGTACGGCGGCATGAATGTCTATGCCCACGGGTGGTATTATCCGGCTATGGCCCTCCTTTACCTCCTTCTGTATGCGGGGATTGGCGTATATGTGTGGCAAAAGGCTTCCCCTGAGTGGACGGAGGCCCTTGAAAAGGCTTCTCTCAAGGCCCAGCGCCGGAAGCGGATTGTCTGGGGACTTCTTCATGTCTCTGCCTTCGTGTCTTACCTGCTGGTGGTGTACAATGGTTTTTTTGTGGACTTTCAGCCCCAGGGACGGTATATGCTTCCGGTATTTGTTCTGGCGGCTCATGCCGCCTCCCTGGATGAGCGGATCACAAAAAGCCGGTGGTTTAACCTGCTTCTGGTGATCACAGCAGTCCTGTCCCTGTATTCCTTTGCAATGGGGATTCCGCAGCTGCGTGAGGTCTGAATAATTTAAAAAGATGCCGCAAGCCCTTTTTCTGCTTTTCCCTCTCTCATTTTGTCTTGTTTACAAAAAGAGAGAGGGAAATTGCGGCTAGGGCTTCCGGCATCCTTTTTCATGTCTCAGACTATTTTATGCTTCCCTCTTCTGAGCCTCTGGGCTTACATCACACTCTGGGTAAAGAGAGACTTCACATGCTGTACCTCTTCCTCGGTGGCTTTGGAAGCCGGTACATAGTACTGCTTGGCCCGGGCAATCTGATAGAGCTCCTCCTGGGACATCTCGCACTTGTTCCGCAGATCCTTTAAAGTCTGCTTAAGTCTGGGCTCCTCGGTCTGAGGAATCATTTCACCGAACATCTTTAACTCACCGTTGATACCAACCAGGGTATCTGCTACCATTGTCTTCTCATTCATTTTCGCACCCTCCTAACCTAAGAACTGCATCAGCTGCTGCTTATTTTCCTTGGCAGACTGGGCTGCCTTCTGGAAAAACTGCTTTACCTGCTGATCTGTGGCATTGTTGGCGTAATCGTTCATTTTACAGTGGGTGGTGTCGTAGCCTCCGATGAGATGGCGAAGGTTCTGTACATCCAGTTCAGATAATTCCGATCTCATAAAAAAATACCTCCTATTCCAGTTCCGTAATATCCTATCCAGTACACCCGTATGAAATCTATTTCCAGTCACAGATGCATGTGCCTGTAAATCGATTTGTGCATTGTAAGGAATATTACTGTTTCCAGTTCCCTGCCCAAAATGATTTTTGAACAGTTATTAACAGTATCCCGATCCAGAGGTGTTTTTATGCGGATTCTCCATAGACAAAGTTTGCCTGCCCTTAAGGGCAGGCAAATATCTTAATTTTAATCAAAATTTTCCAAATTAGCCGGCTAACCAGTTGTATAATTCTTCGTATTTTTTCGCAGAAGCGCCCCAGGAGAAGTCAACGGCCATGGCCCGGTCTACAATCTTGTTCCACTCACGCTTCTTGTCGTAGTAAACGCTCTCTGCATAACGGATGGTGTGAAGCATCTCATGGGCGTTGTAGTTGAGGAAGCTGAAGCCCGTTCCCGTGCTCTCATACTCGTTGTAGGGCTCTACCGTATCCTTCAGTCCGCCTGTCTCCCGGACAATGGGCACGGTGCCGTACCGAAGGCTCATCAGCTGGCTCAAGCCGCAGGGCTCAAACTGGGACGGCATAAGGAACGCATCGCAGGAACCGTATATCTTATGGGACATCGCCTCGGAATAGAAGATGTTGGCCGACACCTTCCCCTGATACTTCCAGGCAAAGTGACGGAACATATTCTCGTACCGCTCCTCGCCGGTTCCGAGTACGACCAGCTGAATCTCATCCTGACATAGCTCATCCATAACATAGGCAATCAGATCGAAGCCCTTCTGATCCGTCAGACGGGATACCACGCCCAGCATCATCTTCTTGGGATCTACTTCCAGCCCCAGCTCCGCCTGAAGAGCCGTCTTATTCTTTACCTTTTCCTTCCTAAAGTTCACGGCATTGTAATTCTTCGCCAGAAACTTGTCGGTCTCCGGATTGTACTCCTCGTAATCAATGCCGTTGACAATTCCGCGAAGGGAGTTGGCCCTTGCGTTCATAAGGCCGTCCAGATGCTCGCCGTAATAGGGCATCTTGATCTCCTCCGCATAAGTCTCGCTTACGGTGGTCACTGCGTCCGAATAAACAATACCGCCCTTCAAGTAGTTAGCGTCTCCATAAGCCTCCAGCTTATCCGGCGCGAAATAAGAGATGGACAGTCCGGTAATGTCGCGCACCGTCTTCATATCCCACACACCCTGGAACTTCAGATTATGGATAGTCATAATCGTCTTGATTCCCTGGAAAAACGGATTGTTCTGGAAGGAATCGTTCAGAAATACCGGAACAAGTCCCGTCTGCCAGTCATGGCAGTGGATAATATCCGGCCGGAAATCCAGTGAGGGAAGAGCCGAGATAGCTGCCTTTGAGAAAAATGCAAACTTCTCAATGTCCTCATAAATATTTCCGTAAGGCTTGGCACCTGCAAAATAGTACTCATTATCAACGAAATAGAACTTTACACCCTCATATTCCATCTCCAGAATTCCCACATACTGACTCCGCCATGCGAGATTCATGTAGAAATGTGTAACATATTTCATCTGATCCCGCCATTCCTGCTTGATACAGAGATATTTGGGAACCATCACCCGGATATCAAAATACTCTTTGTCAAAATACTTCGGCAGAGATCCCACTACGTCTGCCAGACCTCCTGTCTTAATGAAGGGTACCGCTTCAGAAGCAACAAATAATATCTTTTTCACCGTATTTCCTCCCTATTTTCCCATACACCCATGGGTATTTGTAATATTTTATATTCATTATACCTCAAACAGCGCATATTTGAAAGGGAAATTTTCGCAAAAGCTACAAAGTTTATGATACTTTCGCTTTGTACTCCAGCCGGATCCGGTCGGAAATCAGCGCAATAAATTCGGAATTGGTCGGCTTCCCCTTCCCGGTACTGACCGTATACCCGAACAGCTCGTCGATGGTATCCATCTTCCCCCTGCTCCAGGCCACCTCAATGGCATGGCGGATAGCCCGTTCCACCCGGCTGGGAGTGGTCTGATGGTTCTTGGCAATGGTGGGATAGAGCACCTTCGTAATGGAGCTCAGCATATCCATATCTTCCACAGACATCATAATGGCGTCTCTCAGATACTGGTAGCCCTTGATGTGGGCCGGAACGCCTATCTCGTGAATCATATTGGTCACATCCGTCTCCAGATCCCGTGCCTCGTAAGGAAGCCGCTTCCGCTCGGACTCTCCCGGAGTTCTCACGGGATTCAGAATTTTTTCTCCACGGTTCTGAATGCTTCTCAACCTTCCAAGAAGCATTTCGTTATTAAAAGGCTTCATCATATAATAACTGGCTCCCAGGGAAAAGGCATCCTCCGTCACATCCTCCTGCCCGATGGCGGAAAGAACAATAAAAGCCGGCTGTTTCTTCATCCCCTTATCCTCTTTCAGCTTTTCCAGCACTCCAAGCCCATCCATTCTGGGCATGATCAGATCCAGAAGCACCACGTCTGGCTGGCTTTTGCGTATCATTTCCACCGCATCCTCGCCGTTTCCCGCCGTACCTACAATCTCCATGCTGCTCTCACTGCGTATCATACTGTTCAGCAGCTCCACGATCCGTTCATTGTCATCCGCAATTGCAACCTGTAATTTCTCCATCTCAACCTCCCATATGTCTCTGTCCTTAAAACTGCCGGAAGCTTCTCCCGGCAATTTCCTTCTTACAGATGTTTGCTTAACATGCTTACATTATAGACAGCATGTACCTGGGTTGCAATTTCTTTCTCTCCCCATTTTAAGACATGGCAGGACAGCTTTCGACGGATTCCTCTAAAGATTTACATGTTCCAGCATATTCTCAATAAAAACTCCGAAACCTTTTGTGGAATCCTGTACAAATACGTGGGTTACTGCCCCCACCAGCTTCCCGTTCTGGATGATGGGGCTTCCGCTCATCCCCTGGACAATCCCCCCGGTAAGGTTAAGAAGCTCCGGATCCGTCACCTTCAAAATAATTCCTTTGTTCATATCCTCATCCTTCCGGTGCACCTCCAGAATCTCTACCCGGTAATCCTTGATTTCGCCGCTGACTGCGCTGCGCACAAAGGCCTCGCCCGTCTGGATCTCCTGCTTATATCCTACCTGAAGGCTCTCTCCTTCGACTTTTTCATAAATCCGATCCTCCCCGGTTCCAAAGATCCCCACAGGCGTATTTTCCGTAAGCGCTCCGCAGATAAGCTCTTCCCGGTAACGGATGAGGCCGGAAAGCTCTCCCGGGCTTCCTTTCTCCCCTTTTTTGATGTCAATGATATTGGTGTCATAGAGGGCGCCTTGGGAGATCTCCAGCAGCGTCCCTGTGTCTACGTCATTGACCCCATGACCCAATGCCCCGAAGCTGCCTCTCTCTGTCAGAAAGGTCAGGGTTCCGATTCCCTGGGTATTGTCCCGCACCCAGATTCCAAGCTTGTATTCCTCCTGGCCGGTCTGAACCGCCTCAACCTTCACCTGTATCTCTTCGCCGCCCCGGTCTAGATCCAGAATTACATCCTGGCTGCCCCCTGCATTGACTGCCTCAATCAGCTCCTCCTTATCGGAAACCGCCTGGCCGTTGACTGCCTGGATATAATCGCCCCGCTGGACAATCCGGTAGGCCGGCTCGTAATTCAGCCCGTCTACTCCCGTCACCTCCCCGGTGCCGATGATGAGAATTCCTTCTGTCTCCATATAGATCCCGATGGGAACTCCGCCGGGAATCACATAGGCAGGTTTTAACACCTCCACCTGGACTTCTTTTAAAGGAATTATTCCAAGAAGCTTATATGCAATGGTATAATTTCCCGTTCCGTAAGCATTGGCCGAAGCCTCCGCAAGTCCCGGCTTGATTTCCTGCGTAACAAAAAAACCGGGATATTCCGGACCTGATTCTCCCTCTGTCTGTGTATAAGAATCCGGTATCCCGTCACGGATCTCCCGGTATCCCAAAACTCCAAGGCCTGCCAGACTCACCAGTAAAAGACCGATGAGGCAGCGCCGGTACTGTCTCATATCCATAGCTCCACATCCTCTGTCGAAATCGTAAAAAGGATGTAGTGTTTACAATGGTAACACTGCATCCTTCTTTAGTATGTGAAATATGGATCTCGCTAGACTAGTATAATATTTCCAAAAATGCGGCAATTCGGCGTGCATTCAGACTGCTGCCCGAAATCCTGCTTTACCTGCCGCCGGACTTCTTTCCCTTTGCCAGCTCCTTCATTTCCTCCGCATTCTTCATCACGGCATCCGTGATCTTTGCGCCGCCCAAGATACGAGCCAGCTCTTCAATAGTTTCTTCTTCAAAAAGCTTCCTTATCTGCGTCCTGGTTTCTCCATGTTCTGCCATTTTTTCAATACGGTAATGGCTGTCTGCCATGGCTGCAATCTGAGCCAGATGCGTGATGCAGATAACCTGCCTGGTCTTTCCGATGAGCATCATCTTCTCGGAAACCTTCTGGGCCGTCCGGCCGCTGATTCCCACGTCAATCTCATCGAAAATCACGGCGTCAATATCGTCCTTGTCTGCCAGAACCGTCTTAATGGCCAGCATGATCCGGGACAGCTCTCCGCCGGAGGCAATCTTCATCAGAGGCCGCAGGGGCTCCCCGGGATTGACGGAAATCAGGAATTCCACATCATCCGTCCCCAGGGCCGTATAGCCCGGCAGGCTCTCAAACTGCATCTCAAACTGCACATCCAGAAAGTTCAGATCCACAAGATGCTGCCGAATCTCTTTGCACAGCTTTTCTGCACAGGCCTTTCGTATCCCGGATACCTGCCTGCAGAGCTTTGAAAGCTCCTCCTCCGTATCAGAAAGCTCCTTCTTAAGCTTCAAAAGATAGGCGTCATAATCCAGAAGCTTTTCCAGACGCTCCCTGGACGCTTCCTGCCAGGAAAGCACCTGCTCCAGGTTTTTTCCGTACTTTGCCTTTAGCTGGTTCAGAAGGTTCAGCCGTTCCTCGGTCTCAAAAAAGGTTTCCTCGGAAAACTCCAGGGAATCCAGATATTCTGCCATATCCCGGTTAAAATCATTCAAAAGACCGTCAATATCCGTCAGCTGTTCCAGAAGAGGAGACATTTCTTCATCAAAGGAAGCCACACTCTGCAGCTCCCGTAAGGCCCGGCCGATGGAGCCGCCCGCCGCCTGGGGATCTTCGTAGCCTGTCAGAGTGTAAGCCGTCCCTGCTGCCTCCAGAATCTTTCTTCCGTTGGTCATCCGGCGGTACTGCTGCTCCAGCTCCTCATCCTCCCCGGGAACCAGGACAGCCTTCTCGATCTCATCAATCTGAAATTCCAGAAGGGAAATCTCTCTTAAGCGGCTCTCCTCATCCAGCTGTGCTTCCTTCAGCGTTTCGTTCAGTTGTTTCCAGTTTTTATACGTTTCTCCCAGCTCTTCCCGGATGCTCCCCAGCTCTTCCTTGGAAAATTCATCCAAAATCTCCAGATGCTTCTTTTTCTGAAGAAGGGACTGATGCTCATGCTGTCCGTGAATATCAATTAAAACAGAGGCCGTCTCCTTTAACTGGCTTAAAGGCACCGTCTCTCCGTTGATTTTATTCATGCTTCGTTTATCGGAAATTTTTCTGGAAATAATTACCTGATCCTCTTCCAAAGTAACGCCAAGCTCCATAAGCCGCTGCCGCTGGCTCTCTCTGGACACCTGGAAGACAAGCTCTACCAGTCCGAATTCCGCTCCCTCCCTCAGCATCTCCCTGGAGGCCTTGTCCCCCAGCGCCAAGCCTACAGAGCCTATGACAATGGACTTGCCGGCTCCCGTCTCGCCGGTGAGAATATTCAGCCCCTCTGAAAAATCGATCTCTGCCTCCTCAATCAGAGCCAGATTCTTTACATGTAAATGAGTTAACATAAGTTCTCCTATATTATAGTTCTGCGACGCTCTACAATTCCTTCATCATCTTACGCAGCTTGTCCATGACCTGCAGCGTATCCTCCGCTGTGCGGATGGCACAGAACACCGTGTCATCTCCTGCGATACAGCCCACGATATCCTGCCAGTGAAGAGCATCGAGAGCCGCAGCCACAGCCATGGCCATGCCGGACACAGTCTTAATCACCAGGATGTTCTGGGCCACATCCATGGACACAAAACCGTCCCTCAGTATTCCTATGTACTTCTCCCCCATCTGCCGGCTGTGCTCCCGGACTGCCACATAACGCTGGCGGTCTCCCATGGTCATTTTTGTAAGCTTCAGTTCCCGGATGTCTCTGGATACCGTGGCCTGTGTCACTTGAAAACCAGCCTCGTTCAGCTTTTCCGCCAGCTCCTCCTGGGTCTCTATGTCATACCGGCCAATCAGTTCAATAATTTTTCCATGCCGATCCCGTTTCATGGTCTACCTATCCTCCTATTCCGCACATCTTGTTCAGTTTCCGCGCATCTTGTTCCGCAGCACCTCCAGAAAGCTGATTTTACTAATCTTCACGATATCTGCGGTTTTTTCCGACTTCTGAATCTCAACATAATCCCCGGTGGCAATGGGCACGGACACCTCTCCGTCAAAGGTGGCAAATGCCTCCTCCCGGTCCATCCTCCTTCCGGAACCAAGGCGGATGGCTACCCGGTCTTCTCCGGACAATACAATGCTTCTGGCCGTCAGTGTGTGGGGACAGATGGGCGTCACCACGATCATAGAGGCCATGGGGGATACAATGGGCCCTCCCGCCGAGAGGCTGTAGCCGGTGGATCCGGTGGGCGTGGATACAATGATGCCGTCCGCCGAATACCGGTTCAGAAATTCCCCATTTACATAAATCTCATAGTCAATCACCCGAAGGGCCCCGGCGCGGTTTACCACAATGTCGTTCAGGGCCAGATTGTGTACCGCTCCCTCCTGCTCCCGGCAGACGGCCCCTTTCAGCATCATCCGGGGTTCCAAAATGTACGCATCGGCCATAAGCCTGTCCATGGCATCAGGAATTCCGGACTTCTCGATGGCAGCCAGGTAGCCCAGATTGCCAAGGTTGATTCCCAGAAGGGGGATTCTCCGTTCTACCGTGTCCCTGGCTGCCTGAATCAGCGTTCCGTCCCCTCCGAGAACAAGAATGCACTCTGTCCCCTGGGGAATCCAGTCTGCATCCGTATACCCGGTCTGAGCCTTTCCCGCCCCGCTCTCACGCCTTTCCAGCTTCTGATACTCCCGTACCGTGCAGGAACATCCATGGGAAGTCAGGTATTCGTAAATGCATCTGGTGGTCTCCAGATTTTTGTCCTTTTCACTGTTGGTTATAATATAAAATTGATTCATTTTCTTTCCCTGTCTTATGCTATATCTTACCAGGCTGCTGGGTTTACGTCAAAAGGGCATGGGCCTCATCCACTACCTCCTTTGGCCGGATATGCTCCGGGCAGCCGGACAGGCAGGCTTCCTCTTTGTTCTTTCTCAGATGAAGCAGATACTCTATATTCCCCTCCGGCCCACGGACCGGAGAAAAATCCAGTCCCAGGATCTCATAGCCCACGGATCCGGCATAGGAAATCACCTGCCGGATGACCTCCAGATGGGTCTCCTTTTCCCTGACGACGCCCTTCTTTCCCACCTTCTCCCGGCCCGCTTCAAACTGAGGCTTAATAAGGGCCGCTATCTCTCCCTCCTCTGTCAAAAGCTCCCGTACCGGAAGAAGCACTTTCGTAAGGGAGATAAAGGCTACGTCAATGGACGCAAACTGCGGCGGCTCCCCAATCTGCTCCGGCAGAAGATAGCGGATATTGGTTTTCTCCATACACACTACCCGCTCATCCGTCCGCAGCTTCCAGGCTAACTGATTGGTTCCCACATCCACGGCATAGACCTTGGCCGCGCCGTTCTGCAGCATACAGTCGGTAAAGCCTCCTGTGGAGGAGCCCACATCCATGCAGATCTTCCCCTCCAAGGACAGCTGAAAGCTTTTTACCGCTTTTTCCAGCTTCAGGCCGCCCCTGCTCACATAGGGAAGCTTATGTCCCCGGACTTCGATTTCTGCCTTGTCCTCGAACATGGAACCGGCCTTGTCCTCCCGCTGTCCGTTTACAAAGACATTTCCCGCCATTATTACGGCCTTTGCCTTTTCCCGGGACTCGGAAAGTCCCCGGGATACCAGTAGTACATCCAGTCTTGTTTTCATCACGGCTCCTTACATCTGTCCCACATAGGCAGTAATTACACGCTTTGCAATGGTTTCCGCATCCAGCCCCACTTCTTTAAAAAGAAGGGAGACGTTTCCGTGCTCCACGTATTCGTCGGGAATGGCCGCAGACAGCACATGGACAGAAAGCCCCCGATCCGACACAAAACCAAGAACCTTTTCTCCGTATCCGCCGCTTCGTACATTTTCTTCCATGGTAACGAAGAGGCGGTGAGTCTTTGCCAGCAGCTCCAGACATTCCGTGTCAATGGGTTTAACAAAGCGGGCGTTGACCAGGGTACAGTTGTAACCGGTGTCCTTCAAAATCTTCCGCACCTCTTCTGCAATCTTCACCATGCTCCCCACTGCCAGAAGGGCAATATCCGCTTCCTCATAGAGAATCTCGCTCTTTCCATAGGTCACTGGGGAACGGAACTCCTGAAGGCCGTCGTAAGCCTCCCCCCTTGGATAGCGCAAGGCTATGGGGGATTCAAAATCAATGGCATATTTCAGCATATCGGAAAGCTCCCACTTGTTCTTCGGAGCCATAATCGTCATATTCGGAATGCTGGAAAGGTAGGACAGATCAAAAATGCCCTGGTGGGTCTCCCCGTCGCTTCCCACCAGCCCCGCCCGGTCGACAGCAAATACCACCGGGAGGTTCTGAATGCAGACGTCGTGAAGAATCTGATCGTAGGCTCTTTGCAGAAAGGAGGAGTACACGGCCACCACCGGCTTTAAGCCTCCCGCCGCCAGGCCTGCCGCAAAGGTTACGGCGTGCTGTTCCGCAATTCCCACGTCAAAAAACCGATCGGGAAACATATTTTTAAACCGCTTCAGGCCGGTTCCGTCCGGCATGGCTGCCGTGATGGCAGTCACCTTCTCATCCCGATCTCCCATTTTCCGCATAACCGTGGAGAAAATATCCGTATAGTTGGCCTTTGTGCGTTTGTGGCTGGGCAGGCCGGTAGCTATCTCAAAGGGCTCCGCCCCGTGGAACCGGGCCGGATGGCGCTCCGCCGGGGCATAGCCCTTGCCCTTCTGGGTTTTTACATGGATCAGCACGGCGTGGCGGATCCTTCTGGCATCGTTGAAGGTACGGATCATCTGCTCGATGTTGTGTCCGTCCACCGGCCCTAAGTAAGTGATGCCCATATTTTCAAAGAGCATCCCCGGAATCACAAGCTGTTTTAAGCCGTTCTTCGTCTTTTTCAGCTGGCGGACAAGGCCTTCGCCGTAAACGGGAATCCGCTCCAGGGTATTCTGCAGCCCCTCCTTAAAACCAGTGTAGGCTTCTGCTGTCCGCAGGCCGTTCAGATACTGGGACATCCCTCCCACATTCTCTGCAATGGACATCTGGTTGTCGTTAAGGACGATGATGAAATTGCTCTTTAGCTGGGAAGCATTGTTCAGGGCCTCATAGGCCATTCCCCCTGTGAGCGCCCCGTCGCCGATAACGGAAATCACAGATTCCTTTCCCCCTTGAAGCTCTCTCGCCTTTACCAGGCCGATGCCTGCGGAGATGGAGGTGGAGCTGTGCCCCGTATCAAAACAGTCGCAGTCGCTCTCCTTGCGTTTGGGGAAACCGCTCATGCCCCCGTACTTGCGCAGCTCGTCAAAGCCGGCCTTCCGCCCGGTGAGAAGCTTATGGGTGTAAGCCTGATGGCCTACATCCCATACCACCTTATCCTCCGGAAGATGAAAGGCAAGATGCATCGCCATTGTCAGCTCCACCACGCCTAGGTTGGAGGCAAGGTGTCCGCCGCTTACGCTGATTTTCTCAATGAGAAACTCCCGGATCTCCTCTGCAAGAAGGTTCCACTCGTATTTCTCCAGTTTTTTGATATCATTTACCTGGTTAATCTTCTCTAATGCCATTGTATTGTCCTATTCCTGTTCTACAGGCTCTGCTGTCTTCCAGCTTTGCAGCATACGGATACCGCTATTTTTCTCTGGTGATCAGCATGGTTATCAGTTCTTCCAAGAAGGGATTCTCACGCCCTAAGGAGGCCAGTGTGGCAAGAGCTCTCTTGGAAATCTCCTCCACGTCCTGCTTTGCCTGCTTTAGGCCTTCCAGGGTTACATAAGTCGTCTTTTCGTTCTTCTCATCGCTGTGAATGGGCTTTCCCAGAACCTCCAGGGTGCTGGTCACATCCAGGATATCGTCCTGAATCTGGAAAGCCAGTCCCACATCCTGGGCTGTCCTTCGGATCTTGTCAACCTCTTCCTTGGAAGCCCCGGCCAGCAGGGCGCCAATCATCATGGAGCTTTCAATCAGCGCACTTGTTTTCAGCCGGTATATAAAGTCCAGCTTCTCCTTGGAAACAGCTTGTCCCTCGGATTCCACATCCACCACCTGGCCGCCGATCATGCCATAGATGCCAGCCTTTTCTGCCAGAACCTGTATGGCACGTGCTGTTCTCTCATTCAGCTCCTGCGACAAGGCTCCTGCCGCCGTCTCAAAGGCATAGTTTAAAAGGGCGTCCCCTGCCAGAATTCCCAAAGCCTCCCCATAGACGGCGTGGGTGGTCTTTCTGCCCCGGCGGTATTCGTCATTGTCCATAGCCGGCAGATCGTCGTGTACCAGAGAATAGGTGTGAATCATCTCGATAGCCGCCATAAAGGGCTCAATCACCCGGCCGCTGCCCCCGAACATCCGATAGGTCTCCTGCATCAGCATGGGCCTAAGGCGCTTGCCCCCTGCCGTCACACTATAATTCATGGCCTCCAGAACGGTTTTTTGAAATCCTGTCTCCTCTGGCAGATATTTTTTCAGAATCTCCTCAATCTCTGCCGTTCTCTTTTGAAGCTCTTCCTTAAAACTCATCCAATGTTCCCTCCTCGTTCAGGATCAGCATCTTTTTTTCCACCTTATCCAGTTTTTCATTGCAGTATTTTAAAAGCTTTGTGCCTTCCGCATACACCTGAAAGGATTCCTCCAGGGCCGTATCCCGGTCGGAAAGCTTCTCCAGCATAAAGTCCAGCTCCGCAAATGCTTCCTCTAAGGTTTTTTCCTGATTTTCTGTCTGCTCCATCTCATACCTCTCATTCTGATTCTGTCCGTTCTACGGCCAGCCGCTCCTTCACCACCGCCGTATACAGACCGTCCGTCACATGAATCCGCAGAAGGTCTCCTGTGTCCGCCTGCCGGATGCTGGTAACTGCCTTTCCGTCGGTTCCCTCTATATAAGAATACCCCTGCTGCAGCTTGAGCAGCGGGGAAAGCCCGTGAAAGCGCTCGATATAGAGAGCAAGCTGGTTCTTCCGATCACCCAGCTTTTCTTTCATGGCCTGCTCCAGCTGATTGGAAAGCTCTGCCGCGCGCATACGCTTTTCAAAAAGCTGCTGTCTGGGGCTGACCTGAAGCAGGCGGTTCCTAAGCTCCCCAAGGCGGTTCCGATACTGCTCCAGGCGATAGCCAAAGCCCTGATCAAGCCGCTGCCGGTAAGTCCTCATCCGCTCCATAAGCTCCCGGATATCCGCCACAGCCAGCTCCGCAGCCGCCGAAGGCGTAGGCGCTCTCAAATCTGCCGCAAAATCCGCAATGGTGGTATCCGTCTCATGCCCCACGGCTGAGATCACCGGCGTCCGGCACTCAAAGATAGCCCTGGCCACCTTCTCCTCATTAAAAGCCCAGAGATCTTCCATAGAACCGCCGCCCCGGCCTACAATTATTGCATCCACCCCCAGTTCGTCCAGCGCCTCAATCCCCCGTACAAGGTTGTCTGCCGCTCCCTCCCCCTGTACCAGGGAGGGATAGAGAATCAGCTGCACGTATGGATTTCTCCGGGATGCGATGTTGCGGATATCCTGGATCGCCGCGCCGGTAGGTGCCGTGACAATTCCAAGCCTGCGGACATAAGCGGGAATGGGCTGCTTATATTCCTCCGCAAACATCCCCATCTCTTCCAGTTCCCGTTTCAGCCTCTCAAATTCCTCATAGAAACGGCCCATTCCATCCAGAAGAATCTCCTTTGCGTAAAGCTGATAGCTTCCTGTCCGCTCATACACATTGACGCTGCCCAGAACAATTACATGCTGCCCTTCCTTCATGGGAAAGGCCAGCCCCTTTCTCTGTCCTGCAAACATCACACAGGACAGGGCGCCGCTCTCATCCTTCAAGGAAAAATAAATATGACCGGAAGTATGGTATTTACAGTTGGATACTTCGCCTTTGACGTACATGCGGCTGAGCAGAAAATCCTGGGAAAACATATTTTTGATGTAGCTGTTTACCTGGGCAACGGTGTAGGCGTTGACGTTCTTCATTCCTTCTTTCCTATTTTCCCAAGAATTCCATTGATAAAGGCCGGCGAATCATCTCCTCCGAACTTTTTCGCCAGCTCCACCGCCTCGTTGATGGCTACGCCCACGGGAACGTCCTCGTCAAACTCCATCTCATAGACAGCCAGCCGCAGCACTGTCAGATCCACCTTGCCCATACGCGAAATCTTCCAGCTTTTTGCCGTCTCTTCAATTCGCTTGTCAATCTCGGGAAGCTTGTCCACAACGCGGGCATACTTTTCCTCCATATAAGACTGATCTGCTTCCTTCAGTTCTTCCATATCTGCGAAAAACAGCTGAATCTGCTCCGGCATCTCCTCCGGAGTGTTGAATTCGATTCGGAACAGCAGTTCAAATATATGCTCTCTCAGTTCTCTTCGTTTCATACTCTGTCCTTTCCCCCTGCCGCAAAAGACCAAAGGAAGGGGATGTACAAAACACCCCCTTATTCCCCCTTGTTTTATCCTCTGTATTGTGACGCTTTACCGGCCTGGCGGCTATCTTGCCTTCTCCATGTTCACGCTTGCGATGCGGATGTTGACCATGGCTACTTCCAGGCCGGTCATGTTCTCAATGGCTGCCTTTACTTTCTCCTGTACCTTCTCGGATACCTTCATAATACTGTAGCCGTATTCGATATTCAGCGCAAGATCCACGTCCACGCTTCTGTCTGTCACCAGAACCTTCACGCCCTTGGACAGGTTCTTCATTCCCAGCTTGCTGATGAGCTCGTTGGTGATGTTGCCGGCCATAGCTGCAACGCCTTCCACCTCTGTGGCTGCCAGGCCTGCGATAATGGCGACTACCTCGTCCGCAATCTGCACCTCCCCAAGCTTTCCGTCTGCATGTATCATGTGAATCCCTCTATTTTCCTCTCTTGCCATTGCTGTGACCTCCGTTCAATTCTTCTATGATTCTTACCCGCCATTCCTGGTATATAGGTAGTAATCTCCTGTTTCCTTTGATTCTAGCATACTTTGGTGAAAATGGGAACTCTTTTTTGCAGCTTCAAAGGCTTCATCCGGCAAAAAAAATATGGCTGCCGGGAAACTCGTTCCCGACAGCCTTTCTAACGCCTATCTTATAACCGAACCTCTGCTTATAACTGAGGACCTGCAGCAACCAGTGCCTTTCCTGCCTCGTTGCCCTCGTATTTTGCAAAGTTCTTTATGAATCTGCCTGCCAGATCCTTTGCCTTCTCTTCCCACTGGGAAGCTTCAGCGTAAGTATCCCGGGGATCCAGAATGTTGGTGTCTACGCCCGGAAGCTCTGTGGGAACCTCAAGGTTGAAGTACGGAATCTTCTTTGTGGGAGCCTTGCGAATATCTCCGCTTAGGATTGCGTCGATGATTCCACGGGTATCCTTGATGGTGATACGCTTGCCGGTTCCGTTCCATCCGGTATTTACCAGATATGCCTTTGCGCCGTTCGCTTCCATTCTCTTAACAAGCTCCTCGCCGTACTTGGTGGGATGAAGCTCCAGGAATGCCTGGCCGAAGCATGCGGAGAAGGTCGGTGTGGGCTCGGTAATTCCGCGCTCTGTTCCTGCAAGCTTTGCGGTAAAGCCGGACAGGAAGTAGTACTGTGTCTGCTCCGGAGTCAGGATAGATACCGGAGGAAGTACGCCGAATGCATCTGCGGACAGGAAGATAACTTCCTTTGCTGCCGGAGCTGCGGATACAGGACGTACAATATTCTTAATATGATTAATGGGATAAGACACACGTGTATTCTCGGTTACGCTCTTATCGTTGAAATCAATCTTGCCTTCTGCATCCAGCGTTACGTTCTCAAGAAGTGCGTTGCGCTTGATTGCATTGTAGATATCCGGCTCGGATTCCTTGTCCAGGTTGATAACCTTCGCATAGCAGCCGCCCTCGAAGTTGAACACGCCGTTGTCGTCCCAGCCGTGCTCGTCATCGCCGATGAGCAGACGCTTCGGGTCTGTGGAAAGGGTGGTCTTGCCGGTTCCGGAAAGGCCGAAGAAGATTGCGGTGTTCTCACCGTTCATATCTGTATTAGCAGAGCAGTGCATGGAAGCGATGCCCTTCAGCGGCAGATAGTAGTTCATCATGGAGAACATACCCTTCTTCATCTCTCCGCCGTACCAGGTGTTCAGGATAACCTGCTCGCGGCTTGTGATATTGAACATCGCTACGGTTTCGGAGTTAAGTCCCAGCTCCTTGTAGTTCTCTGCTTTTGCCTTGGAAGCGTTGTATACAACGAAGTCCGGCTCGAAGTCAGCCAGCTCTTCCTCTGTAGGAGCGATGAACATATTCTTTACGAAATGAGCCTGCCAGGCAACCTCCATAATGAAACGGATGGCCATACGGGTATCCTTGTTGGTTCCGCAGAATGCATCGATTACGAAAAGTCTCTTGTCGGAAAGCTCGCCAAGAGCAATCTTCTTTACTTCTGCCCATGCTTCCTCGGTTGCCGGATGATTGTCGTTCTTGTATTCTTCAGAGGTCCACCATACGGTATCCTTTGAATTGTCGTCCATAACAATGAACTTGTCTTTCGGTGAACGGCCTGTATAGATACCGGTCATTACGTTCACTGCGCCAAGCTCGCTGACCTGGCCCTTTTCAAAGCCTTCCAGTTCCGGCTTGGTCTCCTCTTCAAATAACATCTCATAAGAAGGGTTGTGAACAATTTCTGTAGTTCCCGTAATACCATACTTGCTCAAATTGATTTCTGCCATCTTAGTTTTAACCTCTCTTCTTCAATATTTGCCTGTGTATGCAAGCCTTTCCTGCAAAAAGGCACTGTAACGTTCACTATCATATTATACATAATAAAATAATAAAATCAATAAAAATTCTTCACAAATTTTATCAAAAATATTTTTGATTCATAGTGAAACTATAATTTCTTACGGTTTTTCCGTCCTCCCACTTTCCGGCAAAGACAAAGAGCTGATCTCCATAGACATCCTTTCCCCATTCGGTACAGGCAATCACATCACGAATCTTTCCACCATCCCCGCTTCCTGCCTTGGGCCACCCCGTGTTACTGGGCACGGAGTGAACAGTAACTCAGCAGTTACTGTTCACTCGCCACTGTTCCGCAAGGTGTTTCCGCACATTTTGTGCGGAAATCCCGAGTTTTTCAGCGCGAAATCGCATCTTTTTGCGATTTCTGTGCATCGCGAAGCGCGTTACTGGTCACGGAGTGAACAGTAACACTCAGCAATTCCATAATTGCATAATGCCTTCTACCAAGGTTGCTTCTTTCTTTTGTTTCTGATATACTTAATAGGGACTCTCTGAGTTCTCTTTTTTAAAACCAAGGAAGCAATTGCTTCCTGGACGATAATAAGAAAATGCTTTCCATCAAAGATATCGCAGCCATATCGGGTGTCAGCATTGCTGCCGTATCCCGGATATTAAATAACAAGGGACGGTACCCTCAGTGAATAAGGGGACATTCGCCCCTTGTTCACTAAGGGTATTCTCCGGAAACAGAAAAGAAAGTTCTGGTTATAGTCCAATCCTATGGTTACGTTCTAAACCAAGTTTGAGAAAAATTATTTCTGAAAGAACGAGAATCCAGCAGATAAATTAACGGTTTCATTGGCTGATACTGCATACGCTGAAAAAACAACACAATGAAAGGAATTGTTATAACTATGGAAAAAAAGCTTCTCTTTTTTGATATTGACGGAACCCTTGCCTGCCCCGGGCAAAACCCCAGCGAACGAACCGTAAGCGCCATCCGCAGAGCCCGTGCCAAGGGGCACAAGGTATTTCTCGGCACCGGACGTCCAAAAGCATCCGTCCCGGAAGCTGTCCGGGAAATCGGTTTTGACGGAGGCATCTACAGTGCCGGCGGACATGTAGAGGCCGGAAGCTCTGTTCTGTCCGACCAATCCATGACAGCGGAAATGGTTCGGACCATATGCACGGCAATGGAGACAGTGAATATGGAATTCTCACTGGAATGCGCTTCTAAAAATTACAGGCGAAGCCCGGAGCTGTCCGCCGCCGCTCTCTCGGATATGTCCGGAGGCAGTACAGAGCTTCAGCGTATCCTGGCATCTATGGATCGAAACACATTGAAAGATTACCAGGGGGAGCCTGTCTACAAGGTTACTTTCCTTGCCCGGTCCATAGAGCAGATTGAAACGCTTGCCCACAGTCTGGATGAGCGTTTCAAGGTAGTCCACTTCAGCAATCTGATGCAAAACTCTGCCTGGATCGCCGGGGAGGTGTCTGACAGGCTGGTACATAAAGGGCTGGCTCTTAAGGAGCTTTGCGCTTACTATGGAAAGTCTCCCGCACAGAGTATAGCCTTTGGGGACAGCATGAATGACGCGGAGATGCTTCTGGCTGCCGGAATCGGTGTGGCGATGGGAGACGCAGAGGATCGGGTGAAAGAGCTGGCGGATCAAGTCTGCGAAAGCTGTCAGGAGGACGGCATTGCCCGTACCCTGGAACGGATGGAATTGATTTGAAGAAAATATTAAATAACTATGAATTTTTCATTTTTTCTTCCCTTTTCCCCTAATTTTATGTTATGCTAGTTCAAATTTCATTTTTTTGTCTGGGGAAATCATACCTTTATGTACAAAAAATATGTACAACTCAAGGAAACACCCTTCGGGTATACCTCTATGTACAAAAAGCATGTACAAATCAAGGAAACACCCTTCGGGTATACCTCTATGTACAAAAAGCATGTACAAATCAAGGAAAGGAGACGATGTTTATGCAGAATAACACATATTCGGAAATTACTCCCGAAATTCTAAACCTTGCAAAAATGAGTGAGGAAATCAGTCAGATTAGCACGGAACTATATAAGAAGTATGAGGTGAAACGGGGACTTCGTGATATCAGCGGCAAGGGCGTTCTGGCCGGACTGACCGAGATTGGCGAGATTCGTTCCTATACCATTGTGGATGACGAGATGGTCCCTTGTGAGGGAAAGCTTTTCTACCGGGGAGTGGACATTGAAGACCTGGTTCACGGCTTTGTGTCAGAAAAGCGTTTTGGTTTTGAGGAAATTTCTTATCTTCTGCTCTTTGGCGAACTGCCAAGCCGGAAAGACCTTTCTTCTTTCTCCGAGCTTTTAAGCTCCTATCGCTCCCTGCCGACCCACTTTGTAAGAGATATCATTATGAAAGCCCCCAGTAAGGATATGATGAATACCCTTGCCCGAAGTGTGCTGACTCTCTACTCCTACGATGACCGGGCCGACGACACCTCCATCCCCAATGTGCTGCGTCAGTCCCTGCAGCTCATTGCATTGATGCCCATCATGGCTGTCTATGCTTATCAGGCCTACAGCCACTATCATGACGGAAAGAGTCTTTTTATTCATTCCCCGCAGCCGGAGCTTTCCACGGCGGAAAATATTCTCCATATTCTCCGGCCGGACAGCTCTTATTCGGAGCTTGAAGCGACTATTCTGGATATTGCTCTGGTGCTTCACATGGAGCATGGCGGCGGTAACAACTCTACCTTTACCACTCATGTGGTTTCCTCCTCAGGCACAGATACGTATTCTTCTGTGGCTGCCTCCTTAGGCTCCTTAAAAGGACCCAGGCATGGCGGCGCTAACATTAAGGTAGTCCGCATGTTTGAAGATATGAAACAGGTAATTAAGGACTGGAGCAGCGAGGAAGAGGTGCGTACTTACTTAAAGGCTCTCTTAAGCCGGGATGCTTTTGACCATGCAGGCCTTATCTATGGTATGGGACATGCGGTATATTCCCTCTCCGACCCTCGTGCCAATATTTTTAAATCCTTTGTGGAGAGTCTTTCCAAAGAAAAAAACCGGATGGATGAGTTCCGGCTTTACTCCATGGTGGAGCGCCTGGCTCCCCAGGTCATTGCCGAGGAACGCCAGATCTATAAGGGCGTCAGCGCCAACGTGGACTTCTACAGCGGTTTTGTGTACAGCATGCTGGATCTGCCCTTAGAGCTTTATACGCCGCTCTTTGCCATGGCCCGTATCGTGGGCTGGAGCGCTCACCGGATCGAGGAGCTGGCTAATAACGGGAAGATTATCCGTCCCGCTTATAAGAGTGTCGCAAAGAAGAAAAAATATGTAAACTTGAGTAAGCGGTAAACAATCTCAATCCGTGCTCCTGTAAGCAGGCTGAAAATGGGATAGAAAAAAGAGGCTGTAGGAAAATAGGATATCAGAACTGTCTGATGCCGTCTTTCCTAACCGCCTCTTCTTTTTTCTTATGAAGGGAACTCACCAAAACATCTGAACGCCCTTCTTCGTCTGAAATGCAAACCAAATCAAAATAACAAAAAACAATACCATCGCCGCCGTATAGAGAACGCCCGGCACCGGAGAGACATAGCTGTTCACCAGTCCCAGAATACCGTAGAGCAGCGCAGCCGCCCCGAAGATTAGAATTTTCGGGGCTACAAAAACCTTGTAGCCTTCGATATCCTTACATTTGCGGATGTCTACATCCTTGCTCATCAGAATCGATGTGGTAATCTCCCCCTTGGTTTTAAGCAGATAGTACGCATAGAGGGCGTAAAGGCCGGCTCCGGCAAAAAGCAAATCCATAATACTCCAAACATTATCCATAATCAATCTCCTATTAAAAGTCGCTGCGCAACAGCACTAAAGGGTAAAGCTGCTTCGGCACACCGGTAATGAGAGAAACTTTTATTCGAAAAGGCACTCATAAAAGTTTCTCTCGTGCGCCTTTGCAGCTTTACCGTCCAGCAGAAATTATTTTTCAAAAGCTCTTGACATTTCTTAGCTGGACTATTCCAGTTCCGTAATATCCCGTTTACCCCAGAAACTCCTTAACCGCCTGCTTCATCTCTTCTGCATTTACCACTGTATTGTGAAGCACCTTGGCGCTGCGGATCCCCTCCACTGCCTTCGGCACCGGCACGCCGGACAGCTCTGCAAGAGCGTCGGCCAGCTCAAAGTCATCCATTCCCTCTGCGTTCTTCCCCAAAGCCTCCATCACGCTTCTGGTGAATTTATAAGGGCTGGCCGTGGAAGCAATCACTGTCTTGGTATTATCCCCTGTCTCCTTCCGGTATTTTCCATAGACACAGGAAGCCACCGCCGTGTGAGTATCCATCACATAGCCCACCGCTTCGTACACACTGCGTATAGCCGCCGCTGCTTCCTCCTGGCTTCCGTAGCCTCCCCAGAAGTCCCCAAGCTTTTCTTCCATGGCAGAGGTAATCTCATAGCGGCCGCTCTCGGCGAGCTCCTTCATCAGTCTCCGATCCGTCTCGTCGTTTTGATCTGCAATCTGATAAATCAGCCGTTCCAGATTGCTGGAAATCAGAATATCCATGGAGGGAGAGCTGGTCAGCAGAAACTCCCGGTTCCGGTCATAACAGCCTGTCCGGAAGAAATCATACAGCACCTTATTGTCATTGGATGCGCAAATCAGCTTTCCGATGGGAAGCCCCATCTGCTTCGCATAGTAAGCCGCCAGAATATTTCCGAAATTCCCTGTGGGAACTGCCACATTGATCCGCTCGTTTTCCTCTATCTCACCGTCTGCAAAGAGCTTGGCATAAGCATACACATAATACACAATCTGCGGAACAAGACGCCCGATATTAATGGAATTGGCCGAGGAAAACCGAAAACCCTTCCCAGACAGCTCCTCCTTAAAAGCAGCATCTCCGAAAATTGCCTTTACGCCGCTCTGTGCATCGTCAAAATTGCCCCGGATACCCGCCACAAAGGTATTGTCCCCCTTCTGGGTCACCATCTGCTTCTCCTGAATGGGACTTACACCGTCCTTGGGGTAAAACACAATAATCCGCGTTCTTGGCACATCCGCAAAGCCTGCCAGAGCCGCCTTTCCCGTATCCCCGGAGGTGGCCGTGAGAATTACAATCTCCTCCTTCACCTGATTCTTCCTTGCAGAAACCGTCATCAGATGAGGCAGGATAGAAAGGGCCATATCCTTAAAGGCAATGGTGGCCCCATGAAACAACTCCAGATAATATGCTCCCTCCGCCTTTGTAAGAGGCGCAATCTCCGGCAGATCAAACTTGCCGTCATAAGCCTTGGCAATACAGTCCTTAAGCTCCTCTTCCGTAAAATCCGTAAGAAAACAGCTCATCACCGTATAAGCCGTCTCCTGGTAGCTCATGTCTGCCAGCTCCTTAAGGCTTACCGGAAGGGCCGGAACCGCCTCCGGCACAAACAAGCCGCCGTCCTCCGACAAGCCCTGCAGAATCGCCTGGGAAGCCGTCGCCCTTACCTTCGAATCTCTGGTACTCTTATAAAACAAATCCATCCTTTTATCCTCTTTTCTGCATACCCCGAAGCCTCTTTGAAAAAAGCTGCAGCCCGCCGTCGCCGGACGGAGCACAAGCATCTGCAGGAGAAATCCGGGGAATTCTTTTTATTCCAGTTCCGCAGTATGCCATACTGCTGTTACCTATTCTGTAGTGTAACATATTGAATTGTTTCCGTCTATCCTTTTTTCCTTTCCAAGAAAGCCCCGTAACATCCCCATAAAAAATGCGGCCTTCGTTTCCTCTCCAGCCGCATCTTTCCTATATTGCTTTTTCTTTTCAGGCAAATCCCGTATTATTTTGCTCTTAACGGTTCTCTTGACGCTGCCGTCTGCAGAGTGAACCTTTTAAGCTCCTACAACACCGAATTGTTAATAGCCGTCAGCAGAGCGTCAATGGATGCCCGGATAATATCGGGATCTACGGCAGCTCCCCAATAGAGCTTCCCGTCCGGCGTCTGAATTCCCACATAGGCAATGGCTCTGGAACTGGAGCTCTGCTCCAGAGCATGCTCCTGATAAGTAACCAGATTGTACTGAAGGCCGAAGCATTTCTTAAGCGCATTGCTCACTGCATTGAGACGTCCGTTTCCTTCCGCATAAGTCACTTCCTGCCTTCCCTCATGCTCCGTATGCACCTCGGCAGTAATACCGTTTACCTGCTTGAAATGCACCTCTGTGATATTGTAGGGATGCGTAAGACTCTCGAACTTCCGCTTGAACAGCTCGAAGATCTCCTCCGGCATCAGCTCCTTGTTCTTGTGATCGGATTCCTCCTTGGCCGCATATCCCATGGCCTCCCGCATCTTCGGCGGCAGATTCAGGCCAAAATTCTGCTCCAGGATATAACCCACGCCGCCCTTGCCGGACTGGCTGTTAATCCTTATGACATCCGCGTCGTAATTCCGTGTGATATCCCTGGGATCAATGGGCAGATAAGGCACCGTCCACTTCTGGCAGTTGTTGTCCTCCCGGTAATGCATGCCTTTGGCAATAGCATCCTGATGTGAACCGGAAAAGGCCGCAAATACAAGCGCTCCGGAGTAGGGGCTTCTCTCGTTGATCTTCATCCCTGTAAACTTCTCATAAGCCTCGCAGACCTCCGGCATATTGCTGAAATCAAGCTCCGGATCCACACCCTGGGAATACATATTCATCGCCAGCGTTACAACATCCACATTGCCGGTGCGCTCTCCGTTTCCAAAAAGAGTGCCCTCCACACGGTCGGCTCCCGCCAGAAGCCCCATCTCCGTATCGGCCACGCCGCAGCCGCGGTCATTGTGGGGATGAAGGGAAAGAACTACACTGTCACGGTATTTCATATTTTCGCTCATATATTCAATCTGGCTTGCATATACATGGGGCATGGAATGCTGCACCGTAACCGGAAGATTAATAATAGCCTTCTTATCCGGTGTGGGCTTCCACACGTCCAGAACTGCATTGCAGACCTCCAGTGCGTACTCCGGCTCCGTTCCCGTGAAGCTTTCAGGACTGTACTCAAAAAGATAATTGCCTCCCGTCTCATCCGTCAGCTTTTTAAGAAGCTCTGCTCCTTCCACGGCAATCTTAAGAATCTCCTCCTTTGACTTGTGGAACACCTGCTCCCGCTGTGCTACAGAAGTAGAATTGTACACATGAACCACAGCCTTCTTTGCTCCCTCAAGCGCTTCAAAGGTCTTGCGGATAATATGCTCCCTGGCCTGGGTCAGAACCTGAATCGTCACATCATCGGGAATCAGATCCTGCTCAATCAAGGTTCTGAGAAATGTATACTCCGTCTCGGAAGCCGCAGGGAATCCGACCTCAATCTCCTTAAAGCCTACCTTACAGAGAAGCTTGAAAAAGCCCACCTTCTGTTCCAATGTCATAGGCACCACCAGAGCCTGGTTGCCGTCTCTTAAGTCCACGCTGCACCATATGGGGGCTTTTTCCACATAATCCTTTTCCGCCCATTTCATGCATTTATAAGGGGGTAAGAAATACTGCCTTTGATACTTGTTGTGATTCATCATCTTTTTCTCTCTCCTTTTTTATTGATACCCGAAAGCTCTGTTTTCCGGCTTTCCATCGGGAAAGGCCTCACAGACAAAAGAGCGCCCGGGCATAAAATCTGATATAAAAAAATTCCTCTGGACGGCAGAAGCCTGACTGCATGTGATACCCTTTCCTACAATAAAGTACACAAAAAAGCCTTCCGTCTCCCCTACAGCATATACTGTATTCAGAGACGAAAGGCTGTAAGCTCTGCCTTACGCGGTACCACTCTGGTTTGTGATTATCACACACTCATCAGATACGGGTTCTAAGGGAAGCTCCCTAAACCTTATATCCTCCCCGCTGTAACGGTCGGGCTCCGTCTGCATCTACTCTCCCCGGAAACGGAGATTTGGAACAGCCGCTCAGAGGTCAGTTCCAATACCCTCATCCACTGCTTCACACCAGCCAGCAGCTCTCTGAACGCCGAGGGAACTGTACTACTCCTCATCCTTGCATTTCTCTATATCATTGTTCAAGGATAGCAAAAAACCTTGCTTCTGTCAAGTAAAATATATCAAATATACCAGACCGGTATCTGCAGTATATTTTCCCTAAGCGCTCCAACATCCGGACAATTGCATATGACCGCTCCCATTCCTCTCTTTTTTCCGGAGATTTCATCTAATACGGCGAATGCCGACGTCATAATAGCCTTTGCCTGTGTATTTTTCTTTATCTCAATTGGATATAAGATTCCATTTTCTTCAATAATTAAATCGATCTCCGCCTCTATTTCCAAAGTTTCCCCATCCTTTTTCACCCTCTTCTTGTCACGTCCGCGATAATAAGATACAAAATAGCGATAGTCCAGACCTTCGTTTGCATATGATTTCAAAATCTCGGACACAACAAAGGTTTCAAAAACAGGCCCGCTCATGGCTCCATAAGCAAGATTTTCAGAGGTCAGCCATCTCGTAAGATAGCAGACCAGTCCGGTATCCCGAAAATAAAGCTTCGGTGATTTAATTGCTCTTTTCAAAATGTTAGAGGTAAAAGGTTCTAACAAATAAACAATTCCGGATGCCTCTAAAATAGACATCCACTTTTTTACTGTCCCCACATCTTTCCCAATCTCGGATGCAATAGCAGAATAATTCAATATCTCTCCGGTTCTTGCTGCAGCCGCAATCATAAACTGCCTGAAAACATTTAGATCCTGCACCGCCGCCAACTCTCTGACATCCCTCTCTATATAAGTCTTTACATAGTCTGCGTAAAACGAACTCCACTCTTTATTTCCATCCTGGAGTTCCGGATATCCTCCCTTATGAATCATTTCCCAGATATTCTCTGGTTTCTGCAGCGTTTTCCTTCGCTCTGCCACATATTCCAATGTAGGAAGAAAATGCTTATTAAATCCGTCACCCATACATTCCCGCATAGACAAACCGGCAAGCTCCATAATGCCGATTCGTCCGGATAAAGATTCCGATATATTCTGCATCAGATGAAAGGGCTGTGAACCCGACAGGCAGAACAATCCATTTTCCTCGCTTTCATCACATTTAAGCTTAATATAGCGAAACAGTTCTTTGGCCCTTTGCACTTCATCAATGGTGACGGGAGGGGGATTTAATGTCAAAAACATATTTCCCGCTTCTTTTGCCTGTTGTTCCAGAAAAGGATCATCCAAAGATACATATTTTCTGTCCGGAAACACTTTTTTCAGCAGAGTAGATTTTCCTACCTGACGCGCTCCTGTCACCAGGGTTGCTTTATATGCTTTTTCATATCTGCGCAGTCTGTCCTCCAAGGCTCTTGAAATATAATCCATATCTCACCGCCTCCCTTCCGCCTATTTTTATGGCAAATTTAGATTTCAATTCCAAATCTGTCATAATCATAACATAGAATATCCAATTATTCAATCTTTACTCTAACTTCCATCCATAAAAATTCAGCCAGTCTGCGGCGGATTCCGGCCCACTACCTTCCAAACTCCGAAAGCACCAGCCCTGGATTCCGATCCAGGGTCATGCCCACACTCCACGCATTGGCCCAGATAAGCAGCGGACGTCCCTTCAAATCCTTGATTTTCTTCATATCCGAAGTTCCCACAAGCTTCCCCATATCAATCTCTTCATTCTCGATCCACCGGATATGCTCATAGGGCAGAGGCTCCAGCTTAATCTCCACATTATACTCATTTTCCAGGCGGTACTTGAGCACGTCAAACTGCAGGACGCCTACCACGCCCACGATAATCTCCTCCATACCCGTATTATACTCCTGGAAAATCTGGATCGCGCCCTCCTGGGCAATCTGCTCAATCCCCTTCACAAACTGCTTCCGCTTCATGGTATCCATCTGCCGCACCCTGGCAAAATGCTCCGGCGCAAAGGTAGGAATCCCCTCATACTGGATCTTCTTCCCCGGCATACAGATCGTATCCCCTATAGAAAAGATCCCCGGATCAAACACACCGATAATATCTCCGGCATAAGCCTCCTCCACAATCTTCCGATCCTGGGCCATAATCTGCTGAGGCTGCGACAGACGGAGCTTCTTCCCCCCCTGGACATGATTTACCTCCATGCCGGCCGTAAACTTACCGGAGCAGATGCGCATAAACGCAATCCGATCCCGGTGAGCCTTATTCATATTCGCCTGAATCTTAAATACAAAGGCAGAGAACTCCTCCTTCATGGGATCAACCACCCCGATATCCGCCCGCCTTGGAAGCGGAGAAGTCGTCATCTCTAAAAAATGCTTCAAAAAAGTCTCCACGCCGAAATTCGTCAAAGCCGATCCGAAAAACACCGGCGAAAGCTCTCCCTTACTCACCTGAGCCTGATCAAACTCCGCACTTGCACCGTCCAGAAGCTCAATATCCTCGAAAAGCTTTTCCTTCTGCCCTGGATCCAGAATTCCTTCAAGCTTCGGATCCTCCAGATCAAGCTCCAGCTCCTGCCCCTCCTTCGTTCCCTTTTCCGTGTCCGAAAACAGCAGAACCTTCCTTGTATTCCGGTCAAACACACCCTTGAAGGCCTTGCCGGAACCAATCGGCCAGTTCACCGGGCAGGTGGCAATGCCAAGTTCATTTTCAATATCATCCAGAAGCTCAAAGATATCCATAGCATCCCGGTCCATCTTATTGATAAAAGTAAAAATCGGAATATGCCGCATGGCACATACCTTAAACAGCTTCCTGGTCTGAGCCTCCACACCCTTAGAGCCGTCAATCACCATCACCGCTGAATCAGCCGCCATCAGCGTCCGGTAAGTATCCTCAGAAAAGTCCTGATGCCCCGGCGTGTCCAGAATATTAATACAGTAATTGTCATATTCAAACTGAAGAACCGAGGAAGTGACAGAAATACCCCTCTCCTTCTCAATCTCCATCCAGTCCGACACCGCATGACGTGCCGTAGCCTTCCCCTTAACCGAACCGGCCAGGTTGATAGCTCCTCCGTACAGCAGAAACTTCTCCGTCAGCGTAGTCTTACCAGCATCCGGATGGGAAATGATGGCAAACGTCCTTCTCTTCTCAATCTCTTTTACATAATCAGCCATTTCATATTGTCCTTATCTCTAATCTCTCTTATCCTTCATAACCACGCTGTTACCGCGGCTCAAATACATACTTCTATTAGTATACACATTTTCCATATATTTTCAAGACGAAAAACAAAGGAGAATCCACACAATTCTTTTTTCCGCAGGCCTTTTCCCCTTATGCTCCTTCAAAAACCTGTCGAAAGAATAAATAAGAAACTATCGTCAATACGTCAGGTTAATAGAACGAAAGGGGGGAATTCTATGAAGCCTGTTACCAGTCATTACCAGGAAACCAGACTGTGGCAGAACAGCCGCACTACACTGCGCTCTCTGTCCGAACCAGTATCTAAAACCAGCCAAAAGCAGAACACCGTCATAAAAGATCAAGCAGATCTCACCGATCCGCCTTCCGTCAGTCCCGATGCCCGGACCCAGAAGCTCTTAGACCAGTTAGCCAAAAGCTTTCCCGGCATCACCTTTGAGATCGTTCCGGACAGCGACTTTCTGAATCTAAAAGAAAAAGCCGCAGCCTTAGGCCAGGGAAAGCATCTCCTTCTATCCGAATCCTTCATCGCCCGTATGGGCAGCAGCGATAAAGAATTCGAGAACTGCAAGACCATGCTTCTGGCCTCCGTTCTTATGCTGTCCGAAAACCACGCCGCCGGCGTATTCCTAAGCGAAAAACAGGCCGTCTCCTGGAAAATCAACGAAAAAGACGAAAAAAAAGACTCAGAAACCGAAACCATAGCCAAAATGCTGGAAAGCCTAAAAGAAGCCAAGGCCAACAGCTCACAAAAATTCAAAGTATCCTCCAATGTTTCCTACGAAACAGGAGAACTCCACCGAAAGCTGGCCCGGGCCGGCGACAAAGCCCTGGTTCAGTCCGTAATGAGCGAGATCTACCGAAACATAGCCTCACTCCGCCTGATCGCCTGCATGGGAGATGACAAAGAGCGCGCAAAAGCCCAGAAAGCCGTCCGCGCCCTCCAAAAACTCTCCATCCGCAGCCGCCAGAAATTACGCCACCTAGACAAAGAAACACTTCTCAAACTCAAAAGGCAGCGCGCCATAAAACGCCAGGAAGAAACCAAAGCAAGAGAACTCCAAAACGAGCTAAAGAAAAAGCAAGCCAAAAGAATACGCCTAGACAAAAAAATCGTAGAAGAAGGCGACGCCGCTGACCGGGAAATCCGAAGGCTCAAGCAATATCTATCCCAAGCCAGCAATCCCCAACTCCCCGTCTCCTCCGAAATCCCCGCCCCAGGCAGCCTCACCCCAGCCGAAGCCGCCCCAATCACCACCGACCAAATAACCCTATCCGAACCAGTAACCTTCTAACCCGGCTCCGTTGGAGCCAGAAAACCAAACCCCATTCAATCAGACTAACTATACTCAACCCCAGCCAACAACCAGGAAAATAAGCCGGCAGCCTTTTCCGTATCCCCCGCAAGGCGGGAGGATTCCTTATTGCGGGGGATACGGAAAAGGCTGCCGGCTTATTTTTCGTCCACACACAAAAAAAAAGAGCCATCCGGTCCCCCCGACAGCTCTTTTCCACGAAAGCAGCTCCCTACTTCCCAGTCTTCTCATAATACTCACTAAACAGATCATTCACCGCCTTATAAGTCTCACCAGAGATAGAAGGCAAAGATCCGCCCCAAGCTTCCTCAGCCTGCTCAAAGCCCTTCTCAATCGCCTTCTGCATCTTCTCCATCTTCGCCGGATCATCTCCTGCAAGAGCCTGTGCAAAATCAAAGAGTCTCTGAGAAGTCTGCTTCACTCCCCAGTAGCCATCCTCCGAGATAGCAGCCTGGGCCTCAGCCTTCGTCTTGGCATCCACCGTAAAATTACCGCTGGCGATTGTCCTCCAGAAGTCATCGCTGCCTGCCTGCAGACCAGTGATTCCCTGCTTATTGAACACCTGCATCATCATGTTCGTAAAGCGGGTCGTCTGATTCTCCAAATCAGCCTTCAAGCTGTTCACCAGAGATGCGCGCTCAGAATCACTCATCTTCTTCGTAACCTGGGAATCCTTGCTAAACTCCGCCCGATCCGTATTCGGCTTCGCAGCTGCGCCGGAAACGGCATCCACAGCCTTCTGATCCTCTTTCTGTGCCACCTCCGCAGCCTTAACCGCATTATTCACATTAACGGGAGCATATCCGGAAGTTGTCTGGACATTCTGATAATAATTATCTTCAAGTCTCAAACCAATTTCCTCCTTTCTTGTTAAGTACTAAAAGCATTTATTTTCTATATACATTATATCGACCCTTACCTGGAAAAAAATAAGTGTTCTCCCAAAATCCGTATAAAATTTCAGGCAAAAAACACCTTCCAGACCAGATAAATCGCCACAATCCCAGCAGCCACAAGCATCTGCCTGAAAAATACCTTCTCCGCCTTCTGATCCCTGGCCTTCCTGCGCTCCTCCGCCTCCATCACAGCCCCCCAGGGACTATATCTCTGCATCCGAAGCGTAATCCCTTTCCCCTCCTGCCCCAAAGCAGAAAGAAAGTCCCTCCAGTTCTTCTCCAGAAGCCGCACTCCCCTTTGAAGGTCTTCATCCAGGGTCCGGCCTCCAAGCATCTGAAAAAAACCGGCTTCCTCTGAATAGGCTTTCTGATTTCTATAAGACGCCTCCCCCTTCTTCTCCAGAAAAAGACGGTAAGCAAAGACAAGCCCCTCGGCAGCTGCCTTCTGGGGATCCTTCGTCTTCTCGTAAATCCCAACCGTATGGTAATAGGCCTCATAAGCCCCCTTCTGATTGAGGTAGTAATCCACCATCTGATTCACCAGATTTTTCACAGGCAAAGCCATCTCCCCGGACTGCCTGCCTCCTGAAAGATAGATCTCTCCCTTTATGGAAGTAAGGGCCGCCAGATACCCTGCAGCCTCCTGGTTCCCCTTCAAAGTTCCCATACCTTCAAGAAGCCGCCCGCTCTCGCTTAAATGCCTGGCAAAAGCATCCGCCCGAACAAGCTCGCCGACCCCAAAGCTCCTACTCTCCCGGCTTCCGCCACGGACTTCACCGGATGCCAGATTCCGCTGATTCATCTCCATCTGGCCTGATTTCCTGTGAGCGTCAAACTCCTGGCTGACACGCACATCCCTTCCGCCATAGGAGCGATACACGCTTCCCTCCTCGCCAAAGGCCTTCCCTGTCCCCCTTGTCACAGTATGGGAAGCAGTGGCAGCCTCATGCCCTTTCCCAGTACTGCTCCCCAGTGAAAAAAACCGTTTTGCCTCCCTGGGAGAAATATTCTCCCCTGTAGTCCGCTTATACAAACTGCAGCGGATATAGTCAATTGTCTCCCTCTGTCCCACCCGTTCCAAAAGGGAAACAAGATTCTTAAGCCGAACCTCCAGAACCAGATTCAGCTTCTCAGAGAGTATACCGTCCAGCCGCCCTTTCTGTTCCGTCTGCTCCGCTCCTGTCGTATGAATCAGCACAGCCTCCAGAAGAGCCAGATACAGACGGGACAGTTCCTCCAGCTCCTTGGATAAATCTCCTGAAGGCGAAGGCTGCCAGTTCAAAAGAGCCTCCCAGAGCTCCTGCTCCATCTCCAGGATCCATCTGAGATTTGCTTCTGTCAGAAGCTTCCCCTCCAATCCGAACCATCTGCTCTGCCTGGAAAGCTCCGGCGTATCACGCTGTTCCCTTTCCTGTTCCTTTTCCCTGGTCTCAAGACGCTCTTCCTCAAGCTTTGCTCTTGCTTCCTCCGCCTGCTTTGCAGCCTGTGCCACCAGAACCTGCCCGGCCTCCAGCTCCATCAGCTTTCTTGCCGCCCTGTTTTCCGCTCCCGTAGGAGCCGGCAGCGTCTGAAGCTCAGCCCCCTTTGTACTTGTACCAACTTTCTCCATACCCCTCGCCTCATATTGAAAATATCCCGGAAAAATCTGCCAAAGCCTTTCCGGCAGCATTCTCTCCAAGAATAAGCCTAAACTCCTCTATTAAAACTATCGACCGGACTGCCTCTCCTTATAACCATCATTCGTCACAAAGAAACCGCCCTTTCGTGGAAAACTATACCACGAAAGAGCGGCCTCTTTTTTATAAGAATCGTTCTTTTTAATACTTGCTGTTGTTATCTCCCGTATAGTAAGAGCTATAACTCTCCTTGCTGGAAGAAGATGCGGAAACAACCGGATCGGAATCATAAGCCGTATCCATCCCCATGTCCATAGCCGGCGCCGGCTCCTCCTCATAGGTAACAGACGCAGCAGAAACATCAGAACGAAGCTTGAAACGTCTTACCTGGCTCTTGAGCATCTCTGCCTGGCTGGACAGCTCCTCGCTGGCTGCCGCACTCTGCTCTGCCGTAGCGGAATTGGTCTGGACCACGCTGGAGATCTGGTCGATTCCCTGGGTTACCTCCTGGATAGCATTGGACTGCTCTGTCGTAGCCTGCGTAATCTTATCCACAACGTCTACTGCAACCTTGGTGCTCTCCACAGTCATCACAAGGGCGTTGGCTGTGCTGTCGGCAATCTTCGTACCATTCTCCACTGCATGAATGGATTCCTCAATGAGAGCTGTGGTATTCTTAGCAGCTTCCGCACTCTTGGAAGCCAGATTCCGCACTTCATCCGCCACAACAGCGAAGCCCTTGCCTGCGCTTCCTGCCCGGGCTGCCTCTACAGCCGCATTCAGAGCAAGAATGTTAGTCTGGAATGCAATATCCTCAATGGTCTTAATAATCTTTCCAATCTCGTTGGAGCTCTGGCTGATCTGGGACATAGCCGCAATCATATCCTGCATTCTCTGGTTGGAAATGGTCAGCTCCTCACCGGCCTTGCCCACCTGCTCGCTGGCAATCTGGGAATTCTGTGCCGTCTGTACCACCTTCTGAGAAATCTCATTGATGGATGCTGCAAGCTGCTGAATCGAGCTGGCCTGCTCCGTAGCTCCCTGGGAAAGAGCCTGGGCTCCGCTGGATACCTGATCGGATCCGCTTGCAACCTGGTCGGAAGCCTCATTGATACGGCTCAGGGTCGTACTTAAATTGGAACTCATTTTCCGGATAGAAACCAAAAGGGGTGCAAAATCACCTACGTAGTATTCTTCTGCCGCTGTGCGGACGTTGAAATTGCCCTTGGCCATCTCAGCCATCAGACGGTTCAAGTCTGTAATCATAGCGTCCAGAGCCTTAAAAGTCACCTTAAAGTTATCCACCAGAGTGCCGATCTCATCTCTGCCCGTATAAGCCAAATCATTCTTAATCAAGCCTCTGGACAGGTTCTTTGCGGCGCTCTCCACCTCTGCGATAGGTCTTACAATGGAAGCCGTCACCTTAATGCTGATAAAGAATGCAAGGATAACCGATGCAATCAAAAGAACAACAACAAGAATCATATCCTGGTTCGTAGACTTCACGCTCTCATCCAGCGTCTCGTCCTGGAGCACTGCCGTAGCGTCATCCAGAACCATAGCCTGGGCAACTAGTTTATCCAGAGTCGGCGTACACTCTTCCACCAGTATCCGCTGGGATTCCGTCATTCCTGTGGTATTGGAATTGCCGGCTGCTGCCTCGGCTCTCAGGCTTTCCTCTACTCTTCCGCCAATGACAATCCACTCCTCCATCAGTGAGGAATATGTATTAACCTCATTTGCATCCAGAAGGTTCATTTCCTTCAAGGAGGCAATATCACTGCGGATGGATGCAATCAGATCATCCACCTTCTTAGCATTGGCTTCTAAGGTTGCATTGTCTTTGGAAATAGCCATATCACGCAGATACCGGGCTGCTGTGTTGGTGCTCATCCGGCTGTTGCGCACATAGCTTCTGGCGGTCATAGCGCCGTTTGAGAAATTATGCAGGTTCTGGTTCGCACTGTTCAGCTTGGAAATCGCCGTCACGGAAATAATAACCGTCAGCACCAGAACAATGGCATAGCTTACCAGCAATCTACTTCTGATTTTCAAGTTCTTTAACATGTCTTTCCCCTTCTTTTCCTCTTTATTGTGCAGTATTCAACACTCTATTTTATCATACTGCGAATTTGCTTCTTTGTCCACAGAAAACAAATATTTTTTTCTAAAACTGTATCATCCCTTCACTGTTCGCAGAGCGAACCGCAGCTTAATCCCTTCTCAAGGTAAAGCGGCCTGTAAGCTCCTTGAGCATCTGAGACTGGCTGGACAGCTCCTCGCTGGCCGCCGCGCTCTCCTGAGCCGTTGCGGAATTGGTCTGGACCACGCTGGAAATCTGATCCATGCCCTGCGTAATCTCCTGGATGGAATTCGCCTGGTTCTCTGCGGCACGGGTGATCTTTTCCACCAGCTCTACCGCATTCCTGGTACTCTCTACCGTAGACAAGAGCGCCTCCGCCGTACTGCCTGCAATCCTTGTTCCGTTGTCCACCGCCTGCATGGAGCCTTCGATCAAGTGGGTTGTATTCTGTGCCGCCTCCGCACTCTTGGAGGCCAGATTGCGCACTTCGTCCGCCACTACTGCAAAGCCCTTGCCGGCGCTTCCCGCTCTCGCCGCCTCTACCGCCGCATTCAGCGCCAGGATATTGGTCTGGAATGCAATATCCTCGATGGTCTTGATAATCTTGCCGATCTCGCCGGAACGATCGCTGATCTCGGACATAGCCGCAATCATCTCCTCCATCTTCTGGTTGGAAATCTGAAGATCCGCTCCCGCATTCTCCACCTGCTCGCTTGCCTTCTTGGCATTCTCGGAGGTCTGCTTTACCTGGCTGGATATATCATTGATAGAAGCTGCAAGCTGCTCCACTGCGCTTGCCTGCTCCGTAGCTCCCTGGGAAAGCCCCTGGGCGCCGCTGGATACCTGATCGGAGCCGCTGGCCACTTGATCGCTGGCATCGTTGATCCGAAGGAGTGTTGTGCTCAGATACTTATTCATCTCACGGATAGACAACAGAATTGCCTGGAAATCACCCACATAATAATTCTCCGCCTTGGTACGGATATCCAGATTTCCCTTTGCCATCTCGTTCATCAGATAGGAGATATCCTGAATCACTGCAGAAAGCACCTCGCTTGTCTTGCGGAAGCTGTCCGCCAGAACGCCAAGCTCATCCTTGGATTCATATGTAACATGATTTTCAATATTTCCGGTAGAAATAGCCTGGGCTGTCTTCTCCAATTCATAGATAGGCCGGGTCAGTCCCTTAATCAGGATCGCCATAATTCCCACTGCAATGAGAACGGCCAGAACCAGCAGGGCCAAAAGAAAGAGAGCCGCATTGTTGGTCGTATTATTGACAGACTTGTTCATATCCTCTGCCGCTTCATTGGCCTCCTTATAGATAGCCTCTGCCGCAGCGGAACTCCTGGTAAAAATTTCAGAAAAATCTCCTGTGAGCAGTGCCCGGGCTTCCTCCCAGTTTCCCTGCTCCATGAGCCCTATGATCTCCCCGATGAGGGCCTGGGCTTCACCGCTGTCGTCCAGAAGATCCTTTACAGCCCCGCCGGAGGAACCGGAAATCTCCTGAAGCTTGTTCAAGCCTGCAACGACTTCCGTAGCGCTTGCGTTGATCCGATCCGCATATTTTGCCAGATCCTCTTCTACCAGAGCTGCATTCAGGCTTCCCCAGACATTGTACATCTTCTCGGCTACACTCATGCCTTCCGTAGCCGCCACAAAGGGTCCCTCAAACATCTGGTGTGATTTACTTCCGATGGAGCGTAAAGCCGTTATGGAGAGTACCACCAGTATGATGCTGATCAACAAAATCGTTCCAAAGGAAACAATCAGCTTTTGTGAAATCTTTAAATTCTTCATGTCTTACTCCATTCTTATATTATTTTCATGTTCTTCCTGTGAATCCGGCGGCGCTTCCTCAGCGTCTTTTTTCCGCGTCAGCTTTGCCTTGAGCTGGTCTCGTTTTTCTGCAAAAAACTGCTTCACCTTGGAAAACCAGATTCTCCATAAACGAAGGAGACAGCAAAGCCCATACAGCCACGGAAATTTTTTCAGAACCGGAAACATGCCTGCCATATAGTCCCTGGGCGGAAATAAGGCTTCCTTTTCCCGTTTCATCCACTCCCTCCGCCGGTCTCTTTTATAAAAATCTGCTACATCCTGCAGCAGCGGAAGAATTTTTCCGCTTAACTGTCTCCCCTGTTCCCCTTTTGAGAGAATGTAAGCCTCCATAGCATTGTAGATATCCATCTCGCTGCTGATTCCGTTCTGAAACCAGATATCTCCCAGCTTCAAAAGACGCTCCGAGAATTCCAGAATCTTATGCCGCTTAAGCACCTTATCCACATAGGGCCAGTTCAGTTCTTCCTTGTGGGCCTTCTCATACAGCCAGAAGTCCAGGACTGTCCGGACCGTGGCTCTGCCAAGAGCGTAATCATTGGCCGCCCTGCCTGCCATGTACAGGTAAGCCTCCTCTTTGTCAAAACACCTGAGATACCGATACCCCTTTTTCTTGGAATACATGCGCACCGGCGAATCAAAGTAACGCTCCAGTTTCAGATTCACAAACTTTATTTTATCATAGAACTTCACATAGATGCCTGGTATTTTATAGTATAAAATGCCCTCATCCTCACGGTTCTCCTGGGGCTCATAGTCCATGCTCCGCATAATAGTATCAATGCGTACCAGATCCCCCTTGGGAACCAGAATGCTGATGCAATCCATCTTACGCATTTCTTTCTGAGGATACAGCTCCCGCAGGTCCTTTCCCTCCAGAATCAGAAAATGTATCTGTTTGCGCTCCAGCTGCCAGATCAGCACTTCCTCCGCACTCTGATAACCGGAAACATTCTTTAACTCCCTCTGATAGCTCTCATAAAACAGGCCTTTGATCTCTTTATCTATCTCTGAGCTTAATCCCAGGATACCCAGCCAGCACAGATTTGCGACCTGATTGATGTCTGCCAGCCGGTAGATGGTTCTCCAAGGCATCAAACTGCCCGACATGGCAGGAACCTTCTTCTGATTCATGACTGCCGATACCAGCAAAAGCAGATACCGGCGATCCTGCTGTAATACGTTCATCAAAGGAATCTCTCTCTTCCTATTAAAGAATTCCGCCTGCAAAGCCTTCTGCCTATGCAAAGCGGTTCCCTGTGTCTTTCATTCTGCTTCTTCAGACACAAGAAGAAGGGCCGCCTTTCCCGGCCCTTTTCTTTTATACGAAATAATCCATCATCAGCCCAAGGGCCATATAATTACTCAGATTATAAGCGCCTGCTTTGGAAAACGTATTCAAAAAATGATAGCCGTCCGTATTCTGGCTGCTCTCCGCCTGCCTCACACTCTCTTGCACCAATCCGGCGGAATTGGCCCGAAGTCCGGCGCTTCCCCTGTCAAAGGCTGCCTGGGCAATGCCGTTCCTGCCGGAAATCACATCCCGCACCAGAGCCTCATCCTCCTCCAGATTCTTCGCAAGCTTCTCCTTGTCAAAGGAAAGTGTTCCATCCTTGTTGGCGGTAATTCCGGCCATCTCAAGAGACTGCTCGGAACCTAAGCTTCTCACCATATTCCGAAGCTGCCGGCTGACCTCCGCTCCCTGGCCTGCGTTGCTCCGAAGAAAATCCACGGTTTTATTGTAGTGATTGACCAAATCCTCCACACCGGAAATCAGGCTCTCATTGTCCTCCTGAGGCTCAATATCCGCCGTTCCTTCCTTCTTGAGGGTGGCCTGAATCCTTCCCATATCCAAAGAAATCTCATTGGTAGAGGAAATGTAATTGCGGCTTGCACCGTTCTCTGTCACAGAGTACTTCGCATTCTGGGCTTCCTGAGCCGTCTCGCTCAAGCCCTTTGCAATCCCGGTGTCCCCGTTTACCTGGAAGGTATTGCCTTCCCCGGTCTTTCTCCCTGTAATCTGAAGCGATGCCTCTCCATCCTTCACAACAACACTCGCCTGCACACCGCTCTTCGCCCGGTTAATCTGGCTGGCCGCTTCTTCCAGCATCTCCTGGTTGGTTCTTAGACCGCCGTCCTTCTTACGGGCATCCACCTGCACGAATACATTGGACACTCCGCCGGAAGCGCTCTTGGACCGAATGCTGAAATTCATGCCCGAGGACGCTTTCGCTTTTGCGTTCACCCCTGCGCTCTGATTCATCTGGGCCTTTGCCACCTGGCTCACATTGACGGAAAGCTTCTGCCCGAAGCCGCTGCCAAAACGCTCCTTCGCCGTCAATACACTGTTATTAGAGCTTCCAAGTTTTTTCGTGTTCGCTGCGCCGGAGGAATTCGATCCCCGCAGCGAATTCGCCGACTGCATCAGATCCGTCATCTTAGAATTATAATTCTTAAGAAAATTCAGACTGGAATCCTTATAGGTCCGGTTTACACGATTCACTGGAGTGACAGCCTGGCGGTTTGAATGATAGTTATTGAGCGCCTGCTGAAGCCGAAGCTGATTGATGGAGGATGTATAGTTCATATAGCTCATGGATGAACCTATCCTGCCAACTGCCATATCCATTGCCCCCTTTCAAATCTATCTTTTCGAAATAACAGGAACTGTTACCTTTAAAAACACTGCTGACTTCTTTTAAAGATACCAATTGCCAGTGCACAACTGTCCGTCCTGCCTTTGGACAGAGTAGTACGCTGGTTATTCTTATATAATATATCGGTTCTTTAGAAAGATAAATAACAAAAAATTTAAAAAATCTTTAAAATTTTTCAGATTTTCCTTCCCGGAGCTGCCGAATCCGCCGTTCCTCAAAAATGTCCAGGGCTTTCGAGCTGTAACCCGCATTCTTTTCATCCGAAACAAGCATCCCCTCCACCAGGGTGAGCACCCGCTTCCGCATAATATTCACCAGATCCACCGAATGACTGCTGACAATCACCGTAATCCCCTGATGGTTCACATCATTAATCAGATTCATCATATCCCAGGCCGCATCCGGATCCAGATTCGCCGTAGGTTCATCCGCCAGAAGTATCTTCGGCCCTGTGGCCAGCGCACGGGCCAGAAGCACCCGGGCCTCCTCCCCCACAGACAGTTCCTGGGGAAATGCCTTGACCTTGTGAGCCATGCCCACCCGTCCGAGGGCCTCCCCAATCCGTCTCTTACTCTCCCTCCGGGAAAATCCACAGGACCGCATCACCAGAAAAAGATTCTCATACACATTCCGATCCCGCAGGCACTTCATGTCCGCCTGCATAATCCCGAATTTTCTACGAAAAAAAGCCAATTCCCGTCCCTTCAAAGAGCCGATATCCTGCTCATCCACAAAAATCCGCCCTCCGCTCACCTCTTCCTGCCTGCTGAGAAGCTTCAGAATACTGGATTTCCCCACCCCGCTCTTCCCGATAAGAAACAGAAACTCCCCCTTCTCAACCCGAAAAGAGATATCCTCCAGCACCAAATCATCCGGCTCAAAAATCTTCGTCACACAATCAAACACAATCTGGGCCATGTCATTCCCTCACTCTTCCCTATGCTCAAGAACCTCCCTCAAGGGCTGCCCGAACTATTATCTAGATTTTACAATAAACCCATAAAAAAAGAAAGGGCAAATTTGCATCCGCCCTTTCTTCTTAGGAACCTCATTTACTTCTGATAGAAAGAATCCTTTCCGGCCAGTTTCACACTGATTATCCGATCCACTTCCAGAATCTTCTCCAGATTCCTTCTTATGTTACATCCTATCTCCCCAATCCTTTTCTCCTCAAAAGAAGCCTCCGGGGAAGCCTCCCGTTCCCCTTTCAGCAGTCCCAGGATCTCCGACCGCTCCTGCAGTCCCACGCACTCCAGAAGTATATAGATATTTTCTTCACTCTCCGAAAGATGCTCGATCTCCTCCTGGCGCATCCCTAGAAGCATCTGAGCCGCCACCCGGTCGTCCCTTGACAGGGTGTCCGCAATCTCCTTTGTCAAACGAAACACTTCATTTACCGCCTCATAACGCCGGTGCATCTGCTTTAGAAGCTCCGTCCACAATTCCTGTTCTGCCATTTCCTTGTCCTCTCAATGATCGAGCATCCGGCTGGCTTCCCGGAATGCCCCGCGAAGCTCCTCCACCAGTTCCTTAAGCTCTGCGATTACTTTGGGGTTCCTGCCAGCACTGATGCGCGACAGCTCATAAATAAAGAAGTCATACATTACGCTCAGCTCTCTGCTGATGGCATAGCTCCTGTTCAGGGTTGTCTTCAGATACTGTACAATCTCCCTGGAACGGGTTACGGACTGTTCAAACAGTACCTCATCCTTTACCTCCAGTGCCAATTCCGCTCTGGTGAGTCTCTTTACCAGTTCATCGAACAGGAGAAGAAGCATCTCACTGGCCGTCATGGTGTTGACGGATTGGGTTTTATACTGCTGATAACCGTTTGCATTCATCACTGTCTCACTTCTTACCCTTTCTTTGCTCCGCTCTCAAAGAGCGGAGCGTCTTACAGTATGCCCGCCGGCCGGTACGCTAGAAGCCCATTCCGCTTAAATAGCTGCTCTGGGAATTCATCTGGGAAATCAGCGTCTCTAACTGTGTAAACTGGCTGATGTAACGGTCCTGCTCGGACTTCAAGCGGGCCTTTAAGTTCTCCAGAATCTTATCCACATCATCAATCTCCGTTTTCAGAGAGTTGTTGAGCAGGCTTAAAGGTGCATGGGTAGAACCAGCCTTCTCGATGAGGATACCCTTGGTAGCGCCTAACGTATTCACGTATTTGTTCATGGTATTCTTTAAGTTGGCAGCAATGCCGTTGTCCTTGGTGAAAGCAGCCTTCACGGCATCCGGATCCTTCTCCAGGGCAGCCTTGAACTTGTTCTCGTCAAAGGCCAGCTTACCGTTGTCCTGCCAGCTTTCGGATACAGAGATTCCGAGAGCCTCCATGGCCTGCTGATCCGCCGGGCTGATGATCCAGCGCAGGTCATCGGACAATTGACGCAGTTCGCTGGAGCCGAAGAGAATACCTGCCTGAGCCTTCTCCTCCCAGAGCTTAATCTCACTCTCGCTCATTTCCTTCTTCTGTTCGTCGGTCAGAGGGAAGTAATCCCGATCCGGACGGGTGCTCAGCTGAGTATTCACCAGTTCCAGAATCTCGTTATATTCTTTTACCATATCAGAGACGGCCTTTACTATCTTTTCAGATTCCACGTTCGTCTCGAAGGTTACGGCCTCAGTGGTTTCATCCAACTCCTTGGTTTTTCCGTCTGCCCCCAATTTATAGCCGAATTCTCCCTTGATGGTTACATCCAGACCGTCGATGGAGAAGCTGTTATCTCCCCTGGTCAGCTCAATCGCCTCATCGGAGCCTGCATATTTTACGGCTATGATTGCATCCTGGCCCAAAGTAACAGTATTCCTTCCTGCAGCAGTGGGATTAGCGGAATCAATCTCCTCTCCAAACAGCGCCTTTGCACCGCTTCCGGACAGCTTCAGCACTCCGCTGGCACCGCTGTCTGTCGCTTCCAAAGAGAACTTATCCGCCATTGACAAATAGGAAATCTTCACGCCGGCATCCGCATTGTTGATCCGATCCATAATGGTAGCAAGAGACTCATCCTCTGTAAATTCGATCTTCTTTCCATTGATCTCCAGCTCATATTTTCCATCAGCAGTTTTCTCGCCGAAATTCAGGCCCGAATTCTTTAAGCTTGTATTCAGATTCAAACGGTTGGACTCGCCGCTCGTAATTCCAAGACCGCCGTAACTGGACATAATGGACTCGCTGCCCTCTGTAATGGCCAGAGTGGAGCTGTCATCGCTATTGCCGTCCGGTGTTGTGGTTTTAAAGGTAAGACGTCTGTCGCCGCCGGCCGAATCTTCCTCAACCTTTGCTTGCACACGTCCTTTTCCAAAAGCTGCGTCCAGGCTTTCCTGCATCTTTTCTGCCAAAAATTCCAAGCCGTCCTTACCGCTATTTATAGCATCTTCAATCTCTTTCTGAGAGGGCATCTGAATGGTCTTTGTAGAGCCGTTGTAGCTAAAGGTCAGGCTCTTGTCACCCATGCGCTGTGCAAAGCTCTGGGTTTCTTTCAGCGTTGCCTCTTTACCAGCCGCAGTTCCTGTATTTCCCGCAATATCCAGACCAACTCTCTTGTTTGCTTTTGCTTCATCCACCTGCTCTTTAAAGCCCATAGCTTCCAGAGCGGAACCGCCGGTCAACGTTACGGCATTCCCTTTCGACTTCAAAACAAAAGATTTACCATCATCACTCACTCCGACTTCTACGGAATCAAACAGTGTCTGCTTCTTTGCGCCTCCGGTCTGGGTGATCTCTACCTTTTTCATAGCCTCATTGAATGCATCTGCAGCCTCCTGCATGCTTCCGAAAGGCTCGCCGGTTCCGTAAGGCAGACCAACACTGTAGTACTTGCCGCCTACCGTAAAATCAAGATTCTTCCCGGCTAATGTACTGATATCCACATCTCCCGTATCAACGGCACCAGTTGACAGCTTTCGATCTGACACATAGTTGTCAGACATCACCTTGGCGTTCTTCGCCATCTGCTTGACGCCGAGAATGGATACATTGGCTGCCGCTGTCCGGTTGGCCCCTGCCACGCTGATGAACTTGCTGTTAATACCCTTCACCATTGTACTTGCCGCTCCCCACAGGGCCTCGCTGAACAAGTTGGTGGTGGAAGACATGGTAGATGTATATTTGTTAGCAAAGGCAATCATCTTATCACTGATGTCCCGATACGCCTGCTGCTGCCACTCAAGCTTCGTCTTTGCCTGCTCCTGTTTTGTAATCTTTGTCTGTGTTCCTGAGGTCATTCCCGCAATCAATTCATCTCTGTCCAGGCCGCTGGCCAGACCGCCATAGCCTCTTAAACTGGACATTGCATTATTGGTAGATCCGCTCAGACTGCTTATACTTGCCATTATAACCACTCCTTTTATCTCTTTTTTGCTTTACATTTCTATACATTTTCGAAATTACTCTGTACTTATTTATCGGCATATAGTATACTTTAGTTAATACTTAATTGAAATTTTTAGAAACGGAGGAATTTACCTTGGCTACAATCATTGCACTTACCAATCAGAAGGGCGGCGTCGGCAAGACCACGACTTCAAGTGCTTTGGCAGCCGGACTTACCAGAGAGGGCAAAAAAGTACTTGGCATTGATCTGGATCCACAGGGCAATTTTGGATTCAGTCTCGGCCTTGATATCGAAGATTCAAAGACCATTTATGAAGTGTTCAAATATCAGATTCCGATTGAAGCTGCCATCCAGCCTACGGAATACTGCGATCTCATTACATCCAATATTCTCTTAAGCGGTGCGGCGCTGGAGTTTAACGAGCCTGGAAGAGAGCTGATGCTCAAGCGGCTTCTGATGCCGATTGAGGATCGCTATGATTTTATTATTATTGATACGCCGCCGGCTCTGAATATTCTGACGGTCAATGCCTATGCGGCGGCTGATTATCTGATTATCCCCATGGTTGCGGAGATTCTCAGTATTGTGGGCGTAGCGCAGATTAAGGAGACCATCAATTCCGTCCGGCAGTCCGTGAATCCCAATCTTCACGTATTGGGGATTATTCTGACGAAGTTTAACCGGCGTACCATCCTGGCCCGGGAAGTGAAGGAGATGGCGGAGAATATTGCCGCCCAGATTAACAGCTCTGTATTCGAGATCCAGATCAGGCCCAGCGTCACCGTTGCGGAGGCTCCGGCCCATGGAGAGAGTATCTATGATTACTCCCCCCTTTCCAAGCCCTCCTTAGACTATAAGGCGTTTGTCCGGGAGGTATTATATAAGATCAAACAGCAGGAGGTTCTCCATGGCACGCAAAAGTAATAAAACCGCACACGTTTTGAATTTACTCTCGGGAGGAGAACCCGAAAAGGAAACACAGCAGCCGCAGAAGCCAGAGGCTGAGACTGCGGCTGAAACTGCGGCCGCAAAAGCGGAAACCGAGCCGGAAAAAGAAGAGGCAGCGTCAGCACAGGCTGCGGCTCCTGTCAAAGCCCAGACGGCTGCACCGGAGGTTCCTTCTAATATATCGATCATTGACAACGGAGCAAAGGAAGCTGATCTGGTTGCAGAACGGATTCACGAAGAGCTTTTAAAGGAGCTTGAGAAGGAAGAAGGGGCTGCTGCCGCAGAGGAAACTGTTCCTGCTGCAAAACCTTCCGAAGCAGAGCTTTCTCCCACTGCAGAAGTTCCGGCAGCGGAAGCTTTAGCTTCTCCCGTACAGGAAGAGCCAAAAGCCGAAATTCCTGCTGCTTCCGATACAGCAGCGTCTCCGGCTCCTGCGGTGGAAGAAGCTGAAGCTTCCGCTGCTCCTATGACAGTAGAACCTAAGGCCGAAACTCCCTCTGCTCCTATCGCAGAAGAGCCTAAGACCAAAACTTCTTCTGCTCCTATGGCAGAAGAGCCTAAGACTGAAACTTCCTCTGCTCCTATCGCAGAAGAACCCAAACCGGAACCAGCTGCCTCTTCGGAGCCGGAACAGGAAGAACCGCAAGAAGTTTTAGAGCTTTCACCGGAACCTTTGGCAGAACCGGAGCCGGATTATGTAATGCTGAATGTAATGCAGCGTGTTGTAGAGGACAAGATCATTTATTTTATGAAGCAGTTTGAGGTCTGTACCTGTGCCCGGTGCAAGGCAGATACCATTGCGCTCACACTAAGCGGCCTCCCGGCCAAGTACAAAATTGTAGACAGATTTGCGGTGGATCCCCTTGTGAGCTATTATACAAGCCGGCTTATCAGCCAGGTTACGGTGGAAGCCTTAAAGGCCTGCACCCAGGTAAAGGAGAATCCGCGCCACTGATGCCGTCTTATATCTCCAAAAGCCGTTACGGACATTTGCAAGACAATCTAATTTTAAAAAACACCTGCGAAAATGGGAGCGATTTTATGGAACACGAAGCACATATCTCCTATACCGATACAAATACTCTTCCGGAGATACCAAAGGATTTTGCAAATCAGGCCTTTCAGTTTCAAGAACTGATGATGATGTACAACTGCGCCATCCGGGAGGTTCGTACCAAGCTTGAAGTTTTAAATGACGAGCTGAGCATCCGGCATAAACGTAATCCCATCAAACACATTACCTCGCGCATTAAGCGGCCCCTGAGCATTATACAAAAGCTGGGACGTTACGATGCCCCCTTCACGGTGGAATCTGTGGAGGAACGGCTGAATGACGTAGCCGGTATCCGGGTAATCTGTTCTTTTATTGATGATATTTATGCCATTGCGGACATGCTGCTCCAGCAGGATGATATTACGCTTATCCGGCAGAAGGATTATATTCAGAATCCAAAGCCCAACGGCTACCGGAGCCTGCATCTGATTGTGGAAATTCCGGTATTTTTCTCCGAGCAGAAGAAAAATATGCGTGTGGAGGTACAGATCCGCACCATAGCTATGGATTTCTGGGCCAGTGTGGATCATCAGCTTAAGTATAAGCAGGATGTGGAGAATCCGGAGGCTGTTTCCGCCGAATTGAAGGAATGTGCGGATATTATCGCCCAGACGGATGCCCGGATGCTTGCAATCAAGAATCATATTTACTTCAATGAGCCCTTCCATAAATCCTGGCAGGACAAGCTGGAAAAACTGGATCTGCCATTGAATCGGTAAGCAGAAAGAATCCCTATAGACATTCTCGTTTGAGCATTGCTTCAAAGAATTTCTATAGGGATTCCTTTTTAGCTGGTTATCGTAAACCGCATTTGATTCTATATCGATTTCCTACTGCCAGTATCACTTCATTTTCCAATACCTTTCTAAATATTCCTTTGCAGCTTCTTTGGAAATGGTGAACTTTTCAAGCATCTTCTCCAAAATAATTTCTCTCGAAAAATTATTTTCCTGGCAGATTTCTACAAAAGCCTTTATCCCCTCTTCCATTCCTTCTTTTCTTCCCTCTTTTCTTCCCTCTGCTAATCCCTTATTTAAATTATAATTCATCAGATAAGTTTGATCCCTCCAAGCCTTCTCCCTTGCCTCGTATTCCAGGCGCTTCTTATCATCCGCACTGAGCTCCGTCAATCTTTCATAGGCTCTTCCAATATAAGAACTACCCTCTGCCGCCATCTCAAACTCCTCCTTCTTTTCCGCTCTGAAAAAGCTGGCCCACTTCAGCAGCTCTGTCTGTGGATATTCCCTTCCTGCAAGCTTCGGCAGCTCCAGAATATGGATCTCCAGTTTATCCGAATACATTCGATGTCTGGTATCCTCCCAGAGATGAAAACGGGAATAAAATTCCTCATCCTCCTCAAAGAGAAGAAAATCCAATATGCCCACATGGATACACTTTGAGAGCACATCATAACTCTGGCCTTTTTGAATCGTTTTGGCATACATTTTTGCCAGATAAAACATAGAGCGCTCCGGCCATAACGGGAAAGGCGCCAGCTGAATTTCCAGATCCATCTGGCTCTCCCCCTTATGGCTCCTTTCTCCTAAAACTGCCTCTTCCCTGCCTGACTGGCCGCAGACAAAAACACGGACATCTAGAATTCCCAGTTTGTCCTCTTCATGTTCCTTCCTCAAATGAGTAGACAAAAGCTCTGTTCTCGTGATTTCTTCCGGCTTCACATTCAGCAACGCAGAGATAAATCCCTTACGGACCTCTACATCCTCCATCAATTCCTTGAAACAGAAATCCACCTTTGGTTTCATTAAAAATGTCTGTTCTTTACTCAATACTGCTCTCTCCTTTCCTCGAAGCAATCATTCCTTCGGAAAGAAAGACATCAGCAGCAGTATGTCTGCTTTTATTATAAAGGATTTCCCTATCTGATACAATATCTTTCTTTCCTAATTAAAGTTACGTTTCATCTCATGGATTTTTCTGACGGAAATGTCCGAAAATTGCTTAGAATCCTTTGACAAAATTAGTATATACGAAATGCGTGTAAAAAACAAATTAAATTTCTATAAAGTTTTTATCCTTTGTTGAAAACAAAATTTAAACTTTTCCGCATCAAAAAAGAGGCGTGGGAAAACCTCTGTCTCATTTCCCAACACCTCCCGTTAATCACTATTCTCCTGTCACTGCCTCCAGCTCCTGTGCTGCCTGCTCCTCACAGGAACGCATGGCGTCAATGGTCATGGAAAAGAGCTTCTCCAGCTCCCAGCCCAGAACCTCCGCACCTTCACGGATCACATCCCGGGAGCAGCCGGCTGCAAAACGTTTGTCCTTGAATTTCTTTTTCAGGCTGGAAACCTCCATATCAGACACGCTCTTGGAAGGGCGCATCCGCGCAGCCGCTCCAATCAGGCCGGTCAGCTCGTCTGCGGCAAAAAGGACTTTCTCCATCTCATGCTCCGGCTTCACATCACTCACAAGGCCATAGCCGTGACTGCACACCGCATGAATCAGCTCTTCCTCTGCTTTGCCTTCTCTTAAAAGCTCCGGGGCTTTTTGGCAGTGTTCCTCGGGATACAGCTCAAAATCAATGTCGTGAAGAAGTCCGGCAATGCCCCAGAAGTCTTCTTCCTCTCCATAGCCAAGCTCTTTTGCATACCAGCGCATAACGCCCTCTACAGTCAGGCCGTGAAGAATGTGAAAGGGTTCCTTATTGTACTTTCTGAGCAGCGAAAGGGCCTGCTCTCTTGTCAATGCTGTTTTCATCCCATTGCTCCTATTCCAGTTTTATTCCAGTTTTATAATATCTTTAAACCCGGAAGCATCCGCCTCCGATAAACTCCCGCACGAGGGAATTATCCGGTATAAAGGAGCTGTCCACGCCCAGGAAGTAATCCAGGAATTTCAGCAGCCGCTTGGCCTCCAGATATTCCGGCTCCTCCCGTCCGATTCCAAAGAGCAGAGGCTCCGCATACTGCTTCAGCACCGCAAGCTCATAGATGAGAGCCGAGTTGAACATGGCATCCGCCTCTTCCTGGTAAGGGAAGATATTTTCATCCTCTCCCCGGCGCACGGAAGGCCACATGCTGATCGTCCGGGCCGCTCCCGAGCCTCTTGTCCTGGCATCCCGCACCATCCGGCGGATCAGCCGTCCGTCCGTAGTCGGAATCCGGTTATGCTCATCCACATTCAGCTGGGTCAAGGCGCTGATATAGATCTTGAACTTGCTCTCCCTGGGCAGACTGTAGGAAAGCTTGTCATTGAGACAATGAATCCCCTCCAGTACCAGAATGTCCTCATCTCCCAGGGTCATATAATCCCCATGGTACTCTTTCTTCCCAAGCTTAAAATTAAAACGGGGAATCTCCACGGTCTTTCCCGATAGAAGCTCGCTCATCTGCTTGTTAAAGAGCTCCACATCCACCGCTTCCAGGCACTCAAAATTGTAATTGCCTTCCTCGTCCTTCGGTGTCAGCTCCCGTTCCACAAAATAATTATCCACGGCGATGGGATGGGGTTTCAGTCCCGCTGCCTTGAGCTGAATCGACAGCCGGTGGGAAAAGGTCGTCTTTCCCGAGGAAGAAGGGCCCGCAATCATAATAAACTTCCGGCTCCTGTCCTCTGCAATGGTTCGGGCAATCTCCGCAATCTTGCGTTCCTGCAATGCCTCCTGTGCCATTACCAGATCCTGCATGCCGCCCCTGGAAATACAGTCGTTCAGGTCGCCTACCGTAGAAACCTCGAGCATATCTCCCCAGGAGACCGATTCCTTCATTACCTGGAATACCTTGTGCTGGGGCTTAAAGGGCGGCACCGTATCCGGCTGCTTCTGTAAGGGGAACTGAATCACAAAGCCTGCGTCATAGAGATACAGTTCAAAATACTTCAGATAACTCGTATCCGGCACCATATATCCATAGAAATAATCCTCAAAATTCCCCAGCCTGTAGATATTCACCCGGGAAGCCCGGCGGTAGCGGAACAGCTTTTCCTTGTCATACATCTTGTGGGCGTGGAAAATAGCAAGAGCCTCGTCCGTATTGACATTGCGCTTCTCAATGGGCATTGCCTGTTCTGCCAGCTCCAGCATCTTTTCCTTGATCTTTCCCAAAAGCTCCTCATTCAGAAGCAGATCCCCCTCCAATGTGCAGTAGTAGCCGTTGCTGAGGGAGTACTGAACCTGGGCGCGGTGGATCCGGTCATGGCCCAGCACCTTATAGACAGCCTTCATCAAAAGCAGCGTCATGCTCCGCCGGTATGTCTGCTGGCCGATAAAGGAAGCCGTAGTCAGAAAACGAAGCTCACAGTCTGAGACCAGCTTTTTGGAAAGCTCCTGAAGCTTGTGATTCACTGACACCAGGACAATATCCCAGGAATAATCCTTCTGGCAGTCCTTCGCAATGGTCTGATAAGCAGTTCCTTCCGGGTATTCATAGACCTTCCCGTCAATCGTTACTTTGTAATCCATACCTCATCCTCCTATTCCACTTCCGTAATATCCCTCAAAGTACACGGGTATGAAATCAATTTACAGCCACAAATACATGTGTCTGTAAATTGATTTGTGCACTTTAAGGGATATTACTGATTTAAAATCGCTGCGCGATGGCACTAAAGGGTAAAGTCGCTTCGACACACTGGTAGTGAGAGAAACTTTTATTCGAAAGAGCACTCATAAAAGTTCCTCTCGTGCGCCTTTGCGACTTTACCGTCCAGCAGAAATTATTATGAAAAAATACTTAAGCTTCTTAGCTGGACTACTCCAGTTCCGTAATATCCTAAACCACCAAAAACGGCTGCTTCACCGTCTCCGTATAAACGGCAAGCCCAGGGAAATTCCGCTCCACAAAGTCTTTCAGATCTGCGATAAAGATATGCTCAATCCCATAATGCCCCGCATCAATCACCGCCATGCCGCAGTCCTCCATGTCAATTCCCGTATGGTGATCGATATCTCCGGTAATCAGCACATCCGCTCCCGACACAAGAGCCGGACTCGCCATACTTTTGCCCGCCCCCGGCGACAGGGCGGCTATCCTTACTATCTTATTCAAATCCCCGAAAACCTTGACATTGGGCAGGTGAAAACGCTCCTTCACAAGCTCTGCGCACTCCTTAAGGGTCATGGCGGACGGCAGGCTTCCCACCCGTCCGATGCCCTCCCCGTCAAATACCTCCTCCAGCACAAAGGTATCCCTAAGCTCCAGGTAAGAAGCCGCAAGCTCTGCCATACCCATCACGTCATAGTTGGTATGCATGGCATAACAAGAGACATTTCCGCGAATCAGGCGTATCAGCCGCTCTCCCACATAATCATCCGCGGTAACGGATTTGATGCTTCCGAAAATCATGGGATGATGGGTCACAAGCAGATCCGCCCCTGCCTGAATGGCTCCGTCAATCACCCTGTCTGTCGCATCCAGGGCAATGTACACGCTCTGAATCTCCTGCTCCCGGTCTCCTGCCAGAAGCCCTGTATTGTCCCAGTCACAGGCATAGATTCTCGGATACCGCTCCTCTATCTTCTCAATCAAATCCTGACATTTTATCATAAAACCACCTCCTGCTGCTCAAGAACACAGGCTTTTAGAGCCTCCTTCAAAATCCGGATATCCCTCTGGACAAAATACTCCCGGGCAAGTGTCCGCTCTTTTCCTTCCTTGGGAAGCCTCTCAAGAATCTTCTCATGGGCCTGAAGCTGCTTTCTTAAGTATTCTTCCTGAACCGGAAGAGACTGCTGCAGATCGGCCCGCCCATATCGGAATTCCGGCAGAGTGTAAGACCGCCCTCTCCCCTGCACGGCCTTCATCATGGGATAATACTTTCCCTCCTCCATGACAATGTCTTCACAGACAATCTGCCACTCATTTCTGTCAAGCCACTGACGGACGCCCGCAATATCAGACTGGGGCTGCAGGATCAGCTCCCGGACAGAAGACAGCGTCTCTCTGCCCTCATGCAGAATCTTCTCCATCAGAATGCCGCCCATTCCGGCAATGAGAACCGTGTCTCCTTCCCCTGCCTTCAAAGCTGCCAGACCGTCCGAAAGCCTTGTTTGTATGTATCCGGTAAGCCCCGCTTCCTCAATATGGCTTTTTGCCCTCAGAAGAGGGCCTTCGTTAATGTCCATAGCAATGGCTGAGGGAATCTGTTTTCCCTCACAAAGGCTGATGGGAACATATCCATGATCTGTTCCCACATCCACCAGGCGGTTTCCCGGAGAAACCATTTTGGCTAACCGCTCCAATCGTTCTGATAACTTCATAGCTTAATCCAGATAATCCTTCAGCTTCCTGCTGCGGCTTGGGTGGCGGAGCTTCCGAAGGGCCTTGGCCTCAATCTGCCGGATACGCTCTCTCGTTACATTAAACTCCTTGCCCACTTCCTCCAGGGTACGGGCCCGGCCGTCGTCCAGCCCAAAGCGCAGGCGCAGTACCTTCTGCTCCCGATCCGTCAGGGTGCTCAAGACCTCCACAAGCTGCTCCTTCAAAAGAGTAAAAGCGGCTGCGTCAGAAGGCACCGGAACATTATCATCCTGGATAAAGTCGCCCAGGTGGCTGTCCTCCTCCTCGCCGATGGGTGTCTCCAAAGACACGGGCTCCTGGGAAATCTTTAAAATCTCACGGACACGCTCCACCGGAAGCTTCATCTCCTCCGCAATCTCCTCCGGAGATGGCTCCCTGCCAAGCTCCTGCAGAAGCTGGCGGGACACACGGATCAGCTTATTGATAGTCTCCACCATATGCACAGGAATCCGAATCGTCCTGGCCTGGTCTGCAATGGCCCTGGTAATGGCCTGGCGAATCCACCAGGTAGCATAGGTGCTGAACTTGAAGCCCTTGCGGTAATCGAATTTTTCCACCGCCTTGATAAGGCCCAGATTTCCCTCCTGGATGAGATCCAGAAACAGCATGCCCCGGCCCACATAGCGCTTGGCAATGCTGACCACCAGACGCAGGTTCGCCTCCGCCAGACGCTTCTTGGCTTCCTCGTCCCCCAGCTCCAGCCGCTTTGCCAGTTCAATCTCCTCCTCTGCGCTTAAGAGGGGAACCTTTCCAATTTCTTTCAGATACATACGCACGGGGTCCTCTATGCTGACGCCCTCTGGTACGGAAAGATCGATCTGCTCAACATCAACTTCATCCTCGTCTGTGAGAATAATCTCGTCGTCATCGTCGTCACTGGTAATCCGGAGCACGTCAATGTTGTGGGCTTCCAGATATTCCAGGATCTTCTCGAAATGCTCCGCATCCAGTTCCATGTCGTGGAAAAAGTCGTTAATCTCCTGGTATTCCAGGATATTTTTCTTTTTCTTCGCCATAGCCAGAAGCTCTTTTAACTTCTCCTCAAACTTTACCATGTTTTCTTCCATGTTGTTCCATCCTTCCATAACTTGTTAGTATTTTATCCTTAATCCAAAGAAATATGCAATTTCTCCAATTGGCGTCTGCGCTGCACCACTCGCTGAAGGCCTGTCATATCCGCAGGATCCAGTTCCTTTGCCTCTTTTTCCAGTCCGTTCTTGCAGACCTTATAGATGGTTTCCCGAAGGGCCTTCTCCATCTCTTCCCTGGTTTCCACCTTAAGCACCGCGTTAAATACGCCTGCCGCCTGCCGCTGCTCCTGCGTATCCTCAAAGGCTCCGATGATCCGGGCCGGATTCAGCGCCCCCTCCTTCTGCTGCTCATAAAGCATCCCGGCAATCCGGGCATACATAGGAACGGTAAAATCCTCCGGCTCCACATAACGCCGGATTTCCCGGAAGTAAACCGGATCCGAAATCATCCAGGTCAGCAGAAGCTTCTGGGAGACCTCGCTTCCATCGGCCTTCTCCTTTTTGCGGGCGGACACGTCTCTGGGCCGTTCCACCGGCGGAACGCCCCCCAGGGTAATCCCCAGGGTATTTACTTTCTTCCGAAGCGTCTCATAACTGATATGATACTGCTCCGACAGGGTTTCTATGTAATTATTCCGCTCCAACTCGTCCGAAAAGCCCAGAAGCTTTCTCGCCATCTGATCAAAGAAGGCCGTCTTTCTCGCCGGATCCTTCAGATTGAAATTCCGCTCCAAGACCTCTATCTCAAAGAGAAAGCTGCTCTGAGCCTTCTCTATGCGCTCCTGAAACGCCTCTGTTCCCAAAGCCTTGATAAATTCATCGGGATCCTTATAGGGCTTCAGATTGAGCACCCGGACCGAAAGCCCCGCCTCCTTTAAAATGGGAATGGCCCGTAAAGCCGCCTTGGTTCCGGCCTCGTCACTGTCGTAGGTCAGAAGCACCTCCTGGGTATACCGCTTCAAAAGAAGCGACTGCTGAGCGGTAAGGGCCGTTCCCAGAGAAGCTACTGCCTGGTTGAATCCCGCCTGGTGAAGAGCAATCACATCCATATAGCCCTCGCAGATAATCATATTGGATTTCCTTGCGCTTCTGGCAAAATTAAGCCCGTATAGATTCCGGCTTTTATCAAAAATCTTTGTCTCCGGAGAATTCAGGTATTTGGGCTTCCCGTCGCCCATGACCCGGCCTCCAAAGCCGATAACCCGGTTATTGCCGTCCATAATGGGAAACATAACCCGGTTCCAGAACTTATCATAGGCCCCTCGCTTCTCATCCATGGTAATCAGCCCCGAATCCTTCAGAAGCTCGTCCGGATAGCCTTCCTTCTTCAGATAGCTGTAAAGCTGCCCGTTGTATTTGCTGGAATAGCCCAGGCCGAAGCGGCGGATGGTATCCTCGGACAAGGCCCTGCTTCTCAGATAAGCGTAGGCATCCCTTCCGCTCTCCTGCTTCAGCTGGTAGTAGAAAAACCGGGCCGCTTTCTTGTGAATCTCCAGAAGCCGGCTTTTTTGGTCCGCCTGCCGCCTTGCTTCCTTTGAATACTCCATCTCCGGCAGCGCCATCCCGCAGCGATCGGCCAGATGCTTCATGGCCTCCGGAAAGGTAAAATTCTCATATTCCATTAAAAAGGTAAATACGTTCCCTCCGGCATGGCAGCCAAAGCAGTAATACATCTGCCTGTCCGCCGAGACGGAAAAAGAGGGAGACTTCTCACTGTGGAAGGGGCAGAGCCCAAAGTACCTGCTGCCCTGTCTCCGAAGGCGCACATAGCCGGATATGACATCCACAATGTCATTCTTTAAACGTACCTCCTCAACCAAATCCTCCGAATAATACATCTCTTACCACCTGTTCCAGTCAAAAGCCTCTCCATCAGACTAAATACTCCATGCCTTTGGAATAAAATACTCGTTAAACTTGTAAATTGCATACTGATCTGTCATGCCGGATATGTAATCGCAGACTACAAGCTCCTTCTCCTCATGCTCCTTAAAAAGCATGTCCAGAAACTCCTCCGACATCTCCTCCGGATGCTCCATATAATAGGAAAACAATGCCTCCAAAAGCTCCTGGGCCTTGATCTCCTCGCTTTTTGCCAGAGGATTCGTATACAGGCTCTTAAACATAAAGCTTCTCAGATCCTGCATGGCGCCGCCAACCTCCTGGGACATCCGAAGCTTTGGCCTCTCCACGGGTTCCTCTTCCGGTCTCTCCCTCAGCCAGTCTGCATTCTGCATCACAATATCGTGAATCAGCGTATTGAGCCGCTCCCGGGTGGAATGTCCCAGAATATCCCGGTACTCCCTGGGAATATCCGCCTCTTCCAGAATCCCGGCCCGGATGGCGTCGTCGATATCGTGATTGATATAGGCAATCTTATCTGCAAAGCGCACAATCTGCCCCTCCAGGGTATAAGGGCTTCCGTTGGTTCTGTGGTTGCGGATGCCGTCCCGGACCTCCCAGGTCAGATTGAGGCCCCTGCCCTGCTTTTCCAGACGCTCCACCACCCGGACGCTCTGCTCGTAGTGGGCAAATCCCTTGGAACACAGGCCGTTGAGGGCCCTCTCCCCCGCATGGCCGAAGGGCGTGTGTCCCAGATCGTGTCCCAGGGCAATGGCCTCCGTCAGATCCTCATTCAGCCGCAAGGCCTTTGCCACCGTTCTTGCCGTCTGGGCAACCTCCAGGGTGTGTGTGAGACGCGTCCGGTAATGATCTCCCCTGGGCGTCAGAAACACCTGGGTCTTGTGCTTCAGACGGCGAAAGGACTTGCAATGAAGGATCCGGTCCCGGTCCCTTTGGTACACCGGCCGGATATCACAGGGCGGCTCCGGCGCATCCCTCCCCTTAGAAGCCCTGCTGAATGCCGCATAAGGGCTTAGATACTCCTGCTCCCACTGCTCCGTACTCTCTCGAATCGTCATAGGCCGCTCCTTTCGCTCCTGCTGAACTCCTGTCATTTCCTTAAGTCCGAAGCAAAGCTTCCCGGACTTAACGAAACGGCACTGCCTAAAACTGCCTCTATTATATCTATTCTGCGTCCGCTCTCAATTCCCTCTTTTTTTCTTCAAATTTGGATATTCTTTTTTTCCCACCAGATTTCGACGGATATATGCAAGGGTTTTCTCCTCTCCCTGCCTTGACAGCATACGAAGCAGGTACTCCAAAAGAGCCTTCGTCTCCTCATGGATCACATAGGCTTCCTTTCCCTGTTCATAATAGGCCAGCGGCGCATGCTGATCGTAGGCGTTTCCCTTGTAGATCCGGGAGGCCGCTATGCGGTCCATCATCATCTCCGCCACATACTTTGCCGGCATCTTCATTCCGGCCAGCCCTCTGCCCGTCTTTAAGCTGTAATCAATCCAATACTCATAGTGGTGCTTGTTCCGCCCTTTGTGATGAAGCCATGCCGAGGAATAGCCTCTGCTCTCCCTCTCCGCATTGTTAGGGCTTCGATAACCCTGGTAATACCGGCACCCCGGCACAAACTCTGCCGGGGAATATTTTGACAAATCATGGGTCAGCCCCTGCCGGTAAAGACCGATTTTAAAGCAGTATTTCATCACAAGCAGCCTATGGCGCGTGATAGTGCAAAAATGCTTCCAAGCCTTCATATCTCTACTTTCCCGCCAGCACCAGGATCGTGCGCTCCGGCACCGTAACCTGCCGCTGCTCTTTAAGAATCACTTCCTGCCCCTCCGCAGAAATGGCGTCCATCCCTTCCAGTCCCGTATCCAGCGCAATCCGCCACTTGCGGTCCCCCGGAAGCCCGGGCAGGGCAAACTCATGGGGCATCCAATGCATATTATATGCGACATAGAAGAAATCGTCCTTCTCCTCTTCCTTCGTTTCGGCCTCCGCATAACCGCCGGCATACAGAATACCTACGCTTCTGCTGTAATTTTCAAAATCTGCGAACCATGCCTGCTTTCCGTGGTAGGATACATCGGGATAACCGCAGGAAAGATAATCCATCATCTGAAGCTCCCGGCTCTGGCGGAACACCGGATGGGCCTTGCGGAAGGCAATGAGCCCTTTTACAAATTCCAAAAGCTTTGTCTGCTGCTTCCCCGTCTTCCAGGGAATCCAGGAAATCTCATTGTCCTGGCACCAGGCATTGTTGTTGCCGGACTGGGAATTGCCCCTCTCGTCCCCCGCATAGATCAGGGGGGTTCCCTGGCTCAGCAGAAGGATGACAAAAGCATTGCGCAGCTGGCGGCTCCGAAGCTTTAACAGCCGCTTTTTCCGGCTCGGCCCCTCCTCCCCGCAGTTCCAGCTGTAATTCACGCTGGAGCCGTCCCGGTTGGCTTCCCCGTTGGCCTCGTTGTGCTTCTCGTCATAGGACACCAGATCCATCAGTGTAAATCCGTTGTGATTGGCCATATAATTGATAACCCCGTGCCGCGCCGGATTACGCCTTGCCCGGCTGGTGACAGCGGCAAGCTGCCCCTCGTCGCCCTTTAAAAAGCGTCTGGCATCCAGCATAAAGCCGTCGTTGTACTCCGCCAGATTCCGAAAAGCCGGCACGGCCTTTTCCTCATAAATCTCATCCAGGGCAAAGCACTCGCTGAGAATCTTCGTATGGCTCAGGAGCGGATCCTGGGCCAGAGCCTCCACTGGGGCATTGTCCCGGTTGATATGTACGCCGTCAATGTGGTATTCCACCACCCAGTACCGGATGCAGCTCAGTACCAGGGAGGCCTTTGTCCCCTTTGGAAAATAAAATTCCAGAATAAGCTCTATTCCGTTTTTGTGAAGCTCCTTCACAAGCTCCTTTAACTCCTGCACCGGATTGTCCGAAGCCGCATAAGAAGCCTTGGGGGCAAAATAATATGCCTTAGGAGAATAGCCCCAATAGTTAATCCGTGTCTCTCCTCCGTCCAAAGGCGCATATTTCTTAAGCTCCGGGCTGTCCATAGAGGCAAGCTCGGAAAATTCGTATACAGGCATCAGCTCAAGCTGATTGATGCCAAGCTCTTTTAGATAAGGAATCTTTTCCTGAAGTCCCGCAAAGGTTCCTTTTGCCTTCACCCGGGAGGTTCCATGCTTTGTGAAGCCCCTCACATGGGCTGCGTAAGCCACAACCTCCTCATAAGGCAGACGAAGGGGCCTGTCCCCTTCCCAGTCAAAGACGCCGGGGCAGATTCTTCCCCTCAGCTCTTCCTCCTTCACAGGCTTTCCAAAGCTCTCTCTGCCCGCTATCCGGCAGGCGTAAGGATCCGTAACCACCTTTCCTTCAATCTCATAATTATATTCGTATCTGTCTGCCGGCAGACCCTTCACCAGCACAGAGCGCAAATCTCCGTACTGCCCAGAACCCTCCATGGAAATAGCGGCCTCCGGCTCTTTTCTTCCTTTTCTGTAAAGCAATAAACTGCAGGTTTTTTTATCCGGTACTGCGACTGTAAAACAGGTGTCTTCCCCCAGTTTTCGGACACCCGGCCCTTGAAGAATGCCTTCTTTAATGTCATGCTGAATATTTTTGTCCCATTTCTTCATTCAGTTCCTTTCCTTTCCGCAATGTTCTGCTTTGTTTCGATTTGCAAAATCTTAATATTACCCCCATTATGAAATAATAAAATCGTATTTTTCATTATAGCAGATTTCGGCAATATTTGACAAGGAATTTTCCATTCATTTGTAGTAATTTTTTCCAAATTTTTAAAAAAATGCTCTTCTTGCAGAAATTTCATTTTCCCTGCAAAAAGAGCATTTTCAGCTTTTATAAGTCTAAGGATTTATTCCAGTACCGGTATCTCGTACCCCCAGCTTTTGCGGATTCCGTCCATAATCTCCATGACCTGTATGGTCTCTGCGTGGGGCATCTGCGGACATTCCAGACTGCCGCTTTCAATGGCACGGACACAGGCTTCTACCTCATACTCGTAACCGGTTATCTGTTCCGGGACGGCATAGGTCCTGACCGCCTGGTATTCCTCATTATATACCTTAATCTCCTCCGGATTATTGATATTGGTGATCTCCAGATAGCCCTTTGTCCCGAAGATGCAGCCTGTGCGGTTCAAAACTGCATTTACATTGCACTGCATGGTAGCTGTCTTTCCGCCCTCAAAGGTCATCACAATACTGTCAATCATATCTACGCCGTCTTTAAATACCGCATAGGATGAGACGCTGGTCATGTCTTCCCCAAATACCATACGGGCGAAATTCACCAGGTACACCCCTACGTCCAGAAGGGCGCCTCCTGCCAGAGCCGGATCCCAGATACGCTTAATCTGGCTTAACTCATAGCCCAGGTTGGCAGTGAGGGAGGTTACTTCTCCAATCTCTCCCCTTGCGATAATATCATCAATGATCTTTCTGGAGGGCATATATCTGGTCCAGATAGCTTCCGTCAAAAGCAGCTTCTTTGACTTCGCCAGAGCCAGGACGTCCCTGGCCTGCTCCGCATTTACCATAAAGGCTTTCTCGCAGAGAACATGCTTCCCGGCCTCCAGGCACAGCTTCGTCATTTTGTAATGATGAGAGTGGGGAACTGCCACATAAACCAGATCCACCGCCTCGTCTGCCAGCATTTCCTCATAGGATCCATATGCCTTTGTAAAACCATACGCTTCTGCAAATGCCTGCGCCCTGTCCAGATCTCTGGCCGCAATGGCATATGCCTCAACCTCATCCATCTTTGTAATGGTCGCCGCCATTTTATTCGCAATGGCGCCGGCTCCCAAAATTGCCATTTTTATCATCTATTATTCCTCCAGGATTTTCCATGTTTAGTTTTTAAATCTCTCCCAGGCGCTGCTAAGCCCGTCAATCACCGCCCTGTATGTAGCATACTTCTCCTCGTAGATCTCCTTGTATTCAGGCCTTGGATAGATCGTCTTGGTAATCGTCACCGTGCGCCGGATGGCTTCCTGGTAATCCGGATAGATTCCAGCCGCAATCCCCGCCGCGATGGCTGCGCCCTGGGCCCCCAGCTCTTTGTCTGCAATCACGTCAATGGGGATCTGCAGAGCATCCGCAAAGATCTGCACCCATACATCCGAGTTGGCCGCTCCGCCGGAGAGACGGATGCTTTTGGGCGTTTCCCGGTTCCGAAGAAGCTTCTTTACATGGGTTACATGAGAGAATACGATTCCCTCATAGACTGCCCGGAGCATGTGCTTCTTGCTATGGTAGGCAGTCAGCCCTACAAAGGTTCCCTTGGCCAGGGCATCCTCATTGGAGCCGTTTAAGAAGGGCAGGAAAATAATCTGACTGTCCTTCGGTTCAATGGAGTACACCCACTCATTGGTAATATCATATATGGAACCGCCGCTCTTCTTTGCCTTTTCTTTCTCATCATTCATCAGATTTTGGATAAACCATTCCATGTTTCCGGCAGAGGTAGGGCTGCTCTCCTCAATCAGATAATATCCGGGTATGCAGAACATCGAGTTTAAAGCTACGGTTCCGTTTGTTACCGGCTTCTTTCCGATAAACTCATTGATGCTCCAGGTTCCCGCAATCATGCACATCTGCTCTTCGTCAGACAGGCCGGAGGCAATGCCGCAGGCATTGACATCAAACATACCGGCCGCCACAGGGGTTCCCTCCGGAATCAGCGTCTGTTCACTTGCCTCCCTGGTCACGCAGCCGCAGAGATCAGCCGAATGACGCAGGGGCGGAAGCTTCTCGTAGCATTCCTCCAGATCGTAAAGGGCCATCAGCTCTCTGTCGTGCTGTCCGGTCACCATATTCACCAGATTGCCTCCGGAGCAGTCCGTGTACTCGCTGTAGGCCTCCCCGGTCAGCATATAGCGGATATAATCCTTTACCGCAAAAATGTATTTCGTATTTTTCAGAACCTCCGGCTGATTCTCCTTAAACCAGGCCAGCAGGCTCACCGGCTGTACTGCCAGAATTTCCTGAAATGTTTTCTCGTATACTTTTTTGCTGGTGCCGTCCTGATACCAGCGCTCTGCCTGGGCCCACGCCCTGGTATCAGTCGACATAATACCGTTGTAAGAGGGCTTTCCGTCATGCCCAATCAGATATAGGCCTTTGCCGGCTCCCGAAAAAGATACGCCTGCAATGTCCTTCGGATCAATACCGCTCTTTTCAATGGCTGTGCGGACAGCCTGGGCATTCACTTCCCAAAGCTCATCCAAATCCTTTTCTGTATATCCCGGCTTAGGCGTCAGCGTAACCGTAGGAACACTGGCCACGGAAATCTGCTTTCCGTCCTCATCAAATACAGCCGCCTTAGAAAAGGTTCCGCCGTTATCAATTCCCAGTAAATATCTCATAAGTCTCACCTTCACTTCCATGTAGGAAAAGAGCCCGGAATATCGCCCATTCTTTTGATATCCCGAGCTTCTTTTCATGGGATCTCTCTTCCCTCATTCAGTGGATCTAACAAGCTAAGCGAATGCTTAAGCTCTTATATTTTAGTCCTCTTCCGCCTGGGGAACGCCCGGGCAGTTGGGGCCGAAGTGCTTCAGTACAACCAAAGGCTCTACCTTGCTTGTGTTGGTAATGACTACGCCTTCCACAGCCGCCTTCTCGGATACGAAGAACTCGTCGGAGCTCTGCTGTCCAAAGTGAAGCAGGGTGGGAGCCTCGCAGTCATAAACGCCGAATCTGCCATGGCCCTGTACAAAGATACAGCCGTAAGCGGCGCCGTCCTTTATGGTTACCGTCTCGCCGGGATTTACCGTCAGTTCTTTTGCTGCAATGTACGGATTCCCGTAGGTGATCCATTTCTGGACATACTGCTCTGTCTTGGTCTCCACAATGGGTCTGCGGAAGTAATGCTTTCTATAATGAGGATCTACGTTCTTCTCCCAGTCAAGAAGCTTAAATACGTCTTCCACATCCTTCTGTCCTTCCGGCAGCTCCTCGTCCAGCATCTCCGGCGGATAAACCTCTCCGGATACAATGTTCTCATATACAGAGTTCACATCGGAATTCCACTGCGGTTCGTAGGTCAGTACGGAAGCCGGCGCATGGATCACTCCCGCAGGCGTATACCAGCCGGTTCCCAGCTCAATGCGGTAAGCTCTGGACAGATCCGTGATTCTCGTATCATCGTCTGCAAAATGACGGATCCTCTCCTTCACCTCTTCGGGATCCATATCTGGGTCAAATCCGAAGTATGTATAATTGGCCTCGCCAAAGTAATTGTTCAGCTGCTTGGGGAAGTAGTAGCACTCGGGCTTTCCAAGCTTCCCTACCCGCGCCGCATCCTCGAAGCCCAGGTGCAGGTGGTGGAACAGCGGATTTTCATTGTCAAAGAACTTGGAGTACATGGGCCAGCCGTTGTATTTCTCCATGAGCTCTTTTCCCACGATCTCCTCTCCCAGAACCTTCACTGCCATGCGCAGGGAAAACTTTTCGTCGCTGCCGTAGTCTACGCATACGTAAGCCATCCCCTCGTCTGCTTTGGCAAGCTCGCCGTTCTGGGCTGCAATGGTGGATGCAAACCAGCGCTCTGTGATGGAACCCCTTGCCATTCCGAATGCAAAGTAATCGTCCGGATGCAGCTTCAGCCTGCGGCCCGCTTTTCCGAATCTTCTCGGAACGAATGCCGGGAAGAGGCGGAGGATTCCCTCGCCCTTCTTGAAGGTCTCCCGGATTACGCTCTCATCCTCGGTTGCATTCTGAACAACCAGATTTCCTGTTTTCTTTGCCTCGGCCAGACGCATATCCAGATCTTCGCCTGCTTTAATGGTTAATTCTTTTTCTGTCATTTCAGTCCGTCTCCTTTATTTTTATTTTTCCTTTATGTTCTCAAACTCTTCCCTGCCCTTTAAAATATGGAAGGTCAGGTGATAGTCTACAGATTCCCCTGGCTCCAGGTATTTCATAGAACCGTTGGCAACCGCATCCTCGATGCCGTCAATGGTGGAATTGCCCGGCTCAAGGCCCATCACGTAATCGCCCGCACCCATCATCTTCCACTGTACCAGGTGATCCAGGGTGCCCAGATCCACCTCAATGGCAATGCCCAGTTCCAGTTTGGGATTGTAGACAGCCACTGTCCCGTGGTTCCTGTCATCGGGCTTTAAGGTGTGGTAGTAGCACATCTCCTCATAGAACGGATCGGCCGGTTCCGTCTTTCTGCAGTCGGCAATTCCCTCTTCCGAGTGGGCGTTCCTGGCTTTTGTCTCAAGGGCCGGAATGTACACCTCGCTGTCCGGGGAGAGAACTGGGTAGCCGATATTGCAGTGATAAAGGATCATATGCCTGGCCTTTTTGTATCCATCGTTTGTCACCTTATCGTGAAGGGTGAATTTCCGTTCCTTATAAAAGCATCGAATCTCTCTGTCCAGTCTCAGCTTTTCCCCAAAGATAACGGCATCCCTTACGGTTCCCCGGATAGCCACGCAGGGCGTCTCTCCCTCCTCCACCCGGCAGCTCACGTCCTCCGCCGGAGTATGGGAAATATTCCCGTGAAGCCCGTAGGACTGCCCCTCATATTCACAGGGGGCTCCCGCCAGCTTCAGTCCGCATGTAGTCAGAAAGCCTGCGGTAAAGCTCTTTAAAAAGCCAAGTCCCTGATCGTCAAAATATTCCGGGGCAACCACGCCGCAGGGAGAGATAAACCCTACGTTCTCTCCGCAGAAATCCAGATAGGGAATGTCCATTCCCCTGCTTATATTTACATCAAAATGCATCCCCGAACGGTTCTGCACATCCAGAAGCTCCACGCCCCCGGCTTTTCCCTCCTGCATCCGGATGCGCTTTACCCGAATCAGCTGATCTCTGTGGCCGATATATTTTTTTTCTTCCTGATAATTCATACGCCGCCTCTAACAAATTCCCTTCTGAAGTATAATGTTGGCATACCGGGATTCATCCCCTGTCTGGACAATCACATATGCCTTTTCTGCGTCCTCATAAAAGGGCAGCCGTTCAATAAAGTCAAATTCATGGAACGCATCGTCTTTGTCATACTTCTTCAGCAGTTCCCGATAGGTTTCCCAAATCTCCGGGACTGGCTCCGTAGGAAGATTTCTCATCAGACGGACTGGATTGGGAATAAAGTTATCCAAAGGATACAGCTTGAGCACTGCCTCTAAGAGCTCTGGGATCCGGATACCGTCCATACGGATCATCCGCTTTGCATGGGCTGTTCCCGGGAAATTGGCATCTGCCAGAATCAATACATCGGAATGCCCCATTTCCATCATGCATTTTACCAGCTCTGGCGGAAGGACTTTTGGAATATTTCTTAACATGTCATCAGCTCCTTTTTCTTAGAATTGGATAGAATAAGGGCGCCGCTGCAAAGCCCTCTGATTCATTGCTTTACCAGCGGCGCCTTTTCCTTTTACCGCAATATTTATTCGGAGATAGCGTCTACGCCGCCCTCAAGGTAAGCGTCTACGTTCTCAGCCGTGATTGCGCGGAAGGGGATACGTGTATCCTTCTCGTACTCCTCGCCCTTGATAATCTGCAGCGCCACGTCAACGCCTACAGCGCCCTGGCCCTGGGAATCCTGAAGAACGCTGATTCCATACTCGCCGGCCTTAACTGCTGCAACTGCATCGTCCAGTCCGTCTACGCCGCCCACAACGATGTCGCTTCTTCCGGCTGCCTTGCAGGCAGAAAGGGCGCCAAGTCCCATATCGTCATTCTCGCAGATAATCGCCTTCAGATCCTCGCCGTACTGTGTAATCCAGTCTTCTACAAGCGCCATAGCTTCGTCACGCTTCCAGTTTGCTGTCTGAGTGGAAAGTACCTCAAAGTGCTCCAGCATTCCTACCGCTTCGAATCCTGCATAACGACCAACCTGTCCGGACTGTCCCATGGGTCCCTCAATGATACAAACCTTAGAGCCTTTCTCTACATTGTCAACAAACCACTGGCCCAGGATCTCACCGGATTCCTGATCCGTACAGCCTACAAATGCAGTGAAGTTGGTGTCTGCAATATCGCCATTATCAATGATGATGGGGATACCGGCGTCATTGCACTTGCCTACTACCGGCGCACTTCCCTCTACGCTCTGGGGAATTACGATGACTGCGTCCACCTTCTGGGCTATCATAGTCTCAACATCACTGATCTGCTTGTTTACATCGCCGCCTGCATCATACATTACCAGCTTTACGCCCAGCTCGTCAGCACGTGCCTGTGCCGCGTCAGCGATTGCTGCTACGAAGGTATCGGAATTATCCTTGGAAGAGAATCCGATGGTAATGTCTGCATTGTCCTTTGCCCCACTTTGCGCAGGAGCTTCTGCGTCGTCTCCGCCTGTCTCTGCCGGCGCCTCGGTTCCCGCATCGTCTCCGCCTGTGCTTGCAGGAGCCTCCGCCTTGCCGCCGCAGCCTGCCAGTGTCATTGCAGCCGCCAGTAAGAGTGCAATTGTTTTCTTCTTCATTTTTTGTTCCTCCTTTAATTATGTAGGTTTTTTTATTAAAAACTGTCTTTTGCCAGCCCACAGTCCCGGCTGAAGGCAGTTTTCATACGTTTGGTGTGCGTGTTCTTTTTATCAGTCCTTCTTGCCCTTGGTTCTCATATCCAGGAATACGGCCAGGATAATCAGAAGGCCCTTTACCATCTTCTGGTAGAAAGAGTTAATATTCATCAGGTTCATAGAGTTGCTCAAAAGTCCAAGGAGGACAAAGCCGCACATGGTTCCTGACAGAGAGCCGATACCGCCGCTCATACTCGTTCCGCCGATAGCCGTTGCCGCAATGGCGTCCATCTCATAACCTTCCCCCGCGATAGGCTGGCCGGAGCTGATACGCGCCGCCAGTATGAGGCCCACCATCCATGCACAGACAGAAGAAATCACATACACGGCCAACTGAACAACACGGGTCCGTACACCGGAGAGCTTTGCCGCATTCTTATTGCCGCCGATTGCAAATACATAGCGGCCAAAGGTGGTCATGTTCAGGATAACCAGGCCTGCTGCGCAGAAGATGAACAACAGGATAATCGGAATCGGAATTCCCGCTACGGTTCCCTGGCCAATCTTGATAAAAGAGGGATCCGAGATGGTGTAGGGCTTGCCGTTCGAATACGCAAGGGCGATACCGCTTCCAATGGTCATGGTAGACAGTGTTGCGATGAAAGGCTGGAATTCAATGTAGGAGATGAGCCAGCCGTTCACAAAGCCGCAGATGAGAGCACAAACCAGAGCTGCAATACAAGCCACAAACCAGTTGCATCCATTTGCCATCAGGGAGCCGCTGATAACACCTGTGATAGCGATTACGGAGCCTACCGACAAGTCAATGCCTCCGGTAAGGATTACAAAGGTCATTCCTATGGAAAGGATGCCATTCAGAGAAATCTGTCTCAAAATATTGGTGATATTCTGGCTTGTCAAAAATACCGGAGACACGAAGCTCATTGCAAGGATAATAAAGAGGGCTACAAATATCAGGCCAAATTGTCTAAGTATTTTTCCCATATCTTTTTTCTGTGTCATTTTACTTTCCTCCAAACGCTAAATTCATAATTTCCTGCTGGGAAGCAGCTTCCTCGCCCTCCAGCACACCTGTTACTTTTCCGCCGGACATAACCATAACCCGGTCGCTCATTCCAATCAATTCAGGCAGCTCAGAAGAAATCATTATGATTGCGATCCCCTGCTTTGCCAGTTCAATCATAATATGGTAGATGGCCGCCTTTGCGCCTACGTCAATACCTCTCGTCGGTTCATCCATAATCAAAACCTTGGGGTCGGACAGCAGACACTTGGCCAGTACCACTTTCTGCTGGTTTCCTCCGGACAAGCTGGATACCATATCCTCAATGCCGTTCATCTTGGTAGCCATCTGCCGGGTGTAGTCATCCGCCAGCTTCCGCTCTGTCCCTTTATTGATAAAGGAAGCGTTTGCCAGCTTATCAAAATTCTGCAGGGAAACATTTTCCTTAATGCTTCTGCAGAGAACCAGGCCCAGCTCCTTCCGATCCTCGGAAGCCATAATAATATGATTCCTTACTGCATCCTTGGGATGCTTGATGTCAACTTTTCTGCCTTCCAGGATCACCTCGCCGGAATCCAGGCGGTCATACCCTACAAGAGCCCGCATCACCTCGCTCCGCCCTGCGCCTACCAGCCCGGCCATGCCGAGAATCTCTCCTGCATGTACACTTAAGTTTACATTTTCAAACACGCCTTTGCGGGTGAAATTCTTCAGTTCCAGAACTACATCGCCTTTTTCCGCCGTATTGCGCGGATAGCCGCCTTCCAGTTCACGTCCAACCATCATGTTAATCAATTCTTCTCTGGAGGCTTCCTTTGTATTGACGCAGCCGATAAACTGTCCGTCGCGGAGTACGGAAATCCGGTCCGAAAGCTCGAAAACCTCTTCCATACGGTGAGATATGTAAATAATCCCGATTTTCTTTTCTTTTAAGTTTGCTATGATCCGAAACAGTGTCTCTGTCTCTTTCTCGGAAAGAGACGAAGTCGGCTCATCCATGATAACGACCTTCGAATTGTAGGAGATGGCCTTGATAATCTCCATCATCTGAATCTGTGCAATGTTCAGATCCTTCATCTTCATGTCCGGCCTGATGAATTCTGAAAGTTCAAATTCCTCCAGCAGCTCCTGGGTCATCCGGTTCAATTCTTTCTTGTCTACAAAGGGCAGACCCTTAAACTTTTTCTGTTCTCTTCCCAGAAATACGTTCTCTGCTACCGTCATCTCAGGAATGGGGCTCAATTCCTGATGTATCATCGAAATGCCGGCGTCCAATGCATCTCTGGCGGATTTAAAATCTGTCTCCCTGCCGTCCAGGACTACCGTACCTGCATCCTTTGTGTAAATGCCCATGATAATCTTCATCAATGTAGACTTGCCTGCACCGTTCTCACCCATCAGGGCGTGAAGTTCACCTGGGACAATACAAAGCTCGGCACCCTTTAGGACGGTTACTCCGGAAAAAGACTTGTCAATTCCTTTTGCTTCCAGAATGTACTTTGTGCTCTCCAAGATTTTCCTCTCCTTATAAAATTATTTTTTAGAAAAACGTTTTTCTCATTTCCAAAAATAAAAAGCGCTTCCGTAATGGGTTGCTTTTTTGTTTTTTGGTAATTTCTAATGATAGAATAACTCAGAAAAACGTTTTTGTCAAGTGTTTTTCACGATTTATTTCTACTTTTTTATCAGTTTATTGTAAAAAACGTTTTTATTGTGTGTATTTTTAATGTTTTTATGTTATTTTCACATGATTTTTTTACTGTTTTTCTGATATCTTTTCCTACAGCCTCTAAATATCAGAAAAACGTTTTTACAAAGGGCCTGTTTTACCCTTCTACATAGATGCCGCCTATTCCAGTCTCACCAATCTACAAAGATCCACTCTTCCTCCGAATCCGCCACGGTAGAACGTCTTACCACCAGCCTGGCCCCCATCTTTACCGCTGCCGGCTCCTGGCTGGAATCCGGGTTTTCAATCCTCTGGAACAGCATCTGCGCCGCCTTCATGCCCGTGTGGGTCTTCTGGATGTGTATGGTGGACAGAGAAGGCTCTATGATACTGGACAGGAACACATCGTCATATCCCATGACTTTAATGTCTTCCGGAACACGCTTTCCATATTCCTTTAAAAGCTTCAGGGCTCCCACTGCCATCTGATCGTTTCCGCAGAATACCCCGTCCAGATCCGGCGTATTTTCCAAAAGCTTTTTCATAGCCAGATATCCGCTCTGATGGGAGTAATCGCCGTATTCAATCAGCGTATTCCAATTTGCCAAAAGCCCGTTCTGCAGGATACAGTCTTTATACCCCTCCACACGCTCCTGGGCAACCTGCATCATCATCGGCCCCATAATGTGCGCAATCTTCCTGCAGCCGCAGTCGATAAGATGCTGCACTGCCATCTTTGCGTTATTATAGCCGTCAAAATAGACCGAGTCGATCCCGATCTTCGTCAAATCACGCTCCAGGCTCACCAGCGGAATCTTCTTAGACTGGTTTGAACGGGCAAGAATCTCGTGAAAATGCCTTTCAATCAAATCCTGATGTACCATGGTTACAAAGAGAATCCCGTCCACCCGGCTTGCAAAAAGCTTTTTGAACAGCTCGCGCTCCCGGCTTATGGCATTGGTATCTCCGTATACGCTCTGGGCGTCGCAGATAACCAGCTGATATCCCTTTTCCATCACCACGGAATTGATCCCCTTTACAACATAGGGATAGAATACGCCGCACATATCTTCCACGATCACGCCAATGGTTCCCGATTTATTACTCTTCATACTCCGGGCAATCGGATCCACCTCATAGGAAAGCTCCCGTACCGCATCCTCCACACGCTTCACCAGCTCAGGACTGACATATTTTGATTGATTGAGCACATTCGAAACCGTTGAAATAGAAACGCCGGCCCTTTTCGCTACATCCTTTATTCCACTCATACTTTCACCCTCATATATCAGTTCTTATTTTTTGTATTTCCATACTATCATAGACATCCTGTTTTTTCAAGGGAGGCAGGGTACCGGCCGCATGCAGCACAATTCGAACAGGCCGGAAGCAGATTCTGCCTCCGGCCTGTCCGGACTGTTACGCATACTTTGTAATGCGGCATATCCGTCACTGCCTCAGATAATTGTTGATCGTCCTCTGAATAATTTTCAGACTGCTGTCCAAGGTTTTGTCATTTTCCAGGATATTGCTGATCTCACTGTCAGCCAGGGCAAGGACCTGCTCATACCGCTTGAACTGAGGCTCGATATGCCCCTCCTCAATCACCCGGCCCAGAAGCTTCCCGCTGATAACCGTATCGCCCTCCTCCATATCCTCCTGGACAATACTTTCCATCTCACTGGACTGTGTGACGGCTTTTAACACCGAAGCCCCCTGGGAATACCGGAAAATCTCCGTCTGCAGCTCCTCGTCATAAGTCAGAAGCTTTAAAAACTCCCAGGCCAGCTCCTCCTCCCTGGTACTGGCGCTGATGCCCATTAAAAGCGTCTCCACCTGAGAAAGGTTATCCCCCTTGGTCCCGGCCGGCATCGTAATACAATCCCACTGAAAATTAGCATACCGCTTGATTTTATAGGGATACGTTTTATACGTCCGGTACTCCGCAAACGTCAGCGGCATAAAGGCCACATTTCCGTTGTTGAAATCCTCCTGCACCACCTTCTGCCCTTGGTTCAGCTCATTCAACTCCCGGATATATTTCACCGATTCCGCCAGCCGCTCGTCCGTAAAATACCCCTGCGTCCCGTCCGAATCAAAGATCTCTGCCCCATTCGAACAGACAGCATCTTTCCAATCATAATTATAGATTCCAAACTGGTCCGGAACACCGTCCCCGTCCGTATCCTTCGTAACCTTCTCACAAATAGCAAGGAGATCCTTCCATGTCCAGTCCTGATCCGGCATAGAAATCCCCTCCTTTGTGAGAAGCGTCTTATTCACAAACATAAGAGTCGGCACCGTTTCATAAGGCAGGGCATACTGAACACCCCCATACTGCCCCGTACAAAAAGCACTGGAAAAATACCTCCCCGGATCAAACTTTGCATCCCGCTGAATCAGCTCATCCAGATTTTTCATCACCCCCAGAGAAGAAAACTGATTAAAATCCGTCCCCAGCACCATAAACACATCCGGCTCCTTATTCACCAGAAGCTTCCGCGAAAACCACTCCGAATAATCCTCCTTCAAGACACCGCTGTAATAATGAATACGCACCCCCGGATGCTCCGCCTCAAAACGCGCAATCGCCTTATCAATAATCACAAAGCTATTCGCATTCGCCACATCCCAGTTACTCCCCGTAAACATCCCAAACTCCAGAACAATCTCCCTCTCCCTCCCATTCCGAACCCCCAGCAGCATCACAACCCCCGCCAAAACCGCCAGCCCAATCCATACCCTGCTATAACCCTTCATACTCCTCATATCTCCACCTCCCAGGGGCTGCTGCAAGATAAGGCAGCAGGCTTTTCCAATATCCAGTGTCCGGCTGTTCGCGCACAGGCTGTCTGATATGGGCGCACATTGACAAAAAAACAAAAAGCATCCAAAACATCCAAAGTCAATGTACGCACAGAGCAGACAGCCTGTACGCGAACCGTCCGAACACAGGATATGGAAACGACTGCTGCCTTATCTTGCAGCAGCCCCGTCCGCCCCCGCTCCTTAATCCTCCGGCACCTGCTTCGCCGCATTCGTCTGCACTGCCCAGATAGCCAGCTGCGTCCGATCCCTCAAATCCAGCTTATTCAAAATCGTACTCAGATAATTCCTCACTGTCCCATCCGACAGCTTCAGCGTATCCGCAATCTCCTTATTAGCCGCCCCCGTCCCAACCTGGGCAATAATCTTCCATTCCGTCTTTGTCAGCTCCTTCACGCCCTTATTCCCCACAGGAATCGTGTAATCCCCCTGAGCCATCCGTGAAAACAGCCGCAGCACCTTTGTGGCAATATCCGGATTGATCATAGCCCGGCCGCCGTAAACCGTCCGGATAGCATTCTCCAGCTCATCCATGGAAACGCCTTTTAGCAGATAACCGCTGGCGCCGAATTTCAGTGCACTATACACATACTCGTCATCGTCAAAGGTTGTCAGAATGATAATCTTTATCTGCGGATAATTTTCCTTAATAATCTTTGTGCATTGTACCCCGTCCATCTTAGGCATCCGGATATCCATCAGCACCACATCCGGCTTCTGCTTCCGGATACACTGAATGACCTCCTGTCCGTCAGCCGCCACATCCGTTACCTCCAGGCCTTCCTTGCTGTCCAGCACAATCTGAAGACTCTGCCGGATCAGCTCCTGGTCGTCTGCAATCAAAATCTTAATCATAGCTCTCCCCCCAGCGAATCGGTATATGCGCAGTTACGGTAAAACCCTGGTGCTGTCCGTCAAAAGTCACCGTGCCCCGCAGCATTTCGATTCTTTCTTTCATATGCTTTGTTCCAAAGCCGCTTTTCATCTCCTTGCAGCCGATTCCGTTATCATGGATGGTCAGAAGCATCTCACCCTCGATGCGTTCCAGCGTAATCCAGATCTCTTTTGCCTTCCCGTGGCGGACTGCATTGGTAATGCTCTCCTGCACCACCCGGTAGATGGCATTCTCCTCATCCTCGTCAAATTTAAGATGCTTCTCCTCTGTTTTAAAATGGATCCGCACATCCGACACCCTGCTCATATCTGTCACCATCTTCCGGATAGCTACCTCAAGGCTTAAGCGCTCCAGGGAGTCCGGCCGCAGCTCATTCACCGAACGCCGGATATCCTGAATCCCCTCTCTCCCCGCCTTTGATAAAAGGGCCAGCTGCTTTCTTGTCTGCTCCGGCGACACGTCAACCAGAGCCAGGCATGCGTCCAGTCCGGTAACAATCCCCGTAAGGGTATGGCCCAGCGTGTCATGGATCTCTCTGGCCAGACGGTTTCTCTCCTTGGTCTGTGCCATGTGCTCCGTCACATCCGCATACTCCTGAAGCTGCTCATTCGCAATCTGCAGCTCGTGATAGAGACGGTTGACCTCCTCTATCGTGCCCCTCTGGACATTGATCACATAGACACAGTAGACAATAAACAAAATCATATTCAGAGATATCAGTATATTATAGATGCTGAACAGGTACTGCTGCGTATCGTAGGAGTAGTACTGAATATAATCGGAAATATTGTAAAGCCGCATATAAATGGACAGCAGCTCATAATCTGCCACCAGATAGCCTGCAATGGCCATAGCAACAAAAGCCAGCTTCATCTTGCCGTCCTTTACATAGGCGATCACACTGGCAAAAACAAGAAGCAGAAGGCCTTTGTAGTTAAAATTCAACAGAAAAATCACAGCACTGCATACAAACATATCCAGAATCAGTGTCGCCACATTCCATTTGTTCGGTATCTCCCTCCAGAGGTGCCGTACCAGAAAGGTCAGTATGAGAACTCCCATAAAGCCCATGCAGATAATGAGAGTTTCCTTGGGGCTTTCCGGAAAGGAGGAGATGGAATTGAGAAATTCCCGGGCGTCGTAATTGGCGAGAATTTTTCCGGTAGTCACATAGATCAGCACGCAGATAAAAGCAACGCATAATACATTTAAAATCAGCATTGCCCCCTGGAGCAGTGTTACAAAGCGTTCTTTACTGTCACTCATAATAATTCTTATTCCTTCTATGCGCCGCCTGGGCCCTGCTGTTTTACTGCCAGCCGTTGATTTCGTAGCCGCTTAGGTTTTCCTTGGTAATCATGTAAGGCTCGATGCTGATATAGGGTTCTATCTCCATCCCGTTCAGATAGTCATACGCCTTCTTTACTGCTACCTCGCCGATGGTCTTGGGGCTCTGGGCGCTGGTTCCCGACACGGCCCCAAGCTCCAGCATCGCCTTAAAGTCGGGCGAGCCGTCAATCCCGTAGATCAAAACCCCTTCCTCCCTGTGATACTGCTGCAGGGCTGCCAGAGCGCCCAGGGCGCTGGGATCATTTCCTCCAAGAACCACATTGAACTCCATGTTCTTTTTGAGGAATTCCGCTATCACATCTGCCGAGACCTCGAACTCTCCCGCGCCTGCATGGGTGTACACCACCTGGTAGCTGTCATTTCCCGCGATGGTGTCCAGAAAACCCTGGACGCGGTTTGTAATGGAGGTCTGTATGGGATTGTCTATGACCACGATCCGCGCGCTGTCCACCCGCTTCATCATATCCTCCGCACAGAGCACGCCGGCCTGGTAATTGTCCGTCTCAATGACGGTAACTACATATTCCCTGTCCTTTACGACCGTATCAATGTTAATCACCACAACGCCGGCCTCCCGGCAGGCCTCCAGGGCAGGCTTCACCTTCTCCCAGTCTACCGGGTTCAGGAAGAGCACTTCAATCCCTTCCTCGATCATCTCCATAATCTGGGCGTTCTGCCTTTCCTGATCCTGGCTTGGATCTCTGGAAATCAGGATATCCCCGTTTCCCTCCACCCCTTCTTCTATGGCTTCGTGGAGCACGTCAAAGTAAGGATTGTTTCTGGTCATATAAGTGGCGCCGAACACCCGGGGAACGTGCTCTTCCTTATTGTCTCTCATCATACCGCAGCCTGTCAAGATGCCAATACAAAGTGCAAAGCCGATTGCTAAGGTAGTTTTTTTCATCTTCTTCTCCATCACAAAAGCCTCCTTGGCCCGAAGGCCGCAGAGACTTTTGTGTATACCAGTACGTTTTATCTTCCCGCCTTTTTATTACGGATAAAGTCCACATATACCGCAAGAAGGATAACAAGGCCTTTGACAATATACTGCCAGTTGGAATCCACGCCCAACAGGTTCAAGCCGTTGTTCAGCACACCGATGATCAGGACGCCGATCAGAGTGCCGCCCAGCCGTCCGGAACCGCCGCTCATGGAAGTACCGCCTACTACTACCGCCGCGATGGCGTCCATCTCTGCGCCGTCGCCTGCCGTAGGCTGGCCGGAATACAGACGGGAAGCAACCACCAGGCCTGCAATACCGGACATAATGCCCGTATAGGTGTAAACGATAAACTTTACCTTCTGTACATTGATGCCGGAAAACTTCGCCGCCTGGGCATTGCCGCCCACTGCATAGATGTGGCGTCCAAGCTGGGTCCGGTTAATCATAAACGCCGCAATGATAAATACAATAATCATCAGGATAACAGGCGTCGGAACCGGGCCCACATAGCCGGCTCCCGGGAACTTAAAGGTATCCGTCATACAGCGGATGGGAGAACCTCCCGTAAGCACCAGCGCAATTCCCTTGGTAATGTTCATAGATGCCAGAGTTACAATAAAAGGCGGAATATCCGTCTTGCAGATAACAAAGCCGTTAAACATACCCACAAGGGCTCCCACACCGATGGCCGCAAGAAAACCTACGATCTCGGGAAGGCCGAAATTAATCACACAGCCCGCCGCCACAACGCCGGAAAGGGCAATTACGGAGCCTACCGAAAGCTCAATGCCGCCTAAGATAATGACCATGGTCATACCTGTGGCTAAAAATAAGTTGGATGCATTCTGACGAAGAATATTAAACACATTCTTCGGGGTCAGAAACGTCGCTCTTGTAGTAGGAAATACAACCAAAAAGATGCACATTACCAACAATGCAATTATAATACCAATATTATCCTTGAAATATCTGACAATTCCATTTTTTAATCTGGCTGCCATAGCTTCTCCTCCTTCACTTCGCACTTACTTCGCCGCAAGCTGCATGATCTTTTCCTGCGTAACATCCGTATGATCCAGGCATCCGGTGACCCGGCCCTCGTTCATAACATAAATCCGGTCGCTCATATTGATGATTTCCGGAAGCTCGGATGAAATCATAATGATGGACATTCCCTGTTTTACCAGCTCGTTCATAATCCCGTAGATTTCCGCCTTGGCGCCTACGTCCACGCCTCGGGTCGGCTCATCCAGAATCAAAATCCTGGGATCTGTGGCAAGCCAGCGTCCGATCATAACCTTCTGCTGGTTTCCGCCGGAGAGATTGCCGATGACCTGCTCCTGGCTGGGGGTCTTGGTTCCCATCATATCAATGTATTTCTGAGTGATTTCCTCTTCTTTTTTCCCATTCACCACCAAGTTTTTGATAAATTGGGAAAGAACCTCAATGGTGGAATTAAAGCGCACGCTCTGTACCTTGTAGAGCCCTTCCTCCTTGCGGCTCTCAGGCACCAGCGCAATTCCATATTTCAATGCGTCTATGGGAGACTTAATCTGCACCTTTTTTCCGTCCACATAAACATCTCCGGACATATGGGGCGCCAGCCCGAATACGGCCTTCATGGTCTCGCTTCTTCCGGCTCCCACCAATCCTGCAAAGCCGATAATCTCTCCCTTTCGAAGTTCAAAGCTTGCATCCTTTGCCATCTTATTGTCCGAGATATGGTCGCACTTAAGCACCACCTCTCCCGGCTTTAGATAATCCCGTGTATAGTAATTGGTCAGCTCCCGTCCAACCATCATGGCGATGAGCTCATCCTTTGTCGTCTCCTTCACCACCTTGGTTCCGACGGTTTCCCCGTCACGCATGACGGTTACCCGATCACAAATCTCTTCCAGCTCACTCATTTTATGAGAAATATAGATAATGCCCACGCCTTTTTTCGTAAGGGCACGCATGGTCTCAAACAGGAAGCCCACTTCCTTGTCCGAAATGGAGGAGGTCGGCTCATCCATAACCAGAATTTTGGAATTAAAAGAGATTGCCTTTACAATCTCGACCATCTGCTGCTGCGCAATGGTCAGATGCTCCACCAATGTATCTGCATTGATGTTCATCTCATAGGTATCCATAAGCTTCTGTGCTTCCTCTGTCATCTGCTTACGGTTGATATTCATTTTGCTTCCCGGCTCGCGGCCCAGAAAAATATTCTCTGCAACAGTCATATAGGGAACCAGAACCAGTTCCTGGTGCACTATGGAAATACCAGCCTCACGGGCCGCCACGACACCGTCGATGGTTACCTTCTGACCGTCTATGTAGATCTCTCCCTCTTCTGCATGGTAAATACCACCCAGTACTTTAATCAGGGTGGATTTACCGGCGCCGTTCTCCCCCAGAAGTGCATGTACTTCTCCGGCCTTTAACTGCAGGCCTACATTCTGAAGGGCCTTGACGCCAGGGAAGGATTTATGGATTCCTTTCATTTCAAGTAAATACTGTTCACTCACGCATCGCCACCACCTGTCTTTTAAAACTATCATATCAAAAATGATATACTTGGCAAAAGGGCTTTGCTCCGTCTATGGACCAAAGCCCTTTTTTCCTGTTTTATCAGTCACTCAATTTCTTACCAGCGTTTTACCGCCTTTTTCTTACTGCCATCCGTCCAGGCCGTAATCGCCTACATTTTCAGAGGTGATTAAGAAGGTCTCAATGGGGATAAAGGCTTCTACTTCTTTGCCGTCCAGCCACTCGTAAGCAGTCTCAGCAATGGTCTTGCCGATGGTGATGGGAGACTGTGCGCCGGTTCCTTCCAGTACAGTGCCCTCAAGAAGCTTCTTCACGTCCGGAGAACCATCCACGCCGTAAATAAGCGGAGTTACGCCGGCTGCGTCTGCTGCTGCATATGCGCCGAGAGCTGTGGGGTCGTTGCCGCCGAAGATAGCTACTACGTCGGGATGAGCAGTCAGAAGGTCGGTTGCCTTCTCATTTGCTACCTGCTGATTTCCCTGAGCATCCTGCTGTCCTACTATGTTAAAGGTTACGCCGGAATCCTCGATAGCCTTTAAGAAGCCGTCGGTTCTGTCGGTTACAGACTGCATGGTCGGAGAGTCAAGCACCAGAATGTCTCCGCCCTCGGGAACCTTCTTTGCCAGGTCCTCGCCGCATACATAGCCTGCATTGTAGTTGTCGGATCCTGCATAGGATACCAGATAGCTCATATCGCCAACCTGGGTGTCAAAACCGAACATGGGGATGTCCGCTTCCTTCAGTGCATCCAGCGCCGGAATAATTCCGTCTGCGTCTACCGGATTTACAAACATGATTTCAACGCCTCTGGAAATCAGGTCTTCAATCTGATCGATCTGGGTATTGGAATCGTTGCCCGGGTCTACGGAAAGCAGTGTATCGCCGTGAGCCTCTACTACCTCGCGGATAGCTCCCTCAAGGGCTACAAAGAAGGGGTTGGTTCCGTCCATACAGGTGTAGCCGAATACCCGTCCGCCGCCTTCTGCCGGAGCCTCTGCCTGTGCGTCGTCTCCCGACTCTTCTGCGGGCGTTTCTGCCGGAGCTTCCTCGGCAGGTGCCTCTGCCGGAGCTTCTGCCGGCTTGCTTCCGCATCCTGCTACTACTGCAGCAAGCATTGCGGTACTTAACAGCGCGCTAAGAATTTTTTTCTTCATTTTAAAAATCCTCCCTTGAATTTTTTAGTTGTTACAGTAATTATCATAAAAAATTTTCGGATTTTGCGCACCTGTATTTTGTAATGAATTTTCTATGACATTTGTCATTTTTTATAGAAAGAACCCCGCCGGAAGAAACCGCAAAAGTCAGAAACTCCATAGCTGCGGAGTCTCTGACTTTACACGGTTTACTCAAAATGGTCTTCCTTCATCTGTTCTTTTTTCTTTTTCCTAAAAAAGGGTTTCTTCCATATAAGCTTTCTCACCAGGCGTACCAGAAGCACAATCACCAGGGCCCAGATAACAAGATAGGGCAGGGAGCTGATAAACCAGATGGCAAAGCTTCGCAGGCCCTGGCCGATATCGTAGAAGTTGTCGGTCAGACGGTAGCTGATTTCCTCGAAGAAGGTCAGCTTCTCCACCACCGGCATGACACGTTCTACCTCTCGGATATCAATGTCCACCGTGCTGTAGCTCACCTGGTTGTCAAAGATCCGAAGCTTGGAGCCGTAGGCCTGGAGCTCGTAGCGCACCTGGGAGAGGCGGCTCTCGATTGTGAGGATGTCTTCCATGGATTCTGCCTGTTCCAAAAGCTCCAGAAGACGGGTCTGCTCGGTTTCCAAGGCCTTCTTATGACTTTCCACATCCACGTACTGAAGGGTAATGTCCTCAATGGACTCGCTTTTACCGGTGACGTTGCCAAGCTCGCTGACTACCGTTACAAAGCCGTCCAGCTTGTCACTGGGAATCCGAATGGTCATCCACCCCCGGCGGCTCTCATACATGCTGTAATAGCTGCTGCCGGAAATGTCGGAGCTTTCTATGTATCCGCCCAGTTCCTCTGCCTTGCTGCGGATGTTTTCCAAAAGGGAATCAAATTCCTTTGTCTCCATGTTCATGGAGACGGTTTTGATCAGTTTCTGGGCGGTTGGGGCAACGCTGTCGATTCCCGAAGTGGAGGATACGCCGCCTCCTCCCTCCTCTGTTGTATAAGCGGGCTCTTCTGCCGGAGCCTCCGCCGCTTCAAAATCCATGGCTGACTCACTGTAGTATTCCGTACTATAGCCTGCGTCATCCATTGCCGGTGCAGAAGACGACGCTTCCGCACTCTTATCATTGGAACCGCAGCCGCTTAAAATCAAGACGGCAGCCGCCAATAATGCAATTCTTCTCATATCCTTTTTCATTCGGTTTCCTCCTATTCCAGTTCCGTAATATCCTTCAAAGTACACGGGTATGAAATCAATTTCCAGACGCAAATGCATGCGCCTGTGTCTCCTCTCGTCTACTCCCAGGTCTGCTCCAGGGCTTCTTCCAGATCCTCCTCGGGGTTCTCAAAACGGAACTGGGAGCACAGAATCAGGCCGTCCAGATAGGTGACTGCCCGGTACATCTCTGCGTCATAGTCAAAGTGATAGTTTTCCAGAAAAATCTCTTCGTCCTGGGCCATGCCTGGCTCCAGGCTTACCAGGCGGCGTTCTTCCTCCTCCGAAGGCACCGTCTCTGGCTCAAGAAGATACCAGGCGCCGTCAATGAGAACCTCCAGATCCATAGAAGCATAGTAGTAAATGGTCCGCTCGTCCATATTGCCGATGGTGACCTTGATGCTCTCGGCATCCCGTGCAATCACCGGGCTGCTCACAAGGGTTTTCACGGTCTCTGTCTCTTCCGGAAGCCTCTGAATGTCTGCCAGGGATATGAAGCCGCCCATAAATTCCACGGTCCCGGGCACAGCTCCTTTGTCAGAATCTCCTGCGGCAGCCGCTTCCGGCTCTTCTGTTTCTTCTCCCGCTTCAAAGTCATAGACTCCTCCTGTCTCCTCCGACGCGGGAGCCTCCGCTTCCTCTTCTGCCGCTGCCGGAGCCTCCGCCGCAGGGGACGACATGTCCATGCTGCTCTTAGAGCCGCTTTTTGACACCAGAAGCAGTCCTCCTGCAAAGATTCCAGCCGCCGTAAGGAGCACTAAGATACAGGCAGCCGCCCGATTGAAGCTGTAAATAAATTCTTTTCTGTTCATGCTCCGGCGCTGCGGACGTCCCTTGGTCTTTAAAAGCTGTTCCATGTATTCCCGGAATTGCTGGGAAAAGGTATGCATACGGGCAATCTCACACTCTGGGGGAATAAAGCTCAACTGCTCTTCCATACAGGCATCCAGCGCCTCTTTTAAGAGTTCTTCTTTTGCATCCAAAGCTTTGTCTCTCTTATCGCTTCCCGGCACGGCCTGCCACCTCCTTTTCCAACATCTCCTGGAGCTTTTTCCTTGCACGGTAAAACCTCACATTCGCCAGCTTGGGGGAAATATTCAATAATCCGGCAATCTCTGTGTCCGACATCTGATGAAGATACTTATACTCAAACACCACACGGTATGCCTCATCCAGCTCCAAAATACAGGATATCAGATACTCATAATTCTCTTTTGTAATATACTGGTCCAGAATGTCCGAAGAAGGGTCGGGAATATCAAGGCCCATATCCTCCGAAGGACAGGCCTCTCCCTGATTCTTCCGCAAAATATCGACGGCCTTGCTCTTCACGATGGTCATAAGAAACTTCTTCGTTCTTGGACTGTCCACGTTCTCTACCTTATCGAGATGCCTGGTGAGCGCCAGAAAGGTCTCCTGCACCGCATCCTCTGCCAGATGGGCATCGCTAAGAAACTGATACGCCACATACCAGCAGAACTGCTGATACTGTTCATAAACTAAAGTAAACTTGTCTTTTTCCTCCTGGGTGTCCAGCATAGATAAGTATAAAAGCATCTTAAGGGTCCCCCTCCCCTGCAAAATACGCGTCTTTTGCTTGTCTTTTACATATATAATAACGTATATGACTTAGGATTTACTACAAAAAAATTTAAATTTCTTTTAATATATAAGATTTCCGCAGATAAAGCAACTGCCTTCGAAAAAAGTTCCCGAATAGGATTGACAATTAGATATCAAAGTGATATCATTATCATATACTCAAGAAAGGAGAACCACTATGATATTAGTTAATACCGATTACATCACCGGAAAAGAATTGGAAATGCTGGGCCTGGTGCAGGGAAGCACCATCCAGTCCAAGCATTTAGGAAAGGACATCTCCCAAAGCTTCAAAACTCTGGTCGGAGGCGAGTTAAAAGCGTATACGGAAATGATGGAGGCCGCCAGAACACTGGCAACCAAGCGTATGGAAGAAGAGGCACAGCGTCTGCAGGCCGATGCCGTCATCAATATCCGCTATTCCTCCTCCGCCGTTATGCAGGGAGCCGCCGAGGTAATGGCTTACGGAACTGCCGTAAAATTCAAATCCTAATGTTTTTCCGTTGCTGTCAAGAAAGGGCAGAAAGAAGGGGCGCCGCATAATTTTGCAGCGCCCCTTCTTTTTGCAGAGGAATTCTTTTTCTCCCGCTTTATAGAGCATCCGTACTGTAGTTCGGAGCCTCTTTTGTAATATGAATGTCATGGGGATGGCTTTCCTTCAAGGAAGCGGCGGAAATCTTGATGAACTTTCCGTTCTCCTTTAAGGATTCAATATCCGGCGTTCCGCAAAGGCCCATACCGGAACGCAGGCCTCCCAGAAGCTGGAAGATGGTGTCCTCCACCGTCCCCTTGTAAGCCACGCGGCCTTCCACGCCCTCAGGAACCAGCTTCTTTGCCCCCTCCTGGAAATAGCGGTCCCTGCTTCCGTTCTCCATGGCGGAGATGGAACCCATTCCCCGGTAAACCTTGTATTTTCTGCCCTGGAACAGCTCGAACTCTCCCGGCGCCTCGTCGCAGCCGGCAAAAATGCTTCCCATCATGCAGACGTTGGCTCCGGCCGCAATGGACTTGGTAATGTCGCCGGAGTACTTGATGCCGCCGTCGGCAATCACGGGAATTCCGTATTCCTTAGCCACCTCATAGCAGTCCATAATCGCAGACACCTGGGGCACGCCGATTCCGGAAACCACACGGGTCGTACAGATAGATCCCGGCCCGATGCCAACCTTAACCGCATCGGCTCCCGCCTCGATCAGATCACGGGCAGCCTGTCCCGTAGCAATATTTCCTGCAATCACAGGCAATTCCGGATATGCTTCCTTGATCATCTTCAGGCAGCGGATCACGTTGGCAGAATGTCCGTGGGAGGAATCCAGCACAATTACATCCACCTGCGCCTTAACCAGGGCCTCCACCCGATCCAGCACATTGCTTGTGATACCTACGCCCGCACCGCAGAGCAGACGGCCCTTCTCGTCCTTGGCGGACATGGGGTACTTAATCTGCTTCTCAATGTCCTTGATGGTGATAAGGCCCTTCAGATTAAAGTTATCGTCCACGATGGGAAGCTTTTCCTTTCTGGCCTTTGCCAGAATCTTCTTTGCCTCCTCTAAGGTGATGCCCTCCCGGGCTGTAATCAGTCCCTCTGAGGTCATGGATTCTTTGATTTTCTTTGTGAAATCCGTCTCGAATTTTAAGTCACGGTTGGTTATGATGCCCACCAGCTTCTTGCCCTCTGTAATGGGAACGCCGGAGATCCGGAACTTGCCCATCAGCTCGTTGGCCTCTGCCAGTGTATGCTCGGGAGAAAGATAGAACGGGTCTGTAATGACTCCGTTTTCAGAACGCTTTACCTTGTCTACCTCCTCGGCCTGAGCCGCGATAGACATATTTTTATGAATAATTCCGATACCGCCCTGTCTTGCCATGGCAATGGCCATGCGGTGCTCGGTTACCGTATCCATGCTTGCACTCATCATGGGAATATTAAGACGCACGGTCTTTGTTAAGTACGTTGACAAATCAACCTCATTGGGAATTACCTCCGAATAGGAAGGCACCAACAGCACGTCGTCAAATGTAATGCTCTCACCAATAATTTTACCCATTTCTCTCTCTCCTCTCGTGTCTATTGTAACAGCCCAAACAACGAATCTGTTACTGTTTCTCAGTTTTCATTTTGTTTATATTAATTTCCTATATTAACGAAAAGAAAGGTTATTGTCAATACAATTTCTTACAAAATTCTTATAATAGAAAATCCAACGCAATTTTCGACAATTAAAGCTGCTTTTTATTAAAAAGGCGAATGGCAGTCAACACCCCCAAAATGGATAAGGCAATGGAAATAACAGCAGGTATCATAAATTCTGCCGGAACAGCTTCGCCGGAAATCAAATCTATATTTTTTGAAGTTAAAATGAATGGATTGAATTTTGCAATCGGTTCTATCATTCCGAGCAAGGATATTATGGCGGCAATGCCGCCTGTAAAGAGTATGCTTGTGAAAGTCTGTCTGAATATCACGCACCCAATCATTAAAATACTCAAGTATAGAAAGCCGATTATCCAAAGTGAAACTGCCGCAAAAGCAACATTTGAAAGGTGGTTATCATTCCATAAAAGGGCTGTATAACCGTATGCGGCAGCATATCCACTCCAATAACTGATTGTCATAAGCGCGGCGGCTGCCGTATATTTTGCAAGGATAACTGCTTTACGGGATAATCCCTTCGTAACCATTAAAACTAAGGTTCCTTTGGAATATTCATTTGACAGACAACTCCCAAACAAAATGATAAATGCACTGAAACCAACGCCGGAAATGTTCTTGTAAAATTGCTTCCATGCGTCCAAAGCGACTGGTTCAGAGGTCATTTCCATATCTGCGGCTAAAGCCGATAATATTTCCGGCGTAAACTTTGCGAGAAACGCACTCATAATACCAAAAATCAGAAAGACTGCGAACAGAATAAGGAAACGATAGTTCTTCATATTTTCCGTAAACTCTTTTTTTATAAAAGCAATATATCCACTCATTTCACTACCTCCAAAAACAAACTTTCAAGGGACGGCTCCATACGTTCTATTTTTACGGGACAAATCCCTGTTTCCGCAAGTATGCGAAACAATGATTTTTGCACACTTACCATATCTCGGCTATGCAAAATAAGTTCCCTGTTATTTTCTTCGGAATGAAGCAGCAATGGCTCTATAGATTTTTGTTTTTTGAAAAGCCGTAAATCTTGATCCGCCGAAAATTCTAAAAGCAAGCTGTCATGTCCATGTAAAGCCTTAATTTCTGCAAGTGTTCCAGTAACAGCGATTTTTCCCTCATTCAAAAAGGCTGCATGGCCGCAAACGCGCTCCACATCAGAAAGAATATGCGTGGAAAATAACACCGTTGTCGTTTGGCTGATTTTATAAAGAATATCCAAAATCTCTTTTCTTCCTACGGGATCAAGCGCGCTTGTCGGTTCATCACAAATCAGTAATTTGGGCTGTGTGAGCAATGCCTGTGCAATTCCTAATCGTTGTTTCATACCGCGGGAAAATCCGCCGATTTGCTTTGTTGCACTGTTTAGACCGACAAGGGAAAGGAGTTCATCACTTCTTTTTGAAATTTCGGTTTTTGATAGACCAATGACTTCTCCGCATAGCTTTAGATACTGTATCGGCGTCATATAGTTATAAAATTCTGGAACGTCCGGCAAATATCCAATATATTGATTTGTCCTTGTCTGTCCAAAACAAACAGGCTCATTGCAGACATGGATTTCTCCCTTGTCGGGCTGTAACAGTCCCAATACCATTTTCATAGTCGTTGTTTTGCCAGCACCATTTTTCCCTATGAAGCCAAAGATACTTCTCTCTGGAACAGACAGATTAAGATTGTCAATGATTTTCTGCTTTCCAAAACTTTTAGATAAATTTTGTATTGTGAGGACATTCATTCGTTCTCCCCCTTTCCAAAGACAAAATAAATAATCGGTCCAAAGAGCAAAAGGACTACAACAATTACAAGCCACATGGTTTTATTTCCAAAGCGATAGCGTGGATGTCGTAGAATGTGTCTTACTGCTGCTACTGCAAGAGCAATGTCTATCAGCAGAACGGGAACAAGTAATGGCAGAATTTCAAATATCGTGTTCAATATTTTTACCTCCTATTTTATCATTTCAATAATATTATCATAACGATAATATAAAGTCAATAGAAACCGTCCCTCTGATTTGGGACGGTCATTTTATTTATCTGTATTTTCTGCCGGAGATACGATTACGCCTATCGTCCGCAGCTTGCGCTCCGAGTTGGGTGCATTGTTTTTTACTGCGCTGATTATTTGAGAAATATTTGTTATAAGAGAAGTCAATTCATCATCAGAAAGATATAGTGGGGAAAGAGAAAATCCCGTCATATCTTTTTTGATATTGATATTCGGAGAGTGGCAATATTCCTGAAACTGTTTTGCAAACCCAATGAAATATTGCATGAAATACTGCATATAAAGTTCGCCGGAATTTTTCTCGACGATTGTTTCTATATCGCTGCTGAGGTTGTGTGCCAGCGAATAAGTTTTTTCTACCGTACCGCGTACCTGTGTTTCTTCCACCACCTGTAAAATACCGTCGCTTAACATTTTTTTGAGATGCCGGTATAAGGTAGCTTGGGGAATGTCGGTATAAATATCGGCTAGCTGTTTCGCAGTTGCTTTCCCCTGTGAATGTATTTCAAGCAGTAATTTACATTTCACCGGATTTGTAATGCACTCCATAAGCCTATCTGTCATCTTTCACCCTCCTGCATTGCTATATGAAAATATTATCATTTTGATACTAAAAAGTCAATCGACACTTTGATATAGCGCAATTAAAAATATGGAACATTTTTTTGGTGTAGGTTTGGCATTTTTCAAAATCCTCCGTAGTAGGAAGTAGGAAAAAATATTTCTTAAACTTTTCTAAAATCTTCGGCAAAATCGCCTTGCCTGGTGTAGTAGGTAGTGAAAGAAAAGCAAGAAAATCCGCGCTGTGATGAAGTCAAAAGGAGAAGCGGGCGAACATCTCTGCACAAACCCGCCCTATGGCTGCATCAGAGAAAAAATGATGACCTGCAAAACGGAGAAACGGCATAGCCCGCAAGCTACGCCGTTTCCCGAAAACATTTCTAATACTGTCTTATGAGTGCGGCCCCAAGGCCGCTTTTTTTCTTGTTCTTATTGCACGGACATTTGTCCTTACAGTACAGGCTTTTCCTTACATCATACCGCCCATTCCGCCGCCTGCGGGCATTGCGGGAGCTTCCTCCTTGATGTTTGCCACACAGCTCTCGGTGGTTAAGAAGGTAGATGCTACGCTGGTTGCGTTCTGCAGGGCGCTTCTGGTAACCTTGGCCGGATCCAGGATGCCTGCCTCTACCATATTCACATACTCCTCATGGAGCACATCGAAGCCTACGCCCGGCTCGCACTCTTTTACCTTGTTGATGATAACGGCGCCTTCCAGTCCGGCATTTGCCGCAATGTGGAACAGCGGAGACTCCAGAGCCTTCAAAATCACCTTAACACCTGTCTGCTCGTCGCCCTCTGTGGTGTCAAGCAGCTTCTCGATCTCCTTGGTTGCATGGATATATGCAGAGCCGCCGCCTGCAATGATGCCTTCCTCTACAGCCGCTCTTGTAGCTGCCAGAGCATCCTCCATACGAAGCTTTGCTTCCTTCATCTCGGTCTCGGTTGCAGCACCTACACGGATCACAGCCACGCCGCCTGCCAGCTTTGCAAGACGCTCCTGGAGCTTCTCGCGGTCAAAGTCAGAGGTGGTCTCCTCGATCTGCGCGCGGATCTGGCCGATTCTCTGGTCAATCTCAGTCTTATCCCCTGCTCCGTCTGCGATGATGGTGTTCTCCTTCTGAATCTTCACGGACTTTGCAGTTCCCAGCATATCCAGGGTAGCTTCCTTAAGCTCAAGGCCGAGCTCCTCGGAAATCACCTGTCCGCCGGTCAGAATCGCGATATCGCGAAGCATCTCTTTTCTTCTGTCGCCATAGCCCGGAGCCTTAACGCCCACTACAGTGAAGGTTCCGCGCAGCTTATTCATAACCAGAGTTGTCAGAGCCTCGCCCTCAATATCCTCTGCAATGATCAGAAGCTTGCGGCCGGTCTGTACAATCTGCTCCAGAAGGGGAAGGATCTCCTGGATGTTGGCAATCTTCTTGTCAGTGATCAGAATGTAGGGATCGTCAAGATTCGCCTCCATCTTCTCCATATCCGTAGCCATATATGCGGAAATGTATCCACGGTCAAACTGCATACCTTCTACCAGATCCAGCTCCGTCTTCATGGTCTTGGACTCTTCGATGGTGATAACGCCGTCCTTGGAAACCTTCTCCATGGCATCTGCTACCATATTGCCCACCTCGTCGTCTCCGGAGGAAACAGCCGCTACTCTTGCGATCTGATGCTTGCCGTTTACCTTGCTGCTCATGCCTGCGATGGCGTCTACAGCTGCGTCGGTAGCCTTCTTCATTCCCTTTCTCAGAACAATGGGGTTGGCTCCTGCTGCCAGGTTCTTCATTCCCTCATGGATCATAGCCTGTGCCAGAACCGTTGCAGTCGTAGTTCCGTCGCCCGCAACATCATTGGTCTTGGTAGCAACCTCTTTTACAAGCTGGGCGCCCATATTCTCAAATGCGTCCTCAAGCTCAATCTCCTTAGCAATGGTAACACCGTCATTGGTAATCAAGGGAGCGCCGTACTGCTTGTCAAGCACCACATTTCTTCCCTTAGGCCCTAAGGTTACCCGAACGGTATCTGCCAGTTTATTCACGCCTGCCTCCAGTGCGGATCTTGCCTCCACACCGTACTTAATTTCCTTTGCCATTTTAAAACTCCTCCAGTCTTATTTGTTTTGCTGATTTGCGGATATCATTTATCTGCCTCAAAAGGCTTATGCCGTCAATACACGCTTTATTCTACAATTGCAAGGATGTCGCTCTGCTTCACAATGATAAACTCCTCATCCCCGAGCTTCACCTCATTGCCTGCATACTTGGAATAGATAACCTTGTCGCCTTCCTTCACATGCATGGTCACTTCTTTTCCATCCACCATTCCGCCAGGGCCTACAGCGATAACCTCTGCCTGCTGCGGCTTCTCCTGTGACTTGCTGGCCAGAATAATTCCCGATGCTGTCGTCTCTTCTGCTTCAAACTGTTTCAGTACAACTCTGTCGCCTAATGGTACTAATTTCATTTCTATTCCTCCTTGATTCTATTGTTAACATTTTTCTTTATTAGCACTCACTAAGATTGAGTGCTAACTTACGGGTATAATATTAATGCTTTCCATTTTATTTGTCAACACATTTTATGAATTTTTTATATTTTTAACATTTAAAAAATTTTTCCGACAACAAGGGATGCTGCCCTTTTGTTTTGCAGCATCCCTAATTACAATTGTCAGTCTTCTTCCAGCTTTTTCAATACATTTTCCACAGTCAGCCCATACTTTTCCTTCACATCCTTTAATGGGCCGGACTCTGTAAATACATCCTCTACGCCTACTCGCTTCACCGGTGCATGCCAAGGCATGTCGCAGACCGTTTCAGATACCAGTCCTCCAAGTCCTCCGAGTATTGTGTGGTTCTCGATCGTTACCAGCTTCTTTACCTGGCCGGCAATCCGGCGGATGCAGTTCGTGTCCGCCGGCTTTATGGAAAAGATATTTATCAGCTTTCCCTTCTTTCCCTTTTCCCTGCAGGCTTCAAAGCTTCTCATAGCCAGATCTGACGCAGAACCCTCATATATAAGGGCAAAGTCATTTCCCAAATCTTCCATAACAACCGCTTTTCCCATCTGCACCTCTTCCTTTGCCGCCAGGTTGGGAACCTCGTCTCTGGCACAGCGGATGTACACCGGCCCTTTATAAGCAAGAGCCAGCTTTACCGCCTGGCACAGTTCGTCCGGATTGGAGGGGGACAGTATGCGAAGATTGGGAAGAACACGCATAAGCGCTAAGTCCTCATTTGCATGATGGGTTGCCCCGTCAAAGCTTCCATCCATCCCCGGATGGGTCGCTATCAATTTTACATTCAAGTTGGCATAGCAGATTTGCCGAAGCTGCGTCCAGCAGGTTCCCGATACAAACATTGCAAAATTTACATAAAATGGGATTTTTCCTTCTGCTGCCATTCCAGCCGCAATTGACATTGCATTCTGTTCTGCAATGCCGGATTCAAAAAAACGTTCCGGAAATGCATCCTGAAATTTATTGGTGGTGGTGGACTTTGCCAGATCGCTGTCTATAACAAAAATATCCCTGTTCTCTGTTCCTGCCTCAACTAATATGCTGCCCACCAGCTCCCGCAGGGTAATCTTGTTATATTTCATGAGCAAGCTCCTCCTCTTCCCGTGCCAGATCCTCCATTGCAGCCCTGTACTCTTCCTCCGTCAATCCACTGGAGTGCCATTTGGGAATGTGTTCCATAAAGCGGATTCCTTTCCCTTTTACCGTGTCTGCAAGGATCATCACCGGCATTCCATTTACCGCTTTTGCCTCCTTTATCGCTGCAAGAATCTGCTCCATGTCATGCCCGTCTATCTCTATCACGTGATAATTGAAGGCTCTCATTTTCTCTGCTAAAGGCTCTAGGTTTATAATCTCGTTCGTGGGATGGCTGGAGGACAGCTTGTTGTAGTCTATAATCAGTACCAAGTTATCAAGCTTATAGTGAGCGGCCGCCATAAGTGCCTCCCACATCTGCCCTTCCTGCATTTCCCCGTCTCCGGCAATGGCATATACCTTGTGGGGGTCTTGTTCCTTCTTTTTCACCGCCGCCATACCGACCGCCATAGAAAATCCCTGCCCCAGCAAACCGGTTGTGGCGTCAACCTCTGGAATATCACAGGTATACGGATGTCCCTGAAGCCTGGAGTCAATCTGCCGGAAGGTGGGAAAAAGCTTTTCTTCTATAATCCCCTTTTCCGCAAGTTCCGCATAAACAGCCGGAACTGCATGCCCCTTAGACAGAACCACTCTTGTACGCCTGCTTTCCTTAAAATCCACTTCGTTTTCATAAATGGCCGTTAGAAGATCCGTTGCTGACAAGGCTCCCCCCACATGGCCGACACCGGCCCGATATACCATTTCTATAATACGCTTTCTGTTTCGATTTGCGATAAGCTTTAATTGCTTTGCGTCTTTCATCTGCAAATATCCCTCCAATATCTAATAAATGCTTACCACTTCCCAAGGGCTTTTCCGATAAAGTTAAATATAATTCCAATCAAATTGAAATCTGTCTCTGGGAAGCTGCTTCCGGACAGCCCAACGCTTGTCAAAATGCCATAGATAACCGCCGGGCCTACAGAAATCAGAACGCCTGTCACAAAGGCCCCAAGCACACAGCCTTTCCAGCCGCCTCTTGCGTTTCCGAATACGCCTGCAGTAGCTCCGATGAAGAAGAAGGGAATTGCTACCGGAATCATAACGGTTGTCTTCATAGCCGCCATAATAAACATGCAGATCAAGCCTGCCGCATAAGCGGAAATAAATCCAAGTACCGTTGCCGTCGGCGCATAGGGGAACACAACCGGACAGTCCAGAGCCGGCTTTGCGCCAGGAATAAACTTCTCTGTAATGCCTACAAATGCCGGAACAATCTCTCCCAGGAACAGGCGGACACCTGTGATAATAACATATAAACCGCCCGTAAAAGTTAATGTCTGCATCAGCGGCCATACCAGCCAGTGGGTTCCGCCGGCCAGGGGCTCTACCGCAGCTTTTCCGGCAACGATCGCCGCAATATAGTAAATAACGCCGATGGATAAGGACACGGAAACAATGTAATCCTTAAACATGGAAAGCCACCCGGGAAGGTTGATGTTCTCCGTACTGTCCTTCGGGTCTCCCACCTTACTTCCCAGCCATCCGGAAAATGCATACGCCAGCGTGCAGTAATGTCCGATTGCAATCTCGTCACTGCCTGTAACAGCCTGCATGGATTTCTGGGCAATAGCAGGATACAGAGCCGCCGCAAAGCCATGAATAACAGAGCCTATGATAATAGCCGCAGCATCAGACAAACCCAGGGCCTTCAGCATAACAGCCAGAAGTGCGGACAAAAACAAGCTATGGCCGCCGGTCAGGAAAATAAACTTGAACTTCGTCAGCTTTGCAATTACTAAGTTGCATAAAAATCCGCCAACCATAATCAATGCAATTACCATAGGAAACAGTGTCTGGGCCTGGGCCGTAATTGCCTCTGAAATCGGCGTTACGCCTTCCAGGCCAAAGGCTGTTACAAACAAGGTCTGAAAGCCATTCAACGCTCCCTGCGCCGCAGAAGAACCTATACCAAAAATCAAGAAACCTACAATTGTTTTGACGGTTCCGGCCACTACCTTTTCCGCCGGCTTTTTCTGAATCAAAAGGCCGATCAATGCCAAAAGCCCTATCAGCAGAGACGCTTCTCCTAAAATCTCATAAACTACGAATTGTAATACTGCCATTACAACTCCCCCTTTCTACTTTGTGTTTCTTTTGTTAATTTACCTGGGCAAAATATTTGTCCAGCTCTTTTTCCAGAAATTCCATATCCATAATGTCTTTTACACCGATGACATACGCTTTGGAATCCTTAAATTCGTCGATGAGATCCTCCATCGTAACAATCACATCCACATTCTGCTGTCCTGCAAAGCCGCTGAATGCGTCATGGGTTACGTCCAGGGGATAGCCCTTTTTATCAATCAGCTTATCCACCTTGATTTTCAGCATCATAGAGCTTCCCATTCCGGTTCTGCACATAATCAGGCATTTTTTTGTCTGCATTATTAGTTCCTCCCTTCTATTTTTATCTGCCGTCGGCAGATTATTTACCGCTCTCATTTTCCTTGATATAGGAAACAACATCTGAGGGTTCTTTTGCCGTCTCCAGTACCGCCATAAATTCTGTTCTCTCCAAAAATTCCGCCAGATCCTGAAGCGCTCCCAGATGGGAATTGGCGTCTGTGGTCGCCAGCATAAAAAGATACTTTACCGGGTCATTGGAAGCATTTCCAAAATTCACCGGCGATGACAGCCTCACAAAAGACATGGCCGTTCGATTGACGCCTTCTTTATTCGTGGCATGAGGAAGCGCTACGCCCTTTGTAATCACGATATAAGGCCCTGCCTCCTTTACGCTGTCGATTACCGCCTGAATATAGACCTCCGTAATATCTCCCTTTGCAGTCAGCGGCTCTCCAGACCGCCTGACTGCTTCCTCCCAGTCCCCACAGGACACGTCCAGACGAATGCTCCTCTCATTCAGCAATTCACTTAACATATATCGCTTCTCCTCTTTCCTTAAATTTTTTTCTTCGGGAATTTTACTGATTTTGCTTTTTAACACTTCCTCCTGTTCCTTATTGGAATAATTTAGAAGCAGATATTCAAGCCATCTGGCCGTATCGCTCCATTCTTCCTTAGCTTCCGGCGGTTTCTCTATATCAAAGCCCAAATCCAAAAGCCGCTTGCCGATCCTGACCACATCATCCCTCCGAAGCAGGGGGCTTACCCTGACGAAGCTGTGATTTATCCGCAAAGGTACTGTAGTAATAATCAAATCTACCGTTTTCTTTTTCAGAAAATTGTCCAGTTGGTGCTCTGCAACAGCTCCCACAAGGTTCAGACGGAAATTTCTTCTAAGCCCTGTGACTACCAGTTCTGCCGTGCCCACTCCCGTGGCGCAGACAACCACTACATCTGCAAGCCGTGCCGCATTCTGCTTTCTCCGGTAAAGCGCAGCGGCAAAGTGTAGTAAAATATAAGCAATTTCATCATCACTGGCAATAATAAGATCCGGCTTTAATTCTACACAGAGCATTTGGCGAATCACCTCATACAGACGGGGATAACTGTGAAGCAGCTCTTCCTTCAGCGGATTTTCCAGAAGCATTCCGTTCTTCTTTCGATAGACACATACGTTCATATGCTGAAGCAGGCTTTCATACAGGCTTTCGTCCCCTGACAAATCACAATCCATACTTCTGCTGACACCGGAAATCAATCGAATGCAATAGTATTCCAAAGGGACATCTCCAATGGCTTCTCTTTCAATCACATTGCTGGATTTTGCACCGATATGCAATGCCACATAGTGAACCTCTGTTTCCGGAAGCTTGATTTGAAAGGCCTCGTTGACGCTGCCTACTATCTCGTCCGCCATCTGATATTGGATGCTTTCCTTTTTGGCCATAGGCCTTTGGATAAACTCACCGTACCGGCTGTCCGTCCGAAAGCGCTCGATAGACAGCGCAATATGAAGCACAAGTCCCTCATATGCAATATCTGCCAGGTAAATAGAGAATTGCTCCTCCACATCTTTCACAATTTCCCGAATGCAATCCAGATCTTTTTCCCGGAACCACTGAGAATATGCCGACTGTGCCAAACGATCATCCTTTGCCTTCCAGGCGGTCAAATCCCGGATAATCTTTGCCAGGTATCTCCGTCTCTCTGTCTCGTCTGCATCCACACAGATCCCTTTCCCTCGGCTGCTGACAAAACGAATATGATTTTTCCGGCAATACTCCTTCAAAGCCACAATGTCCTTATTTACGGTTGCCCGGCTTACAAAATATTTATCCGCAAAGCTTTGAATGGTGCTTCCGCCGCTGCTCCAGCATAAATCAAAAAGCATCAAAAGCATCCGCTCCCCGCTGCTCAATCTGTCTGCATAAAAATCCTTCACATTCAAATCCGCCGCATGCTTCAGCTTTTCCTGGACTTCCGCCTTTACGCTGGCCGTTTTATTGTTCACCTTGATATATTCGGCTCCGAACTCCTTTTGCAGATATTCATTTATAATCCGGATATCATACCGCACAGTTCGCAGATGGATGGAAAACAGCTCCGCAATCTTAGACATATCCATATGGCCGTCATCTGACAGCATTTTTAGTTCATATTTTTGTCTGATATTCATATCTCTTCCCTTACTCCATTATCGCAGCTTTACAGTTATTATCAAGTTCAACAATTTTCACTTGATAGGCTGTAAATTTTACACTATATTGCACAATTCCAGATATTTAAAGCAAAAAAACAGAAGCCAAACGGAAAACAATCTCTCCATTCAGCTTCTACTATTTTTTCAAAAATATAAGCGCCGCAATTACCTCCAAGCCGTCTACGCCTTCTTAAGCTTCGCCAGCTCCTCAAACACCACATCATTCACCACTTTGATATAAGTCCCCTTCATCCCCGAAGATCTGGACTCAATCACCCCCGCGCTCTCAAACTTGCGCAGGGCGTTCACAATCACTGACCGCGTAATCCCAACGCTGTCCGCAATCCTGCTTGCGACCAGAATTCCTTCGTTCCCCTTAAGCTCCTCAAAAATATGGGTAATCGCCTCCAGCTCCGAGAAGGACAGCGTGCTGATGGCCGACTTCACAATCTGAACCTTCCGCTTCTCTTCCTCGTTCTCCTCGTTCACAGACCGCATCATCTCCAGCCCGACCACTGTAGTTCCATACTCGCTCAGAATAATGTCGTCAATGTCGTACTGCTCCCGATACTTATACAAAAAAAGAGTACCGAGCCGCTCTCCGGCAATATCAATGGGGGTGATAATGGCCTGATAATCCTGTACATGCTCAGACACAAAGCCCAGTGTCTGAAGATTGACATTCTCTTTTGTAGACAAAATTCCAAGCAGCCGCTCATTCAGCGCCTCGTCAATGTGATCGCCGACCTGGCCGGAAATCAGTTCCCGAATCTCTTCCACGCCTTCGCACTGACTTACACCCAAGACCTTGCCTTTTCTGCTGAGAACCAGAATATTCGAGTTCAGAATATTCGTGAGAACCTGGCAGATGTCGTTAAACACAACCTTGCTGGAATTATTATTATGAAGCAGTTTGTTAATCTTTCTGGTTTTATCTAATAACTGTACGCTCACTTGCACCCCTCCTTTTGTAAAAAAATATAGTTCTTGTTATCTGTGATACTAGCATATGTTGTCAAACTTTTCAATCTCTTTTTACAAATACTTGTAAATACTTTAAAAAGCGGTCAAAACCTACGGCCATTCAGCCGGGCTGCGGCAAAATCCGCCCTCTGGATCTCGCCGCGGCCCGGCTGAACTATCGCAAGCCTATATTTTATTCATCATCTTATTTGTAGTCGCTGCACAACAGCACTACACACCTGTATTCTTAGCCGGACTCTTTCTCCCTGGCTTCCCGGTAACCGCATCCTTCCCCGGCGCAGGCCAGATTGTTCCCCTTCTCCACCATAAAGCTTCCGCATCGGGGGCACTTTTTCTTCGAAGGCTTCTGCCAGGACATAAAGTCACATTCCGGATGGTTCTCGCAGCCATAGTATTTCCGCCCCTTCTTTGTCTTGCGCAGAACCACCTCGGCGCCGCACTTGGGACAGGGAACGCCGATTTTTTCCAGATAAGGCTTTGTATTCCGGCAGTCGGGAAATCCGGGGCAGGCAAGGAAACGTCCGTGGGGGCCGTATTTGACGACCATATTGCGGCCGCAGAGATCACAGACCACGTCCGTCACCTCGTCCTCGATTTTTACCTCCTCAAGCTCCTTCTCCGCCGCCTGTACCGCAGCCTCCAGATCCGGGTAGAAGTTCTCCACAACCGTTTTCCAGCTGACGGTTCCCTCCTCCACGCAGTCCAGAAGACCCTCCATATTGGCGGTAAAATCCGATTCCACAATGCTGGGGAAGGCGGCCTTCATCATATGATTGACCACCTCGCCCAGCTCCGTCAGATAGAGATTCCGGTTTTCCCTGGAAACATAGCGGCGGGCAATGATGGTGGTGATCGTAGGCGCATAGGTACTGGGGCGGCCGATTCCAAGCTCCTCCAGGGTCTTTACCAGCGCCGCCTCCGTATAATGGGCCGGGGGCTGGGTAAAATGCTGCTGACTGTCAAGAGCCTTCAAATCCAGGACCATATCCTTGGAAAGCCCCTTTAAAAGCGGCCCGCTCTCCTCCTTCTCCTCCTCCTGCACATAGACGGACATAAAGCCGTCAAAGAAGAGCCGGGAAGCGGACAGGGTAAAACGGTAGTCTCCCCCGTCGATTTTAGCGGAGGAGGTCTCATATACGGCGTCTGCCATCTGGCTGGCCGCAAACCGCTTCCAGATAAGCTGATAGAGGCGGAACTGATCCCGTGTGAGAGATTCCTTTAAGGCTGCCGGCGTCCGGGAGATGTCCGTGGGCCGGATGGCTTCATGGGCATCCTGGATCTTCTTTCCGCTCTTCTTGGTAGAGCTGCCGGAAGAAACATAATTCTTTCCGTACTGCTCCTCAATGTAGGCCCTTGCATTTTTCTGGGCCTCCTCGGAGATACGGGTAGAGTCGGTACGCAGATAAGTAATCACGCCGACGGTCCCGTTTCCCTTGATATCAACACCCTCATAGAGCTGCTGTGCCAGGCTCATGGTTTTCTGAGTGGAAAAATTCAGCGCCTTGGAGGCCTCCTGCTGGAGGGTACTGGTCGTAAAGGGCAGGGGCGCCTTCTTGGTTCTCTCTCCCGTCTTTACCTCCGCCACCTGAAAAGACGCATGCTCAAGCCCTGAAAGTACTTGATCCATCTCCTCCTTGGAGGCAATGGTCATCTTCTGGGTCTTGGTTCCGTAAAATTTGGCGCAAAGGGGCTTCTTGCTTCCCTCTGCCAGAAGCTCGGCCTCCAGGGTCCAGTATTCTTCCGGGATAAAGGCATTGATTTCCTCCTCCCGGTCTGCAATCAGGCGCAGGGCTGACGACTGGACGCGGCCCGCGCTTAAGCCCCGTTTTACCTTGGCCCAGAGAATCGGGCTGATGCGGTAGCCCACCATGCGGTCCAGCATACGCCGGGCCTGCTGGGCGTCCACCAGATCCATATCAATCTCTCTTGCATTTTTTAAGGATTCCTTTACCGCCGCCTTGGTAATCTCGTTGAAGGTAATGCGGTACATTTTCTTATCGTCCAGATTCAAAGCCTTGGACAGATGCCAGGAAATCGCCTCTCCCTCCCGGTCCGGGTCAGTTGCCAGATACACGCGTTCCGCCTTCCTGGCCTCCTTGCGCAGCTTTGCCAAAATCTCGCCTTTTCCCCGGATGGTAATGTATTTGGGCTCATAATCATGCTCCACATCGATTCCCAGCTGACTTTTGGGCAGATCCCGTACATGCCCCTGGGATGCCAGCACCTCGTAATTACTCCCCAAAAATTTTTTGATTGTCTTTACCTTGGCCGGTGACTCGACAATAACCAGATTCTTAGCCATTGATACGTCCTCTTTCCTAATATTCCTGTGAATCCTTCAGCTTCTGCCTGCTTTATACTGCTTCACAGCCTGCAGCTCTGTATAGTGTTTATCACATGATATCCTTACAATACCCGAATATAATTATTTTTATAAATTTCTTTTGCATACCCCTTCAATTCCAGTCCGGTAAGCGTCCGCAGCACCTCTGTCAAAGTAAGTCCGCTCTCCAAAGACAGCTCTTCGGGGTTCTTTGCTTGTAAACCTAGACAACTATACACTATATCTTCTGCCTTTTCAAGAACAATTTTCCTGCACTTCCTATTTTGTTCCCCGAATTTGGGGGTTATTCCCATTTCTTCCAAAATCTGTTCTGGAAAAAGGGCAATTCCGGATCCCTGGCGGATCAGGTTGTTGCAGCCGGCGCTTAAGGGGTCCTCAAGGCGTCCAGGAACGGCGTACACATCCTTTCCCTGTTCCAAAGCCAGATCTGCCGTAATAAGAGAACCGCTTTTTTCTTTTGCTTCTATAATAATTATAGCATCTGCAAGTCCGCTGATAATCCGGTTCCGAAGGGGAAATAAATGACGCATGGGCCTGGTTCCCGGAGGATACTCGGACAAAAGTCCGCCCTCTCTCTCCAGCTTCATATAAAGGTCTCTGTGAAACTCCGGGTAACAGATGTCTACGCCGCCTCCCAGAACCCCAAAGGTTTTCCCTCCTCCCTCAAAAGCCCCCTGGTGCCCGAAGCCGTCGATGCCGGCCGCCATTCCGCTTACAATCTGCACACCCGCCCTGGCCAGCTCCCTTCCAAACCAGAGGGCAGCGCTTTTTCCGTAGGGGCTGCATACCCTGGCTCCCACAATGGCTATGGAGGGGCTTGCATCCTCCGGCTGTCCGCCCCGGACAAACAGTCCCCCTGGTTTCTGAGGGATGACGCTTAAACGCCTGGGATAGGCCGGATGTTCACAGCTTATAAAGACGACTCCCTTTCGCCGAAGGCTCTCCCACTCTCTTTCAAACTCCCAGCCCTTTCGTTTTTCACAGAGACCTGTGATTGCTTTGGGATTTCTTGGAAATCTTGCTGTAAGCTCCTCCTCCTTTGCATAAAATATGTCCCTTGGCGTTTTGTACTGCCCTATCAGGCGCCAGAGCAGGCTCGGTTCCCCCGCAAGACTGCTGCACAGCCAATGCCAATAGGCTTCCATGGTATCTTTCATACTCCCCTCCCCCAGTAAGTCCCGCCTGGCAGACGGTATTGGATAGCTTCTAAGAGATGCTGCTCCAGAATCCGATCCTCCTGCTCCAGATCCGCAATGGTACGTGCTGTCTTGATAATCTTATAATATGCCCGGGCGCTTAAATTTAGTTTTCCAAATGCATTTTTTAACAGCTTCCGTTCCTTTTCGCCCAGGGGGCAGTAAAGCTCTGTCTGATTTCCGTTCAGATAAGCGTTAAAATAAATGGGCAGCCCCGCATAACGCTCCTGCTGCATCTGATGGGCGGTTTCCACTCGCTTCCGTATGGCGGCCGAGCTTTCATTTTCCTGCTTTTTCGTCAGATCCCCATAGGAAATTCCCGGAACCTCCGTGCAGATGTCCATCCGATCCAAAAGAGGACGGCTGATTTTTCCCCGGTAACGGCCCAGCTCCTGTTCCGTACAGACACAGCGGCTGCGGTCGGGAAAATATCCGCAGGCACAGGGGTTCATGGCCGCCACCAGCATACATTTTGCCGGAAATATGTAGTTTCCGGCTGTCCGGGAGATACAGACACGCCGCTCCTCCAGCGGCTGCCGCAGGATCTCCAGTGCGCTTCTCTTAAATTCCGGGAACTCGTCCAGAAAAAGGACGCCGCCGGAGCTTAGCGAGATCTCTCCCGGGGAAGGAATCCGCCCTCCGCCTGCCAGAGCCTCCGGCGTCACCGTGTGATGAGGCGCCCGAAAGGGTCTGCCTGCAAGTAAGGAAGTCTGCTCCGGAAGCAGGCCGGCCACACTGTAGATTTTCGTCATTTCCAGGGCCTCCTCCAGCGTAACGGGAGGCAGGATTCCACCAATCCGCCGGGCAATCATCGTCTTTCCGGCGCCGGGCGGCCCGATCATCAGAAGATTATGCATACCGGCCGCCGCAACCTCCGCCGCCCGTTTCGCCATAGCCTGTCCGTTTACCTCCGAAAAATCCTCCTCCCGGGCCCGGGACTGCTCCCTCAAAAGCCGCTCCGTATCCACCCTCACAGGAACCGCATCCTCCGGGTGGCGCAAAACCTCTATCAGCTGCGCCAGGCTGGACACCCCTATCACCTCCAGCCCATCCAGCACTGCGCCCTCCGCCGCATTCCCTTCCGGCACAATACATCTGCGGACACCTCCGTCCCTGGCCGCCTCCGCCAGAGCCAGTATCCCCGTAACCGGGAGTATCTGTCCGCTCAAGCTCAGTTCTCCCGTAAGCATCACATCCTTCAGACTATCCGCCGGAATCTTTTCCAAGGACGCCAGAATAGCCGCTGCCACAGGAAGATCGAAGCGGGAGCCCGCTTTACGAATCCCGGCCGGGGCCAGATTCACCATAATCCGTTTCGGCGGCAGGACAAACCCCGTATTGCGCAGAGCCGTCCGGACCCGATCCCCGGCCTCCCGGACCTCCGAGGACAGATAACCCACCATAAGAAACTGAGGCATCCCCTCACTAATATCAGCCTCCACCCGAACCAGATAAGCATCCATCCCATTCAGAGCCGCCGAATACACCTTACTAAACATAAAAAATAACATTCCTCCTTTTCATTAACTCATCATCCATTGGGAAATCATAAATCTCGAATTGAGATCAGAACAAATTCAGATACACCTACATTACCATATATTTACAACTATTACAAGCAATTTTTATACCAGTAGACAACACACCCCAAAAAACACTATAATAAAAACAAAATAATCAATTATAAAAAGGAAAAAACCATGAAAAAGAGCACAGAAAAAACAAACGTTATGCGAATCCTAGACCAAAAGAAAATCCCCTACCAAAGCCACACCTACGCCGGAACCGGCGCCATCAGCGGCCGGGAAGCCGCCGCCATCCTCAACCAGAACCCCAGCCAGGTATTCAAAACCCTGGTAACATACGGAGCCACAAAAACCAACTACGTCTTCCTAATCCCCGTAGAAAAAGAACTAAACCTCAAAAAAGCCGCCCTCTCCGTCAACGAAAAAAGCATCACCATGCACAAATCCAAAGACCTCCTCCCCCTAACCGGCTACATCCACGGCGGCTGCTCCCCCATCGGCATGAAAAAGCCCTTCCAAACCACCATCGACACCACCGCCCTCACCTTCCCAACCATCCTCTTCAGCGCCGGCAAAATAGGCTTCCAGGTAGAACTCACCCTAACCGACCTCAAAAAAGTCCTACCCTTCACCCTAAAAGACCTCACCTAACCCCCATCCCCCCTTCACCCACCCCCTACCCAATTTCCAATCACCCCAAAAAACCCTCGCCCTTCCACCCTACCGCCTCGCAAAATCAGGAACCGATCCGAAACCAGGGCCGGACATTTCCAATATCCCAGTGTCCGGCTGTTCACGCACACGCTGTCTGATATTGGCGGACCTGCGTCAAAAAAGGCCAACCAGGCACCGCCTGGTCACCCCAAAAATCCGCAAGTCCGACAAGAGCAGACAGCGTGTACGTGAACCGTCCGAACACTAGATATTGGAAATGTCCGGCCCTGGTTTCGGCTCGGTTCCGTCCCACCCTAAAAATACTCCTTCAACTTCCCCAAAGCATTCTTCTCAATCCTGCTAATATAAGACCGCGAAATCCCAAGCTGCCCCGCAATCTCCCTCTGGGTATACTCCTTCCCATTATAAAGCCCGTACCTCATAATCAGAACCTTCTGCTCTCTCGGCGTCAGCACCTGATCAAGAAGCTCATACAGCTTCTTGCTGTCCGCCTTCAGACTAATCTGTGCAAAAGCATCCCGCTCATTACTCTCTATAATATCCAGCAGATGAATCTCATTTCCTTCCTTATCCGTACCTATCGGTTCATAATAAGAAGTCTCCCGGGCCGTCTTCTTCCTGGCCCTGAAAAACATCAAAAGCTCATTCTCCACACAGCGCGCCGCATAAGTGGCCAGCCTGGGCCCCTTTCCGCTGTCAAAGGTCGTAACCGCCTTAATCAGGCCAATCGTACCGATGGAAATCAAATCCTCCACATCCTCCTCGGTCCCCTGGTACTTCTTCACAATATGGGCCACAAGGCGCAGATTGTGCTCCACCAGGATATTACGTGCCTCAAGGTCTCCCTCCTTCAGCTTCTGCAGATAAAATTGCTCCTCTTTGGCCGGTAGTGGTTGGGGAAAAGTTTTCAAAAAGGCACCTCTTTGGCGGATTTATATTATCTTATGATAACTCCCCCAAAGAAGTGCCTTTCCACCTAATATCTCAGATAATAGGCCATGCAGGCCCCTGCTCCTGCCTCCGCAAAAGATCAAAAGCCGCAGCTTCCCCGCTTAGCCTTACAAACAATTTCTGCTTCGGATGGGGCGCGCTCTCCATCCGGTTTCCTTCCTCATCCAGAAGCTCCTCCACCCTCACAGGCACATTGCTCCCGTCCGGCTTCATAATCTCAATCTCGTCCCCCACAGAGAACTTATTGCGCTGCTCAATCCTGCAGTATCCCCTCTCATCAAGGCCATTCACAATCCCCAGATACGTATATCCCTTAATATACGTATTATTTCCATAAATCTGGCTGTTCTCGTCCGGCTTTCCATAGAAAAATCCTGTGGTAAACTCCCGGTAAGTGCAGCCGCTGATCTGCTCCCTATACCAGTCCATATGCTCCCGGTAAAGCTCCTCCGACTTAAGACAGTCATCAATGGCCTTCCGGTAGGTTCTGGCTGCTGTCGCCACATAGAGAGCCGTCTTCATCCGTCCCTCAATCTTAAAGCTGTCAATTCCAGCCTCCAGAAGATCCGGAATATGCTCAATCATGCAGAGATCCTTGGAATTGAAGATATAAGAGCCTCTCTCATTTTCATAAACCGGAAAATATTCCCCCGGCCTCGTCTCCTCCACCACCGCATACTTCCAGCGGCAGGGGTGGGTGCAGGCTCCCTGGTTGGCGTCTCTCCCTGTAAAATAATTGCTCAGCAGGCACCGCCCGGAATAGGAGATACACATGGCCCCGTGAATAAAGGTCTCGATCTCCAGATCCGCCGGAATATTGGCCCGCAGCTCCCGAAGCTCCGACAGCGTCAGCTCCCTTGCCGACACCACACGCTTCGCCCCCTGCTCCTTCCAGAACCGGTAGGTGAGATAATTCGTATTGTTGGCCTGGGTGCTGATATGGCGCTCAATCTCCGGGCAGATCTCCTTGGCCAGGAGAAACACCCCGGGATCCGCAATGATCAGGGCGTCCGGACGCAGCTTTCGAAGCTCCTCAAAATACGTCCGTATCCCTTCCAGATCCTGGTTATGCGCCAGAATGTTCGCCGTCACATAGACCTTCACTCCGTATTCATGTGCAAATGCAATGCCTGCCTTCATATCCTCCAGGGAAAAGTTCTTCGCCTTTGCCCGAAGCCCGAAGGCCTCTCCTCCGATATAAACGGCATCTGCTCCAAATATTACCGCTGCCTTCAGCACCTCTAAGCTGCTGGCCGGTATCAACAATTCCGGTTTTTTCATCTGTCATTCCCTATTCCAGTCTTATTGTTTCACACTCAAGGTCACCCCGTCCCCCAGGGGGAGAATCGAAGTAACCAGCTGCGGATGATGCTTTAGCTCATACAGATATTCTCTCATCCTGCTGTGAATCGTCCGGTTCCTGCGCTCCACCGCAAACCGGGACTCAATCAGCTCCCCGTCCTGAAGGACATTGTCCGACACCAGAATCCCGCCCGGCTCCAGAAGCCGCAGCACATCCGGCAGGAAATGAATATACTGTCCCTTAGCCGCATCCATAAAAATAAAATCAAAGGGCCCGCAAAGCTGCCCCAGGTATTCTGCCGCATCCCCTTCAAGGAGTGTGATCCGCTCCTCCGCGCCCGCTCTTCGGAAATTCTCCCTGGCAACGGGTATCCGCTTTTCATACTTCTCTATCGTCGTAATATGCGCCTCCGGGTGAGCATGCTCACACATCAAAAGAGCAGAAAAGCCTACGGCCGTTCCTACTTCCAGAATGGCCCTGGGCTGTCTGACTGCCAGAAGCGTCTTTAAAAAGCTCTGCATCTCCCGGCGGATCACCGGCACAAAGTCCCTCTTCGCTTCTCTCTCTATCTCTTCCAAAAGCTCTGTATGGCCCATATCAAGGGAATTGATATAGGCCCTTATTCTCTCGTCAACAATCACTTACTCTTCCTCAGCCGGATCTACGCCGGACATGACTGCCATCATCTCTCTGGGCTTCATGGCCGTAGTAAGGGTATACGTTCCGGCCTCCAGCTTTTTTGCGTATTTGGATACCTTAACCTGGATATAGAACAGCTTCCAGTCATTGACCAGACCCTTATCCTCCAGAAGCTTCGCAACCGCCTGGACATCTGTCCCGTCCTCAATGGACACGGTAATGCTTCTCCCCGGCTCCTCGTCCACCGCTTCCTCCTGGAACACGGAATGGCCGTAATCAAAGGCCATGCCTCCCAGCCGGATAATCCCTAAGATAACTACTGCGGTCACTACAATCTTTAATGCAATTGACAGAACTGTTAAAGCTGCTCGTTTTGTATTCATCTTCCGTCTCCTACACGCGTCTGATATCACCCGCCAGCAATAAGCAGGAGCTGCCTATGATCCCCCTAAACCTCCATAATAATAGGAAGAATCATAGGATTACGCTTCGTTCTTTTCCAGATAAAATCACTGAGGGAATCCTTGATTACATTCTTTAACTTTCCCCAGTCGGAAACACCCCGGTCCAGACAGTCGTTCACCGCATCGTTCACCACGGCTCTTGCTTCCTCCATCAAATCCTCGGATTCGCGCACATAGACAAAGCCCCGGGACACAATGTCCGGCCCTGCCAGAAGCTGATTGCTGTACTTTTCCAGCGTCATTACCACAATCATAATACCATCTTCCGCCAGATGCTGTCTATCCCTCAATACAATATTTCCTACATCTCCCACTCCAAGGCCGTCCACCAGAATGGAACCTGTGTGCACATGATCCACGACCTTGGCGCTGTTCTCACCAAGCTCCAGCACGTCGCCGGAAGAGAGGATGAAAATATTTTCCTTGGCGATTCCCAGGTTCTTTGCCAGATCCGCCTGTGCCTTCAGGTGGCGGTATTCGCCATGGATGGGAATGGAATATTTCGGACGCACCAGGGAATAAATCAGCTTAATCTCCTCCTGGCAGGCATGGCCGGACACATGGGCGTCCTGGAAAATCACATCCGCCCCCTTCATGGAGAGCTCGTTGATTACCTTGGACACGGCTTTCTCGTTGCCGGGAATGGCCTTGGAGCTGAAAATCACCGTATCTCCCGGCTTAATCTGCACCTTTTTGTGAAGGTTGGCCGCAATCCGGGACAAGGCCGCCATGGATTCTCCCTGGCTTCCCGTGGTGATCAGTACCACCTGATCGTCGGGATAATTCTTCATCATCTCAATATCAATCAGGGTCTTGTCCGGCACGGTCAGATATCCGAGCTCCGCAGCCGTCTTAATCACATTGACCATGCTGCGTCCTTCCACAACTACCTTCCGGCCGTACTTGTAAGCAGAGTTGATGATCTGCTGCACCCGGTCTACATTGGACGCAAAGGTTGCAATGATAATCCGGGAATTCCGGTGATCCGACATAATATTGTCAAACACCCTTCCCACGGTGCGCTCCGACATGGTGAAGCCCGGCCGCTCCGCATTGGTGCTGTCGCACATAAGAGCCAGCACGCCCTTCTTGCCGATCTCCCCGAAACGCTGCAGATCGATAGCGTCCCCGAATACCGGGGTGTAATCCACCTTAAAGTCTCCCGTATGCACTACAATTCCCGCCGGGGAGTAAATAGCCAGGGCAGAAGCGTCCACAATACTGTGATTGGTCTTGATGAACTCAATCCGGAAAGCCCCCAGATTGATGGACTGCCCGTGCTGCACTACCTTCCGCTTGGTGTGGTTGATGAGATTATGCTCTCTCAATTTATTTTCAATCAGTCCGATGGTCAGCTTTGTGGCGTACACCGGAATATTAAGCTCTTTTAATACATAGGGCAGGGCGCCGATGTGATCCTCATGTCCGTGGGTGATCACAAAGCCCTTTACCTTCTGAATGTTGTCCTTTAAATATGTGATATCGGGAATCACCAGATCGATCCCCAGCATATCATCCTCCGGGAAGGACAGGCCGCAGTCCACAACAATAATACTGTCTTCAAATTCAAAGGCAGTAATATTCATTCCGATCTGCTCCAGTCCGCCCAGAGGAATGATACGCAATTTTGAATTGTTAATATTTCTCAATCTTAAACCTCCTATTCTAAGTCGCTGCGCGACGGCACTAAAGGGTAAAGTCGCTTCGACACACCGGTGATGAGAGAAACTTTTATTCGAAAAAGCACTCATAAAAGTTTCTCTCGTGCGCCTTTGCGACTTTACCTTCCAGCGTGCACTTTGAAGGATATTACTTTTTTTAGTCGCTGCGCGACAGCACTAAAGGGTAAAACCGCTTCGACAGAAATTATTTTCTGTTTTTTGTTATATTTCTTTCTCCGAACAGTCCTTGCAGATGCCGTAAAGCTTCACCTCATGATCCGTCACCCGGAATCCAAGCGCTGCCTGTACCCCCGTCTCCAGCGCCTCCAGCATGTCCTTCTGAAATGCAGACACACTGCCGCACCTTAAACAGATCAGATGATGATGTCTGTGCCGCGCGCGTTCCTGTGTGTCTCCAATCTCATAACGGGCAAAGCCGTCATCCAGATTGATCCGGTCAATCAGTTCCAGTTCCAGCAGAAGCTGAACCGTTCTATATACCGTGGCCAGCCCGATATCCGGGTTGTCCGCTTTTACTCTCTCGTATATCTCCTCCGCAGTCAGATGTTCCTCCGGGTTCTCTGCCAATACCTCAAGAACCACCAGGCGCTGCCTGGTTACCTTCAGTCCTTTTTCCTTCAGTAATTTTTTAAATTCTTCTCTGTCAATCGCCACAGACGCCGCCCGCCTTTTCCTGTCTTTTAAAAGGTGATGTCCACGTCCTCCAGAAGCTGCTCAAAAACACTCATCACAGCCTCCAGCTCCCGGTCATCCTCTACAACCTCATAGACCGCCTCCTGGCTGCCGTCCGCAGATAGATCCTTCAAAATCATAGCCTCTGCGTCCTCTTCTTCCGAATCCGCCACCAGAATATAATCTATTCCATTCAGTCTCGTCTCCTCCAGAACAAAAAAATCCGTCCCCTCTCCTGTGTCATTCTGGACAAACGTAATCTTTTCCATTCCTTACTCCTCGTCTCCCGGTTTCGCAGTTCCCGGTGCGCAAATAGAATCCAGATAGCCCTGCAGAATCAAAACAGCGGCAATAGCATCCACATACCTGCCTCTGTTCTCTCTTCGTACATTTCCTTCCATCAATGCCCGATTGGCCTCCACCGTAGTCAGCCGCTCGTCCCACATCACAACAGGCAGACCTGTCCGTTTTACCAGCATCTCCTTAAATTCCAAAGATTTTTCCGCCCGTTCTCCCAGAGTGTTATTCATATTTTTAGGCAGTCCCAGCACAAGCTTCGTAACCTGGTATTCCTTTACCAGCTCCTCCAGCCGTGCAAGGGTCTGCCGCAGCTTATTCTCCGATTTTCTTCTGATAATCTCCACAGGCTGGGCCGTGATGCCCAAAGGATCGCTCACCGCCACCCCCAGAGTTTTGGAACCAAAGTCCAGTCCCATAATCCGCATAAGCTGCTCCCGTCTCTTTCTCTGAAAAAAGTTTATTCATTCACAGTTGTCTTAATATAAACTTTCAGAAGCTCCTCAACAAGCTCGTCACGTTCCACCTTCATAATCAGACTGCGGGCATTATTGTGGCTTGTGATGTATGTGGGATCTCCGGACATAATATATCCTACAATCTGATTTACCGGGTTATAACCTTTCTCCGTCATAGCCTGGTATACTTGATGCAGAATATCACCTACCTTGGTTTCTGTCTCCGGCATTACCTTAAAATTTTGTGTGCTATCCAATCTACCCATTTCTGCCTCCACAGAACAGATGAAGCTCTTTACTGCTCTGTTCATCTGAACCTTAATTTTTCACGCTCCTAAAACCACTCCCTCTTATTCTACTCTATAATTTCAAAAAATACAATACCTTTTCAGAGAAGTTTACATAACAGAAGCCCATTTTCTAAAACTTTTTCGCCAAAAGCCCGGACAATCTGCCCGGACAACTCCTTATCCGAGACAAAAACTGCCCGGCAGTACTCTCTGGTATGCCCCGTCTGATAAGAAACGCCCGAAATCTCCATAGCTTCCTCCACCAGGATCTCCGACTGCCGCCCGATCCGCCTCTCAAGATACTGCCTCTCATGTATCTCATTCAGCGCAAGGAGGCGTCTGCTCCGCTCCCCCTTCACAGCCTCTGTAATCTGCCCGGCCATAGAAGCGGCCTTCGTCCCCTTTCTTTTGGAATACTTAAAAATATGGGTCTGAAAAAAAGCAATCCTCTTCAAAAAGTCCTCCGTCTCAGAAAACTCTTCTTCCGTCTCCCCCGGAAAGCCTGCGATTACATCCGTCGTCAAAGCCGGATCCTCAAAAATACCCCTAAGGATCCCACAGGCCTTTTCATACTCCGCCGTCGTATACCGGCGGTTCATCCGCATCAGGACAGCGTCGCAGCCGCTCTGAAGAGACAAGTGAAAATGAGGGCAGAGCTTATCCATTTTCCGCAAAGCCCCCGCAAACTCTTCTGTAATAATCCGCGGCTCCAAAGACCCCAGCCGGATCCGCCGGATTCCCGGGATCTCCTGCACCATCTCTATCAGAGACAGAAGCTTTACCCCCTCCAGATCCACGCCGTAAGAGCTCAAATGAATCCCCGTAAGAACCACCTCCCGGCAGCCTCCCTCCGAAAGCCGTTCTATCTCCTTTCGGATCTCCTCCGGCGCCCTGCTGCGCACCCGTCCCCGGGCAAAGGGAATGATACAATAGCTGCAGAACTGATTGCACCCGTCCTGCACCTTCACATAAGCTCTGGTATGATCCGCCTGCTCCGTCACAAAAAGCCCCTCGTACTCCTTCGTATGGTTTATATCAATCAGCGCTTCCGCCTTGCTTCCTCTCTCATAAGCCTCCAGAATGGAAACCAGATCCTTCTTTTTATTATTGCCAATTACCAGGTCAACCGAACCGTCCTCCCAGATATTTTCACCGGCCGTCTGGACATAGCATCCCACCGCCGCCACAACCGCGTCCGGATTCAGCTTTCTGGCCCGGTGAAGCATCTGCCGCGACTTCCTGTCCGCAATATTCGTCACCGTACAAGTATTGATAATATAAAAATCCGCCCCCTCATCAAAAGGCACAATCTCATAGCCCGCATCCTTCAGAAGCTGTCCCATAGCCTCCGTCTCATAAGCATTCACCTTACACCCAAGATTATGCAGCGCAACCCTCTTCATATCCAACAATCCTTTCGACTTTGTATTGACTTTTACCACCCCCCGTATTAAGATTAAGATAAGCTGATAATTAGGAGGTATTTACAATGAAAACCATAAAAATATGCTTAAACTCCATCGAAAAAGTAAAATCCTTTGTAAACGATATTACAAGATTCGATGCCGACTTCGATCTGGTCTCCGGACGCTATGTCATCGACGCCAAATCCATCATGGGAATCTTCAGTCTCGACCTGTCCAAACCCATCGATTTGAATATCCACGCCCAGGAAGAAATGGACACTATCCTCACCACACTGCAGCCTTACATCGTCGACTAACCCATTTCTTAACTAAAAGCATTCTGAAGAAAGCCGTTCTGCACGCCGGATCCATCCATCGGCATAGGCCGGCTTTGATCCACGGAAACGGTATGGTTCTCCTTCTGTACCGTTTCTTTCAAAAAACACCTGTGTTTATTCTACCGTTCTTTTTGACATTTATCAACATTTTTTCACAAGGCAGTATAAAATGCTTTTCTAAATAAAGATTGTATGGTAAAATAGGAAAAAACTTCAGGAGTATTCATGCAGGAAATCATTGATACATTTTGCTGGACAAAAGAACAAAAGACTATTACCCATGACAGGCATAACATAGAAGGGCTCGGAAATTTTGCACATTGGACATTCACTTCTTCTCTGGAGCCGGTTAGTCTCCACTACCATTCCAACATGCTGGAGATTCACTGTCTGATCAAGGGCAAGCGCTTAAGTCAGCTCTCGAAAGACGGTTCCTGTACCGAATATATTACTTTAAGCAACGAAGCGTTTATCACCTTTCCCTTTGAGATTCACGGCACCGGTGAGAATCCCAGATACCCAGGCGAATTTTATTCACTTCAGATTGATCTGTCCGATCCCTATCATTTGCTGGGACTGAACAGAGATTTTTCTTATGCCCTTTACCAGCAGCTGATGCATTTGCCCCACCGGCAGCTGATTTTAGGCGCTACTCATATTGACACCCTGCGCAGCGCGTTCAATTTTTTCAGCGATCTCTCTTCGGACGCAATCAAGGTTGGCGTGCAGTTTTTGTGCTGCTTTCTGTTTAGTCTGCAATTTTTACCCCCCCCCGTGCAGCAAGGCAAGACTACGGCAAACGATCCCCATATCAAAGATGCCATTGACTACATGCTTGCTCATGTGACAGATAAACTGCAGCTTTCTGAACTGGCTGATATTTCCGGCTATTCCCTGTCTTTCTTCAAGACCAAATTCAAAAAAGAGGTTGGGATTACACCGGCGGATTATTTTAATCTGCAGAAATTTGAGGCTGCAAAAAAGCTGCTTACAGAGACAAACCAAAGTATTACCGATATTGCATATGCGCTTGGTTTTTCTTCCTCCAGCTACTTTAGCTCATCTTTCAAGAAGCTGGCTATCTGCACGCCTCAAATTTACCGCAAAAATCACAGTCCTTCTCTCTCTACCAGCGATTGATTCCACGCAGGACCAGAATCTGGCTGTTCATTCCGCCGCTCATGCTGCTGGCCAGAAACAGCGCGCCGTTTGCTACGGTCTCTGTACTGAATACGTCCCCTCCGGACTGAAGGATAAACTCCCTCCGCTCCGATTTTTTGAACATTTCCGTATCTACGGGTCCCGGACAGATGGCGTTCACACGGATTCCGCTCTCAAGCCTTCGGATCTCATCTCCCAGGGCCTGTGTAAAGCAGACCACAGCGGCCTTGCTGGCTGAATAAGCCACGCTTCCGGGCAGACCGCGCAAAGCGGCTCCGCTTCCGATGTTGATAATATTTCCTTCCTTCTGTTCTACCATGTAAGGAAGCACGGCCTTTGTCATCAGCATCACACTGCGCATATTCGTATTCATAATCTCGTCAAACACCTGAACCGGCATTTCCAGCAGCGGCATTTCCTTGCTGATTCCCGCATTATTGACCAAAATATCAACACCGCCGTGCCTAGCTGTCACGTCATTCACCAGACGGCATACGTCTTCTTCCTTGGAAACATCCGCCGCAAAGCATTCTGCCCTTCCTCCGCTTTTTCGAATCTCACAGGCCGCCTCTTCCAGGGCCGAAAGCCTGCGTCCTGCCAGCAAAACGACAGCTCCCTGCTTTGCGAATGTCTCTGCAATCCCTTTTCCGATTCCCTGTGCCGCTCCGGTGATAAGCGCTCTTTTTCCTTCTAACAGCCTATCCATTTCACAGTCCCCTTTTTACTCTTTTCTCTCACGGTTCACCCAGAACTGTGGTTCCCGCCCGTCCAATGCATCTATGACATTTTGAGCGGCAGCCATGCTGACCTTGTGATACGCCTGGCGCGTTTCTGCCCCGGTATGAGGCGTGAGCACCACATTTTTGCAGGTTAAAATCGCCGCGTCCGAAGGCAGAGGCTCTGTCTCAAAGGCATCCAGCGCCGCCCCGGAGAGCTTTCCGGAATTCAAAGCCGCCGCCAGCTCCTCCAAATCCACCAGCGCTCCCCGGGCCGCATTGATCAGATAGCTGCCTTCCTTCATACGGGAAAAGGTGTCTGCGCCGAACAAATGGTAGTTCTCTTTTGTGGCCGGCGCATGAAGGCTGACAATATCGCAGGTCTCAATCACTTCCTCCTGGCTGACCATCTCCACTCCCAGTTCTTTTGCAGCAGCTTCATTGGGATAAAGATCGTATGCCTTAAGCTTTACATCAAAGACCGACAGCTTTCTTGCCACCTCACGGGCAATTGCGCCGAATCCCAGAAGGCCGACTGTCTTTCCCTCCATTTCCTCTCCCAGAAACCTGGGCCAGGCGCTCTGCTCCATTGCCTTGTGCAAAGGAAGAATTCCTCTTAAAACACAGAGTATGAATCCCACCGTCAGCTCAGCCACGGCATTGGAGTTCTGTCCGGGACAGTTGCATGCCTTTACTCCATATCTTGACGCAGCCTCCAGGTGGATATTATCTACTCCCACCCCGAACTTGCACACGCATTTCAGTCTGGGGGCAGCCTGGAAGACCTTTTCATCGTAAACGTCCATGCCGATAATCGCCGCGTCTATGTCGGGAAGAATCTCCTTTAACTCCTCATATGTATATGCCGGAAAAGAGCGGGAGGCGTCAAACACCACCTCGTGGCCGTTCTCTTCCAATAATTTCCATGCTTCCTTGCATAAGGTATCAAAATGCGACGCTGAAACCAGTACTTTTCCCATTTTACTTCGTCTCCTTTTTTGCTCTCATTTTCACATTTCACAATCCTTCCGTTTTGCCGGAGCCTCTCACGGATTAATACTGAAATACAGCCTTTACATCGTTAATGATCTCCACATATTTGGGATCTGTCATATACGTTTTTTCAATCATTGCATCGGCGCCTGCATAGAAAGCATCCATATCCAGCTCATCCTGGCCTACAATCTCCACGCCGGCGTCAACCATTACCTGTGTACAGTCCTCGCGGAATTTCAAAACCTCCTGATGGTAATAGTTGCCCTGGTATTTTTCCATCAGGCCGGCCACCAGCGCCTTGTAATCATCCGGCAGAGCATCCCAAGCTGTGGGATTTGTATAATATCCGGACACCAGATAGCTGTGATCCGTCTCATAATAGGTATCTAAAACTTCATAAAACTTTCCGTCCACCGTATTTGCCACCGGATTGTCCTGCCCCTGAACCACGCCTGTCTGCAAGGCAGTGTACAGCTCCGTATAGGCAACGGGAACAGGCGTCGCTCCCATGCATGAAATAACATCCTGCCATACCTGAGCTTCCATAGAACGAACCTTCACTGCCTTCAAATCCTCCGGCGAAGAAATCCTGGACACGCCTGTGGTAGACAGACAACGAGAGCCCGTGCAGTTGAAGCCGAGGGTAACCAGATTGGCAGTCTCTTCCAGCTCCTTGTAAAGCTCTGCTGCTTTTTCACTTGTAGAGAGATAAGTCAGCTCATCCTCTTCTGTATGAAACAAATAAGGCATGGCAAATACTCCGAAAGCATCTACATAAGGGGACATAACCGTAACATTTGACGTTACAAACTGAACCGTATTGTTGCGTACAAGCTCAACCGCCTCGGATTCACTGCCCAATGTGGAATTATAAAAAACATCCCACACAAAATTCCCGTTTGTCTTTTCCGCCAGCTCCTCTGCCATAAGCTTGACCGCCATGCTTTGAGGATTGGATTCCTGAAGGCATACGGCTACCGTCCATGTAATCTGATCGGTAGAAGTGATTTCCACATCCAAATCCGCTTCCGGATCCTGAGCCCGGTACACTACCATGCCGGGATACTGGTCATTTGGATCATAGACGAATCCATCCTCGGAAGCAGCTTGAGAAGAATCTGTCTCATCGCCTGCTTCTTCTGCACTGTCTGCCGCCTTCTCATTTGCGGCTGTTCCCGTTTCCTTGGTCTGTCCATCTCCCTCTGCCTTGGGATTATTCATGGCACATGCGGACAAATTCATCATAAGAGCGAACATCAACATAACTGCAAGCAATCTTTTCATTTCATTTACTCCTTCCATTATTCTCTTCATTTTCAATTAAAATACTTCAAAACCCAGCATAACCGGAATCGCCAATGTGATAGGCTCAATAAAGGTAACCGCCAGCAGGGCGATAAACATGGGAAGCAGCCAGGGCATTACATATTTCACTATTTTATTAAACGACACCCCCGTGGTTCCCGACAGCATAAACAGCGACTGGCCGTAGGGCGGGGTCATTAAACCAATCATAAGGTTCAGTACCACAATAATTCCCAGATGAATGGAACTGATTCCAACTGCCTGGGTCAGCGGCTGGAAAATAGGAACCAGCAGCATAATCGTAGGCGTGGAGTCCAGTATCATGCCGAAAAACAGCAAAATCAGGTCAATAATCAGCAATATCAGCCATTTGTTATCTGTCACTGCCATAATTCCTGTATACATTTTCTGCCCAAGATGTTCAAACTGAAGCACCCAGCCAAAGAGTGAGGCAGAGGATACAATAGCCAAAGCGGGAACAATTCCGGAAACCGTGCCGTCAACAACACCTAGCAAATGCCGAAACGGCATATCGCGGTACACCAGGCAGACCACGAAAATACAGTAGGTAATGGCTATACAGGACGCCTCGGTAGGCGTAAAATAGCCGCACATAATCCCGCCCATGATAATTATGGGGAGCAAAAGGGCAAAGAAACTGCGCTTAATGCAGCCAAGCAGCTCCCGAAGCGTGGCCCGCTTATGTACCTGATATTTGCGGCGCTTGGACACCAGAAACACGGCGATGCACAAAATGATCCCAATGGCAATGCCAGGCCCGAGACCGGCTACAAAGAGCGTGCCTACCGAGACGGAGGCCGCCGACCCGTACACAACCATAGGAATACTGGGAGGAACAATCGGCCCCATCGTTGCGGAGGCCGCCGTTATCCCGAAAATCGTGTCATCGTCGTACCCTTCGTCACGCATAGCCTTAATTTCCACATTTCCCAGACCTCCCACGTCTGCCAGCGCAGATCCGGACATACCGGAAAATAAGAAGGAAGCCAGAACATTCACATAGGCCAGACCGCCGGGCAGATGCCCAAGGAGCGCTCTGCAGACATTGAAGATTCTGTCTGTAATGCCGCCGTTATTCATAACAATTCCAGCCGCCATAAACATAGGGATTGCCAGCAGGACGAAGCTGTCCAGACTGCCATACATTTTTGCCATAACAGCCATATTGTCAATGCCGCCATGCAGAAAGCAGTAGCTAAGCCCGCTGCTGAGCAGCGCCATGTAAATAGGCGCCCCACAGGCCAAAAAAGCGATAAATATAATTAAATACACCCAAAATGCAACACTCATTCTCTCTTATCCCTCCTCTGCTCTTTTTCCCCCGACTTTAAACTCAGGGATATGCTCTGTCAGCATTTTCTGCAGGCAGCGAACCACGTTCAGACATGCGCTGAGAGGAATCACAAAAGCTACAATTCCCTTATTTATCTGCAGCGCAAAGGTTGTGGAGGCGCTGCTGTAGGCCACATACCGAAAGCCGTAAAACCCAATCCAGATAAACACGGCGATCGTAATCACATCCCAGAAAATTGTTACAGCCGAAGCAAATTTGGGTCCGAACCGGTCCGGCAGAATGGTAACTCTGATATGCTTGTCATATTTTGTCCCGAAGGACAGTCCAAAAAACACCATCCACACAAAGCAAAGCCGCGATGCCTCTTCCGTCCATGAAATGGGGCTTCCCACAAGTCTGGTAATAATCCCGAGAAGAACGACTACAAACATAATTACAAGCAGAATCCCCATGCAGACGCGTTCAAAATGCATGTCTAAAAATTTGATTGCTTTTTTCAAGTCCCAGACACCTCCCTCCCGTCAAATCAATACCTTGCGATAGTTCAATCCTTCCAATGTATCCAGCAGCTCCTTTTCCTGCTCCAAGGTCAGGTTCTCCATAGGACGGCGCATTTTCGCTGTAGCGATCACGCCCTCTTTTTTCAGAATCACCTTATAAGCCGCTATGTTATTTACGGCGCACATCACTTCGTTCAAAATATTCGTTCTTCTCTGATATTTCGTCGCCAAGTCAAAATCCTTTGCCTGCAGAGCCTCCCAGATTTTGGCATAATGCTCCGGAATGCACATGGCGTTGCCGGAAACAACTCCGTCTCCGCCCACAGCGCACAAGGCCTCAAACAAATGATCCGGCCCCACCAGAACGCTGAAGGTCTCTTCCCGAATCATCATAAATTGCTGCAGCTTCGTAAAATCCGGCCGGCTGTATTTGATTCCCACTACATTGGGACATCTCTTTGCAACCGCCTCTGCGGTAGCAGCGTCAATATCATTGACCGCATTCTGCGGAATACTGTAGAGATACACCGGGAAATCAGCGGGAACGGCTGCGGCAACTGATTCATAAAAATCCACCAGTCCCTGGCTGCTCAGCTTATAAAATACAGGCGTCACCACGCCGATTCCGTCAGCGCCAATCTCCACGGCATGCCGGGCCAGTTCTATGGTATCTGACAGATTCCAGGCGCCTGCCTGAACAAAAACAGGCACCCGCTTATCCGCATGTCTGACAACTGTCTCTGCTGCCAGCTTCCGTTCCGAAACCGTCAAATACATCATCTCTCCTGTGGTTCCACAGGGATACAGACACTGCAGCCCATTGTCAATGCAGTGATCCGTCAAATTTTTTAAGCTCTGAACATCAATTTCGTCATCCTCCGTCAAAGGTGTGACAATCGGAACAACTGTCCCAAACAATTTTTTCATACCGAACTCATCCTTTCCTCTCCCGTAAAAACGGTTTATGAACATCTGCTTGCTGCAAACTTTTTTTGTTCTGGAAAGTATGTTATCATATCCTCTGCAATTTTGCTTTTGGTATGAATTCGAATATTTTTTTGAAATAATTTATCAAAAAAGTATTTCACACGATTTTATAAGTGGGGAAAATTTTATAAAATACAAACGATAATTCTTTTAATACAGCAAAAAAAGGCTCCTCTAAACACATCTGTCCAGAGGAGCCTTATGTGCGCTGTCTGCTTTGTCATCCAACAACAATCAATTCCGCCGTCTCAACCGCCTCATCCACCATAGCGTCAATCTTCTCCGAAAGCTTCAGCTCCGACTTCCGGATCACTGCGGCATTCGGCTTCGTCACCGGATGCTTCGCCACAAAAATCGTACAGCAATCCTCAAAGGGCTGAATCGAAGTCTCAAAGGTATCAATGCGCTTAGAGATCGTCACGATATCCTCCTTATCAAAAGCAATCAAAGGCCGGAAAACAGGCATCGTGCACACCTCATTGGTAGCCGCCAGGCTCTGCACCGTCTGGCTGGCCACCTGCCCGATGCTCTCCCCGGTGATAAGCCCCAAAGACCCCGTCTTCTCTGCAATCCGCTCTGCGATCCGCATCATATACCGCCGCATAATAATCGTCAGCTCCTCATGGGGGCATTTCTCATAAATATAAAGCTGAATCTCCGTAAAATTCACCACATACAGATAAACAGGCCCTGCATACCGGGCAACCTTAGCCGCCAGATCTACCACCTTCTGCTTCGCCCTCTCGCTGGTATAAGGCGGCGCATGAAAATACACCGCGTCAATCTTCACGCCGCGCTTGGCCACCATATACCCGGCCACTGGACTGTCAATCCCGCCGGAAAGCAGCAGCATAGACTTGCCGTTGGTTCCAACAGGCATTCCCCCAGGCCCGGGAATCACATCGGAATAGAGATAGATCCGCTCCCGGATCTCCACATAAAGCATCAGCTCCGGATGATGCACATCCACCTTCATCCCCGGGAAGCACTCAAGAATCCGCCCTCCAAGCTGTGCGTTTATCTCCATAGACTGCAGCGGATACGTCTTGCGCGCCCTTCTGGCGTGAACCTTAAAGGTTTTATCGCATTCCCCGTAACAGGAGCCCAGATACTTCACAACCTCCTCTGCCAGACGCTCGAAGCCCTCGTCCTCCAGAATCACAACCGGGCAGATTCCCACGATTCCAAACACCCTTTTTAAGGCCTCCACCGCTTCCTCAAAGTCATAGTCTCCCTGGGCTTCCACATACATCCGCCCCTGCTCCTTTGTCACAAGAAAGGAACCCTCCACGTCCTTTAAGGCATGGCGGATCTGTGCCAACAGGGCATTTTCAAACAGATATCTGTTTTTCCCCTTAATTGCAATTTCTCCATATTTAATCAAAAACGCTTTGAACATATACCGCTCCTTCTTTCCCTGTTATATCTTCCCCTGCATCTCAATGCCTTCGAAACCTGCGGAGCATAGGAAGCAGCTCTCCCAAGGCCCCCAGGCAGTAAGAAATCTCATCCTCCGTAGTAAATTCACTGAAGCTGAAACGAAGGGTTGAATCAAGCAGCTTTTCTTTTATCCCCATGGCCTTTAACGTCCCGCTGACTGAGGGATGGTTGGAAGCGCAGGCCGATCCGGAAGAAACATAGATTTCCCGTTCCTCCAGGGCATGGAGAAGCACCTCGCTGCGCACCCCCTCAAAGCTGACGCTGACAATATGAGGCGCACCCTCCTCCCCCGCTTTCCCGTTGAGCACCGTTCCCTCAAGCTCTGACACGCCTTTTACAAACTGCTCCTTTATCCGGTAAAGCCGCTCTCTCTTTTCCTCAAGGTTTGTATAAATCTCTCTTACAGCCTCCCCAAAGCCTGCGATTCCCGGCACATTCTCTGTACCAGGGCGGAGATCCTTCTGCTGGCCGCCTCCATAGAGAAGGGGACGTATCTTCACGCCCTCTCCCACATAGAGCAGCCCCATTCCCTTAGGGCCGTGAATTTTATGGCTGCTCACGGACAGCAGATCCACATGCAGCTTCTTTGGGTGAATCACATATTTTCCAAAAGCCTGGACTGCGTCCACATGGAACAGTATGGGCTTTTCCCTGTTTTTTAAAAGCCTGCCAATCTCTGCTATGGGCTGCAGGGAACCCACCTCATTATTTACATACATCACAGAAACGAGAATCGTGTCCGGACAGAGGGCCTCCTCCAAATCCGCAAGGCGGACAACACCGTAAGAATCTACCGGAAGATAGGTGATCCGAAAGCCCTGCTCACTCAGATACTTCATGGCCTGCAGTACGGCCGGATGTTCGATGGACGTGGTAATCAGATGCTTCCCGGCCCTCTGATTGGCAAAGGCACAGCCTATGAGAGCCAGGTTATCGCTCTCTGTACCTCCCGATGTAAAATACAGCTCCTTTTCCTGAACCTTCAGATTGCCGGCCAGGATCTTTTTCGCTTCCCGGATCGCCCGCTCTGCTTCCACCCCTTTGCAGTGAAGGGAGGAGGGATTGCCGTAGTCCTCCGTCATAAGGCGGCACATCTTCTGGGCCGCCTTATGATAGCAGCGGGTGGTAGCGGAATTATCCAAATATACTTCCATGCTTCTTTTTGTTTCCTTTCTTTATTGAAGTCCGCAGCACTGCAGGATGGAACTTTACTCCTCTTCCTCATGTTCCAGAAGATAAGCCAGCACCGAAATCAAAGCCATTCCCGCCGTCTCTGTACGCAGAATCCGCTTTCCAAGGGTAACAGGCTCTGCCCCTGCTTCTATAGCCGCCCGAACCTCACTCTCCTCAAAGCCGCCCTCCGGCCCGATAAAGATCCCCACAGACTGCCCAGGCATAATGGAGGAGCACACTTCCCTTGTATGCTCTATTCCCCGGGCAAGCTCATAGGGAATCAGACAGACATCCAGATCCGCCGCTTCCGCAAGGGCCTGGGAAAAGTCTGTAACTGCCCCGATCTCCGGCACAATGCCCCGTCCGGACTGCTTGGCCGCACTCTCGGCGATCGCCGTCCACCGCTTTCTCCTTAACTGCTCCTTTTTCGCATCCAGCTTTACCACCGTGCGCTTTGTCTGTACCGGAACAATTCTGACCGCTCCCAGCTCCACGCATTTCTGAATAATATATTCCAGCTTGTCCCCTTTGGGAAGACCCTGGAACAAGGTGATCCGGGAAGGCAGCTCGGCATTCCCGCCAAGGCGCCACATAATGGAGGCCGTAACGGACGTATCGGCGATATCCGTAAGCTTACAGCGGTAATCCCTTCCCTGCCCGTCGCTTACAAGAACCTCCTCGCCGGGACGCATCCGCAGCACATTACGGATATGATTCACGTCGGATCCTGTTATTCTGATTTCCTTTTCTCCAATCTGAGACGGTTCTGTAAAAAAATGATGCATAAACGCTCCCTTTTTCCTTGTCTGAATCTATTTCCATTCCGGCTGTCAGGGCTTCCTGGCTGTCACGGAAACCCACTCTCCCTGATAAGTTACCTCAAGCACTTCGAAGCCGCACTCCTTCACGGTCTTTACCACCAGTTCTTCCTTATCGTCAATGATACCGGAGGTAATATAGATTCCGCCGGGCTTTAAGTGCTTAAGGATTACAGGGGTCAGAGGAACAAGAACCTCTGCCAGAATATTTGCCACAGCAATGTCATAGCATTCGTATCCGGCCCAGTCCTGCACCTCCTGATCGTCAATAATATTTCCAATCCGCAGTTCAAAGGAACCGGGGTCTATGGCGTTTGCCTCCAGATTCTCTCTTACGGCATCCACGGCACAGGGATCAAGATCCGTTCCCTTTGCCTTCTCTGCCCCAAGCTTGAGGCTGATAACGGACAGAATGCCGCTTCCCGTTCCCACGTCCAGAAGTACTGTATGGTCCGTAAGGTGCTTGCGGATCTGGCGGATGCACAGCTGTGTGGTCTCGTGCATTCCCGTGCCGAAGGCCGTCCCCGGATCAATCTGGATCAGCAGCTTGTCCCGATCCTCCGGCTTCGTCTCTTCCCAGGAGGGCTTTATCAAAATATCGTCCACATAAAACTGGTGAAAATATTCCTTCCAGTTGTTGATCCAGTCCTTGTCCTCTGTCTCGGAGGATGTGAGCGTACCCTCGCCGATTGACAGCCCCCAGGTCTGTATTTCCTTCAATCCGGCCTTTACCCGGTCAAGCACTGCCTGCTCATCCGTCTCCGGCTCCAGATAAAAGCTGATATAGGCTTCGCCGTCGTCCTCCGGCATATCCGGCAGGATATCCACAAACATCTGCTCCTTGTCACGCTCTGAGAGGGGCACCTTATCTTCAATCTCGATTCCCTCAATGCCTGCTTCCATCATCATATTGCTGATGATATCTTCTGCCTCCGTCGTGGTTTTTAAGGTGTATTTCTTCCATTTCAATGTCTGTCACCTCATTGTCTTGTTTTTATATTCCAATACTGCCCCAGGTGTGTTGCTGGGCACGGAACGGACAGTAACGTATTTTTCGCTCCCCTTACCATAACATAAATGCTTCAAATCAACAAGTGTTTCTGCAAAGAACAAATTGCCCTGGGAATCCGCTCTATCATATCCCTTGGCAGCATCCCGAATTCTCCCAGCTCTTCCTTTGCCAGATCTCCTGCGTATCCGTGAAGCCACGCGGCCAGTGCGGCCGCCTTTACCGGCTCCATCCCCTGTCCCAGCAGGGAGAGGATCATTCCGCCTAAGACATCGCCGCTTCCGCCCTTTGCCATTCCGCTGTTCCCGGTGGAATTAACAAAAACAGTCCCGTCGGGAGCCGCCGTCACCGTATCGGGCCCTTTTAACACCAGAATGCAGCCTGTCTTTGCCGCAAATGCCTCCGCAGCCCGGATTCGCTCCTGCATCCGCTGCTCCCGGACTGCCGGGACATCTTTCCCTCCTCTTTCCAGACTTCCGCCCAGATAGGCAAACTCCCCCTCATGGGGCGTCAGAATCGTCACCCGGCCCTTTTCTTCCCTGGCTTTTAAGAGCTCCTTGTGATTCCGTATCCCGTAGAGGGCGTCGGCATCCAGCACCAGGGGAATCTCTGACTGCTCCAGGAGACGCTTAAGCAGGATTACATGCTCCTGGCTTCTTCCGAGCCCCGGCCCGATCAGCCCGGCATCGCAGGCATTCAGCCGCTCCAGAATTTTAAAATACGCTTCCCCTGTGATCATGCCTTCCCGATCCGGCAGGGGGTAAGGCATGGCCTCCAGACACATCGCCGCCGTCATCGGATATATTTCCCGGGGAACTCCCACATAGACAAGGCCGCTTCCTGTCCGGGCCGCAGCCAAAGCCGCCAGAACCGGCGCGCCGGTAAGCCCGACGCTTCCTCCCGCGACACAGACCTTTCCAAAGGTGCCCTTGTGCCCGTCCCAGGGACGCTCCGGCAGAAAGCCTGCCGCCTCTTCCTTTGTAACTTTAAGCGCCTGTCCCGGTAATCTCATGCCCTGCACCTCCTGTTCCATTGCCTTTTATCCTTCTTTCCGTTCTTACTTCTGTGCCAGATAGGGCAGGCTGTTTTCATCCTCATAGTAATACCAGTCTCTGCCGCATATCTTTGCCGGATGCTCCTTGTCGTCCTTTGGAATGAAAATCTCCCTGTCGCAGCAGTCCTGCTTTTTTGTAAAAAGTACGTGGTGATGGGGCTTGTTGTCCTGGAAGAACCATTCCTCCCAGGGGTGATCCTTTAAAAGCTCCTCTGAAGGAACTGCGTGAATGACATAGTGGGAGCGGATTCCATCCTTCATGCAGGTGATTTTCTGCCAAGAGTAGGATGCATAGACTTCCATAAGCTCCCGGGACAATCCTCCAAAAATCTCGTCATAATCGTAGCCCAGCTCTTCCAGGGCCTGCCTGATTCCCAACTGCTCCATTTTTTCTTTCAGCATGGTATGTTTCTTCCTTTCTCTTGAATTTTTTACTCTTCTTCCTAATCTGATTTTAATTCATCCGGCGGCTTTGCGCAATCGGTGTTGAAAAAATTTATGGAAACATAGATTCTTTCATGCTATACTGTTAGCATTCAACAGGAAAGGAGTTTCACATGGCATTTGACGGCATTACGACTGCAAGTCTGCGGGCGGAGCTTTCCAAAGCTCTTGTAGGCGGGCGGATCTCCAAGATCGCCCAGCCGGAGGCAGACGAGCTTCTTTTGACCATAAAAAATAACAAAAACCAGTACCGGCTTCTCATCTCCGCTTCCGCAAGCCTGCCCTTACTCTATCTCACCGAGAGCAGCAAGCCAAGCCCCATGACGGCGCCGGGCTTCTGCATGCTCCTGCGCAAGCACTTAAACGGAGGGAAAATCACGGATATCCGTCAGCCCTCCCTGGAGCGGATTATCCAGTTTGAGATTGAACATTTAAACGAGCTTGGGGATCTCTGCCGCAAGCTGCTCATCGTGGAGCTTATGGGAAAGCACAGCAACCTCATCTTCTGCAAGGAGGACGGAACGATTCTGGACAGCATCAAGCACATATCCTCCGCTGTCAGCTCCGTCCGGGAAGTGCTCCCGGGGCGCGCCTATTTTATTCCGGCCACACAGGAAAAGCTGGATCCTCTCACGGTCCCGGAGGAGCTTATGCTTGAAGCGGTCTGTGCAAAACCCCTGCCTCTTGGCAAGGCCCTTTACACCACCCTCACCGGATTTTCTCCCGTGATGGCGGAAGAGCTGTGCCACAGAGCCCTTCTGGATTCCAGCAGCCAGCCCCAGACCCTTACAGCGAACCAGAAGGAGATGCTGATGCATCAGCTTTCCCGTGTCTTAACGGATATACGGGAGGAACGGTTTGCCCCCCAGATCCGCTTCCGGGGAAAAGAGCCCGTGGAATTTGCCGCCCTTCCCCTAACGGTATATGAGGAGCTTGAAGCACAGTCCTTTGAGAGCATCTCCGCTCTTTTAGAGACCTACTACGCCTCCAAAAATGCCATCACCCGAATCCGCCAGAAATCTTCGGATCTCCGGAAAATCGTACAGACTGCCCTGGAACGCAGCCGCAAAAAGTACGATCTCCAGTCGAGACAGCTCAAAGACACGGAAAAACGGGAGAAATACAAGATTTACGGGGAACTGCTCCACACCTACGGCTACAACCTGGAGGAAGGCGCCAGTTCTTTGGAGGCTCTCAACTACTACACCAGCGAGACCGTTACCATTCCCTTGGATCCCCAGCTGAGCGCCCAGGAGAACGCAAAAAAATATTTTGACAAATACGGCAAGCTGAAGCGGACTTATGAGGCCGTCACGGAGCTTCTTGCAGAGACCGCAAAAGAGACGGCCCACCTGGAATCCGTCAGCCAGGCCCTTGACATTGCCTTGTCAGAAGCGGATCTGGTGCAGATTCGCGAGGAGCTGATGGAATCCGGCTATATCCGCAAGCGTAGAACCCAGGATAAAAAGCCGAAGATTACCTCAAAGCCCTTTCACTATCTCTCCAGCGACGGCTTTCATATCTATGTGGGAAAAAACAATCTCCAGAACGACGAGCTGACCTTCAAATTCGCCTCCGGCAATGACTGGTGGTTCCACGCCAAGGGAACGGCCGGCTCCCATGTAATCTTAAAAAGTGAAGGACAGCAGGTGCCGGACCGGGCTTTTGAGGAAGCCGGCCGTCTGGCTGCTTACTACTCCAAGAACCGGGAAGGGGAAAAGACAGAGATTGATTATGTAGAGAAAAAGCATGTCAAAAAACCGGCCGGAGCCAAACCGGGCTTTGTGGTTTACTATACAAACTATTCCCTGGTCATTGACTCCGATATCTCTGGGCTTACTCTGTTAACATAATTCTGAATATTTTCTTAATACTGCTTTCTGATTCTTGCATTTTGGGACAAGTATGCTTATACTGGGAATAGTATCCTTTTATATTCAAGACGAAAAATATGTCGTAATCGTGTTCCATTGGGGACACAAAAGCCAACAAAAGGATTCCTTGATAAAAACCGAAGATAACAGGGGGTATTTTTATGTCAACAAAATCAATCTGTAAGCAAGGCAGAAGCTTTCTTACCATACTGCTGATGCTTGCCTTATTCTTAACGCCGCTGGGACCGGGACTTCGCTCCCAGGCTGCCCGGGCGACGGGCACTGTGAAAAACCGTATCTTAAACGTCCGTTCCTCCGCCTCAACCAGCTCTTCCATTGTGTGTAAGCTGACCCAGGGCACCAAGGTCACCATTCTCTCCGACACTACGGGAGACGACGGCCTCAAGTGGTACAATGTATACTTTGCCTACAACGGAGACGCAAAGGAAGGCTATGTGCGCGCCGATCTCGTCAATGTATCGGGCGCTGTTCTTGGCAGTTCCTCCGGAGGAAATACCTCCTCCAATACGCCGGCAGGTTCCGGCTCCACCCGTTACGTGAAGCCGCCTGTAGCCATTATACGAACCTACGCTTCCACCAATGCCGATATCCGTTCCAGGCTGGAAAAAGGCTCCAGCGTGACCGTCCTCTCCTCCAAGACAGGATCTGACGACGGAAGAACCTGGTATAAGATATCCTTTACCAAGAACGGCTCCGCCATGGACGGCTATATCCGGGGCGATCTCCTGGTTGACACCAATCCCGGCGGCACCGGCTCCACTTCCACCGATGTGTCCGGCACCCGGTACATCAATACAGACAGCGCCCGGATACGCACCTACGCTTCTCCAAATGCCGATATCCGCTCCGGCCTTCCCAGGGGAACACAGGTTACGCTGATTTCTTCCAAGACAGGAGACGACGGCGCTGTCTGGTATAAGATCTCCTACACGGAGAACGGGAGCCGCTTAACAGGCTATGTCCGCTCGGATCTGCTGAGCTCCGACAAGCCCGGCTCCGATTCTTCCGGCGGCTCCTCCGGAGGCGCTGCCAATACGCCTGCCACAGTAAAGCCTGCCGTGGCCAACATCCGTACCTATGCTTCCACCAGCGGAGACATCCGTTCCAAGCTTCCGGCCGGCACCAGCGTCACCATCCTTTCGGAGACCACCGGTTCCGACGGAAGGAAGTGGTATCAAATCTCCTATACCTATAACGGCTCGGCCCTAAAGGGCTATATCCGCAGCGACCTTGTGACCTTGGGCGGCACCACAGGCGGTTCCTCTTCCTTGGGGAATTCCTCAGGCTCCAATTCCAATAACAATTCGTCTGCAGTAGCCGAGGTACGCACCTATGCTTCACCCTACGCAGACATCCGGGCCACCCTGGCCAACGGCTCAAAGGTGACTATCCTAAAGGAGGTAACGGGAGAGGACGGACAAAAGTGGACGAAAATTTCCTTTACCCAGAATGACCAAAAGATAGAGGGCTACATCCCTTCCTCCATCATAAAATAAGACAGGGATCTGTATTCACGGATACCTCCAAAACAGGAAAGCGCATGTCATCCAAAACCGGCTGACATGCGCTTCTTTTAAAAAGGGGCTGCTGCAAAGGCAGCACCCCCTCTCTCTCATTTCAATCTCTTTCTATGCCGCAGAAAGCCTCGTCTCGATCCGGCAGCAGCCTGCCAGGTTCAGAATGGCCTGCACTACCTGATGGCAGATGCGGACAATATAGCGGCAGTCCTCCTGGACATTGCGCTTCCGGCTCAGATACTCCCTGTGGGCGTTCCGGATAAAGTTCACGATGGCCTCCGGCGTAGTAAAACGCCAGGCTTCAATCCGATCCCGAAAGGCCTCGCCGCTTCTCACATAGTCCCGAAGCTGAAACTTCAATTCCTTCTCATAAAAGCAGTGATCCTTCAGATTCCCGTCATAAGTACTGTTGTGAGGAAAGGTAAAATAATCCGCCAGATAATGAATGACCTCTCCCAGATGGCGCATATAAGCTCTGAGATTCGATCTCTCACGGCCTTCTCTTTCAGACAGCCTGCGAATCTCATCCGTCACCAGATCAAAGGTTGCCCCAAACTCATGGCGCTTCGTCAGAAACGAGGGCTTGCAGTCCGGAAGAATACTTCCAAGATAAAAAGCCTTCCGATGAGCCTCAAGCTCCGGCACATGCATATCCTCCACAATATATTTTGCCAAAGAAATATGTGATTTCTTTCTCAACCTGATATCCTCCTTAAAAGCCGCCCCGGCAGCCCTTGTCTGTTGTTTTCCGGCTTGCACCGCCTTTTTTATCATACTCTTTCTGAAGTCCATTTGTCCATAGATAATTCTGCCAGTTTTTTAAAACTTTTTCTGTAATTTTTATTCATTTCCGCAAGTCACGGGATAAGAGCCTTCCCAGCTTCCCGAAACACGCTTTCTACCGGCAGCCCTCCTGTATTTTTTTCATAATCTCCCGGCAGATCTCCTCCCCAGTGCGCCCGTCCGTAGGGACAAGATAATCCGCAGCCGCCTCATAACGCTCCTTACGTTCCTCCATAAGCTTCTCAATATAAGATACATTCTTATTCTTTTCCAAAAGAGGACGGTTATGGCTGTCCTTCACACGCTCATAAACAGTCTCAGGCCTGGCCGTCAGAAAAACCACCCTGCCGTTCTTTTTCATAATCTCCACATTGCAGGGACGTAGAGGCGCTCCCCCTCCGCAGGAAACAACAAGGTTTTCCTCCTCTCCAAGCTCTTTCAGAAGCTCCGTCTCAAGTCCCCGGAAATACTCCTCCCCCTTTTCCTCAAAAATCCTGGAAACAGGCATCTGCTCCCGGGCTTCAATCTGCTCGTCCATCTCCACAATTCTCCGCCCGTAATTTTGCTCCAGACATTTTGCCACGGTGGATTTTCCTGCTCCCATGAACCCGATTAAAAAAATGGTATCCTTCATGCTTAACTCCTCCTGCCGGCCCAATTTACAGACCTGCGCTTTTCGCTAACGCTCATTGTACCACACATCAGATTGATGGTCAAAAGTTTCCATTTAACCATTGAATTTCAGAAAAAGGAACGTATAATGAATGGAAAGGAGAACTACTATGCAGTATGAAGTGACCAGTCTCAATACCAAACGCCTGCTTGCCGGATCTCTTCGAAAGTTTATGAGAGAAAAAAGTTTTTCCAAAATTACCGTCAGCGAAATCTGCCTGGACTGCGGCGTTAACAGAAAAACCTTTTATTATCATTTTGAAGATATTTATGCGCTTTTAAAATGGATTCTGGATCAGGAGGCCCTTAAAATCTTTCTGGACTGCGGTCTCCATGGGGATTTCAAGGACACCATTCTGTTTCTTCTTGATTACATAGACACAAACCGGCAGTTTTTAAATTCCATCTACGATTCTCTGGGCTATGACGGTCTGAGAGAATTTCTTTATGAGGATTTTATCCGCCTGCTCTCTTCCATTATTACAAATCTGGAAAAGCAGGAGGGCTGTCTCCTGGAACAAAATCTCAGACAGTTCCTCTGCCAGTTTTATGCCGGAGCCCTTTCGGGAATTCTCAAGGATTTCCTAAAAGCCCGGCATCCCGGAAGCCACAAGGACATTCAGGAGCGCATTTCCTTTACTCTGGAAACCTCCCTCCTGTCCCTTATCCGCGAGAAGGGGAAGAAAGTCTCATAAGCTCCTTTTCCATGACTTCCGGACGCAGGCGGAAAAATTCTTTAATCTTCTCTATTTCCTCCTCGTACACCATTTTCTGATGCTGATAAGCTTCCTCTGCATCCAAAAATTCTTCTGCATTTTGCTGTGAAACAAGGCGCATCTGAAATTCCAGCTCCCTCTCCATTTCCCTTTGCATTCCTTCTATAACCCGGCAGGCGTGCTCGTAGGAAAAAGCCCCCTCCATCAGCTCCTCCATAATCTCTGTAAAACGCTTTCTCATATCCTCTCTCTGCAGAATTGCCCGAAGAAGGGGCTCCTCCCGGTTCCAGCTGCTCTCCTCCTCTCCGAGAACCTCCCCCAGAGACGGGTTGTCCGCCCGGGAAGATCCGGTTCGCTCCATTCCCACATCCAGATCGTAGAGAAGAAACCGCCACCGGCCGTCCAGATAGGGGCCGTTATAATGATTGCCAGCCCCATGCCAGCGGTAGGCCTTGCAGTTGTTGTCGGGCCAGTCCGGATTGGAAAGGTAAATCTCAATGGCACAGTACTTGAGAAAATTGTCCACATCCAGCTGTTCCTCAAGCTTTGCAAAAACAAGGTCGTCCCTAAGATCCTGATACCGGTATGCATACATAAGGTTAAAATCCCATGCTGCCTGGGCCTCTGCCTCATCCTCCAAATCAGTATTGGCATTCCCCCGGTGAGGCGAAAGGATCTGCCAGCTTCCTTCACCGCTTTTTGTTCCGTAATGGGTCTCAAAATAGACCTGGTCATAATTCTCTTCCAGCCACTCAAATCCATAATATTCCCCGTTCAGCCAGACAGACGCTCCGCAGAATTCCTGGGTATCGAGGAATCCGGCATCTTTGGCCAGGCGGTGTCCAAGCTCGTTGCGAAGGTAGGCTTTCTCATGATCGTTGCCGTGGTTGCGGAGCACCAGACGCTTGTACTCTGCTATGGGCTTCCCCGTCCAGTCGCTGACAGACTCCGGAAATATTTCATAGGAAATACGTCCTTCCCCGTAATCCTTCCTGGCAATCAGCCGCAGCGACTTCATATCATTTCCCCGGGAAGTTCCTCCATAAACACGGACGCCCATATCCTGTGAAACTATCTCTGTGCCGTCAGCCTCCCAGATCTCCACATGGACAGGCCGCTCAGACTCCATACCTCTCAAATTATAGTTGGCCGGCGCAGTATCGGTAAATTCCACCCCCGGATTTTCAAAAACATACTCGTCGCGGATTCTGCCCGGCACCAGAATGCCCTGATCATAGCCGTAAAAGCTTTCCGGCTCCCCTGTAATGGAAACAATTTTTGTAGAAAACCGTTCTTCTATCTCATTTCCCAGAAAATAGGTTTTTGTATAGATCTCAGAAGCCGCTCCTTCTCCATAGTAAGCAGCCGCCCGGATGGTAACGGCCTTCGGCTCCTTCCCTGCCGTAAGCTTGACAGGCTCCCGGTATAGCTGCGCGTTTTTGTCAGGCAGGCTCCCGTCCATGGTAAAATAAATATCCGAATCCAGAAGGGTAGACAGCTGAAGCTCCTGATCCTCGCTGTAAAAGCTTTCCTCCAGGGAAAATGCTATCTCCTGTTCCTTATAGGGCTGGCAGAGCCTTCTCGTCCGGATTAGGACGCACAGCATCGCCCCTCCCAGAATCAGACAGGCCCCTGTTCTCCTCTGTCGCTTGTTCATTGCTTCTGTCCTTTACGGGGCTGCCGCAAAATAAGACAGCAGCCCCATCTTCCTATGTATTTGGACAGATTATAAAAAAGCAGAGGAACAGATCAAACCGTCAATCTGCACGCTTTGTATAAAAACAGGTCAATCCTGCAGATTTGGGTAAACAACCCCTGCCGCCGCCTTCACAAGCTGCATCAAAATGCGGATTAGCATCTTTTTCGTCTCGTCGTCCTCTCCCCCCAGCTTCTTAAGGATCGCAAAGAGGCTTCCGGGCTTTGCCAGATCGCCCACATGCTCTGCACCGGAGGCTCCCAGAATCTCAAAGAGCGTATCTATAAAATGCTCTCTCTCCTTGACGGACAGGCCGGCGAGCCAGCTTTTGATGGTTTCATCCACCATGCGGCTGCCCTCTGTCACCTGGCCAAGCTCCACAAAGCCGTCCCCTGAAACCTCCCAGGAATAGGGCTCATGCTGAAGAAGTCCTTCTTCTGTGCTCTGCACCACCTGATAGGGTTCCTCGTGCTCTAAAAGCATTCCCACCACGGATCCCTGGGGAACAAAGGTATGTATCCGATCCAGCAGTTCCAGGTATCCCGGATCCTCCAGCACTTTCTGCCGAAAGCCCGGCCCGTCGTAATTGTAGACGCCGCCGATGCGGCCCCTTATCTCCTCCCCGCTTCGCACGGCAGCATAGACGGCCAGATTGCCGCCCTTGGAATGGCCTGCCGCATAGAGCTTCCCCGGGCAGAGCCTTCCGATGCCCTGGAGATAGTCTCTGGCCGCCTGCTGCCCGGGTATCACATCCAGAAAGCTCATATTCAGATCCTCCTTCCACCCGGTCAGCGTCCCGTCCGTTCCCCGGAATGCCGCAAGAGCCCCTCCATCCTCCAAAAGGAGCGCCACAGCCGCAAACTGAAGCTCCTTTTTCGCATCTGTCAGCTCCCTGGCCCCTGTAAGGCGCAGCGAACCGAAGCGCCTGCTTTTTCCCATAGCCTCCAAAAGCGTTTCGTCCAAAGGATGCCGGAAGCGGCTTTTTTTCCCTTCCTTTGAGAGTTCCTGGAACATTTGGGAAAGCTCCGAAAGCCTTGGAGCTTCCAGTGGATTCCCGGATATCAGGTGATCGAATTGTATGTAGGATAAAGCGCTTACGAGCAAAGCGTCTACAGGGGAAATGGGGGATTCCGTAAGGGAAATATCTCCCTTACGGGATAAATAGTCAAGCATATTCGGCATCTGTCTAACATCCTTTTTGATTCTCAATTGGGATCCGCAGCCCCTGCTGCAAATCATTTTTTTAATCCTATGGTATCTTGTATCGAAAAAGACCGCCTTTGGGCGGCCTTTTCTGTTATCTTTTATTTTCGCGGGAAACAAGCCAGGCGGACATGGCCCCTCAAGCCCGGAGGGCCTGCTTTGTGCCGGCATGTCCGTTTGATTTACGCTCCGAAGAGCTCAGCCGCCTGCTTCATATTCTCTGCAGCCGGCACTCCAAAAGGACACCGCTTCTCGCAGGCTCTGCAGGCCGTACACTCTGACGCCTTATGGGCAAGGCTCCCGTAATGCTCCCGGACTGTCTCTGGAATACTGCCCTGGGCCTTTGCCAGATTCAAAAACTTTGTCACAGAAGCCACATCGATTCCCTTGGGACAGGGCGCGCAGTGGCCGCAGTACATACAATGTCCCTGCCAGCTTATCTTCGGCATAGCGGCGAAGGCTGCCGCATAATCCTTCTCTTCCTCCCCTGCCGTCTCATAGGCAATATTGGACTCCAGCTCCTCCATTGACCGGGCTCCTGCCAGGACACAGGCCACAGCCGGACGGGTCAAGGCATAGTGGATACACTGATACGAAGTCAACGCCTTACCTGCCAAAGAAAGCTCCGCGCTTAAGAGATCTCCGCCCCCAAAGGCTTTCATCACCGTGATGCCCACGCCTTTTCTCTGGCAGACCTCATAAAGCTCCTGCCGCTGAGGATCCATATTTACCAGAGGCCTCTCATAATTCTTCTCATCCCACAAAGCTTCCACATCTTCATTGGCCGGAAGCAGATCATAACAGGGATTGACGCTGAACATCAAAACATCCACCAGGCCGCTCATAACCGCTGCCAGAGCTGCCTCCGGATTGTGGCTGGACATGCCGATGCAGCCGATCGTTCCCTGTTCCTTCAATTTCAGTGCATACTTTATCACATCCCCGTTTTTTACCGTCTCCCAGTCCTTTATGGAATCCACATAATGGATCATGCCAATCTCCAAATAGTCTGTCTCCAGACGGCGGAGCTGATCCTCAAACCCCTCTTTCACCTCCGAAAGCTCCCGGGTCCGCTTATACTGCCCGTCCTTCCAGATCGTACACAGATGCGCCTGGAGCACAAACTTCTCTCTCCGCCCCCGCAGGGCCCGTCCCAGATTCGAACGGAAATCCGGATTCGGCGTATACAAATCAATACAATTCACACCAGCCTCCTCCATACGATCAATGTACGCCTTCACCGTCTCATAGGGCTGATCCAAAAATCCCTCACAGCCCATGCCAATCTCGCTGACCTTCAGCCCCGTGCGTCCCAAAACCCTGTAATTCATAACTCATAGCCTCCATTCCAGTACTGTAATAGTTGTTTCACACACCTGTATCTAAATCAATTTCCAGCCGCCTAACCATGCGTCTGTAAACTGATTTGTGCATGAAACAACTATTACGGTTTCCAGTACTGTAATAGTCGTTTCACACACCTGTATCTATTTTGTCTAGATCAATTTCATTATACTTCTTAAACCCTGCTTTAAGTCAAATATTTCTTGTGTTCTTTCTTTATATGGAGTAAAATTTTGTTATTAGAATTTTTTGGGGAGGAATGCATATGAACTGGAAAGACCGCTGTTTCCTGTCATTAGACGAAGAAAAACTATTTGAAAGCTCTGGACACCGGACCCGATTCTTTGAGCTGTTAGACTGTTACAGCGACTACCCCTTCTTTACCAAGGGCCTATGCAAATGTATGTACCTATCCGCCTGGGACGAGGAGCACTTTGCCATCATGCTGGAAACTCTCACCGCCATGAGCCTCGGCCGCGAAACCGACACCGGCGACATGCGTATCCAGGGCGAAACCCTGGCCGAAGTCCAGCCCGACGCCGAATACTATGTCTACCAGCTCTCCAACGCCTTCCTAGACCACAAGGACTTCACTCTCCCTGCCGATGCCGCCATCGGACCGGCCCAGCGCCACATCATAGATCAAGCCCTAAAAGCCTCTAAAATAATCGACACCATCTAAAACGTAAATGGCCTGCCGCCAAATAGGGGGCTGCTGCGGAAAAGCCTTCCGGCTTATCTGCGGCAGTTCCTTATTTTGCAGCAGGCACACACACCTCAAAACTCCCGAACCGTAAACACCGCCACCGATCTGGGCCTCATAATAAACTCCCCTTCAATCCGAACCTCTTCCCCTTTCCGGTAAAAATAACGCCCCTCTCCATCCCCGGACGTATTCACCGACAAATACCATCCCCCAGAACAATAAACCTTAGGAAGCGTAATCCTCACGTCCTCCCAAAAACTATTAATCGCAACATATACGATATCATCCCGTCCCGATTCCCTGTCATACCCAGCAAAGCTCATCCCAAAAGTCCTTGCTCCATCCGGAATCATAACCTTATCCGCATCAACGTCATGGGCATGAATCGGATCCATTCCGCACACCGCCCCCGGCAGAATCTTCCGAATCACCGGGTGCTTATGACGATACGCAATCATAAACTTAAAAAACTCAAACAGCTCCCGGTTCTTCTCCAGCAGTTCCCAATTCAGCCAGGAAATTTCATTGTCATGGCAATAGCTGTTATTATTCCCATACTGGGTATTTCCAAACTCATCGCCTGCCAGAAACATCGGCGTCCCCCGGCTGCACATCAAGATGGTACAGGCATTGCGGATCATCTGAAATCGAAGCTTCAAAACCTCCGGATCGTCCGTCTCCCCTTCTGCTCCGCAGTTCCAGCTCCGGTTGTTATCCGATCCATCCGTATTATTCCATCCGTTGTTCTCATTATGCTTTTCATTGTACGCATACAAATCATAAAGAGAAAAACCGTCATGGCAGGTGAAAAAATTCACACTGGAATTGTAGCCTGCATACTCCTCATGATCGCCTTGATGGTGATCTCCGTAAAGATCCCCCGAACCTCCGATACTCCAGGCCGCCTCCTTCGCCGCATGATTTTCCCCTTTCAGAAAGCTTCGAAGAGCATCCCGGTATCTCCCGTTCCACTCCGCCCACCGCTTACTGGCGGGAAAACGCCCCACCTGGTAGAGGCCGCCCGCATCCCAGGCCTCCGCAATCAGCTTCACCTTGCTCAAAATGGGATCGTAAGCCAGGCTTCGAAGGAGAGGCGGATTGCTGATTGGCGAACCGTCCACATTTCTTCCTAAAATACTCGCCAGATCAAAACGGAACCCGTCCACCCGGTAGCTGACTGTCCAGTAGCGAAGGCACTCCAGAATCAATTGGTGGACAATGGGATGGTTGCAGTTCAGCGTATTGCCGCAGCCGCTGAAATTATAATAATTCCCGTCGGGCGTCAGCATATAATAAACCTTATTGTCAAAGCCCTTAAAGCAGAAGGTAGGCCCGTGCTCGTTTCCCTCCGCCGTGTGATTAAAGACTACATCCAGGATCACTTCAATCCCGTTCTCGTGAAGCTCCCGGATAAGCTCCTTAAGCTCCGTTCCCTCCCGGTTGTACTCTTTGGCCGAGATATAGTTGGTATTCGGGGCAAAAAATCCAATGGAATTATACCCCCAGTAGTCAAGGAGCCTGTGGCCGTCCTTCTCCCTGGAATTCATGGTCTCGTCAAATGCAAAAATAGGCATCAGCTCCACTGCATTGATTCCCAGCTCCTTCAGATAAGGAATCTTCTCCTTCAGACCGGCAAAGGTTCCCCGGTGCTCCACTCCCGAGGTTGGATGCTGGGTAAACCCCCTCACATGAAGCTCATAGATAACCAGATCGCTTAACTCCCGGGAGGACTGTGGCATGTCCCCCCAGTCAAAAATATCCTTCACCACCCTGGCCCGGTAACCGCGGCTCCGGCGCTCTCCCCAGCGGCCCTGCCTGGTGACCACCCTGGCATAAGGATCCAAAAGCACCGATCTTTTATTAAATATCATGCCTCTCTCCGGTTCATAAGGGCCTCCTACCCGGTAGGCATACTCAAACTTCTCAATATCCAGCCCAAACACAATCATGGAATAGACGTCGCCAATCTTATATTCCTCCGGAAAGGGAAGCACCGCATAAGGCTCCTCCTCTCCTTCATAGTAAAGCAAAAGCTCACAGGAGGTTCCAAAATGAGTATGAACCGTAAAGCTTACCCCATTCGGCAGGGCCATAGCCCCGTTCACATCAAACAACCCCGGCCTTACGGGAAAGCCTGCGATCCTTCCCATAGGCGTCATTGTTATGGTATATTCCGGAACAAATTTCTGTGTGTAATATTTCAAAGTCTCTCTCCCATCTTTTGATTTTGTCTGTCAAACTTTGCCGAAAGACCATCCTTCCTTAAGCAATACTTTCAGCTGTCTATATGTCCTTCCTACAATTACACCCAAGATTTATATGTGCAACATTATAACTGGTTTCCCCCTCTGCGTCAAAGGAAATCTTCAAAAAATCCTATATTTTAGAAATTTTCTCCAAAAAATTTGTTAAAAATTGTCTGCACGTCCGCAGACGAACGACACTCGTTAGAATTCTGTGAAAAATCCATAAGCATTCTCGCAAAATATCTTTTCCAATGCTCCTATTTGTGATAAACTGTATTTTAATGAGCAGATTCTGCCCTCCGCTGAGCCATTTTCCTGGAGCTCATTCCCTGGCAGCTCCAAAGGGCAGTTTATTAAAAAAGAAAGAGTGTGAATTCATATGCCGATCAAAGTACAAAGCGACCTGCCTGTCCGGGCCATACTGGAGAAGGAAAATATCTTCGTAATGGATGAGACAAGAGCCTTAAACCAGGATATCCGGCCCTTAAAAATAGGAATTTTAAATCTGATGCCTTTAAAGGAGGATACGGAGCTTCAGCTTCTGCGCTCCCTGTCCAACACGCCCTTGCAGCTTGACATTACCTTCCTGACCGTCAGCTCCCACGAATCCAAGAACACGGCTCAGAGCCACATCAACAAATTCTACGAGCCCTTCTCACAGATAAAAAAACGCCGCTTTGACGGGCTTATCATAACGGGAGCGCCTGTGGAGCAGATGGAATTTGAAGAAGTGGATTACTGGCCGGAGCTTGTGGAAATCATGGACTGGGCCCAGACTCATGTTACCTCCACCTTCTTTATCTGCTGGGGGGCCCAGGCCGCACTGTATCATTATTACGGACTAAATAAGCAGCTTCTGCCCGAAAAGCTCTTCGGTTTGTACCGCCATCAGGTACAGAACCGGAAGGAGCCTCTTATCCGGGGCTTTGACGATATTTTTCTGGCTCCCCATTCACGGCACACCACAGTAGACGCCAAGACCATTCACAGCTGTAAGGCATTAACCGTCCTTGCGGAATCACAGGAAGCCGGGGTATTTATTGCCATGGCCGAGGAAGGACGGAAAATTTTCGTCTTCGGCCACCCGGAATACGACCGGCGGACGCTGGAGAAGGAATATCTGAGAGATAAGGAAAAGGGACTGCCCATTCAGCCCCCCAAGGATTATTTTGAAGAAAATGACACCAGCAAAAGGCCTCCTCTGATGTGGAGAGCCCATGCCAATACGCTGTATACGAATTGGATCAATTATTATGTATATCAGCTTACTCCTTATCAGTGGGAGGATGAAGAGTAAGCCTCTTGATTTGAGGCTGCCGTGAAATATGGCATCAGACGTTTCTGATATCCAGTGTCCGGCTGTTTGCGTACAGGCTGTCTGATATGGACGGAGATTGCTTTTACAATGTCCGTACAGAGCAGACAGAATGTACACAAACCGTCCGAACACAGGATACAGAAACGTCTGATGCCATATTTCACGACAGCCCTATCAAAACTTTTTACAATTCAATCCCTTCCCGAGCCGGAATGCCTTTGTCAAAGGGATGCTTTTTCTTTTGGATCTCGGATACGTAATCGGCAAGCTTCACAAGCTCCGGATCCGGATCCCGTCCCGTAAGCACCACCTCCAGGCCTTCCGGCTTTTCTCTTAGAAAAGCAAGAACCCTCTCCCGATCCAAGAGGCCGTGATTGTAAGCGGCAATCAGCTCGTCCATGACCAGAAGAAAGATATCCTCTTCCACCGCAGCCCCTGCCGCCTTCTCAAACAATTCTTCATAGGAGCATTCTGCCTCCGCCTTCTGTTCTTCCGTCATATTCCAGTAAAATCCAAACTGCCGGGGACAGGTAAGCACCTTAACGCCGGGAAGCTCTCTCAAGATTTTCAGCTCCGAGGAACTGCCGTCTTTTAAAAATTGTGCCACAAGGACTTTCCTGCCGCTCCCGGCTGCCCGCAGAGCCAGGCCCATGGCAGCAGTGGTCTTCCCCTTTCCGTCTCCGCAGTAAATGTGAATGCATGACTGAGCCATCAATGATTCCTCCAATATTTTCTCATATATTTTTATATATTTTCCCCACAATCCGCCGCAGTAAAACACTTTTTAACAATTTTCTTTACTACTGCTGCCGCCTTTCTCACTGCAAAACCTTCCACAGAAGCCAAAGCCCCCAGATTCCTGCCAAAGCCAGGACTGAGGTCCTATACATCAGCCTGTTTACCCGGCGGATATCTTCGTGCTCCACAGAACGCAGCGGATCTCCGATGGAGGGCTTTTCATAGAGCTTTCCGAAATACCAGGCGTTTCCGGCAAGCTGCACCCCAAGGGCTCCTGCTGCTGCTGCCTCTGTGTGGGCGGAATTAGGGCTTGCGTGATTCTTTCTGTCTCTTAGGTAAATTCGGAATGCATGTCCTAGAGACAGCCCCGAAAGAGGGCTTGCAAGGGCCATCAGAAAGCCCGACATCCGGGCGGGAATCCAGTTCACCACATCGTCCAGCTTTGCGGAAAAACGCCCGAAATAGAGATATGTCTCATTTTTATATCCGACCATAGAATCCAGGGTGTTCACAGACTTGTAGAGAAATCCCAGAACCGGCCCTCCAAGAGCCAGAAACAGCATGGGCGCAATAACCCCGTCGGAAGTATTCTCCGCCACCGTCTCCACGGCTGCCTTTGCCACTCCTTCTTCGTCCAGCCTTTCTGTGTCTCTCCCCACAATCATGGAAACAGCCTGGCGCGCCTTCGGCAGATTCTTCTCCTGCAGGGCATCCAGGACACGCATACTCTCCGTTTTCAGAGATTTTGCCGCCAGAAGCTGATAATCCCAGAATACACTTAGGGCAAATGCAAACCAAACATTTATCTTCCACGCCAGGAACAGTAGCAAAAAAGGCAGTACTGAGGATACGAGTATCACAAAGACTGCAAAAAAGGCGCCGGCAGCCAGCTCTCCTTGGGGAGACTTTGGAAATACCCTTCGAAAGATTGTTTCCCCCCGGCTAATCAAAACCCCAATGGCACGCACCGGATGGTACAGCCATCTTGGATCACCGAAGATCCAATCCAGTACAAAGCCTGCTGTCAATGCCAATAGGTTCCACCTCATAAAGCCGAATGCCTCCTTCGTCCCTTTCATCCCACCGGGCCTGGTAGCCCATGCCGTTTTTTACCTGCCAGTCATAAAATGATTTCTTCGGTTCCCCGTAAGCTGCCAGAATACTCATAATCGTTCCTCCGTGAACCACAAGCGCAGCCTTTTTGCAGTCTGCCTGCCGGACAGCCTCCAGAACCTCCAGAAAGCCTTCCAGACATCTCTTTTGAAACTCCTCCCGGCTCTCCCCCTCTGGAAATGCCGTCTGTCCGCCGCTGTCCACCCAGGCCTGGTAATGGGGATTGTCTTTGAGTTCCAGATAATTTTTATTTTCAAATTCCCCAAAGTCACACTCCCGAAGCTTATGGAAGGACTGTACCGGAAGCTCCGGCCAGAGGATCTTTGCTGTCTCCAGGCAGCGCTTCATAGGGCTTGCATAGACGGCTTCCGCCTGGGGATAGGTGTATGACTGCAGAGCCTCCCGTCCTTCCGGGCACAGGCTTTCATCCGTGATTCCGATATAGCGTCCCAGTGTGTTGCCATAGGTTTTTCCATGGCGGATCAGATATAGTTCAATCATGCTTAATCACCATTCCAATTCCACAGACAACCCGATGAACCTCACAGGCTTTTTTTGCCAGCTCACAGCAGATTCTCCCGGTTGTCTCCCGGTAGATCCGATCAAAGGCATCCACGGGAACTACGCCGCTGCCAAGCTCATTGACCACAATCACTGCCTCGGGATTCTGCCGGGCAAGGTCTTCTGCCAGGGTTTTAAGCTCTCTTCCTTCTTCCAGGCTGCGCCGGATATATTCGTGAAAATAAAAGATTCCGCGGGTCTTAAAGATCTCCTCCCAGGAACAGCTTCTGCCGTCTGCCGCCGCAGATTCCTCCAAAGAAAATGTTTTCATTGCATAAGCCTTTTTTCCCTGAAAGGCTCCGCCTGTTATTAGTATCATCTGTTTCTCCTATTCCAGTTCCGTAATATCCCTCAAAGTACACGGAGGTGAAATCAATTTCCAGCCGCAAAAACTTGCGTCTGTAAATCGATTTGTGCACTTTGAGGGATATTACTGTTTCCAGTACCGTAATATCCTTCAAAGTACACGGGTTTGAAATCAATTTCCAGCCGCAAAAACTTGCGTCTGTAAATCGATTTGTGCGCTTTGAGGGATATTACTGTTTCCAGTACCGTAATATCCCTCAAAGTACACGGGTTTGAAACTTAGAATCTCCCGGCCAGATAGACTGCTGCAGCCATGACGAGTTCGCATATCTGTAAAAAGAAGCCGGCCAAATCCCCGGTGATTCCTCCGAACTGTTTCTTTGACATCCGGTAATAATATAGAAAGGTCAGACAGGCCCCGGCCACAGCCGCCGCTCCCAGCTTTCCATCCATGAGGCACATATATACGCCAGAAAGAATCAAGAGCGCAGCCAGGCTGATCTCCACACACCGCTTCTGAGCCGCATCTGCGAACATGGCAACGGTTCCGCTTTTCTTTGCGCTTGGAAATGAGGCCACCGCAAGTCCGCTAAAGGCTCTGGACATTACATAGCCTCCAGCCAGAAGCCGCACTTCTTCCTCCCCAAGCTCGCTCCAGATTCCAAGGCTGGCTGTAAAATAACAGCAGGCCGTTATCACTGCAAAGGCTCCTGCATGGGAATCCTTCAGAATCTCCAGCTTCCGTTCCCTGGTCTGGTAGGAGCTCAAGGCGTCGGCTGTGTCTAAAAGTCCGTCCAGATGGATGCCTCCTGTAATCAATACAGGAATCAGCACGTAACCTGCGGCCCTCAAAAGAGTCCCGGCTTCAAGCCACTGTGCCGCCTGGCTGAAGAGGATGGAAGCTATACCAATTACAACTCCAATCAGGGGAAAGAAGCACATCATATAACGCATGTTATCCTTTTCCCAGTCTGCCTTCGGCATGGGGATCTTTGAGTACATGGCGAATGCAATTTTAAAGCTGTTCCATAATTTTCCCATGGCATTGTTCTCCTATTCCAGTTCCGTAATGTCCCTTTCAATACACTTGTATGAAATCAATTTCCAGTCATATGTACAAATGCACCATTTCCCATAGGATTTTCAGGAGAAATCCAAGCTGCGAAAGACATGGCAATATCACTATGGGCATATGTTCCTCCGTAGCGTCCTGCTTTTGAAACAATACCGATAGCATCTGTTGTTTCTATCCATTTCTTAAGCGACATTGTAAAGGCATTGGCACCTGCCTGCTTTTTAAACCCCTCGAATTCGAGGGGTTTAAAATCTGAATTATGTAGTCTTTCCCAAAGTCCCAGAAATTCTATCACATCCCGATTTCTCATCCAGTTTTGAATAACCGCCGTTGGGTCATCGCTCTTATACCGGGCAATATCCGTCAATGAAATAAATTCATTTTCAAAATCCTGCGTATAAATTCCAATATCTATTCCATTTGCATGAATTGTATCCTTAATTATTTTTCCCATCGCTCCTCCTTTAATAATATCACAAACTTTCTCAAGCATTGTAACTGTTTCTTCTCTTAGATATATTCTGCCAAATAGTCATTTGTTTTCATTTTCCCACATCTCCCGATATGCTTCAATATAAAACTTAATACAGCCAGGATATACATACAAATATCTTCTACACACCCTTTTATATAATTTCAATATTTTTTTCCTCACATGCAAAATCCAGTAGATACTCCAACAAATGCGACAATTCATCTTCTGACACAATTCTGCTGCACACATCTTCAACCAACGGCAAATATAACTCATAGGCTTTTTGATGTATTTCAACTATCTGTTCTGCAATCTGATAAATCCTCTCATCCATTAAATTACCTCAAAATATTTAAGTGCCTCCATTATCGCTTCTACCTTCTCTTTCGGCGGGTGCTTCCTCGGATGTTTTAATTCTTCTACCGCATTAGGAGCATCATACATTGTCAATCCCAAAGACATTTTCACCTCTGCAATATACGCAGTATGTACTTTAAATCCATATTTCTTTTCAACATATTCCTGTATCATTTTATATGTGATTTTCGGTTTGGGCTGGTATTTCTTTGCCCGCTCTGCTATTGCTTCTAAAGGTACTTTCCCTTCACCATCTCCAAACTCCACCGTAACATTAATGACACTATCTGGTGATTTGTGGGACAAAAGTACGATTGTCTCCACATGCGTACCAAATTAGAACATATCCCCACAAAATCACGGAAATATGGGCAATATTTTTACAATACTAAGACCGTTCGTGCAACCCTTTTCCCACAAAATATAAGCTCCATCAATTTTGCACCACCCTGATGCAAAATTTCTTCAGATGGTATTCAACATGCGAACTGCTTCATATAATTAAGATTTCTAACGGAATATCCTTCTCTGCTAGGATAAGTCATTCTCAAATCTTTTGATAATGTTTCAACAAATTTATTACCCCATTGACTGTATTGGAGAAGTACCTTTCCTATGTTCCAAAACAAAATATTGCGTTCAACATTTGCATTTGTCATTACCTGATACTGTGCTTGTGTAATTCGCTCTTTTTTTTCCAAAAACACCAATATATTCATCCATGACTATCTCTGTTCTCTTCGGCATTTTATTCACCTCCATATCCTGTTCCCCTTCTTATCATCCTCCACTACAAGCTTGCTCAATATTTTTATCTTCTCCAACTCTCCAAAACATCATTTATGCCCAGAAACAAGTTGTCCCATAGCACGAAGTTCTTTTTCATCCAGGTAATTTTTCACAACAACAGCCTCTTTCAATGTTGGCTGATTTCCGGCAAATGTTGTAAGGCCCATAAACTCTTTTTTAGCATCTGCTCTTGTGTAAATAACCTCTGCCGCAGTTGTTGCAAAATTTGCAACAACTGATTCTCTCACCAGTTTACCTTCAGAAAAGACATTTTTTATATGCCTTGAAATCGTCGATTTATCTCTTTGGAATCTTTCCTAATCTAACGACGTTACTGCTTTTCACGGACACTTCTGTTTTTCAATCAACATTCTACCCCTATATTACCAGCCACAAGAACATGTGCCTACAAATCGATTGTGCATTTTAAGAGATATTACTCTTTCCAGCATAAAGGAATCCCACACACAATCTCTGTTACCTCGTCCGCCTCTTCTGCCAGCTTCCGGTTAATCCAGCCCAGATACCGCTGATACTGCTCTGTTGTCTTATCGTATCGGATCCCATCAGAAAAGATGTCATTGGTAACTGCAATCAAATGCCTGCTGGCTGACCGGATTTCCTGGATTCCCAAAAGAACCTCCTCCGGGGTATGCTCTCCTGCGCCGCCGGTCTCAAACATTTCGTTTGCCGTCAGGTTGGAAAGACACTCCAAAAGAACGACGCCTTCCTTTGGAAGCTTCAGTTCTTTCAAGTTTACATAACGTTCCACTGTAAGAAACCCTTTCCCGGATCTGAGCTTTTGGTGGCGTTCCACCCGTTTTCTGCCTTCCTCTCCGAAGGGCTTCATTGTGGCTATATAATAGAGGGGAAGCCCTGTTTCATTCGAAAGCCTTACGGCCCGGTTCTCCGCATACTCCGATTTTCCGCTTCCGCTTCCTCCGGTAATCAGCACAAACATGGCGTCACCTCACATTTCCCTAGAACAATCAGCATAAATATGAAGCCTCCTCATATTTCCTCAAAACGATCAGCATAAATATGAGGCCTCCTCACATTTCCTAAGGAAATTCCAGGCTGCTTTGGTGTTGGAATAGAAAAATAAATGGGGAAAGCCGGCATATAAGGTCTCGCTTCCATGCACGCATTTCCAGCTCCGCTTCCGCAAAGGCTTTTTCGCCCTCATACTGCAGCCGCAGTTTCCACTCTCCCAGTAGTGAAATTCATGGCCTCTTATCTCTGCCCCCTTCTCAAACAGCATCTGATCTTCCAGGGCCTCCAGGGTTACATAGCCGAATCTGGTCAGCCTCTCCCTCCGGCCGGCCCCTGCATCCAGAACGCCTGCCATAGGATAGTCCCTGCCGTCCGCTCCTTCCAGACTCTTGTGCAGATAGAGAAAGCCGCCGCATTCTGCAATGCAGGGAAGCCCTCCCCGAACCGCCCTGCAAACGGAAGCCCGCATGGAGGCATTCTCACTCAAAGCTTTTGCGTGAAGCTCTGGATAACCGCCGCTTAAGATAAGCCCCTGGATTCCTTCTGGAAGCTCCCTGTCATGGAGGGGTGAAAAGCGCACCAGACGGGCGCCCATTTCCTCCAGAAGCTGCAGATTGTCCCGATAGGTAAAACAAAACGCCTCGTCCTCCGCCACTGCAAGGGCCACACTTCCGGGATTCTTCAAAACGGGAACCTGGGGCGCTTCATATTCCAGGCTGGGCGCTGCCGCTGCCATAGCCAGAAATGCGTCCAGATCCAGCGTTTCCTCCAGACGCTCTGCCAGCTTTTGAAGCTTCTCCTGGAGGGCTTCGATCTCTCCCGGCAGTACCAGGCCCAGATGGCGGCTTTCCAGGGTCAGCTCCGGAAGTCTCGGCACATACCCCAGAACCTTCAAGGGAAAATGCTCCTCCACCATTCTTTTCAAATCCGGGTACATGCCCTCAGACACCTGGTTTAAAATAATTCCCCGGATATGAGAGGGCTTTTCAAATTCCAGGAAGCCCTGGATCAACGGCAGCAGGGAGACGCTTAAGCCGCGGCAGTTTACAATCAGAACCACCGGAATGTCCAGTGTTCCGGCTACATCCGCCGAGCTTGCCGCTGTGGAAATGCCGGCCAGGCCGTCAAAATAGCCCATGACCCCCTCCACCACGGAAATCTCCGCCTCCTGGGCAGCCTTTCCAAAGAGATAACGGGTGATCTTCTCTTCCGTAAAAAAGGTGTCCAGACTGCCGGAGCGTGTGCCGATAACACGGCTGTGAAACATCGGATCAATATAGTCCGGGCCGCATTTAAAAGAAGCCGTCCGGTATCCTCTGTTTACCAGGGCTTTGAGAATTCCGCAGGTGATCAAAGTCTTTCCGCTTCCGCTGGCCGGAGCGGCCAGCATGATTCTTGGCAGTTTCATCTATGTTTTCTCCTAAATTTCCATTGCTCTAAAGCAGTGCGCATACCGGATTCCTCAGTCTGGAAGCTCCTGCTCCTGCCGGTTCCCACAGGCTGTAAAAATATACACGGGATTCTGGCCTGTCATCAGCTGATACCGGCCCAGAGTCTTTGCCTTTGAAAGCTGCACCTGTACGGTTTCCACATGGGAAAAGGGAAGCTCCTTAAAGCATTGCACTGCCTCGCCCACGGTTTCCAGCGTTACTGCGTTTACTGCCACCCGGACAGCTGGGTTTTTCTTAAGCAGAAGCGTAAGAATCTCCCGCAGATTCCCGGAAGAGCCGCCGATAAATGCATGTGTGGGAGCCGGAAGCTGTTCCAGCGCCTCCGGCGCCGTGCCTTCGATGACCTTCACATTGGAGGTTTGGAACCTTCGGGCATTTTCTCTGATAAGACGGGCAGCCTCCTCTTCCTTTTCAATGGCCCAGACCGTCCCCTCCGGCGCCTGCAGCGCCATTTCCACGCTGACGGATCCCGTTCCGGCGCCGATATCGTAGATCATGGAATTCCGCGCAAGTCCAAGCTTTGCCACAGAAAGGCAGCGGATCTCGCTCTTGGTCATAGGCGCCTTTCCCCTAAGAAATGCCTCGTCGGGAATGCAGGAGACCGCGCCGCCCTTATAACCGGGATTTTCAATAAGAGCCGCACAGAGGCCGTCAAAGGTGATGTTCCTAAGCTCTTTTGGACTTCCTTTTGTGATATGCTCCTCAAAATAGCCGAGCCGCTCTCCCACATAGATCGCCACATGTTCCAGGCCATAGTATAGAAGCTCATCACATAATGCCTGCACATTGTCTTTTCCGCCAAGAAGGGTAAAGGTGCGGAAATTCTCCCGGACAGCCCCTATGAGATTGCTCTTGCGGCCATGAATGCTTACCAGCTTCACATCCTCCCAGCCAATCCGAAGCCTGCTGCACAGATAGGACACAGAGGATATGCCGGGCAGAAGCTCTGTCTTAATGCCCTCCTGCTCAAATAGCGCAAGCAGCCGCTTTGCGTTGCTGTAAAATCCCACATCCCCGGAAAGGGCTATGGCAATCCTTTGGTACTCTGGGTGTTCCTGAAGATAAGCGCGCATCTCATCCGGGTCGTAAGCATCCAGCATAGGCTTTTGCAAAGGGGCGAAGCCTTCAATCATCCGCCTTGCTCCCAGAATGCAGTCGGCCTGCTCAAAGACTGCCCAGGCCTCCTTTGTCATATTTTCCTGGGGCCCCATGCCGATTCCCGCCAAAAATGCACGTCTTTCCTGGAATCTATCTCTCGGATAGCTTTTCAGAGAAAAGCGCTTGCGCAAAAGCGCAATTCCCTCTTCCACGGAACGTCCTTCCTGCTCCGGAGGCCTTCCGATCAGCACCACCTTCGCCCCGGCTTCCCGTGCTGCCAAAAGCTTTTCCCCGAAGCCGCCTTCTTTTCCGGACTCCTTGGTCACAAGCCAGGAAGCGCCGAACTGGCGGAGCATGGCTGTATTCAGTTCCTTGGAAAAGGGGCCCTGCATACAGATAAGGTGCTGTCCCAGGAATCCAAGGCTCTGACAATGCTCTACCACCTCTTTGGATGCGAGAACCCGGGCATAGACCCGTTCCTGGTAATCGGGCAGAGTTGTAAAATGATGAAGCTCCTTGCTTCCAGTGGCCGTCAGAATCCGTCCTGTCGTTCCGGCCAGATAGGCGGCTGCTTCCTCCACGCTTCCTACAGTTATACAGTCCTCTCCTGCCTGTTCTCCCTTTCTATCCTCAGCCCGGATAAGGCGGAGATATTCACAATCTGCCTCTTTGCAGGCTGTCCGTATGTTACGGGATACCTCTGTGGCATAAGGGTGGGTAGCGTCCAATACCAAAGGACGCCCCTCTGCCTCCAAAAGCTGTGCCATTTCTTCCTGGGTCAGACGGCCCTGGCGTACATGAAGATGATCTTCTTCCCTCACCAGATGGCTCCCGTATTCGGTTGCCACGCAGGCAAGAACCTCCAGTCCTTCCCCGGCGAGCCATTCGCTGAGCTGACGCCCCTCTGTTGTTCCTGCAAATACAATTATCTGTTTCATACCCTTTTTTATCCTAGTTCCGCAGTACCCATGAAGTGCATTCCGTACAGAAGTATTTCCGGTCTCAGAAGCATGAGCCCGTAAATCCTTCACGGGTATTGCTGTTTTTGTTTAAAATCTTACCACGTATTCTTCCAGTGCTATTGCAACGGTAACGCCGTTTTCCGCTGTCTTTCTCTGGAGCAGCTTTGTCCGGCCGGAGGCTTTGAGGGCGCTGCGCTCGCATATATTCCCCAGGCCGGTTATCTCTTTTACAAATGCGGATTCCAGAAAGCCCTCCTCACAGGCCGCCCCTTCCAGCTCCTCCCTGCTGTAAGTGAGAAATTCTGCTGTATAAGCCTCGCAGAACTCCAAAAGTCCCGGCTCTTCCTTTTTTAAGTCAATGGAAGCTACCCGTCTGATGCTGTGCATGGAAATCTGGTTCTGGGCCATAACCTTTTTTACCAGGGCTTCTATCTGCTCCTTTGAAGTTCCTTTCTTACATCCAATGCCGAGAACTGTAATCCGAGGCACCAGGTGAAGGGTCATAGGAAACGGATTGCAGCTGTCGTCCAGGGAAATGCTGATTCCCAGCTCCTTGTTCGTTCCAAGAGCCAGCTCTACGGGCACCTGCCCGGACAGCTCAAAATCACTGTAAAGCCCTAGGGGGCGCTTTTCCAGCACCTGGGCGGAAATCCGTTTGGCAAGCTTCAGATTATCCAGATACAGATTCTCTTTCCTGGCAAAGCTGTCTACGGAAAAACGTCCGCCTGCGTCCGTAGCCGTTGTAATCACCGGTATGGAGCCGCAGATGGCGGCAAGCTCCCGGGTCAGCTCATTGGCTCCGCCCAGATGGCCGGACAAAAGAGAAATCAGAAACCTTCCCTGTTCATCCATGCACAGCACCGCAGGATCCGATGCCTTGCTCTCCACAAAAGGAGCAATGGCGCGGACTGCAATTCCGGCGGCCCCGATAAAGAGCAGGGCATCCTGGGACGCAAACTGCCGCTTCGTCCATTCTCTTAAAGGTTCTTCCAGAACGGGAACGCCCCAGGAAGCTGCCTCTCTTCCTTTTGCACAGATCTCGCATGAATTGCCTCTGGAATCCATAACCTTGCGTATCTTTTCCCCATGCCGGCAGCCGGCACGGGTAAATGCAATCATAGCTAATTTCATAATGTTTTTATTCCAGTTCCTTAATATTCCAGTTTTGCAGTATCTCCTCCGCATGGGCCGATCTTCCCAGGATTCCATGCTTCTGGGAAAAGGTAATCACACCGCAGGGAAATGCGCCGCCGGTTCTGTGACTGGCGTAGAATTCCATCCGTTCCATGAGGCGGCTCATCACTCCCTCCAAAAGCCCGGCAGCCTTTAGAAGCTCCACGGCCTCGTCGGTGGTCACACAGGCCATAAGGGTCTTGGCCGTATCCGCTCCGGCTCCCAGTACGGCTGCATGGGAGGTAAGAATCTCCATTCTGGCATCTGCGTTGTGGGAGTGGGTGTTCATGATTCCTCCGGCCAGCTTCACCAGCTTGCCGATATGTCCTGCCACAAGCACACCCCGGAAACCGTATTCTGCCGCAGCGTCAAGGGCTTCCCCCAGAAAATTGCTGTACTTCACGCACTGCTCCAGCAGCTTCGGGTTATATTCTTTCAGAAAATCCAAGCCATAATTGCCGGGGGCCAATACCAGATACCTGTTTCCCCGGGCCTGCTGCATGCGGATCTCCATGCGGATTGTTTCAATGAGCGCAGCCTCGCTCATGGGCTCCACAATTCCGCTTGTGCCAAGAACCGAGATGCCGTCCTCAATCCCCAGCCTGGGGTTAAAGGTTTTCTTGGCAAGGTCCCGGCCTTCGGGAATCGAGATGATTACGGAAATCCCTCCCTCATATCCAAAACAGCTGCATATTTCCTCCACGCCCTCCCGTATCATAGCCCGGGGAACCCTGTTGATGGCAGCGCTTCCCACGGGCTGCTCAAGCCCTTCCCTGGTTACCCGGCCTACGCCCTCGCCCCCGTCAATGCGGATCCCCTCCTCTGGTGTCTTATGCACCGCAGCATATATTTTGAGGCCGTCGGTTACATCCGGGTCGTCTCCCGCATCCTTTTTTACAGCACAGGAAACCGTGTCTTGGGAAAATGGAATCTTTATATCCAGAACTTCCAGATTCAGAAGAATGCCCTTTGGCGTCATCAGTTCTATATTATGCACCGGCTTCCCTGTAAAGAGCATCTGCGCCGCCGCCTTTGCCGCTGCGGCTGCACAGGAACCGGTCGTATAGCCCAGGCGCATTTTTTGATTGTTTTTGTAAATGTATTGATCTAACATCTGCTTCTTATCTTTCCGAGCCTGTCTTCCCTGTTGTCTAAGCTCCTGTTTTCAAAAACACATACTCACCGGGCCCGGATCTGTCCGCACAGTAAGAAAACCCAAGCCCCTCAAACTTCCGGACGTCCTCCGGCTCTTCTATCTGCTGCATGGAAAGCCACCGTACCATCTCGCCCCGGGCCATCTTGGCTTCCGTCCCCTTCACCTTGACCTTCCCCTCCTGCAGGCTTCCAAACACACAGGTCACATACCGGATCTCTCGCTTAAGATAAGGCTCTATGGCTTTGGAATACTCCTTTGAAGCCAGATTCAGAACCACCTGTTCCTCCCTTACCAGCTCCTTATAAAGCCTGTCTCCCCAGAAGGCATAGAGATCCTTCGCTTCCCCCACGGAAAGCCGCGCCTGCATCTCCAGCCGGTAGGGCGTTATCCCCTGCTTTGGACGCAGCATCCCGTAAAATCCGCTTAAGATCCACAAATGCTTCCTCACATACTCCCACTGATCCACCGTAAATACCTGCGGCGCCATATACTGGTACTGAAGCCCCACATAGGAAAGCAATGCAGGCGTCCTTCCCTTTTCCAGATCCATACAGGCGTACCTTAGATAGTTTTCCTCTGTAATCTTCTCATTGGTGCGAAACAGTTCCCGGAGCGCTCCCCTGTCAAAAGTCTTCAGGCGGCTTAAGAGCTTCTTTGTCTCCTCCAAAAAGAAAGGCTGTCCCTCTGCTTCTATGGAATCCGTATCCACACGCATCTGCTTTGCCGGTGAAATGATAATCTGCATTCACTCGCTCCTTACTTCAAAAATACCGTTCCTCCAAAAAGGCCCTATTTCAAATGCTCATAAGCCTCCACCTTCGCATCGTTCCAGCCGGGAAGGCCCTCGTACAGGGCAAAGGCATACTGATACAAGCTGTAGGCCGTCACTGCCCCGGTGCCTTCTCCCAGATGCATACCGGCCTGGATCGGGGCCTCCATTCCCAGAGCTTCTAAAAGAAGCCGTCCCGCCGGCTCCGCAGAGCAGTGGGTGGGCACCATATACGCCTTGCATTCTGGAGCCAGAAGGGCCGCGCAGTAAGCCGCCACCGACGAAATAAATCCGTCAATCAACGCCGGAACCCGGCAGACGGCCGCCCCGATATAGCAGCCAATCATCCCTGCAATATCCAGGCTCCCCACCTTGCCAAGCACATCCAGAACATCCTCCTTATCCGGCTGATTCACTTCAATGGCCCTCTTAATCACCTGAATCTTCCGTTCCAGCCCTTCACTGGAAAGTCCCGCTCCCCGTCCCGTCATCATTTCCACTTCCCGGGACAAAAGAACCGAAGCCATGGCCGAGCTTGGGGTAGTATTCCCGATTCCCATCTCCCCGGTAATCACCATCCGGAATCCCTTCTCATAAAGCTCCTTCACAACCTCAATCCCTGTCACAATGGCCTGAACCGCCTCTTCCCGGGTCATAGCCGGCCCCTTGGCGATATTTTCCGTCCCATAGCGCACGACCCGGTTCCAGATCCGCGGATGTTTTCCGTCTACCAGCATCCCGATATTCACGGGAATAATCTCAATCCCCTGTGTCCGCGCCATGATGCAGACGGAAGAAATCCGTTCTCCCATATTCTCCAGAACCTGGGCCGTCACCTCGCTCCCGGTCTGGCTGACCCCTTCCGCCACAACTCCGTTATCCGCCCCCATAATCACGACCACAGGCTTAAGCTCCTTTGGATGGGCCGTCCCGTAAATCCCGGCAAGCTGAACTACCATCTCTTCCAGCTTTCCCATCCCCCGTAAAGGCTTGCACAAAGAATCCCAGCGCCCCCAGGCTTCTTCCACAGCCCTCTCATCCAAAGGCCGGATCTCCTCTATATACTTTTGAAGCGTCTCAAACAATTCCATCACACCAACCTCCTGATCTCCTGAAAGCTCTCGCAGCGTTGTCATTGATACAACAGCGCATTGCAGACAGCCGCCGCAATATTGCTCCCCCCTTTACGCCCCTTGGGGACAATAAAAGGCACTCCGGCTGTCATAATCAATTCCTTGGCTTCCACCACATTCACAAACCCCACCGGCGCCCCTACAATCAGCACCGGCTGAATCTCCCCGGCCTGAATGAGCTCGTAAAGCCGAATCAGGGCCGTAGGCGCATTTCCCACCGCAATCACCAGATTTTCCCGAAGAGCCGCCGCCCGTTCCATGCAGACAGCCGCCCGGGTGCAGCCCCGCTCCCTGGCCTCCTCTGCCACATCCGGCGCGTCCATAAAGCAGTGAACCTCTCCCCCATACTCTGCAAGCCGCCTCTTGTTGATCCCCGAAGCAGCCATCCTTGTATCCGTCACAATGGACACGCCCTTCTTAAGAGCCTCCACCGCCAGAGCGGCCGCTCCCTCGGAAAAGCAAAGATTATCCGCATAGTCAAAATCCGCCGATGTATGGATACACCGCTTTACAACGGAAAATTCCGGCTCGGGCCAGGTTCTTCCCTTCAGCTCCTTTGTGATCATCTCCATACTCCGGGCTTCAATCATTTCCGGCTTAACAAATTGTATTTTCTCTAACATGTAATTCCTGCCTCCAGTATCTCATAAATTTTGTCCATATCCAAGGAACTGCGCACCAAATCCGCCAGCTTATCATACTCCTGCTGCTTATGTGCCTCCGGATCAAAATGCCAGCTTCCCGGGTCAAGACCTTTTTTCCGCATCAGCCGTACAGCCGCCAGGGCCGCCAGATCCCCGAAATCAAAGATTCCATGAAGATATGTGCCGAACACCGTACCCCTCTCATTGCAAAGGCCGTCCACGCGTCCGTCCTCCAGACGGATGGTTTCCCGGCAGCCTCCCAGGCTGGTTGTCCTGCCCATGTGGATCTCATAGCCCCGAACCTCCTTCCCCTCAGCGCTGTCTGCTCCGTCCCGATCCCAGATAACACGGCCGGACACCTGGGTACGTGTTTTATCCGGCAGAAAAACCGTCCGGGCATTCAAAAGCCCCATGCCGCGCATAGAACCGCCCTGCTCCACTCCTTTTGGATCCTCAAGCTGTTCCCCCAGCATCTGATAACCGCCGCAGATGCCCACAATAGGCGTATGCTGCCCAGCCTGGCGCAGTATGGCCGCTTCCAGACCGGATTCCCTAAGCCAGCGCAGATCGCCCATGGTATTTTTCGTTCCCGGCAGGAAGATGAGATCCGGCTGTCCAAGATCCTTTGCCTGCTTCACGTACCGGAGGGAAATGCCCTCCATTCCTTCAAAGACATTGAAATCCGTAAAATTGGAAATGTGGGGCAGATGAATGACTGCCATGTCTACGGCCCCTTGTGCCTCCCTGCGGCTCAGCCGTTCGGACAGGCTGTCCTCGTCGTCCAGATCAAGAGGAGTCATGGGAACCACGCCGACTACGGGGATTCCTGTCTTTTCTTCAATCATCCTCAGACCAGGACGCAGGATTTCTACATCTCCCCGGAATTTATTGACAATAAGGCCCTTGATGCGCCGCTGCTCCTCTTCTTCTAAGAGCTTTACGGTGCCGTAAAGGGAAGCGAAGACGCCGCCCCGGTCGATGTCTCCGGCCAGGAGCACAGGAGCCTTGGCCAGCTTTGCCATTCCCATGTTTACGATATCATTGTCCTTCAGATTGATTTCTGCCGGGCTTCCGGCGCCCTCGATCACGATGATATCGTATTCCCCGGAAAGCTTCTGAAAGGCCTTTTCTACCTGGGGGATAAGCTGGGGCTTGTAGGCGTAGTAGTCCGCGGCGCTCATATTTCCCAGGACTTCGCCGTTTACAATGACCTGGCTGCCGGTATGGCTGGTTGGCTTTAGAAGGATGGGATTCATCTCCACCGCCGGCTCGATTCCGGCGGCCTCGGCCTGCATAACCTGGGCGCGTCCCATTTCCAGGCCGGATTTTGTGATGTAGGAGTTCAGGGCCATGTTCTGGGATTTGAAGGGAGCTGCCCGGTAGCCGTCCTGCCGGAAAATGCGGCAGAGCGCAGCAGTGAGAAAGCTTTTGCCGGCGTTGGAGGTGGTGCCTTGGATCATAATGGTTTTTGCGGTGTGGGTCATTTTCTGCTCCTTTGTGAAGACTGTGGTTTTGTATGCGGCGCTCTGCCGGCTGTGAGGATTTCGTCTACTGCCTGCAGGAAGCGGCTGTTTTCTTCGGGGGTGCGCACGGCTGCCCGGTAGTCCTCCTTTGTGAGGCCATGGTAATTTTGGCAGCGTCGGATCAGGATTCCCATTTCCAGGAGTTTTTCATAGAGTTCTGGCTCGCCCGGGACTCGGAAGCACAGGTAATTGGCTTTTCCGGGCCATACGGTGCAGCCCAGCTTTATCAAAGCAGTCTGCAAGCGCTCCCGCTCTTTTTCTACGAAAGCAAGGGTGCGCTGGCGAAAATCCCTTTCCCCAAGGGCGGCTATCCCAGCCTGCTGGGCCGGTTCGGATACAGACCAGGGCTGGCCAGCCTGCCGGATGCGTTCCAGCAGCTCCTGGTTCTTCGACAGGAGGTAGCCTAAGCGCAGACCGGGCATAGCGTAGAGCTTGGTAAAGGATTTGAGAATCAGCAGGCCGGGGTAGTCTGCAAGCATTCCCGTCAAGGTGTAAGCTTCTTTTTCTCTTACAAAGTCCAGGAAGCACTCGTCGATGCAGACGCAGATCTCCAGGGCTTTTGCTTTTTCCAGTATCTCCAGAAGGAGCAGCCGGCCGGTCAGCAGTCCCGTGGGATTGTTGGGGTTGCAGATAAAAAGCAGATCCAGGTCTTCTGTGACGGCCTGCAGGTATGCCCTGTCAAGCTCCATGGAGGCCGGAAGCCTGTAGCGGCGAACCTGGGCCCCCGCCTGCTGCAGGGCCTCTTCATATTCGGCAAAGGCCGGAGCCGTTACCAGGGCCTGCTTTGGCCTTAGGGCGTATGCCAGACGGTAGATGAGATCGGCGCCTCCGTTTCCGCAGAGAATGCTTTCTGCCTCTACGCCTTCTTTTTCCGCCAGCTCTGCCCGTAAGCGGCGGCAGAGGGGATCCGGATAATGGAGGGAAGCCGTAAGTCCGGTGAGAATTGCTTCTTTTATGCTCTCTGGCATCCCTAGAGGATTGATGTTTGCAGAAAAGTCCAGGAGCTCTTCCTGGGAAAAATGGGTCTCCAGGGATGCTCCGTAGCGGTCGCCTCCGTGTATGGGTTGTTGTGATCCTGTCTGCTGTGCCGGTTTCATGTTTGTCTCCTAATGTCTCAAGCCAATGGGCTTGCAGATTTCTTTGCGCTTTCCCTTCCCACAAGGGCTGCTGCTTATGTCAACTGCTTTTCCCTCAAAAGGACGTCACGGATTCCCTCTGCCGTATAGTCTACGGCGCTCCTGCGTACCTGTAAGCCTGCCTTCCGGGCCTCGCGCTCTGTCACCGGGCCGATGCAGATAACCTTTGCCTTAAGGCCGCTCAAATCTCCCGCCATGCTGACAAAGGCTTTTACGGCCGACGCGCTGGCAAATGTAATGTAGTCGACGCTTGGAAGCATCCGTTTCAATTCCTCTTCCTTTCTCCGGTCGGTTTCTGTGGTGTACAGAGGAATGGACTGATAGGGGATCTCTGCCTGCTCCAAGGCCTCCGTAAGCTCCCTGGACGCCTCCTTTGCGCGCAGGAGCAGCACCCGGTCTTTGCCTGTCAGGCCTGGAATCCACTCTGCGGCCAGATCCTTACTGGAATAACGGGACGGCACGAAGTCCGGATAGATGCCTTTTGCCTCCAGGGCCTCTTTCGTTCCGCTTCCGATGACGGCGAAGCGGATTCCTGCCAGGCTTCGGATGTCCTTGCGGTTTTCCTTTAGTTCTTCAAAGAAAAAGTCTACGCCGCTGCTGCTTGTGAACACAAGCCAGGTACTGCCCTTGGCATGGAGGCCGGGCTCACCTTCTTTGGCAGAAGCTGTCTTTTCCGCTGTCTGTCCGCCTCCCAGCTCCTTTACTGCCTTGGTAAGAGCCTGGGAATGAAGCCGCTTTGTGCGGATAAGGCTGAAGGAAACGGCTTCTGCCCCTTCGGCTTTTAAGACCTCCTGCTGCTTCCTGCACATGCTTTTTGTCCCCGTCAGCAGGACGCGGATGCCAAAGAGCGGTTTTCGGCCGAACCAGTCCAGCTCTTCCTTCATGGATATGACTTCTCCGACTAGGATAATCGCCGGGGTCTTGATTCCGGCCTTTTTCACTTCTTCCTCAATGGTTGCCAGGGTTCCCACTGCAGTGCGCTGACGGGCAGTGGTTCCCTCCTGGATCACGGCTGCGGGGGTCTTCGGATCTTTTCCTCCGGCGATCAGCTCTTTTGTGATACGAGGCAGGTTTCCGAGTCCCATGAGAAATGCAAGGGTTCCCTCTTCCTGGGCCAGAAGCTTATAATTCAGCGCAAGCCCCTCCTTGGTGTTGCTCTCGTGGCCTGTGATGATGTGGAAGGAGGAGGCAAAGTCACGGTGGGTTACGGGAATGCCCGCATAGGCTGCTGCCGCATAGGAGGAAGATACGCCGGAGACGATCTCGAATTCAATTCCGGCTTTTCGAAGCTCCAGGGCTTCCTCTCCGCCCCGTCCGAAGATAAAAGGATCTCCGCCCTTTAAGCGTGCGGTATCTTTTCCCTCCAAAGCCTTTTTTATCAGAAGCTCATTGGTCTCTTCCTGCCTTAAATGGTGGTTGGAGGCGCGTTTTCCTGCGTAAATAAGCTCTGCGTCCGGACGGGCTTCATTTAACAGGGAGGCAGATACCAGGTTGTCATAGACGATGACATCGGCTGTCCGCAGGCATTGAAGGCATTTTTCCGTAAGAAGGGCCGGATCGCCGGGGCCGGCTCCCAGAAGCCAGACCTTGCCCTGCTTTACCCGGGCGGCCATTTCCGCCCCCAGCTGCCTCATTTGTTCCGGCGCAGGAAGCTTTGAGCCGTCCTGGGACTTTCTTTCTTCTGCCTTGGAAAGCTCTGCCTGGCTCTCTTCGATAGATTTCCGGCAGGAAGCGTACTTTAGATGCTTTCCGTCCCCGGCGAACATCACCTTCATCCCTATCTCCCCGGCCGTAAAGCTGCACAGACCGGCAGCCGGCGCATTGCAGCTTCCTCCGATTCCTGCGAGAAAGCTGCGCTCCGCCTCCAGGGCCAGAGCCGCCTCCTGGCAGTGAATGGCGGAAAGCACCTCTGTCAGACGGCCCTCTTTTGCCTCCACGGCCAGAATCCCCTGGCCTGCCGCCGGAAGAAAGGTATCGGGATCTAAGTATTCCAGATGCAGATCCGGCTCCTTTAGAAGTCCGAGGCGTTCCAGGCCCGCCGCCGCCAGCAGGATCCCGTCATACTGGCCCTTGCGCAGCTTTCGAAGCCGGGTTTCCACATTTCCCCGAAGGAGGGCGATGCGTACCAGCGGATTTATGGCCTTGATCTGAAGCTCACGGCGCTGGGAGCTGGTTCCCACTATGCTTCCGGCCGGCAGATCCGCAGCTTTCACGCCGCTTGTTGTGACGAATACATCTCTTACATCGGCCCGCTCAAGGACGGCCCCAATCTCCAGCCCCTGTGGGAATTCCATGGGCATATCCTTGGCGCTGTGCACGGCCAGATCGATTTCGCCCAAAAGCAATGCCTCCTCAAGCTCTCTGGTAAACACGCCTTTTCCTCCAAAAGAGGTCAGGGAGCGATCCAGCTGTTCGTCGCCCTTGGTTGACAGCTTGAAAACCTCCACCTCTGCTTCCGGAAATGCCTGCTCTATCTTTTCTTTTACAAGCTCTGTCTGTATCAAGGCAAGACGGCTTTTTCTCGTTCCTATGCGAATCTTCATACGGAATACCCCCTGGGCGTGATCATCCGTCCCTTGCTCACATACGTCTGGGAATTTCCGATAATCACTACGCTGAACATATCGATCTCTGCATCCTTTAGATGCTCTAATGTGGTGATCTGGCTGCTCTCGTCCTTGCGCCCCGCATTGCGCACGATTCCCGCCGGCGTCCCGGGCTTGCGGTATCGGAGCAGGATATCGGCTGCCTGCTCGACGTAGGAAGTGCGCTTTTTGCTCTTGGGATTGTAAAGGCATACAATCAAATCTCCCTGGCCCGCACAGTCTACGCGTTTCCAGATGAGATCGAGAGGCGTCATCAGATCGCTTAGGCTGATGACTGCGAAATCATGCATTAAAGGGGCGCCCAGTACGGAAGCCGCCGCGCTTGCCGCCGTCACGCCGGGGACGGTTTCTATCTCTATGTCCGCTCCCATTTCCTCCGCTATCTGATAGATGATTCCGGCCATCCCGTATATGCCGCTGTCTCCGGAGCTGACCATGGCTACCACCTGGTCTTTCTGCGCCTCCTCCACGGCCATGCGGCAGCGTTTTACCTCCTGCATCATGGGGGTGGACAGGTACTTCTTATCCGGGAAGTACTCCTTTAATAGATTGATGTAGGTGGTGTAGCCTGTTACTACATCTGCCTCTTCTATCACTTGAATGCATTTGGCTGTCATATGCTCCCGTCCTCCGGGGCCAAAGCCTGCTACGTATAATTTTCCCATTTTTCGTTCTCCTATATTAAGTTCCGCATATTCCCATCCTGTACCAAAGACGGAGTATGCTGTTTAAACTTCTTCCCCCAGGCACCGGAAAATGGCTTCCAGTTCATCGGGGGACGCCTGCTCCCGCAGGCGGTAGAACAGTTTGTCAATGGCTTTGGAAAAGCCCTTTTTCTCCGCCTCTGCAAGCATCCATTCCTTCGTCTTTTCTATCTGGGGCATGGACTGCTGGAAAATCATCCAGCACATAAATTCTTCCTCATATTCCTTCAAAATCTCTCCCGCCTCCCTGGCCGCCTGCTTCTTAGCCTGGTTGTTCGCCTTTGCAAGGGCTTCCATATCATCCATATTGTATAGGAAGGTTCTCGGAATCTCCGTCACGGCTTCCTCAATATCCACCGGCACCGCCAGATCTACGAATACCCTGGGCTTTTCTGTATGTATCCGCTCCCGGATCTTATGGTAAGTCAATGTATAATGGGGACTTGAGGTGGCGCTTATAACCACGTCCATCTCATCCACATAGGAATACCGATCCTTGTAATCGATCACCTGACTGCTCTCACTTTTCAAATGGGCATCGTGGCTCAAGGTGATATTTCGAATCGTACTGTAGATGTGCAGTCCCTTCATACTGCAGAGATTCTTCAGCACAATCCCGCCGATCTCCCCGGTTCCCCCAATCACCATAACCTTCTTTCCCCCAAGGCCTCCCAGGGCTTCCTCCGCAGCTTTGACGGCAAGGGTGGCTGTGGAAACAGAGGTTTTGGAAAGCTCCGTATCCGTTTTGATGCGTTTTGCGCAGGTTACGGCGTAGCGGAACAGGGTATTCAGATATTTTCCTGTGGTGCCGGCCTCCCTGGCCTGGCCGTGGGCCTTCTTCACCTGGCCCAGAATCTGATCCTCTCCCACCACCATTGAATCCAGTCCGGCCGCCACCAAAAAGAGATGGCGCACTGCCTTCTCCCCCTGGTAAAACCGCAGATAATCGGTAATGTGATCTACCTTAAGGGCGCCTGCCTTCTCAAGGACAACCCTCTGGATCCTGGAAAACAGCTTCTGCCGCTGTTCCTCCCTCGTATAATAAGTATAAATCTCCGTCCGGTTGCAGGTGGAGATCACCACGCTTTCCGCCGCTTTAGCTTCAGAGCGCAAAGCCCCGAGAAGCTCCGTCTGCTGCTCCTGTGTAAAAGCGAATAATTCCCGTATGGCAAGGGGAGCCGTCTTATGGCTGATACTTAAAAGCTGAATCCCCATCTATGGCTCCACTCCTTTTCTGAATTCGTGGGTAAAGGTTTTATCATAAAGCTTAGACAGCTCATAATCATCCCCCAGAAAATCACCCACTACCGTCAGCGCCGTCTTTCGTATGCCGGCCTCCTTCACCTTTTCCGCCAGATCCGTAAGGGTGCCCCGGACGATCTTTTCATCCTCCCAGGTGGCCTTGTATACTACCGCTGCCGGGGTGTCCGCCCTGTACGCCTGCCGCAGCACAGCGCAGAGCTCCTCCAGCATTCCTACACTTAAAAAAATAACCATGGTAGCCTGGTGTCTTGCCAGATCTAAAAGCTTCTCTCCCTCCGGCATGGGGGTGCGCCCTTCCATCCGGGTAAGTATAACAGTCTGGCTGACGCCGGGCAGGGTGTACTCTTTTTTCAAGGCTGCGGCTGCGGCCAGAAAAGAGCTGACGCCGGGAATCACCTCATAAGAAATCCCCATTTTATCCAAAGCGTCCATCTGCTCCCTGTGGGCCCCGTAAACAGCCGGATCCCCGGTATGCACCCGGACTACCTTTTTCCCGGCTGCCTCCCCTTCCTGCATCACAGCCAGAACCTCCTCCAAGGTCATGCCCGCGCTGTTGTAAATACATGCATCCTTCTTTGCATCCGCCAGCACCTTAGGGTTCACCAAAGACCCTGCATAGATAATAATATCCGCACTGTCTATCAGCCGCTTTCCCTTAATAGTCAGAAGCTCCGGATCCCCCGGCCCCGCTCCAATAAACGATACCATAGCTCTACCTCTTTCTCTTGTATTTTCTTAACTCCGCCGCTTCCAAAACTGCTGTCTTATATTGCAGCAGCCCACACACACTATAAAAAAGAGCCCGCGGCATAAACGGGCCCTGTCTGTCTCTTTCTTTCCTCGAACAGCTTTTACCGGAAGCCCATTCAATCCCTGGAGGCCGCCTGTCTATATTGCAGCAGCCCCGCTGGCAGAAAGCAGGTTTCCTGACTTATAGTTCTCCGCCTTCGCCCTGCCTTCTCACGCTTTGCACGCAATGGCTTTCTGAAGCATCTGCTCCCGGACTCGGCTCCCTAATTACAGTGACCGGATCGCTTGGGATTCTAACCCAATTCCCTTTTCTGCGTCTGCGGATGCTGTGGTTCCCTTCGTGAACCGCAATCTGCGGACGCACACTTTCTGCTGTACTTTATTCATTTTTCTGTAATAACATCTGTTTTATAGTTTAACATATGGGGGGGAATTCGTCAAATAAGAAAGCTTTCATTTCTGCCTCCTGTGACAAACATGCATCCAAGGATTCGTGATTAAAATAATCCGTATCGTCCCTGCTCCAGCATACCCCCGTCCGAATCACTCTTGCAGGGCAGCCGGCTATTACCAGATTCCCGCCAAACTGACCAGAGGTAACTGCCCCAGCCCCTATAACAGAGCCTGCTCCGATCCTTGCCCCTGCCAGAATAATGGCTCTATAGCCGATCCATACATGATCGCCAATGATAACATCTGCAGGATGATTGATTCTCTTCTTCGTTTCCAAATCAAACATATGATGCCCGTCATGGTTCCGTATCTGCACCATTGTAGAAATCAGACTGTCCTTTCCTATCATCACTTTTGCTCCGGACACTGCAATATATGCTTCCATAATCTCTGCCCTGTCCCCGATCACGCACACACCGCCGTTCCCAAAACCAACCGTCAGACTGCCGGCTGTAACATGACTGCCGATTACCATCCTGTTATCTCTTCCACGAAAAATAATGGAAACCGTATCCGGAACTGTCGAATCAAACTCAACCCTGTTTCCCCAAAAATCCTCGTAATATCCCTTATTCTCCATTTTCTTAAGCATCTTGCCTGTGATATTTACCTGTCTTCCGATTATCTCATCAACATGAACAACCGTTGCTCCGGGAATATGCGCCATGTCGCTTCTTATAGATTCATTGGTCCATGGTGCCCCCCCCGATATGATCACAAGGCTGTTTTCCAGCTTATACAAGTTCTCCCGGCTGATAACCGGTATTCCATCAAAGCTCTCCGGTGCATCCGTATCCCATTTTCTGTCGCACAGATAGTCCGGCTTTATTTGAGCAAACAGCTCTGGTTTTATGGTTTTATAATATTGTCCGATTCCATATATAATAACAGACCGGAACATCTTCTTGTCTATCTTCCTTTCCATATGTATACCGTCCTTTCATGGCTGCTTAACAATGAAAACAGCCCTTCGTTGTCTTTAGTATAACAACTTCGAGCTGTTCATTCAATAATTATTCCGTGTTTTCTTCTGTTTCCTCCAGGCCAAAGACTCTCATGGATTCCTCCAAAAAATGAGCTCCACATCCGGCATATGCACCTTTTCTTTTGGATACACTTTTTTCTGATAATTCATGCTCCATCTTTGAGATATAATCACCCGATCAGAACCTTTTTCCCTTCAAAAGCAAAGCCATACCGGCGAATCCGCTCTGGGGCGATTCCTTTTGCTTCCAGGGCGGAAGCGTACTTCTTTTCTTCTATCTGTGCAAGGGCTGCCTGCACCGTGTCCTCCAAGGTCTGCTCCTTCCCAGGACGGAACACCTTGAATTCTATAATAATCCCATCATCCTCTTCCTTCACCGGCTCTAGCATCACATCGTAACGCCCCAGACCGCTCTCCCGATTGGAGCTCAGAATGTAGCGTCCACGGAGCTCCGCCAAAAGTCCCAGCACAAAGCCGTGGTAAAAGCGCTCCGGTTCCGCTGTTTTAGAAGGCTTTTTCCCGGTATCGAAGGAACTGAAAGTCTCCTCTGTGATATCGTTCATATATTTATTCATTTCTTCCAGACTGCCTTGAAGCAAAGCTTCTACAAATTCATTGTATCCCACTGTATCACTTGCAAACCATTCCCGGAACATCCCCTCAAACATGGTTCGCACTTCTTTATTTGTCAATGTCAGATCGTACTCCTCGCGCCCCCACTGCTCATTAAACCAAAATTTTTCCACACGCAGATATCCGCCAGCCAATAAAAGGCTCCAGACTGCGTTTTCACTGGCCTGCAGCTGATTGAATACAACCTGTTCGTCGAGCTCTGTGTGAAATGATTTTCCTTCCAGAAGATCTTCCATAATAAGCTTAATCCGTCTGCTTCCTTCCTTTATCAGTTTTCCTGCCAGACTGTTGCTGCTGGTATTGGCCCAGTAAGCAGAAATCTTTCCTGTTTTCAAAAAGTTCAGAATCGACCAGGGATTGTAGATGTCTCTTTTACTTCCGAAACTAAATCCGTCATACCAGTTCTTCACCCTCGCTTTTTCCTCAGAAAGCCCGAACTCCTCCAGAGCTGACCACACCTCCTCTTCTGTAAACCCAAAACAGTCCGCATAGGCGTCAGAGGTGGTTGACACAACGGTCAGATTATTCAGATCTGAAAAAACAGATTCCTTGCTCACCCGGGTAATCCCTGTCATAACAGCCCGTTCCAAACTAGAATTGCTTTTAAATGCAGTGTTAAAAAAGCTTCTGGTAAAAGATACAAGCTCCTTCCAGTAACCTCCCACATAAGCTTCCTGCAAAGGCGTATCATACTCATCTAAAAGAATAATTACCCGTTTTCCATGATACCGGTACAGATACTCCGACAGCTTCTGAAGGGCCATGGACGCCTCAACATCCCCCATATCTTCCCGGACGCTGTCAAAGAACCGCCTGTCGGCCCCTGTCAAGACATCCTTGTCCCTTAGATAATAGTGCCTTGCATAAAGCCCTGTCAGTATCTGATTGATTCTTCTGCGGACATCTTGATAGTTACTCTCCTTGATTTCCGCAAAGCTTAAGAATATCACCGGATAAGTTCCCTGAAGCTTCCGGTACTTCTCTTCCTCCCAGATGGCAAGCCCCTCAAACAGTTCGCCCTGCCCTGCATACTCTGTGGAAAAAAACCGCTCCAGGGTATTCATCATCAGTGTCTTTCCAAAACGTCTGGGACGGGTAATCAAGGTAACGTCATCCCTGTTCTCCCACCACTCCTTGATAAATCCCGTCTTATCCACGTAAAAACAATTATTTTCTCTTATTTTCTCAAAGCTCTGAAGTCCGATTCCTACGGTTCTTGCCATATGCGTACCGTCCTTTCATGGCCGCTTAACGATAAAAGCAGCCCTCCGTTGTCTCTAGTATAACAACTTCGGGCCGCCTGTTCAATGGCTATTCCTCGTTTTCTATCCGGCATTTTCCGTCAGGCCAAAGGCTTTCATGGATTCCTCCGAAAAAATCAGCTCCACATCCGGCATATGTACCTTTTCTTTCGGATACTTTCCAATCAGATCCTGATACAGCGCTTTTCTGGATCTCTCATAGGTGTTGGCTATCACAATGGCATCATAGGACACGCCTGGAATTACCTCCGGGCTCTCCACCAGAAGCCCCATACGCCCAAGCTCCTTGTAATTGCGGTCTACCCATGCGGCTACGGAACAAAAGCCCGTTTTCTTCAGAAAATGGTATATCCTCTGCCCATAGGCTCCCGCACCGTAGAGAACAATCCTGGAACCTCTTTTCACCCTGGGAAAGGGAAACAGAAAATCAAGCTCCCCATATCCATCATACAACCCGTCTGCCCGGGCTGTCATCAGAAACAAAACATAGGTTTTCCACTGCTGTCTCAAATCAAAGATGCCCTTATGACGCTCAAAGCTCCTGTTTACGGTCTGGTACAGAATGCGGAACTGCTCTCTTTCCGTCCTGGAATCTGGTATTTTCCGAACTATGGAGGCAGGCGTCTGCCTGTAATGATACAGGCACTCCTGCATAACATAGATACTTTCTGCATTCAGCAGGCAGGGATAGGTGCAGGCCGCATCCTCTCCCATCACAATCCGCTCATCCACCTCATACTGGAACCTTTCCAGGCACTCCTTGCGGAACAGCTTGTCCCACACACCGGGAAAAATTCCCCACTCAAAAAAAGCATCCTTTGCCATCATCCGGGGATACACCTCGCCAAGCAGCTCTTGCTTCCCATATCTGCCTTCCGGTATTCCGTGAAAAACCTCCCGTCCTGCCTTGCCGGTCTCCTCATAACGGCCGCACATAACCACATCCACTTTCTGATTTATCATTATGTGATACATGCACTCATACATATTCGGCTCTATCCAGTCGTCACCATCTACATAGGCAATATACGCTCCTGCTGCCGCTTTCAGTCCGGCCTTTCTTGCACTGACCAAACCGCCGTTTTCTTTATGTATCACAACAATCCGCGAGTCTCTTTGTCTGTATTCCTCACAGATACCGGCACAGCCGTCTTTGGAGCCGTCATCTATCAGAATGATTTCCAGATCCGTGTATGTCTGATGAAGTATGCTCTCGATACATTGGGGTAAATAAGCTTCTACATTGTAAATCGGAACAATTACACTAATCACCCTGCATTTCCTCCCATCTGTTGCAGCTACGGCCCATTCATTACTATGTCCAGCAAAAATTCCGCCGTCCTGTCTGCTGCGTGTCCGTCGTCATAATTTCCCATGGAATTCATAAACAGCTCCAATTTTTTCCTATAGGCCGCTTCGTCAAAATTCCTTATTTTTTCAGCCAGCTCTTCATTGGAACAAGCCTGGATATAGGGAAGCCTCTGGGGCGGAATATAAAAATTTCTCGTCCCTTTGTATTCCTCCAAATCCGGCTGGTACAGAAAAACAGGCCTTTGGGAGAAGGAAAAGTCATACATACACCCTGAATAATCCGTGATCAGTACATCGGATGCTGCCAGCAGCTCCTCAAAATCCTCATAATCCCCCACGTCAACATAATCAGCATGTCCCTCAAAAGGGTATTTCATATTCCGGTTGGAAGGGTGACGGCTTACAAGTATCACAAATTCTTTTTTGAACCTCGCCGACAGCGCCTCCAAAACGCCTGCCAGATCCAGGCCATAGCATCTATTCCCAAAATCATCCCGGAAAGTGGGTGCATATAAGGCTATCCATGCATCTTTATCCAAATGGTAATAATCCGCGATCTGTTCTCTTGCTTTATCTGTATTCCAGAAAATATCCTGCCGGGGCAGTCCATATTTTAAAATCATCCCATTGTACCAGAAGGATGTCCGGTATAACTGGGTATAAAATTCACTCCCTGACAAAAAAGCATCTGCCATCTTCGAATCCCGTTTTGCATTGGCTGCATAGGAATCCGGAAGAAGCTCTTCAATATCTGCTTCCACCCTTTTTCCCGGCGCAGCGCCGTGCCAGGCCTGAAGATAAAACTGCCCTTCCCTTTTCCTGGCATCAAAGGATTTTCTGATATTGTCCACCCAGATGTGAGCGGCTGCCAGTTCCTCGTAGTATGCTCTGCTGCCAATCTCTACCGTGCGTATTTCATCCGGAAAATAATAAGACCTTCCCCCTGTAACTGCCCAGACCAGATCCAAGCCATGGGTACGAGCCTGCTTTATGAGGCTCTGTGCAATATATTTTGGATTTCCGCCGTATCCCAGGCCGCCGTGATTCTGAAATAATATCTTCCCTTTCTGAACTGGAAGCCGCCATAATTCCTTATAGAATGCTTCCAGCAGTTCCTCCATATCCGGGCAGGCCACATTTCGAATTCCATGTTTTCTTAAGAATGATGTGATTTCATCCTTTACTGCAGTCTGGACGGCAAGGATCACCAGAGCATGCCGCATATGGCGGATAACAGTGGAGAATTCATATACTTTTACACCATACTTATCTGCCTGGTTGTTATTCATTCTGGAAACAACAAAGCCCTCTACCTTCTGCTGCAGATTTCTTTGGCATAAAGACAGATAGAATATATTCGCTGCCGTTCCCGCCCCATATATGTAAACAGCGCCTGCACTGCGGCACTTTTCAAAAGCAAAATCGTTCATGTATGTTCCTCTCGTGCGCCTTTGCAGCTTTACTGTTCAGCAGAAATCATTTTTCAAAAGTACCTGGCATTTCTTAACTGGACTAATCGCGGATTTTGGGAGAAAGCACTTGTTCTTTCCTGCATTTCTGCAGAACCGTATGGCGTATTTCTTTTATTACGCTGCTTGTCCCGACTGCAATAATGATTCCGTCTGCTGCCGAGAGCTCTGTCTCTGAAAATTTCAAACAGTTTTCATTTTCTTTCGGATATGTGACGAAATGTCCTGCCAGTTTCCAGCCCTTATACTGAAAATAAGCATCCAGATTCTTTCCCCAGATGCCATTCCCGTATAGGAAAACCCTCTCATGGGTTTCATAAAAAGCTTCCAGTTCTTCATAATCAAAGGATGCCTCGCCGACAGCATAATGGTGTATCCGCCTTATATGGTTTTCAATGAGGCTGACATTGTAATCCAGATTTCTGCCAATATATCCAAACGCCTGCAGCGCATTTAAAAAACCTTTATTGTCAAAAGAAAGGGCTTTCCTCTTCATAACCGGGATCTTCATATCCCGGATAAGTTCAAGGGCATGCATCCCATACGGATTATTTCCGCGCTCTGCTTGAAACTGAGGATCTACCCAGTCCATATAGCTTTTCCCAATATACATTTTCCGTTTCAAATACCTGTTTAAATCCAGCTCAAAAAAGCAGATTGCCTCCAAATGATCTTCCGGATATTTTAATTGATTCCAGAAATCATAAAAATCTCTGCTGTGCAGTAATCTTTTCTTAAATACAAGGAAATAGCTTTGTATATGAGAAAAATCTGCCATTCCTTCCGTATTTCCCGGATGACGTGTTACGCCCCAAAAATCACATGTTTCCTGCTCCATTCTGCAGAACATCTCATAAAACGGATACAACGGGCCGTAAAAGGTATCATTGGCAAGAAGCAGCTCTTCATAGCCCTCCAGCACACCTGAGGCAAAAAGCGGCATCAGCATATCTTTGTATGCCCCTGCATCGTATCCCCGATTGTCCCTGCATACAATTTTATCCGCATATTTTTCCAGATATCCGGTGCCTTTTTTTATCTTAGGAAAATTGCAGACAACTATAAGATGGGCCAGATAACTCTTTATTTCCTTTAAAACCCTTTCAATATATGGATCAACCGTTCCTTCGGCATCATATATTACATAAATCCCCAGTCTTTTCATGCTGTTCTCCATATACGTTTTTGCTCTGCTGGTTTTGATTGCACCAATGCTCCATTGTATCCTGCAGTGCTGTCTCTAGCCGTTCCCCAAAGCTCTCCATTGAAAAATGCGCCTCATAGATTTCTCTTGCCTTTCTTCCTATTTCAGGCAGCTTTTCCTGGTTATGAATTATCCACCGCATTTTTTCACATAAATCCTCCGGATCCCCGGTTCTGCAGATAAATCCGTTTTTACCGTCTTCTATGTACTGTGCAGTTCCTGTTCCATCCGATACAATACAGGGTTTCCCCCACATCATGCTCTCTGTCGCAACTATAGGCAGAGGATCCTCCAAAGACGGACACACGAGTACATTCACGCTTTTATAAGCTTCCTCCATTTTTTGTCTTGTAAAAAGCCCTTTTATCTTAAGTGTCTCATCTTCCGCCGCCATCTCTCTTATTTGATTGCTGTATTCATCTGTTCCGGCGAAACCAATGATCCAAAACTGCACTTTCCCTTTTTCCACTGCATTCAACAGTCTGGCTGCCTTTACAAAAACATCCTGTGCTTTTCTCGGGCATACATTTCCCACAATTGCAAAAATCAATTCTTCCGTTTTTCCTTTTAAAATCTTTCCGTCATTTTCATCTGGTATGCCATAAGAAAATGTCTCTTTGATTCGGTCTGGAAAATATAAATTAAAATTCCTCTTTGCAATATTGCTTACTGCATAAATATCTATGGTGCTTTTTTCATTTTGATTTATATATTTCTGAAACCGTGTTAATGTTCTTTTATACAGTCCCTCCGGTTCATGTATCCACCACATGACAGGTTTTATTTTGCTTATTTCATAAGCGCATAGCAGCATCTGAAATACATTTACCAGTACTGCGTCAAACTGATCTATCAAAAAAATTTCCTCTTTATGTAAATATGGCAGTGCCGGGCAGAGTGCAAGATTTATGCCGCCTTCTGTTATTTCATTTATGAAATCTTTATTTCCTCTCGGTGCTGCTAACAGAACGTTATTTCCACGCTCCTGAAGGGCTTTCGCCGCATATACTGCTGCAATTGTGCCCCCATTATAATCCAAAGCGGTAGAAATAATCAGAATCTTCTTTTTATATCCTTTTATAGGATTCCTAACTGCGCAATGTAGTTTAAATGTGCCATGATACGCTTCGCTAACCAGACGTTCCCAATACCAGATGCTCTCTTCCTTAACTCCCAATTCAATCAGCTGGCTTTTCATGGATTCCTCACTAACGCTCATAAGAACTATTTTGTCATAAGAAAGGCGGCTGACCTCACAAGGTGAGACAATGATACGATTTTCAATATATTGTCCCTGCAGTTTTGAATTATTATCAAGGAATGCTGCAACCTCTATATCTGCTGGTATCCATGCTTTTCTTTCCTGATAAAATCTTCCGACGCCGAAAATTACAATTTTCATATCAGCTCTCCTTTGAAGCCTTTATATACTTCTTCAAAGCCTCTTTTGTCCATTTTCGTGCTGTTCCATATAATTTTTTCCCTCCGCACTCCCAATTTGTTCAAATATCGTACAATTTCTCTGGCATTGTAATAATCATCTACGGCTATCAGAACATAATCAAACGAAATTCCTTTTATGGCCTCAGGACATTCTATTTCATAACAGCCAGCCTGCTTTTTCCTATAATCTGCATCTACCCATGAAACAATCATGCAAAATTGATATAAGGAATTTTGATCCATATATGCTTTCCCAAGCGTGCCTGCCCCATACAGTACAACCTTGCTTCCCGGCGGAATTCTATCAACTGGAAAATTTGCAGAAAATTCCAATTTAGGATATTCATAACAGCACTTTTTCAATTCCACAGAGCTTATATAGAAACAGTCCAGCTGGCCTTTCATAACATTCCAGTATTCTGTCTTTTGGAATTGAAGCTTTAAATATTCATATACTTGATGCAGTTTGGATAAAAATCCTTCCTCTTTGATATAAGGCGGAATCGTACCTGCCGGACGCTGTCGGTGGTAATAATATATTTTTCTTGTTATCCGGATGTTTTGTACCGCAAATATCATAGGAAATATCACCATACTGTCTTCTCCATAGTTACTGCCTACCCCCGATGCTCTTTCAAGATAATCCAGAATCATTCCTCTCTTGAATATCTTTGTACAGAGACTTGGATCAAGAGCCCAAGTCTCCAGCCTTGGACACCACAACATAACCGGAACAATTTCACTCAATATTTTTTCCTTGTCATAAACCCCTTCTTTTAAATATGGCACCTGCATAATTTGCTTCTTTGCATCTATATATCTGCAGATTCCCCCTGCGATTACATCACAATCCTCATACAGATCCAAATCCTGATATGCGTTTTCAGCGATCCAATCATCCGCATCCACAAAGGTTACCCATTGCCCCACAGAAGCTTTTACTCCTGCCAAACGCGCCTGCGTAATCCCTCCATGCTTTATATGCAATGTTTTAATACAATCATATCTAACTTCCAATAAATCACAAAGGCTTCCGCTTTTATCTGAAGAATCATCATCGACCAGAATAATTTCAAGCATTTTACCCTTTTGCTTTAAAATACTTTGTACACATTCCTCAATGTACTGTTCTGCATTATAAACAGGAACAATCACAGATATTGTCGGTTCATTTAGGAACATAATTTTTCACCTAATCCTCACAAACTCTTTTTCTTAAAATAATTTCATAGATAGAAATATCTTCTCCCTCTTATTTTTCATCATCCAAAATATTCCTGTATTCCATTCCGAACTCTTTGTCAAACCTGCTCGAATCAAAAACCACTGTCCCGCCATCCACTTTGTAATAAATCTCCGGCCATTCAACCATTTCAACAGGCACCTTGCTTCTATTTGCTATTTTTCCTGCAATATCTCGCAATGCCAGAGCTTTTCCACCTAGATTATATCTATCCCAATCCGGATTTCCTTTCTCAATGATCAAATCAAAAGCCTTACAAACATCAAGTATGTGTGTGAATGTTTTCCGTTGTTCTCCATTTCCAAACAAACGTATTTTACCTTCTTTTTCTGCCTGGTTTTTAAAAATCTCAAACGTTCCATAATTACCAAATTCTTTCAAAATCGTTCCGATTGGTGTACAAATTCGAAGAATCACAAACCTTATACCATAAACGTCGCGATATATTTCCAAGTACTTTTCAGCAGCATATTTTGTAACAGCATAGATGGAACGCATCCCCAGAGCAGAGGATTCATCTACAAGGGCTTTTTCATTACTCTTAAAAAGTAATCGACTAGATGGATATATAATCAATGCTTTAGATCCGATTTCTACATATACGTTTAGAATATTAAGGAAAAATATTTCATTCACTTTGATAAATTGCTGATAATCTTCAAATCCTTGAACCGCTCCGGTCTTTCCAATGAAAATCATTAGAATATCCACACTAAAATCTATTTTTCTTATACTTTCTAAAGTACCAAAATTTATCTGAACATAATAATGCCTCTTGCTTTTCGATTTTTCTGCACGATCATATAAATACAAATTCCATTCTGTTTTTTCATATTTTCGTTCCACATATTTGATAAAATTTCTTGCAAGAAAACTCTCTGAACCAATTATCGCAATACGTTTCATAATCTATAATTTCTCCAATAACCTATTTATCTGTTAGAAAAGAATTAATTAAATAATCGCATTCGGTTTACACCATATAATCTTATTCTCTTTAATTCCTTTATCCATAAGAAATTGCTTCATCTCTTCTGCAATTTCTTTTTTTTCAACAGCAATCAAAACCATATCGTACTGTTTTTTTAAAAAATCTTCTATTCCTATAACCTTTCTATACGGAAATTGCATTTTTTTAAAGCATTTGTCTACCCAGCACACAATATGACATTTTTCGTATTTGGATATTTGTGTTATGTAATCCTTTCCTACATTTCCAGCACCATAAATCGCGACTCTTTTCCCAAATAATTTCTCTATACATGGAAAACTATAATTCTGTATAGAATCAAATTCGTTAAAAAGCTGATACTGAAATGCCGAATACCATTTATAAAACAAACAACGATCTAGATCTTCCTGCCGCATAAACTCATCGTTAGCTAATATAAGTTTTCCTGAATAATTCCAAATTTCAAACTGTTGTCTTATGTACGAGATACTTCTCAAATGCGAAAGTGATTCTTCTCGATAGTTATAATGATAAAACACACCTTCTGTCTGAATTATCCTCCCTGACTGCAAAATACAGTGCACAATATTGATGAGATCCTCCCCACTCTGCATCCTATCAGGCACATTAGCATAGGAATTTTTTATTAAAGATGCTTTAAAAACTTTTGACCATATACTTTGCCTGATATTCATAAAATCGTCCAGCTCGAGTAATGCCAAGAATACTTTGTGTCTCATATATTTGTCTAATTCGTATACTCCTCTCTCCAGTTTTCTTTCGATATACGAACTATTATCTTTCTCACAAAAATAACCCGTATCAACAAAATCTGCTCCAGAACTTTCAAGAGAATCTATCATGTTCTCATACATGTCAAGCTCTATCCAATCATCATTATCTACAAATGCGATATATTCACCTCTGGCTTCCTGTAATCCTTCTTTCCTGGCTTTCACCAAACCCTCATTTTTCTTATGAATTACTTTAATGCGGCTATCTAACTGGGCATATTCATCACATATTTGAGAACTTCTATCTGTTGAACCATCATCAACCAGCAATAATTCAAACAATCTGTAAGTCTGATTGATAATACTTTCTATACATCTTGACAGATATTTTTCTGCGTTATAGATGGGAACAATCACTGATAACATATTACGCCTCTGCTTTCCTGCCCTGGTAACTACCTAAGAGTTTCCCAGATCTTTTTGCCAAAATGTTTTTCACCTTCTTGAACTAAAATAAACTCTTTTTCCTTTATTAAATCCAAGGCTAAATATTTCTCTAGATTCTTATCCTCATAATAAAAAAATCTTTTTACTTTCCGCACATACCTATAGTACTCTGTATACATTTTTTCCGAAAAATCATCCGCATACAAAATCTCTTTTGTACTACAAGTAAATGTACTTAAATTGACTACTTGTAAGGAATATCTCCAGGGCAAAAACCATAAATCTCTATCTTTCTTAAAATATTCCCAGTATCCTACAGAACCAAAAGTTTCTATAATGGACAGCGTTTCCGTTTCTTCCCATTTATTAATATTGTCCATCCGATTTCTATCTGTATCAAAAACCTTTATCTGATGCTGAGCAGCAGGAAGTAAAAATACAAATTTATTTTCTACAGCAATTCTTCCCACTTCTGTCTCTGCATTGACAAAAAGCTCTCGCAATATATTTCCTTCTTGATCAAATTGATACAAGACCTTTCCATGACGATCAACTGCCCAATTAATACTCTCAAAAAAATCTGCACATTCTAATACTCTTTCCCCTTGAATCTGTATCAACTGAAACTCCTTATTATTAACCCTTCCATAAAAACAAGAATTTTTAATAAGGAAAAAAAGATTCCCTTCAACCACTTTTGCATCCAGAATTATCATATTATCTACTGCTACAAGACCAAACTTACGCAAATCAAATTTCTTTACAACCTTTCTTTTATGCAAATTAATGCTTAAAACAGGGTTATAAACATCAGATGGAAGTACAATAAAATTATCTCCAATCACATTTCCTGCTATTGACTGATAACTTTCTGTGCAAAAAAAGTCATGCTCAACATTACCGTTCTGCTTATCATATATCACCCATTTTTTCCCTATTTCCAACGGTACAATCATAATCTTATCTCCCCATCCAACCAGATTGCCCGCCTTGTACCATCCATTTTTTAAAATTTCCATGGGAGAAACCATGCATACCACATCTAGTGTATTTATATTGATCCTAGATAAAGCGCATATTTTTTCATCATAACACCACAAATATTCCCCATCCCAATGGTATAGCCATCCAATTAAACTTTTTCTCATTTATATTCCCCAATATCAAAAGCAGAATAAATATTTTCTACATTCACATATCTTTGAATTTCATCCAGTACTTCTTTATGTACAGCCAGATTATTACAAGTATCAATTACAACAATTTCATTTGCTCTATTCTTTAGCTGCGCTGCTCTAAGTATGTTTTTTTCATTTTCTGTAACCATATTGTCTGCTAATATATAATTCTCAATTTCATACATATCCCGAAGAATTTTCTCACACAATTTCCCATTATTTCCATATGGATAGATAACAATTGTTTTATTTTGTACAGCTAATTTTTCAATAACTTGTTTTAATTTGAATGCTGCTTCTGGATAAAAAATATAATGGTTCAACGTTTTTTCAAAAGCTCGTTTCTTTTCAAGGGCTTCCTCCGGATGTACAACGTCTACTAACTGCCGTTTTGGCGCAATATTCCTTTTTGCTTTTGAGAAAAATAGCAAGTTCTGTTTTCTCCAGACACTAAGCCTCTGATCATCCCAAAAATAATTTCGTACTGAAAAATCACAGTAATATCCCCGATTCTTAAATTTCTCAATCCAATACGACTGCCACTGTTCATTAACATGATGTTCTCCACCCTGACCAGGTATTGCTGCACTAAACAACACTTGATCCGATGCCCTTGTAATATTATCAATAAAAACATCTGCAAATTTCTGTTCTAAATGTTCCGCCACTTCCAGAGAAACTGCCAAATCAAATCGTTGTTCCAGAAAAATATTCTCACGTAAATCAACCGCCCTAAAATTCTCTTTTGGTATATTTAATCTTTCTTTATTAATATAAGCGCCATCCATTCCCAGAATATCAATATCACTATTTTGACGCAGTGCCTCACCCAGCCATCTTCCTTCCCCACAGCCAAAATCAACAATTGATTTAGGCGATATCCATTGTATAATCAATGGCATAATTATTTGCTCATCTATTTTGCTTTCTTCAATAAACTTATAAAAATCCTCATTATATAGAAACATAACATACTCCATTTTTAAGCCTTATAATTGATAGAGCGGGCATATTATAAAATTATGTCCGCTCTATTAAATCTCAAAAGTTTTAACAATCCAATACTTACTTTTCTATTTCTTTCATGCAAGTATTACAATCTCTCCCTATGATATTGTAATAGGTGTCTCTATAGTAGAATCATCAGTCAAAGTAACAACAATCTTTGCGCTTGCTGCATCTTTTACCGCATTCTTCCATGCATCATTCAATTCAAATATAAGAGTTCCGCCATTTTCTTTATCCCAGGAATCAGTAACCCATACCATATTTTTATCTGTATCTATAGAATATGTCTCTGCATCAAGTACAATATTTGATGCCTTATAGTTATTTGCTGCAGTCAGATTTACGATTGTAATAATACCGTCATCCGAAGCTGTAACCTGCGGTCCCGCAACACCGGCATACAGACCATAAGTACAGTCACTCTCAACTTCTGCATACCGTGTTCCCGTAACTCCTGCAATGTCGTACTTAATCACAATCTTGCTGATATCAGACGCTGTCCAGGTCTCCTTGCCTTCTGACAGTTTTCCGATATACCGGAAGCCTGCCGCTCCACCAGCTCCGGCCTCACCATATACATATGCTTTGCCTGTAGCCAAGTCTTTCGAAAGCGTCTCTGCAGCTGCAGCCGTATAATACTTATTACCTGAAGCCCAAGTTACAGTTCCTCCCTTTTCAATAAGCGTCAAAGTACCAGAAGCTTCCTGATATAAATCACCGGCAGCAATAGCTGCATCCAGTTCATCCTGTTCAGAGCCTGCAGTCAATGTCATTTCTGTCAGCTCATAAAACTTTGCATATGAAATCTTCTTTGCAGCTGCCAATTCATCTGCATCAGTCGGTGCAACCTTGGTGTATGTTACAGTTGGAGTTGTCTCTGCCGCAAGATAGAACGTCTGCTCTGCTTTTGCTGTGCTCTTTGCAGCTTCCGTGCCCTGTGCAAATGTAGCAACATTTGCGTTGGCTTCCGTTAAGTCCTTGACATCCTTTCCCGCTTCCTCCGTATACTTTGATGCGCTTGTTTTTGCCGCAACAGCCAGCCAGGCTGCTCCGTCTACAGAAGTATCCTCTGCCGCTGCATCCTTGGTTGCCGTAAGGGTAATGGGGCTGGTTGTGTCTAAGGAGGCCGTAGAGGTTACGCTTACCTTTACAGGTATCTCGCTCTTGTTTGTAATATCAAACGCCTCAGAATAAACCTGGGAACCTGTATCTCCTTTCTCAAACTGGTTGACTGCAATTGCCAGGGTTGTAGGAACCTCTACCCGGATCACAGCCGTCCTGGTCGTAACATCTACTTCTACTTCTCCCCCATCGGCCGCCATAACCGGCATAGCCATCTGTGCCGCAACAAGCGCGCCTGCTACAACTGTTGATAAAAACCGTTTCGCTTTCATCTTTTTTCCTCCTTGAAAATATTTTTTTGTTTTCTATATAACCATTGCATTCCACAAAAAATGCAATAATTACCAAAATTAATTTTCTACCGTGATGGTTACATGGAAACCGGCACTGCTGTAATCTATGTAGGTTCCACCCTCCGCTTCATCCAGGAGATATACCATGCATACTGCATCATAGGTCCCGGCATCCAGATCCACATCCAGTTTAAACGCTGGAAGCTCTGCCCCCACCGGGAGCACTCCTGTAGAAAACACCAATTCGTCTGTTTCTTCCAGCAGCACCTCGCAGCGAATGGGCTTCTTATTATTAGGGGAATTTCCAAGAACCGCATTTGTCGTCTCTGATGTCCCGTCCGGAAATGTCCAGTCCGTATTCATGTAGGTCTCAAAATAACCCTCTTTTACCTCATTCCCGATATCCTCTTGAATCTGCTGATAGTTTTCTTCATTTATGGTATAACCCTCCGGCTCTTCTTTTCCCGTCATCAGAAAAACTGCCGTTCCCACAGCAATTATAAGAAGCAGGGCTCCTCCAATAATAACTGCCGTTTTCTTTTTATTTTTCTTTTCCATATATTCCTCCTAATTGTCTGTCTCTTTCTCTTCTGCAGCAGCTTCTCCGCTGTTATCATCTTCTTTGTTCTTCTCTTGAATCTCTTCCGCCTCTGTTACTTCATTTGGCAGTTGATCCCCATTTACAACAGGGCTCTCATCCTGTTCCTTCGCATCATCATCTGGTAAAACAAGATCTTCCTCTTGGGGATTCCCGCCAGCAGAAATCTTTTCAACCTCATCCCAGGAATAGATTCCTTCTATCTCAATATCTCCATTCTCCCAGGCCTCGGAAGCATTTTCATTCAATTCTCCATCAAAACAGATGGCCAGCTCCTCTCCTGCTCCAAGCTCTGTCTGGTATTCTGCGCCTTCTTCTGACAGGCACAGCTCCTCTCCGTTTCCGAGTATGATTTTTATATAAAGTGACTTGTTTTCATCATCATGGAGCCCTTCACTTTCAGTTTTAATAAAGGTGTTTCCGGATTCTCCCGGCTTGCAGGCAAAGGAAAGTGTCAATATGCCCGGCATTTTTCCCATATTTTGTATTACATACTCCTCAGAATAAATCTGGCCTTTTCCATCCATCTCCCAGGGATCCAAGACAACTGCCAGCCTTTGCGGTATCTGTAAATTTGCTATCTCTGACACCTCGCCTCTTACCGGTTCCTTATCTCCCGCCTCAGCCTGCTTCTCCAGGTTTGAGGCGGTTGCCTTCGGTATCCTTTCCTCCTGTACATCCGCTGCTCCGGCATTCAAAGAGCCTGCACCTATTCCAATCAAGCAGGCGGCTATCACTGCTATGCCTCTTTTCATAGATAACGCCTTTCTTTTTGCAATAAAATAAAATATATTGGTCACCTTTTTATAGCCGATATATTGGTCACCTTACATTGGTCACCCAAAAGTCCCAAAGCTCTAAGGTGATGCAGATGCACAACACTGCCTCCGCTTCGCTCCCTGCTACCTCACGCTCCGCGTGTTCACAGGGTCCTGGCATACCCAATGCGCAGGTCTTCAAGCTTCCTTCAAGCCCTGCCTTCTAATGCCGTTCTTTCTTTTTATATCATGAACCTGCCTCTTAGTCCTTCCGGTAAAGCCCGGCTCATCACCGGCACTTATCTAAACGGCTGTTCTTATGATCTTTCCAATCCGCCTTCTCCCTGTCCCCGCTTCCTGGCATTGAGAGCAGTGTTAGTCTTTTCCTCTTCCTCATAGCCGCAGAAGGGACAGATAAACCTCCTGTCCTGCTTTCCCCCGGCGCTTCCTCCCGGCCTGCTCACGGTAATAAAGCAGCACCGGCTGCACTCCCTGCTGATATCCTTTCCCAGAACCTCCACAATCTCAACGGACTGCTCCCCACACTTCTGGGTCAGTCTCTTGCGGATATAGCCTCTCTGCCACAGGCTGACGGAATGGTTGATTCTCTTACTGTTCCCCTTTGCCTGCGTCCCCGGAAGCTTTGCCATATAAACCGTCTGGGGCTTTTCGGTACTGAGAAAGCGGTTCAATTCCTGGTTGATATAGCTGTGAAGCTGTTCCTCCAGCTTCCTTTTCCTGGCATAGTACTTCTTCCGGCCGGGATTGCTCTCCCGGCTGCGCTGATAGCCTGCCGTCTTCTCGCGGATCCAGTCCGCATAAGCTGTCTGATACGTCCCAAGCTCCTCCCCGTACCGGTGTCCCTCATGGGTGGTGAGCATGGTGTACATTCCAAAGGCGATGCCGATTCTTCCCGTATAATCGGGATGCTTACGGACGGCCGTCTGGATCGGCACATGAATCTCCAGGGCGCTTTCTTTTGGATCCAGCTTGATATAAAGCTGGGATTTGTAGTGGTTGCCGTCTGTCAGCGGTATGAAGATCCGTTTTCGCTTTTCCTTGGTGGAGATGTATATGCCCCCGTCCCCATAGCGGTAAGCCCTCTCCGAGACGGCAAAGCCCAGCGTGTTCTCTGTATGGGGCTTTACGTGGCATTTTCTCACCTGTCTGCACAGATAGCGGTGAAGCCGCTCTGTCTCCAGATGCTCTGCAAGCAGCTCATACCGGGCTGTCAGTTCTCTGGTAAGCTCTACGGGCTTTTGGTTCAATACCTGCTCAAAGGCGGTGCTCACTTTTAGGAGAAAGCAGAGGTAATGCTTCTCTTCCTCCGTAAAGCCTGCATTCTGGTTTACATTCTTCTGGACATAGGCCTTCGTCCTGGTCCACTGGGCCTTGAGCTCTCCCAGGGCGTCAAAGACAGCGAGATAAAAGTATACGGAGGGCATTCCTAAGGCATCCCTTAAGCCGCTGGCCGTCATCTCATTCTGCACGGTGTAGCCGGGATACAGCTTGGACAGTCCTCCAATTCCGCCGAAGCGTGCATACACATAATTCTTTACCTTCCCGTAGTCCTCTGCGATTTCCAGAAGCTTCTGCATGTCCTCTGGGGGAACGGGGCCCTTGCTGTATTGGCGTATGATTTTGTAAACAGTCTTTGACGGCATGGAATGCATCCTCAAAAGGTGTACTTTTGTAGAATGAAAATGAAAGGAAAAAGATTGGAACTTTAGCACAAAAAAAGCAGAAAAAAACTTGCAATTTTGACTAATGTTATGGTAGAATGATGCCGATAGAAGTATAGACAGATAAAAACAAAAAAGTACACATTATGAAAATGAATTTTTCATAATGTGTACTTTTTTCTGATAATTCACGCATTCTTTAAATCACTGAGCACTCTCAATCCAAGAACTATGCTCACCCGATGAGAACCTTCTTCCCTTCAAAGGCAAACCCATACTTCCAAATCCGCTCTGGGGCGATTCCTTTTGCTTCCAAGGCCGCAGCATACTTCTTTTCTTCTATCTGTGCAAGGGCTGCCTGTACCGTGTCCTCCAAGGTCTCCTCCTTCCCCGGACGGAACACCTTGAATTCAATAATAATGGCTGGATCAGACTTTTGCAGAGGCTCCAGCATGATATCATAACGTCCGAAGCCGCTCTCCCGGTTGGAGGTCAGGACATAACGCCCCCTCAGATCCGCAAGCAGCCCCAGGACGAAGCCGTGGTAAAAACGCTCCGGTTCCGCTGCCCTGGAAGGCTTTTTGCCGGTATCGAAGGAACTGAAGGTCTCCTCTGTGATATCGTTCATGTATTTATTCATTTCTTCCAGGCTGCCTTGAAGCAAGGACTCCACAAATTCGCTGTATCCCGAGGTATCGCCTGCAAACCACTGGCGGAACATCCCTTCAAACATAGAACGCACTTCTTTATTTGTCAGTGCCAGCTCATACTCCCCGCGTCCCCATTCTTCATGGAACCAGAACCTTTCCATGCGCAGATATCCGCCGGCCAGCAGAAGGCTCCAGATTGCGCTTTCATTACTTGACAGCTGATTGAACACAATCTCCTCATCAATCTCTGTATGAAGCGGTTTTCCTTCCAAAAGATCCTCCATAATAAGCTTGATCCTTTTGCTTCCTTCCTGAATCAGCTTTCCTGCCAGGCTGTTGCTGCTGGTGTTGGCCCAATAGGCCGATATCTTCCCGGTTTTCAAAAAATTCAGAATTGACCAGGGATTGTAGATATCCCTTTTACTGCCGAAGGTAAACCCGTCATACCAGTTCTTTACCCTGGCCCTCTCTTCGGAAAGCCCGAATTCCTCCAGGGCCGCCCATACTTCCTCTTCTGTGAAGCCAAAGCAGTCCGCATAGGCATCAGAAGTGGTTGTAACCACCATCAGGTTATTCAGATCCGAGAAAACAGACTCCTTGCTCACCCGGGTAATTCCTGTCATAATGGCCCGTTCCAGATAGGGATTCGTCTTAAAGGCAGAATTGAACAGGCTCCGGATAAAGCTTACCGCCTCATCCCAGTATCCGCTTATATAAGCCTCCTGCATGGGCGTATCGTATTCGTCCAAAAGAAGAATCACCTTTTTTCCATAATAACGGAACAAATATTCCGAAAGCTGCCTTAAAGCAGGAACCGCATCCACATCCTCCATGTCCACATTCTTTCTTAGGAAGGTATCCTTCTGCTGCTCATTAAGGACATCCCCCTCCAATAAAAACATATGCCTTGTATATTCTTCGGCAATCAGCTGGCACAGTGTTTTCCTCATCTTGGAAAAGCTTTTATCCTTTGCCTCCGCAAAGCTTAAGAATATCACTGGATAAGTTCCTTGAAGCTTTCGGTACTTCTCCTCCTCCCAGATGGCAAGACCCTCAAACAGTTCGCCCTGCCCTGCATACTCTGTGGAAAAAAACCGCTCCAGGGTATTCATCATCAGTGTCTTTCCAAAGCGTCTTGGCCGGGTAATCAAGGTCACCGCATCCTGGTTTTCCCACCATTCCTTGATAAACAGCGTTTTATCCACGTAAAAATTATCATTCGTAATCAATTGTTCAAAATTCTGATGACCGATTCCTACAGTTCTTGCCATCCTTTTACCGCCTTTCATTCTACTCAACCGATCAGAACCTTCTTCCCTTCAAATGCAAACCCATACTTCCGAATCCGCTCCGGGGCGATTCCTTTTGCTTCCAAGGCCGCAGCATACTTCTTTTCTTCTATCTGGGCAAGGGCTGCCTGTACCGTGTCCTCCAAGGTCTCCTCCTTCCCCGGACGGAACACCTTGAATTCAATAATAATGGCCGGATCAGCCTTTTGGAGAGGCTCCAGCATGATATCGTAACGTCCGAAGCCGCTCTCCCGGTTGGAGGTCAGGACATAACGTCCCCTCAGATCCGCAAGCAGCCCCAGGACGAAGCCGTGGTAAAAACGCTCCGGTTCCGCCGCCCTGGAAGGCTTTTTTCCGGTATCGAAGGAACTGAAGGTCTCCTCTGTGATATCGTTCATGTATTTATTCATTTCTTCCAGGCTGTCTTGAAGCAAGGACTCCACAAATTCGCTGTATCCCGAGGTATCGCCTGCAAACCACTGGCGGAACATCCCTTCAAACATAGAACGCACTTCTTTATTTGTCAGTGCCAGCTCATACTCCCCGCGTCCCCATTCTTCATGGAACCAGAACCTTTCCATGCGCAGATATCCGCCGGCCAGCAGAAGGCTCCAGATTGCGCTTTCATTACTTGACAGCTGATTGAACACAATCTCCTCATCAATCTCTGTATGAAGCGGTTTTCCTTCCAAAAGATCCTCCATAATAAGCTTGATCCTTTTGCTTCCTTCCTGAATCAGCTTTCCTGCCAGGCTGTTGCTGCTGGTGTTGGCCCAATAGGCCGATATCTTCCCGGTTTTCAAAAAGTTCAGAATTGACCAGGGATTATAGATATCCCTTTTACTGCCAAAAGTAAATCCGTCATACCAGTTCTTTACCCTGGCCCTCTCTTCGGAAAGCCCGAATTCCTCCAGGGCCGCCCATACTTCCTCTTCTGTGAAGCCAAAACAGTCCGCATAGGCGTCGGAGGTGGTTGTGACTACCATCAGATTATTCAGATCCGAAAAAACGGACTCCTTGCTCACCCGGGTAATCCCTGTCATAATGGCCCGTTCCAGGTATGGATTCGTCTTAAAGGCGGCGTTAAATAAGCTTCGGGTAAAAGAAACCATTTCCTCCCAAAAGCCGCCTACATAAGCCTCCTGCATGGGCGTATCATACTCGTCCAGAAGAAAAATCACCTTTCTTCCATAATAACGAAATAAATATGAGGACAGCTCGTGAAGCGCATACGTTGCTGTTGCATCATCCATATCTACGGATACAGATTCAAAAAAGCTTTTCTCCTTCTCATCCAGCAGATCCCCCTCCATCAGAAATCGATGTTCCGAATAAAGCCCCGTTAAAATCTGGCAGATCCGCTTGCGTATCACCTGATATTTTGCATTCTTGACATTGGCAAAGGAAAGGCTGATTACCGGATATGTCCCTTGAAGCTTCCGGTACTTTTCTTCCTTCCAGATGGCAAGACCCTCAAACAGCTCGCCCTGCCCTGCATACTCTGCGGAGAAAAACCGCTCTACGGTATTCATCATCAGTGTCTTTCCGAAACGTCTGGGACGGGTAATCAAGGTCACCGCATCCTGGTTTTCCCACCATTCCTTGATAAACAGTGTTTTATCCACGTAGAAATTATCATTTGTAATCAATTGTTCAAAATTCTGATGACCAATTCCTACAGTTCTTGCCATCCTTTTACCGCCTTTCATTCTACTCAACCGATGAGAACCTTCTTCCCTTCAAAAGCAAACCCATACTTCCGAATCCGCTCTGGGACAATTCCTTTTGCTTCCAAGGCCGCAGCATACTTCTTTTCTTCTATCTGTGCAAGAGCTGCCTGTACCGTGTCCTCAAGACTCTGTTCCTTCCCAGGACGAAACACCTTGAATTCTATAATAATGGCCGGATCAGACTTTTGCAGAGGCTCCAGCATGATATCATAACGTCCGAAACCGCTCTCCCGATTGGAGGTTAGGACATAACGCCCCCTCAGATCCGCAAGCAGCCCCAGAACAAAGCCGTGGTAAAAACGCTCCGGTTCCGCAGCTTCTGACGGCTTTTTCCCAGTATCAAAGGAACTGAAGGTCTGCTCTGTGATCCGATTCATATATTCATTCATTTCCTCCAGCTCATCCCGCAGCAGAGCCTTAATAAATCCGTTATACGCAGAGAGGTTCTCTTTCAGCCACATCTGCAGTAAATGGTTAAACATGATCCACACTTCCCGGTTGGTCAACGCCAGCTCATATTCTTCCCTGCCGTATTCCTCGCAGAAGGTATAGCCCTCCATTTTCAGATAACCGCTGGCCAGAAACAGACTCCAGATGGCATTTTCATTTCCTTCCAGCGCACTGTATACAATCTGCTCGTCCACTTCTGTCCGAAGAGACTTTCCTCTCAACAGATCCTCCATGATTTCCTTTACTTCCCGGCTGCCCTCACGAACCAGCTTGCCCACCAGGCTGTTGCTGCTGGTGTTGGCCCAATAGGTGGAAAGCTTCCTTGTTTTCAGATAACTTATAATGGACCAGGGATTGTAGATATCCCTTTTATTTCCAAATACAAATCCGTCATACCAGCTTTTTACCGCTTCGCTTTTTCCGGAAAGCCCGTATTCTTCCAGCGCCTCCCATACCTCCTCCTCCGTAAACCCGAAGCAGTCCGCATAGAGATCCGAGACCGTTGTTATTACGGCCAGATTGTTGAGATCCGAAAAAATAGATTCCTTGCTCACACGGGTAATCCCTGTCATAATGGCCCGTTCCAGATAGGGATTCGTCTTAAAGGTAGAATTGAACAGGCTCCGGATAAAGCTTACCGCCTCATCCCAGTATCCGCTTATATAAGCCTCCTGCATGGGCGTATCGTATTCGTCCAAAAGAAGAATCACCTTTTTTCCATAATAACGGGACAAATATTCCGTCAGCTGGTTCACTGCCAGCACCGCATCTACATCCCCCATATCCTTTGTCTTTCTTAAAAAGGAAGCCTTTTCCTCCTCTGTCAGACAGGAACCCTCCAGCAAAAATGCGTTTCTCGCATATTCCCGGGCAATCAGTTCACATATCATCATCCGCATATTGTAAAAATCACTGCTTTTTACATGTGCAAAGGTTAAAAAAATTACCGGATAAGTCCCCTGGAGCTTTCGATACTTCTCCTCCTCCCAGATGGCAAGGCCTTCAAACAGATCGCCGCGTCCTGCATATTTTACAGAAAAGAATTGTTCCGTCATGCTCATGGTCAGTGTTTTTCCAAAGCGTCTGGGGCGGGTAATTAGAGTTACGGAATCCTTGTTTTCCCACCACTCCTTGATAAACAGCGTTTTATCCACGTAAAAATTATCATTCGTAATCAATTGTTCAAAATTCTGATATCCGATTCCTACGGTTCTTGCCATATGCGTACCGTCCTTTCATGGCCGCTTAACGATAAAAGCGGCCCTCCGTTGTCTCTAGTATAACAACTTCGGGCCGCCTGTTCAATGGCTATTCCTCGTTTTCTAGCCGGCATTTTCCGTCAGGCCAAAGGCTTTCATGGATTCCTCCGAAAAAATCAGCTCCACGTCCGGCATATGTACCTTTTCTTTCGGATACTTTCCAATCAGATCCTGATACAGCGCTTTTCTGGATCTCTCATAGGTGTTGGCTATCACAATGGCGTCATAGGACACGCCTGGAATTACCTCCGGGCTCTCCACCGGAAGTCCCATGCTCCGAAGCTCCTTGTAATTGCGGTCTACCCATGCGGTTATGGAGCAAAAGCCTGTTTTCTCCAGGTAATAATACAGCCTCTGCCCATAGGCTCCGGCTCCGTAAAGAATGATGCTGCTCTCTTTCTCTACTGCCGGAAATGGAAACAGATACGGAAGCTTTTCATAGCCGCGGTAAAGACTACAGGCTCTGGGCACCATCAAAAACAGCAGATATGTTTTCCACTGACTGCGCAGATCAAAAATATCCGCATATTTTTTAAGGCTTTTGTCCACCATCTCATACAAAATCCTAAACTGCTCCCTTTCCTGCACACAGTCCGGAATCCGTTTTACCATAGAGGCCGTGCTCTGCCTGTAATGATAAAGGCATTTCTTCATTATATAGATGCTTTCTGCATTCAGCAGACAAGGATAGGTGCAGGCCGCATCCTCTCCCATCACAATCCGTTCATCTACCTCGTGCTGAAATCTTTCCAGGCATTCCCTCCGGAACAGCTTGTCCCACACACCCGGGAAAATACCCCACTCAAAAAAAGCATCCTTTACAATCATCCGGGGATATACCTCTTTCAGAAGCTCCTCTTTCCCATACCGGCCCTCCGGTATGCCGTGGAACACTTCTCTGCTTACATCCCCTGTATCCTCAAAGCGTCCGCACATAACTACATCTACAGCCTGCTTTATGAGCTCTGCATACATACGCTCATACATATCCGGCTCGATAAAGTCGTCTCCGTCCACATAAGCAATATATGCTCCCTCTGCCATACGCAGCCCCGCCTTCCGGGCGCTGACCAGACCGCCGTTTTCTTTGTGAATCACCCGAATCCGGCTATCCTTCTTCCGGTACTCTTCGCAGAGAGCGCTGCTTCCGTCTGTAGAGCCGTCGTCCACCAGAATGATTTCCAGATCCGTGTATGCCTGGCAGAGCAGGCTTTCGATGCATTGGGAAAGATAAGCCTTTACATTATATATGGGTACTATTACACTGATCATACTCTCTCCTCCTCGCCGCTTCCCTTCCCTGCAGGCGGTACGCTCCCCTGTCCTTCTCCACCGCCTGGAAGATCCTCAAATACCTATATAATTCTCGATACCCCTTTTCTGCAGCTCGGAAACTACCTGTGCCTGGTTTTTCTCATCCATACACAGCACCAGTCCATAGCTTTGGGGATCCGCTATCTCCGACAGATATCTGACAGGCAGTCCCTCAAGGCTCTCTGCCCTGCTTCTTCCGTCCGACACTACAAAGCCTTCCACACGGGGCAGGATACTGCTGTATGCTCTTGCCATATAGCCGGTTCCGTAAATCAGCAGCCTGGAATGCTTCCCGCAGAACTCCTGCAGGGCTCCCCGGAAAATGTGTTTTTTCATAGAAAAAAAATCCCGGAAGCCTCCGTACTGTCTTTGAACCTGCATGGCTGTCTGTTTCAGGTAATACTGTAGATTGATCTCATTCATAGCCCCATAGGCTTCGCTTTCTACAATTCCGGAATAATATCCTGCATCCTGCGCAAGATAACTCCAAAGATAAGGCAGATACCTGCTGTATGCTGCAGGGAAATCCTTTAGACGCTTTAAGATGCTCCCGCGTATCCAGAAGCTCTCTGCCACCCGGAAAGGAGGATGCGTTTCCGAAATCCGGCATTTAAGCTTCAGCTCCTCTGCTATTTTCTCCACTTCACCGAAGACGCCCTTCCACCCTTCTCCAAGCTCTCCGAAAAAGTCTGCAAATACCGGCTGGGGATATGTCAGAAATCCAAGCCTTGCTTCCTCTTCAAAGCGCCGCACAATTCCTGCTGTATGCTTATCGTCCTTCAACAGATTCTCCCACCGGTTATAAAAACATGATTTTCCCGTGCAGCTTGATCTGTTCTTTGTACTTATGTCCTCGTCATATATGACACAGACCAGTTCTGCTCCGGAAAAGCCGTACAAAAGCTCCGGAAGTTCCTTATGTATTTCCCTGCATTCATACCCTGACTCCCGGTACAGTTTCCGAATCTCTTCCTCCCGGGAAAACAGTTTTATCTTGCAGCCCGGCCCGAGCCTTCCTAAATATTCCAGCACGTATTCCATAGATTCCTTATATTCCAGAATCACTGCAACCAGCACATCCATGGAAGCTTCCGATCCTTCTTCACGGGAAGAAATCCGGTACTGAAGACAAAGCTTTCTCTGCAGATCCGCCATATTCAACGTCCGGATAATATTTTCCCATATCAGATCCGCCTTGTAATCTGTATGCCGGTGGATATATTCCATTGCAAGGCGCAGCTGCTCCTGGGTCTGCTTCTCCAGGGTATCCGATGCTATCTGCTGCTTTTTCAGAAAAGGGAAGTTCCTCTTTTTAATCAGTTCATAAGAAATAAACTCATACTGGCAGTAATTATAGTCCTTATTTTCCGAATCATTCGCCTTTGTATCTGCCAGGGTGTCATAAGTGTAGCCAAGCTCCGCAAAGTGCTGGGTGAACTTAAATTCATATTCCTGAAACAGCTGGCTGAATACAGGATAATAGGGCATCCCTTCCCAATAGGCCCGAAATGCGTCCGAGTGAAGCATCCGTGTCCGCACAGCCATAAAATATGTCTGGATGTGTTCCGGAACATCCCTTCCAAAATTGCTTTTGCAGGCCCCATACTCCGCTCTGGCTATCCCCCAGAAATCCGCCGGCCTTTTATCCATTTCCGCAAAAATCTCTCTCATGGGACAAAACGGGCCGAACATGGAATCATTTACCAGGATTAACTCATCATATTCCCAGACCTTGTCCCAGCCTAAAAATAAGCACAATGCATCCTTAAAGCCCCCTGCGTCAAAGCCTTTGTTTTCCCGGAAGAAAATCTCATCTGCATATCCTTGTATATGCTCGATTCCCTCTTCTACTTTTTCTTCATTGCAGACCACTGCAAGATGATCTGCACATTCCCGCAGCTCCTTCAGCATATATCCGATATAAGCATCTACCACGCTGTCTTTATCATAGGTTAAATAAATACAAAGTCTTTTCATCCTCTATCCTTATCTGCAGATATGCTGGTTCTGTCTTCTTCCATATACAATCCCGCGTCTGAGATCTCCTAATTCCCAGGTATCATCCGAATATAGAAAAAGCATATATCCTTCCGATGTCTCTGTCTGATACCCATAATCCTCCAGCTTCCGTCTTATCGCTTTTTCATCGCCGTTTCTGTGATAGCTGCAAACAGAAGCTTTTATATCATTTGTGCGGAATGTCCTCTCTGCTCCGCAGATTGCAGACAGTTCTGCACCTTCGATATCCATTTTTATAAAATCAACCTTACGCTTTTGTACGACATCATCAATCCGGCAGGTCCTGTCCGATGATTTGTCGGAAAGAGCTTTCCTGATAATCGTTACTTTGCTCTCATACTTTCGAAAGGTGTATGCCAAGGGCTCCTGCCAGACCGGATCCATTTCAAACAGGTATAAATGTGATGCCGCGTCCACATACTTCAAGGCAAAATTGCCTTCGCACACCCCCGCATCAATGATACAGTCCCCGTCTGCCACCGTATGATCCTGTTTTACATATAAATGAGGGGAGCCTTCGCTTTGTTCCCATAACAGATTTTCAACGTATAACCCGCCGTTCTTTTTCACAAATTTGTATTCCCTCGGATAATACATGGGCACAATTCTGCCTTCCGCCGTCCTGAAATCTATGTAAGGCAGTTCCGTCCGCCTGTCCCATTTCACCTCATCATAAGTGTAATCTGCAGTAATAAACTGATTAAAAGTGCTGATTTTCCTATCTGAGATATATTCCAGTAGTTCCTTTATTTCTTTCTCCTGGGTATCCTTATAGTTTTTTTGCAGAAGTTCTTTTAAAGGAAAGGTATATTCCCGAATCTGTTCCGGCCGGAGATATGCCGCAAGCTGCCGGAATACTGTCTGATAACTCTCCTCTTCCATCAAAAAAATCAAAACCAAATCACAGGGGGCTTCCTTTAAAATATCCGGATGATAAACCGGATACCCGTCAAATAAGGTTCCGGCTTTCGTTTTGTCATTATCCAGAAATCCCAATATCTGAAACTCTCCCGTCCCCTCCAATATCTTCCTTACCCTGGCCCCAAAGGCTTCCGCGCAGTATCCGGTTCCAAAAAAATATACTTTTTTCATGTATGCTTCCTTTACACAATCCTCGCTATTATCTGATTTTTATAGACTGCTTCGTCTGCAATTTCAAACTTTTGCTCTGCCGCAATCTCTGCAACCATCTTCCCCGGAATTTCTATGCGTTCTTCTGCCTCCCGCAAATACCATTCATACTCATTATCCAGCTGGCCGATATCAAGGGCCTGGTACCCTTCTTTTGCCAGATCGTATGCAAGTACGGTTGCACTCGGCCCTAAGGAAATGCAGATCAAAGACTGCCGGGATACCCTGCACAGTACCTCATGCAGTATTTCCTGGTATTTATCCCATGCGTTTTGGGAAGGGCATAAAATACGGGAAAGAGAACGGGCATTTTTCATCAAATCGTTTCCGATTCCAATCCTTGAATACTCTCCTTCTACAATAACCACCTCTCTGCAATTCCATATTTTTTTAAAGAGAGGGAAGATTTCATCTGCATTTTTTTTATCCTTATAAATGATATAAGGCCTGGTGACATAGGTGTCATAATAGCATCTCTGAGAATTCAGTAATTGGAGAATCTCCCTTCTTGTATCCCCATACATGTATTCCCGGATTGCGTCTGCCGCAGCTTCTTTGTATTGTTCCAGTCCTACAAAGTTCTGTGCCACAGCTATGTTGATTCCGCTGTCTTCGGAAAACAGGACTTCCTTCAGCCGCCTGCTTAATTCCGGATCCGATTTTTGAAACCAGGGACGTTCTTTTTCTCGGATCATTTCAAACTCTCCGTCTCCAAACCTGCATAAGCTGCTGTGATCTGCATAAATTTTTTCTAAAAGCTCTGTTCCCCTGAGAATTCTGGGTGAAGCTTCTATTTCCCACTCATAAGGCGCACTGTCCAGGCGACACCGGAATATGTTTTTCTCTTTCACTAACTTTTCGATTCTTTCAGCTCTTCTCACGAATATGGAATCATCTGCGCCCTCTTTCCAGTAGCATATTACTTTTTCAGGTGCAATCCCCAATCTTACGCATTCTTTCTCAACCGATTCATAATTTTTGATGGAAACAACCACATAGTCAAAGTCTTTTCCCTGAATCTCCTGGGGGGAACAGACAAAAAGGGAAGGAAACAGCTCTGTTCCCTGCTTTCTCTCATCCTGATCCAAAATCCCCGCTATCTCTGCTTTTGTCAGATCGATTTCCTCCGCCACCTGCCGGACGCAGTTCCCGGCCCCCCATATGTATACCTGAAGCATATAAATCTCCTCCCATACAGATATTTCCTGACAGCCGTTTACCGGCTTACAAACTTTTCCCAGCTGCTGCTCCAGACAAGCTCATTTATCATGTCTTCCCAGGTAATACAGTACACTGCCGGGTTCTTTATCTTTTCAACCTGCAGTAAGATTTCATAGCTGGATTCTCTCACCATCAGCAGCAGGACACCGCAAAAGGCCTTTAATGCTTCCGGTTCCAAAACCGGTGTCCCGTTTTCCGTTATCCCCCGTTTTTCTGCATCGCTGTCAATAAAAAACGAAATCCTAAGCCCCCTCTGCTTCAATATGTCATGCACAAGCTTTCCCCAGTTCCCTGCTCCGAAGATTGCTATTTCATCATGCAATCCGACTCCTTCTTTTTCCAAAAGTACGTCATACAGCTTCCCTGGAAGGTTCTTTAACACATTTTCAAAATACAAAGCCTGTTTCCGGTGGAAAAGAATGTTTTTAACAGAAGCCCTCTTATCCAGCGGTGCATAGCGCAGATACTTCCGTGCAGCCATCAGCGTTTCTTTGCTGCAGGTTTCTCCCTGCTGGACGCTGACTCCGCTCATCCGGAAATTTGCCAGCGTCTGATCCAGATATGCAAACCGGACTCCTTTTGTATACAGCTTCAGTATAAATTCATAATCTGCCGCAATGTGATACTCTAACCGGAACGGCCCGTACTTTTCATAAATCTCTTTTTTCAGAAAAACCGTCGAATGCGGAATCTCCATCTCATACCTCATCTTTTCTATATCGCTTGGAATCAGCGCTTCCGTTCTGCCATCCTCATAAATCAGATTCATCCTTCCGTAGACTGCTTCTGCATCTGACTCCTGAAAACATCTTCTCACCATGTCAAAGGTTCCCGGTTCATACCAGTCATCGGAATTTATGATCCCCACTATATCACCGCATGATGACGCGATTCCTTTGTTCATGGCATCGTATATTCCCCTGTCCGGCCCACTGATGATTCTGGTTATATGATTCCGGTATTTCTCAATGATTTCTAGTGTTTTATCTGTAGAGCCTCCATCCACTATGATATACTCACAGTCCCTGTCATCTTGATTGATCACGCTTTGAATGGTCTGCTCGATTGTTTTTTCGCTGTTTAGACATACTGTGATAATTGAAATTTTCATACAGGTCTCCTTTACACAGGCTCTATTCTGGAAAAATCATTTTACGAAGAAAAATAATCCGTACCTGTACTCGCCGTTATGTGAATCCTGATCATATTTATGAATGTCCACATCATACTCGATTCTGCCTTCCGCAGCACATGAGAACTCTTTTAAGCTCAAAGAGGAAAAGCACTCTATGATTGTGGAAGCATTGAAAACCCGATGAGCGTTAAATTCCACACGTTCCTTACCAATTGGAACCGAAATATACAGCCTTCCGCCCTTTTTTAATTTTTTCTGTATATTCTTAAAGCATTCAAAACATCCTTCCGGATTGACCGGATCCCCGTATCGTCCCAACCCGAAATGCTCCAGTGAGCACAAAGCAGACATGCTTTCAATGCTATTATCCGGTATTTGGTGTAGTGTAGTGGCATCGTCCACCATGGTATGTAAATGCGCAATCTTCAAAGGAAACTCCCGGACATCAATCATAGTAACATCCACATCTGCTGCCAGCAGGTGCGCAATAAATCCATCTATCCTGGAACCTATATCAAAATGCACCTTCACTTCTGTATGAAGGATCTTATTTGCGGCCCACAAATCTTGAAAAAAATAATTTGTGACTTCCCCAGCCATAGCATACTTTTCCCAGATAATGGGCCAGAGATACTTTTCCTGTATCCGGAAATTCTCTCTCTTATTTAACTCTGTATATTTTTTTATGTCATCTGCAAAAAAAGACTCTTCCTTTAATCCAAACTCTGCACAGTAATTTGTAAAATTCTTTTCCCCTAATACCTCTCGGATTACCGTTAAATCCTTCAAACCTTCCCGGCTTTTTATACCTCTAAGAAAAAGTACTTTTTCCAAAGGAAGCTTTTTCCTGCAGCATGTATGATAAATCTCATCGGAAAAAGAGTTGGCCGCAATAATAAAATCATATTCCTTGGGAAGCTCGTCCAGCCCATATACACTTTTTCCATCGTACATATCCATACTTTTTTCAGATTGGATAAAACCAAGAAGCTCTCCGCAGATTCCATTTGACAACACCTGCTTTGCTATGGCTCCCGTACCCCAAATTAAAACCTTCTTCATTGCTTTTTGTGCCTCACCTTTCTTCTTTGATACTATGCTGTATTTATTAAATCTCATTTATGATGTCTTCAATTGCTATTACCGGACAAGACAGTCTTTTTGACAGCATATCCCTTACTTTGTCAAATCCATCTACGAGAGTAACAACCACTGCGTCTACATCCGGCAGGTTTTCCTCGATTGTCACCAATTTTATTTCCGAATAGATATTTGCAGCATTTCTATCTATTCCATATGCAATCTCTATTTCTGAATTCTTTAATTCTTTCACAAGACGTAGACCCACATAGCTCATTCCATAAACGGCTATCTTTTTATAATGATTTTTAATAAAATAGGCTTCTATATTCTTCTTTTCCTGCTTTATACTTACCCATTGATCCATCAAGCGGAATAATCCCCGATTCTTATCTGCCTGTTCTCTCCAGTTATTAATGCAGCGCTGCTGCAGACGCAGCAGACAAATGCCTGCTGTCACTGCTCCCAATAAAAAACCTACGGCTAATGGATTCCTGTTTTTCATTTTATCCCTTTCATTGTTCCCCTTTTTTAATCAGCCGATATTCTCAGCAGTATGCTCAAATACATAAAATCTGGATTCCGCTCTTCCGTCAGGAAAACAGGCCTCCTCCGGTACGCTGGAAATATCCTCTTCGACTAATTGATAATCTGTCCCCCAAAAATCTTTTACATCCTCTTCCCTGTAAATCCTTACCGGATAGCTGCTCTCACAAATCTCTTTCGGCACGGTTTCTCTGCATATCCGGTTTCTGTCACTGACTAAAAGCCTGTCCAGGATAATATAACGGGGCTCTGCTTTTCTTACCTTTCTTATAATCTCTTTATCACATGGAATATACTGCAGGCTTCCAGACATCAATACGATGTCAAAACTTCCATACTCTGTATAATCTTCTGTACTGCGGATAAATCTCAGTTCATCATTCTCCAGCTTTCCACGTCCGTAATCCGCAAAACTATCCTGCTCGGCAATTACATATTCCAGCTTCTTGATATCTTTTAAATAGTTTCTGTTCTGATAATATGTGCTTCCCAGCGCTCCGCCGATATCCAGGATACGTACGCCCTGATTCTCATTCTGCACGGCACATCTTAAAATTGCAGCGCATATCTGATAAGCATATTTCTGTTTGTAAAACAGATATCCATCTCTTTCCCACGCCGCGCTTCCGTCTAATACCCTGCCTATGGAACCGCTCACTTTATCAATAATTGCAGCATCCCCATATCCTCTGCATTCTTTTTTCGCACTGTCCCAGCTGTCATAATCTCCCAGATAGCGCACGCCGGAAACCGTTTCGTCATACAAGCGGTAAAAAGGACTGCTTTCCCACTCCTCATACAGCTTTACATGCAGCCCTCTGTTTCCCAGCTGCTCTGTGAGTATTTTTTCAATCTGTGCTTCTTTCCCTGGTACGGAAATGACTACCGCCTCCACATTCTCCCAGTCTACTTCTTCTGGGGCCTTAATCGGAAATCCAAAATAAGAATTTCCCTGCTTCCGGCTGTCCATATCTACAACATGCTTTACTCCATAAGACAGCAGATTCGTTTTCTCAAACAGCTTACATGTGTGCAGACCAGCACCCCATACTACAATATCAGATACCTGTTCCAACGCTTTCAGCCTTTCACAGATATCCCCCAGCTTCTCCTGTAAAAACATATCTCTCACCTCAATTTCACAGCTTTTTTATTCACAAACACAATATTATTTCTGCGGTTATAAAACCATTTTCTGCTGCCATCCAGTACGCCCTGTTCTTTGCATAACTGCTTGAATGATCGCTCTCCCTCAAAATAAAGGGTATGATCAACCTGCATTTGTTCAAAAGTCACATGATATGCTCTGGCCAAAAACATACGGACAGACAGAACTCTTCTAATGTATGCCCCGTAAATCAAACGAATCTTTCTGCCCATTCCCCCTGCTTCCGGTTTCCATATACTCAAATAGATACTGCCGTTATCTAAATATTTCATGCCTTCAAAATGATAAAAAACCAAAGGATATTTCCTGCCTCTGTATTCCATATAGATTTCTCTGTCTTTGTTCCGGCTTATCCTGTATTGGTGCAGATTCCAGGGGGCTGCTCCAACTCCCAGGTTCTCAGATTCATGTACACAGGAATAGCTCTGTTTCCATTTATCCGTATATTTCTGATCTCCAAGCCTGCCGTCCTCGCATCGATAATAGCACCAGTTCAGGCAGTCCTCTTCCCACTCCTTTAAAACCTGCATCCCGGCGTTGTCATTTAGAAAGGTATTAAATTGAATACAGTATTTTCCGTTATCAAATATGCAGCTCCCATACATGCTGTCCCGCTCAAATCTGTGCTCAACCAGTCCCACCGAGCACCCATGAGCAAGAATCTCTTCTATGGCTCCGGCGGGGCTTGAAAAAAAGAACGTATCCGCATCTATGTATGTACACAGCTTCTCGTGATATGTTTGAAGAACATGCCCTATCACAAAGGGTGTGCATGTCCAGCAGAATTCTGTACGAGTCCGTTCTTGCCTCACCTGACGCAATGCCTCTGTTATTATCTCTTCTATAGACAAAAGAACTACATATTTTAATTTCATGTGCGACAAAATCTCAAAAGCTTTTTCATCAAATGCAAAAATATATAATCGGAATGAACCGATGTGCTTCCTCATAGATTCATAAAGTACAAGTCCTCTGTCTAAATAATTTGAATCAAACAAGGTGCAGAACACCATTTTTTCCTGCTGTATCATTTTGCCTGTCCTCTCATAAAGCCCTTTCCAGCGCCTTACCTATTTAAAAGCCAAAACCAGCATAACCATATACCGGATTTGTAATCCTTAATGATATTTCCCAATCCCAAATTCTATGTTTTCTTTCGGAATGCTATAACGATGTACCATCTCCTCTGCAATCCTTATAGATTCCTTTTCATCCCGAATCATGATGACCAGTTTATCAAATTCATAATTTTCTATTTCATCCGGCAGCAGAATTTTCTTTCCTGCATAATAGCCCTTTTTATTCCTGTCAACAAAGGCCACGATATCGTAATCATCATTTACCCTTTTTTCATTTACCGAAAACAAGCTGCCCACTCCGTAAATCAACGCAGAACGCCTGTCCTTCTTTTGTCTGTACGTTAACGCTGTATAGCTGCCGTAAAACGGGACAAACGCTTTTTCAGTCTCCGGCGTGATTTCTGTATTGTCAGGCAGTAAAAATTCTTCCTGCTTTTTAGGGCACAATCGGACATCAAAACAGTCTGATTTACCACAATGAACTCCGCTGCCATCCAAACCAATATTTTGAATAAGTGATTCAAATGGATTTATGCAGAGCCCTCCTTCTTCGATCACCTTCAGCGCCCAGAATACGGCCCAGGAATCATTGTTTCCCCGGATGCGATCTACCAGCATTTCCTCCAAGTCCCGCCCCCACAATGCTAAACAAAGAGATTTTTCCTTATCCTTTTTCATTCGCTGGAGCATTCCGTAATCCTGCTCATATTTCTTCCAGCGATCTTTCCAGGTTCCCCATCCCCAGCTTGAAATACGGCCGCAAAAATACACGTCACTCTCACTGCTCCCTCTGATATGAAATGGATAGCTGTATCCACTGACGGAGTAGATCCTTTTATTGTTCTGGTATTTTTCAAAACACTGCTCCATAAAATCGATAAAGTCCGGTGCCGGCACACAGTCATCCTCCAAAACGATGACTGCATCATTCTCCGCCAGAACATGATTGATTCCTTCTACAATGGAATCAGCCAGCCCTCTGTTCTCTTTTGCAAAGCTGCTTTGAACTTCGCACCATGCAATATTTTTTATGACATCCCTTACCTTTTCCCATTCTCTTCTATGGGCTTCGCATTTCAGGCCGTCTTGAAACAGGTAGAGTTTGTCTACATTTCTATTTTTCTGCAGTCCATCCAGAACCTGTTGTAAATGCCGGCTTCTATTGTATGCAAAAACTGCAATTCCTGTTTTCATCTTTTTACCTCGCTGACTTGCCCCATCTCTTAAGCCTCATAGATAGTCTCTCCCTCTTTTATCGTCTCCAACACCTCAATATCCTTGATCTCAAGAGGTGAAACTTCCAGAGGTGAGCGATCCAACAAAACTAAATCTGCATTCTTTCCCTCTTCTATACTTCCCTTTATATCCTCTTCAAAATACTGGTACGCTGCATTGTACGTGATTGCCTTTAATGCATCACCAACTGAAATTTTCTGCTGTCTCCCGATTGTCTTTCCGCCACGGCTGATACGATTTACTGCACACCACACAGATTGAAGCATATCCGGCTTAGTTACAGGAGCATCCTGATGAAAATTAACAATGACTCCCCTCTCGACTGCATCTTTCACCGGACTAATATGCTCTCCCCGATATTTTCCGAAATTTCTCAAATGAATGTCTCCCCAATACCACACATGGCCAATAAAAACTGAAGCAATCATTGGAATACGAGCCATTCTATCTATTTGATCCTCTCTGACTGTCTGGCAATGAACCATCACAGGCCGTAAATCTACTTTATTTTCCGCCATACATTTCTCATAAATACGTAAAAACTGCTCCGATGCGGCGTCGCCGTTGCAGTGAACCAGCAATTGCCTTTCCTCTTTTATAGCCTGCATCACGTATTTTTCTACTACGGCATCCTCCAGATAAGGATAACCGCAATAATCTTTTTCTCCTTCTAAATAAGGCTCTGACATCCAAGCGGTTCTTCCTTGAGGCGAACCGTCCAAAATAAGCTTGTACCCTCCTATTTTTAAATGGTTCCGGTAGCTTCTGTCAAAATCTGAATATCTTTTTATAAGCTCTGCTCCTTGGGTAGTAATAAGGGGATATGCAACTACATCCGCTTTTAATTGATGCGTATCCGCCATCCATTTTAAAAGCTTCAGTTCAGTTTCTGTTGCTGCTCCTTCCTGTATAGTTGTAATTCCTCTTTTGATATAATCATCTTGCATTCCTTCTGCAATCTTATCTGCATGATAAGGAAAGCGTCTTTTTATCGCTTTCTGTACCAAAGCCAGCGCTGCTTCTTCCAAATAACCATTCGGCTCTGAGCCTTCCCCACTCTTTCCTATCAGCCCTCCCGGCGGATTCTTAGTATTTTCATCTATCCCCGACAATTTTAAAAACATACTATTCGCACAGGCCATATGAGCTGATATGTGTATAAGCAATACAGGTATTTCCTGACTCACTTTATCCAGCACAAATCTGTCAGGATGTCTTTTCTCTTTTAAAAAATTGTGATCATAGCCATAACCTATTACAACTTCCCGATCAGAAACAGAGTGACTAGCAATATACTCCTTCAATACTGTAATGATTTGCTCAAAGGAACTACAGGCCGTAAGATCCGCAAAAACAGACATTTGTCCGTTCATTATCATATGACTGTGGGAATCTATAAAAGATGGCATCATACACTTTCCCTGTAAATCAATCTCTTCTGTACTGCTTGAAGCCATAGCCCTCACATCTGCCAATTTCCCCGTCTTTTTAATCTTTCCGTCAGAAATCAGTACTGCCTCCGGTTCAGATCTTGTTATAGGGATTATTTTCCCGTTGAAATAGAGCTTTTCCATCATAATAAACCGCCTTACTCTTTCTATTACCTATAGCCACAAATAGGTTTTATCCCCCAGGATTTTGTTATCTTTAACATTGCCAGGTAAATAAGAACACAGACAGCCAAAAGTATCATTGCTTTTGTCAAGGTAATGCTTCCAGAAGCCAGTGCCAAAATAATAAAATACACTGGCGTAGAAGCAAGCATAACAAAATTACAGGCTCCTAATTCGATAGCTGTAGTTGTCTTAAAATAAGGATCTACAATTCTAACCAATGATATGCCGCTTGGAACTGTCCCTGTACATGTTCCGTAAAGTCCGAGTGTTCTTTCAAAATCATTTTCTCCTCCAATCCTTTGTCCAAAATAGAAACAGACAAAAAAGGTTACAATTGTGGTAACAGCAGAAACAATTATAATCGGCACAAGCCATTCGCTGATTACACCTGCCGAAACAGACATAAACGCACAAACTATCAAATAGTCCGCTGCCCAGCCGGTTATTTTACTTTGCAGTGTTGTTTCCTGCAGAAAATCAATATTCAGCTTTTTCATAAACCATTTCACAAGGCAGGCTGCATACATACCGTTCATAAACATCATGCTGCTCATAGAAGTTCCCATAAAGCCAGGAAGAAATCCTAATATTTTGGAAATCCCCACTGCCAATATATAGCAGACACCTATCAGAGCAAAATGAAAAGCCAGCGTTTCTATATTGTTGCTGCATGTAGTCTCCCTGACTGCATATTCTATCTGCTCATTCTTTTTTAAATAGCCCTTCAGCACGGCTTCATCCAGCCTTCCGCAGTATCTGGCAATTCCTTTTTTTATCCCTGTCTTTGCTGCTGGTATTCCGATTAAAAAAGCTACAATAAACCCAATTGATGCAAATGTAATAGCGACTGCAGACGCATTTTGCCAGCCATACTGTTCAAAAATTGCTCCGTAGGCCGCCGCCTGTCCCGGGCCCTGGCAAAAGGCAAAGGGAACCAGCATTCCGTAAATCACATTTATAGTTACATATTTGCCCAGAACCGCAAGAATACTGGCGGCAATAAGAGGCGTTAATGCATAAAGCAAGCACCATATAAAGCCTAATGCAACTGCTCCCTTTATTACATGCCTTTTCTCTTTTCTTAAACCACTCTCGGTGAGGCTGATTGAAATAAATGATATTGTAAACAGGTGATTCACAATTGCTGTGTACATTTGCGTATCTGTCCCAATACTAATACCAGCATATAAAAAAAAATTTACAAAACCAAAACCCAAAATACCGGCAATCACACTTGCAGGAACCAGCATATTGCGTAAAACCGAAATCTTTGCCCGCAAATAAACTCCTATACAAATCATCACACCTGCCCATCCAAAGGCCATCATAAGGTTCATCTTATGTCTCCCAATCTCCAATAACTTCCCAATTGATAATCAATCTCTGCAGGAGTAATATTTACGTTTCCGCCCCAGCTTGTAAATGTCATCTCTCCAAAATATATATTTTCCCCCGGAGCATACAAATCTACCCGAACCTGATCCATTCCCTCTGATAATTGTTCTGCGATTTCTACCATTTTCTCCAAAGATGCCGGCTTTTTAAAAGGAACCTCCGGCATACGAACTCCGTCGTCTAGTTCACAAGGAACAAAATGAAAATCCGCATCATAAAAACATCTGGCTGCATCCTCTTGTTCTATATTCTTTACAATCATAATCATCTGTACCTTCCCATCAAAGCAGAAAAATTTATAGTCATAAGATTCCTTATGGAATTCCTCTATATATTTCTCCGCAATAATGCAAGGCTGAATCTCCCGATACTGCAATTCAAAACTTAAATCCATATAATGATACTCCAGACATTTTTGCAGTTCTTCTCTCAGCAGAGTAATATCCTCTTTTTCTTTATCCTTCACAATATAATTCATTCCGCAGCCATGATTTGCTTTCAGTACGAACTTTTCTGGTAATTTATCAAAATCAATTTCATCTGCATTTTTATAAACTCCCAGTAGAGGAACAACATACTCCTCACCTATCTTTTCTTTTACCCACTCCTTTACCCGATACTTATCTGTCAATCTTGTCCTTAATCCATCTGCATCATAAATTTTAGAATACTGCATTTTCTCTGTATAAGTATTCAGCTTTCTTTTATCCAAAGTCCTATGGGTTAATTGCTCATATCCTTTTTTATTAATCTCCCACATCTCGTCTAGAGTAAGCAAATGATAGCATTCTTCTTTTGCAAACAAAAATATTTGTTCATCCAGAATCCCCATTTGAGATAGCTGAATATACATTTCCTCTGCATAATCAGCACTAGCCAGAACATATGCAGCTTTAGGGTATAAACATACTGCTTTCTTAGGGGAAATTATTTCACACCCCTGAATCCGTTCAGACTGCCTATCCTTATTATTGTCACAAAAACTTATGTATGTCTGTGGAAAAGCCCTGCTGCAATATAAATACGCACAGCTGCCAAAATCACCGGCTCCAAAAATCACTATTTTTACATCAACCAACTTCAATTCTTTTATCGATTTCATAATCATAAATATCCCTTTTAAAAGGCTCTCAGCCTTTTATTGCATAATAAATTTCCCTGCCTTCAGTATTTTGGTTATCACTTATCCTGTTTTCTTCCCTTTCTGAGGTTCCGTCACTACACAAATATTGCAGACTTTGACTGCCTTTTTCCCTTGTTATCATCTTTAAAGAAATGATACGCTCCAGAAATTGTATTTCTTCTTCCTGTGTAAATAAAATACTCATTTTAATCAACGAATTATCTTTATTTATCAAGCAATTCTTAAAATATTCTGATCTCTCACAGTCCATTTCTTCCCCATAAAGCATTTTCCCGTCTGCTACAGACTTCAAAACCATACTCAATCCTGTTTTTCCGCGCTTTTCTATCTGCTTTATCTCCTGGGATTTCAAGTCAACCCGGATATACATATTTGCACTCAAAGGAGCATAATAAATACTCTGATTCCACAAAATACTGCATGAAAAAAGCTCTGTTCTTGCTCCATTTTCCAGATTTATCTCAAAATCATCCGGAAATTTTTCAAAAAACTCTATGACATTTTCTTTTTTATTCCATTTACAAAGAAATTGTTTATCGCCGCTCAGCCAAAACTCCTTCCCATCAAAACAAATGGTGTTATAATGTATTTTTCTGTCCCCTATACGGTAAAAAGAAGAAACATTTTTTTCCATATCATATTCCATAATAAAATTGGCTTTTTGCAGGGAAATCCAGAAACAATGATCTACCACACAAAGATCCGTATGGGTATGTGTGCCAGTTGATTCTCCAAACTGCTTTTTAAATTCTGACTGCCATTTTGTACATTTTTCTATTTTATATGTTTTCATATCCAAAGAAATCAATGACGAATCCATATCTCCGATAAAGAAAGCCTTTTCCTTCCACACAACGGCCTTTTTATATAAATTGAACTTCTGTTCTTTGGGTTCATGTTTTAAAGATATTGGTATATATTGAAGCCTTTTCTCTTCCAAATCATATATTGCAATGTCTTTTCCTAAATAGGGTGGAAAAATCAATTTATTTTCGTATTCAATCATTGTAATATAAGCACGCCAGCTGCCGTTTCCAACCACATTCAAAAGTTTTTTCCCTTGAAACAATTCTGAATATAAAAAAATCTCTCCATAATCTGTAAGAATATAGCTTCCGCTTTTTCCATTTAAAATCTCAACGATACACCACTTTCGCATAATGTCTTCTTCCAAAACACTTCTCGCTTTCCCTGTCTTTTAACAGCATTCAAGTAAAATCTCTTATTTTTCGTAAATTACGGTTCTGCCATACTTGGCAGCCGCATCGTATCCTTTTTCTTTTAAAAATTGATACTCTGCCGTATTGCATAAAAATTCCGGTCTCTCAAATTGTTCCAGTAGTATGCAATCAATATCAAGGGAAAAATCTATAGACTCTAATACCTTCATTTCCAGCCCTTCCACATCAATATCCAAAAAGTCTATGTGTTTCACTTCATATTCTTCAAAAATGCTGGATAATTTCCGAACTTTAATCTGTCTTTTTTCAACAATCGGCAAAGCCTCATACATAAATGCGGCAAAACCATTGTATGCAGGTTCTTCATAACAGTAATAGGTCATTTCCCCCTCTCTGTCAGCAATTCCACAATTCAGATTGATATCCTCCGGTCTCAGCCGTTCAAATAATCGGAAAGAATCCACATTCGGTTCTATATTGATGCCTGTCCATCCTCTTTCATATGCCCACGCAGTATTAGAAAATTTATAGGGATGCAAGGCTCCCACATCTACATAAAAACCTTTTTCTTTTCCTGCAAATTTCTGCTGCAGATATACATCCTCGCCATCCTGGGACCAGGAATCATTTTTATATAATTCCTGTATTGTCTTATACAAGTGACTATGTACCTCATAAATTTTTAGCTTTTCACTCTTTATTCCAAGAAGCAACAGTTCTTCTATTACTTCATTAAAAAATGAAGTTGCAATTATTACATAATCCAACTCTGTAATCCTGCTCGTTAATGTTTTTGGAGAAACCACATCAAAGTTCTCATAAGTCCCCCATATATTTCGATCCTTGTCACATAAAAACAAAATATCTATCTCTGATTTTTTTCCCAGAAACCTAACAGCTTCTTTCCCTATTTTCCCACAACCATAAATACAAACCTTTTCCATATATCTCCTTAACCTAACCCGTTATGCTAATAATCTTAAAATAAGTACTTCGTATTTTTTAGAGTAATGACCTACAATATTGAAATGACTATTTGGATTTAACTGACATGACTGATTCATTTAACTATAAAATACATAAATTGCTTTATTTATAACCGATATATTGGTCACCCAAAAGCTCCACAGCTCCCAGGGTGATGCGGCGGCAGCCTGCCTCCGCTTCGCTCCCTGCTACCTCACGCTCCGCATGTTCACAGGGTCCTGGCCTACCCAATGCGCAGGTCTTCAAGCTTCCTTCAAGCCCTGCCTTCTAATGCCGTTCTTTCTTTTTATATCATGAACCTGCCTCTTAGTCCTTCCGGTAAAGCCCGGCTCATCACCGGCGCTTATCTAAACGGCTGTTCTTATGATCTTTCCAATCCGCCTTCTCCCTGCCCACGCTTCTTAGCGTTGAGGGCGGTGTTAGTCTTTTCCTCTTCCTCATAGCCGCAGGAGGGACAGATAAACCTCCTGTCCTGCTTTCCCCCGGCGCTTCCTCCCGGCCTGCCCGCGGTAACAAAGCCGCACCGGCTGCACTCCCTGCTGATATCCTTTCCCTGAACTTCCACCATCTCAACGGACTGCTCCTCACACTTCTGGGCCAGTCTCTTGCGGATATAGCCCCTCTGCCACAGGCTGACGGAATGGTTGATTCTCTTATTACTCCCCTTTGCCTGTGTTCCCGGAAGCTTTGCCATATAAACTGTCCGGGGCTTTTCGGTGCTGAGAAAGCGGTTCAATTCCTGGTTGATATAGCCGTGAAGCTGTTCCTCCAGCTTCCTTTTCCTGGCGTAGTACTTCTTCCGGCCGGGATTGCTCTCCCGGCTGCGCTGATAGCCTGCCGTCTTCTCGCGGATCCAGTCCGTATAAGCTGTCTGATACGTCCCAAGCTCCTCCCCGTACCGGTGTCCCTCATGGGTTGTGAGCATGGTGTACATTCCAAAGGCGATGCCGATCCTTCCCGTATAATCGGGATGTTTACGGACGGCCGTCTGAATCGGCACATAAATCTCCAGGGCGCTTTCTTTCGGATCCAGCTTGATATAAAGCTGGGATTTGTACCGGCTGCCGTCCGTCAGCGGTATGAAGATCCGTTTTCTCTTTTCCTTGGTGGAGATGTATATGCCCCCGTCCCCATAGCGGTAAGCCCTCTCCGAGACGGCAAAGCCCAGCGTGTTCTCTGTATGGGGCTTTACGTGGCATTTTCTCACCTGTCTGCACAGATAGCGGTGAAGCCGCTCTGTCTCCAGATGCTCTGCAAGCAGCTCATGCCGGGCTGTCAGTTCTCTGGTAAGCTCTACGGGCTTTTGGTTCAATACCTTCTCAAAGGCGGTGCTCACTTTTATGAGAAAGCAGAGGTAATGCTTCTCTTCCTCCGTAAAGCCTGCATTCTGATTTACATTCTTCTGGACACGGGCCTTGGTCCTGGTCCACTGGGCCTTGAGCTCTCCCAGGGCGTCAAAGACAGCAAGATAAAAGTATACGGAGGGCATTCCTAAGGTATCCCTTAAGCCGCTGGCCGTCATCTCATTCTGCACGGTGTAGCCGGGATACAGCTTGGACAGGCCTCCAATTCCGCCGAAGCGTGCATACACATAATTCTTTACCTTCCCGTAATCTTCTGCGATTTCCAGAAGCTTCTGCATATCCTCCGGGGGAACGGGGCCCTTGCTGTATTGGCGTATGATTTTGTAAACAGTCTTTGACGGCATGGACGTCATCCTCAAAAGGTGTACTTTTTTGTTTTTGTCTGTCTATACTTCTATCGGCATCATTCTACCATAACATTAGTTAAATCTGCAACCTTTTTTTCTTCCTTTTTTGTGCTAAAGTTCCAAATTTTTCCCCTGCATTTTCATTCTACAAAAGTACACATTATGAAAATAATTTTTTCATAACGTGTACTTTTTTCTGATAATTCACGCACTTTTCAAATCACTGAGCCGCTCTCAATCCAAGAACTATGCTCACCCGATGAGAACCTTCTTTCCCTCAAAAGCAAACCCATACTTCCGAATCCGCTCTGAGGCGATCCCCTTTGCCTCCAAAACTGCGGCATACCGCTTTTCCTCTATCTGCTTCAGCGCAGCGCATACCGTGTCCTCCAATGTTTTTTCCTCATCCGGATCATGAACCTTGAACTCCAGTATCATCGCCGGTTCTTCCTTTCTGCGCGGCTCCAGCATCACGTCGTATCTCCCGTAGCCGCTTTCCCTGTTGGAAGTGAGAATGTAGCGCTCCCGCAGCTCCACTAAAAGCCCCAGCACAAAGCCATGGTAAAAACGCTCCGGCTCCGTATATTCGGAAGCCCCGGCTCCTGTGTCAAAGTAACTGAAGGTAGACAGCGCAATTTTATTCATATAGATATTCATGCCTTTTCTGTCATCGCAGAGCAGCGCCTTGATGAATTCGTTGTAAGACAGGGGATCTCCCCCGAACCAGTCCTCGATCATTTCTTCAAACATCAGGCGTACTTCTTCATTGGTCAGGACTAGCTCGTAAGTGGTTCTTCCTTCCTTTAAGACATAGCTTTCCATCCTCAGATAGCCGCTGGCCAGCAGCAGGCTCCAGACAGCGCTCTCCTTTCGATCCAGCTGGCTGAATACAATCTGCTCGTCAAACTGGACATGAAAGGATTTCCCCAGCAGAAAATCCTCCATAATCATCTTGATATTGGGATTTCCCTCCTGTATCAGCTTTCCGATGAGGCTGTTGCTGCTTGTATTCGCCCAGTAGGCTGAAAATTTTCCAGTCTTCAAGTAGTTCAGGATCGACCATGGATTGTAGATATCGCTCCTTTTTCCAAAGGTAAATCCGTCATACCAATTTTTAACCTCCTCTTTTTCCTCCGAACGTCCGAACTCCTCCAGAGCTGCCCATACCTCTTTTTCTGTGAAACCAAAGCAGTCCGCATAGGCGTCGGAGGTGGTTGTGACTACCATCAGATTATTCAGATCCGAAAAAACGGACTCCTTGCTCACCCGGGTAATCCCTGTCATAATAGCCCGTTCCAGGTATGGATTCGTCTTAAAGGCGGCGTTAAATAAGCTTCGGGTAAAAGAAACCATTTCCTCCCAAAAGCCGCCTACATAAGCCTCCTGCATGGGCGTGTCATACTCGTCCAGAAGAAAAATCACCTTTCTTCCATAATAACGGGACAAATAGTCGCAAAGATATTTTAAGGAATCAACTGCCAGATAATCCTCCATTTCGGCAGAAATCTTTCGATAAAGCTCCTTTTCCCCCTCTCGCAGGCAATTTCCCTCCAGCAGGAAATCATATCTGTCATAAAGGCGCCGGATGTTCTGACATATTCTTTTTCTTGCCTGCGAAAAACAATTCTCCTTGATGTCCGCAAAGCTTAAGAATATCACCGGATAAGTTCCCTGAAGCTTCCGGTACTTCTCTTCCTTCCAGATGGCAAGCCCCTCAAACAGCCCGCCCTGCCCTGCATACTCTGCGGAGAAAAACCGCTCCACGGTATTCATCATCAGTGTCTTTCCGAAACGTCTGGGACGGGTAATCAGAGTCACCGCATCCTGATTTTCCCACCACTCCTTGATAAACAGTGTTTTATCCACGTAAAAATTATCATTCGTAATCAATTGTTCAAAATTCTGATGCCCGATTCCTACAGTTCTTGCCATCCTTTTTCCGCCTTTCATTCTACTCAACCGATGAGAACCTTCTTCCCTTCAAAGGCAAACCCATACTTCCGAATCCGCTCCGGGGCGATTCCTTTTGCTTCCAAGGCCGCAGCATACTTCTTTTCTTCTATCTGTGCAAGAGCCGCCTGTACCGTGTCTTCCAATGTTTTTTCCTCATCCGGATCATGAACCTTGAACTCCAGTATCATCGCCGGCTCTTCCTTTCTGCGCGGCTCCAGCATCACGTCATATCTCCCGTAGCCGCTTTCCCTGTTAGAAGTGAGAATATAACGCTCCCGCAGCTCCACTAAAAGCCCCAGCACAAAGCCATGGTAAAAACGCTCCGGCTCCGTATATTCGGAAGCCCTGGCTCCTGTGTCAAAGTAACTGAAGGTAGACAGCGCAATCTTATTCATATAGATATTCATGCCTTTTCTGTCATCGCAGAGCAGCGCCTTGATGAATTCATTGTAAGACAGGGGATCTCCCCCGAACCAGTCCTCAATCATTTCTTCAAACATCAGGCGTACTTCTTCATTGGTCAGGACAAGCTCGTAAGTGGTTCTTCCCCCCTTTAAGACATAGCTTTTCATTCTCAGATAGCCGCTGGCCAGCAGCAGACTCCAGACAGCGCTCTCCTTTCGATCCAGCTGGCTGAATACAATCTGCTCGTCAAACTGGACATGAAAGGATTTCCCCAGCAGAAAATCCTCCATAATCATCTTGATATTGGGATTTCCCTCCTGTATCAGCTTTCCGATAAGGCTGTTGCTGCTTGTATTCGCCCAGTAGGCTGAAAATTTTCCGGTCTTCAAGTAGTTCAGGATCGACCATGGATTGTAGATATCGCTCCTTTTTCCAAAGGTAAATCCGTCATACCAGTTCTTTACCCTGGCCCTCTCTTCAAAAAGCCCGAATTCCTCCAGGGCCGCCCATACCTCCTCTTCTGTAAAGCCAAAGCAGTCCGCATAGGCATCGGAAGTGGTTGTAACCACCATCAAGTTATTCAGATCCGAAAAAACGGACTCCTTGCTCACCCGGGTAATCCCTGTCATAATGGCCCGTTCCAGATAGGGATTCGTCTTAAAGGTAGAATTAAACAAGCTCCGGATAAAGCTTACCGCTTCATCCCAGTATCCGCTTATATAAGCCTCCTGCATGGGCGTATCGTATTCGTCCAAAAGAAGAATCACCTTTTTTCCATAATAACGGAACAAATATTCCGAAAGCTGCCTTAAAGCAGGAACCGCATCCACATCTTCCATGTCCACATGCTTTCTTAGAAAGGTATCCTTCTGCTGCTCATTAAGGACGTCGCCCTCCAGTAAAAACATATGCCTTGTATATTCTTCGGCAATCAGCTGGCACAGTGTTTTCCTCATCTTGGAAAAACTTTTATCCTTTGCCTCCGCAAAGCTTAAGAATATCACCGGATATGTCCCCTGAAGCTTCCGGTACTTCTCTTCCTTCCAGATGGCAAGCCCCTCAAACAGTTCGCCCTGCCCTGCATACTCTGCGGAGAAAAACCGCTCCACGGTATTCATCATCAGCGTTTTTCCGAAACGTCTGGGACGGGTAATCAGGGTCACCGCATCCTGGTTTTCCCACCACTCCTTGATAAACAGGGTTTTATCCACGTAAAAATTATCATTCGTAATCAATTGTTCAAAATTCTGAAGTCCGATTCCTACGGTTCTTGCCATATACGTACCGTCCTTTCATGGCTGCTTAATAATAACAGCGGCCCTCCGTTGTCTCTAGTATAACAACTTCGGGCCGCTCTTTCAATTAATATTGTCTTTTCTTAAACTATTTCCAAGGTAAATGTTACTGTTCAGAGGTCAGCTTGTGATAAACAAACCGATGGTGTAGACTAATCTTAGTCGAAACCATCGGTTTTCTTTATCCAAATATCTCGGATACTCTGTTATATAAATTTGATTCTTCGTTTTGGCGTATCTGAATAAGCATGCTCATGCATTCACAGAGATACTCGATGGACTCGAATCCCCTGAATGACACAGCCTGCTGCTGCTTGCGCTTATATCCTCTAAGCAGACGCTCCGCTTCATTGTTTGTAGCCGGAACTCTGTGATCATGCAGGAACAGAAGATGGTTGGACATGTATTCTTCCATCCGCAGATACAGGTTGTATCCGTCCTTATAATACTCACTTGCTGGAATGTATTCGTATTCCTCTTTCGCTTTTTGCAGTATTGCCCGGTAGCGTTCTTCATACTCCCTGACCTTTTCGGTGTCAGGAGGCGCCTCTTCCGGCAGGCCGTTCCGGTAGTGGATCATTTCCTGTACCAGAGCACGCATTTCCTTGTTCCAGGTCCGGTCAGCCTCATTATCTATGCTGTCCTTCAGATAGCGGAGGACATGCGCAAGACACTCCTGGTGTTGTGCACCATAGTTATAAAAGGTTTTCTCATGATCGTGAACCAGGATTCCCTGGTAATCTTCGACCGGGGTGCCTTTTACTCCTTCGTGCCCTTTTTTCCTGCGTGCAAAATACATCGCTTTTCCATCCGGGGCAGCGCACACAAATACATAAGCATTTTTTCCGTTTTCCTTTGCGTTGGTACAATCCGTATGAAGGACGGGGCTAAGCAGCAGATCGGCAAACGTCGCTTTTCGTTCCTGTTCCGTTTTTTTGGCAAATTCCCTGCCAAGCTTATTAACCATGCCCTTGGATATGCTGAGCCTGCCATCAGTCAAATCGGAAAGGAATTTCCTGCTTTTGTCGATGGAAGTGCAGCAGTCGTTATTCAACAGAAACAGGAAGGCCTTGACGCTTCCACCATAATTCACCTCGTCCACAACGCCGGGAGGAAACTCCGCATGGATCCGCTCGCCGGTTTTGGAATTATAATACACATCTGCGTGGTATTCCGTGACCTCCAGTATCGTACGTATGTTGACCAGCTGTTTCACGATCGTTTTTGAAGTCTTTTTGAAATCCGGATCTTCCAGCACTTCCCGGGGCGGCGGCAGCAGAACCGGATCCGTGGCAGGGATCTGCTTTTTCCTGCGGTGTCCCGGATGTCCCGGCTGGGCGCCCGGCTTACGGCCGCTTTTTTCCCGGCCGTTGGAGATCTTCTTGCGGCGGAGCGTTTTGGAAGAAGGGATGGAGGAATTTTCATAATCCCGGTTGATTTGCGCCCTCAGCTTCAAGTTCCTGCCCTTTTCCTCTTCCAGCGCCGTTTCCAGCCCATAGATCTTATGGCGCTGCCGGGTTGCCTTGTCCAGTGCGGCGTCTCTCTGTCTTTCTGCCTTTATGGCACGCCTTTCCATTCGTTCCAATTCTTTTCGCAAGGCCGACAGCTTTCGCTCGCATTCCTTTTGAAGTTCTTCAAATATCTCAAACCATTGATTGCGGACGGAAACGGTTTCACTGCGGGCACGTGAAAGCTCGTCCTTCAATTTCCGGATTTCCCGTTCCAAAGAACGTAATTCTTTCAGGTATTCCTCCTGCATGCGGACATATATTTCACCGGATTTGAAAGCGCATATCTGTGCGTTGGCCGCTTTCAGCCTGTATTCAAGAGTGGTGGTGTATTCAAAGGAAGCGTTCATGTGGTCAGCCCTTCTTTAAGGAGTCAAGAATTCTGTTCATCAGCGCCGATAATTCACCGTTGTGTTCCTGTTGGGCCTTAATGATGCGTTCCTGCTGCCTGATGATTTCATTTTTTGCCTGGACTTCCTCTTCGAGACAGGCAACGGCCTTGTTAAGCAGGACGATTTCATCTTCCATGTTTTTCATTCTCTCAATCCTCCGTTTTCATAAGGCAATTATACTATAGATGCCCTCAAAATGCGAATTTCCGTATTTGAGGGCATGGTCAATTTGACGGTGGATAATTTAAAAAAAGCGAGTAAATATTATCCATAAAAAGAGGGCAAGGAAGCATGCCTGGGACGAAACGGAAGACAGAAATGTGGATAACTTTCTGATAAATAAAGCGGACAGAAAAACTATAAACATCATTTTTCTGTCCGCTTTATTTATCCACATATAAAAAATTTAAATTTCGTCACTTTTCACAATCGTCAAATGTAGGGAGTGAACAGTAACAGGTAAATAGTTACTGTTCACTCCCAATATCAGTAAGTTTAAGGAAGCGATTAAACAACCGTATTAACCAACTACAACAGGAAACTATCAAACAGAATTGGAAAAACGTCTATCTCCAAAAAGCTGTTACTGAAATCCATAATAAGCAGCAGGACATAAAAGAAGCACCTTCAGATGATTGATTCATCCGTTGGTGCTTCTTCTTTCGCCGCAAATCAAACTTTTATAACTTTAAATAATCTTCCGGTAAAATTGCTTTTACTTCTGACATTTTATAGTCTGCTATATTCCTTGTTATGATATATTCCGCTCCATATGCTTTTGCACATTCCATCTGCAAGCAGTCCTCAAAGTCAGAAAAATCTTCATTCCGTAGTCCTGACAATAATTTATTCTTGTCTATCCCTTCAATATCAAAGATTGTACATAAGCCAGACAATATTTCCCGTCTCTCTTTTGCATCATAATCTTTCCTTAATATGAAAAACATATTGGAAATTGAATGAGCGGCAATACAGCCTTTTGTATTTCCCTCTGTACAAGTAAGCATAACTTTCTTTGCTTCCTCATAAAATGGCTTTCTTGTAAGAAGATAGTCCAGCAACACATTTGTATCAATAAGAATCCTATTTACCATATTTTTCTTCCCTATAAGAAGCCAACTCAGCATCATAATCAGTAACGGTTCCTTTTTTGCGTAACTGTTCTAATCTTGTAAATGCCTCCTTCCTTTCTGATTGGTTATCATTATATAGACCGTTAACCCCTTGCATAATCTGTAAAATAAAACTCACTTTATCTTCTGGCAATTTTTCCAATTCTTTCATGGCTGTCTGCCGTAAAGCTGTCATAGGTAATACCTCCAATCCTTGTTATATTTATTCTATACTGTTTTTCCTTGGTATATTGGCAATTTTACACAGGAAACCGCCTTTCCGCTTGTCAAATATTGTATTTATTATAGCATCTTTCTAATAGATAAACAATCATAACATTTTAGTAATAGGCGCTGCGTTTTCGCTATTCGTTACTGTTCACTCCCAATGTCATTAAGTTAAGCTGATTGAAAAAATCTTATCCTATGGTCTAACTCAAATTTATCAATAAATTTCTCAAAAAGTGGTTGACACAGAGCCTAAAATGTGCGGCCGCTCTCGCTGCTGATTATATTTTAAGAGGCGGCGAGAGCGGCCCTTGAAATTGAAGACAAAACTATTATTTCAATTTCAAGGAGGTACTTATATGTCATTTCCTCAAAAGGTCAAGTCCACTCTTTGGGCGATCGTGGACAACATGGCCTGCAACACTGCCTGCTTCGTTAAAAAACCAAAAAAGGACTTTACCCGTAACCGTAAGCTGGGCTTTGCTCAACTCATCCGTTTCTTTCTCTCTATGGAAAGCGGCTGCATCAACCACGAACTATTGAAATATTTTTATTTCCTTCCCGATGAAATCCCCTCTGCTTCCTCCTTCATCCAACAGCGGGCCAAGCTCCTTCCCGAAGCTTTCCGACATGTCCTCACGCAGTTTAACCTTCGTTTCCCGGCAAAAGGGCTTTGGGGCAAGTATTCCCTCATTGCCGTAGACGGCTGTGAATTTAACATTGCCCGGAACCCTGGGGACCCTTCCACCTTCCATCCTACAAGCGGAAGGTCTAAAAGAGGCTTCAACTCTCTCCATACCATTTCTCTGTATGACCTGCTTTCCAAGAGGTTTTTGGATATGGTTCTCCAGCCGGGAAAACTCAAAAATGAATTTCACGCTATCTGCCAGCTCATTGACCGCTATATTTATGGCGGTTTCCCAATCTTCGTGGCTGACAGGGGGTTTTCCAGCTATAACGTCTTTGCACATGCCATTGAAAAAGGCTGTTTCTTTGCCATCCGCACCAAAGACATCAACATAAAACGTCTCCTTGCAGCCGACAGCCTGACGGACCGGATGGATGGCTGGACAGAAGTTATCCTTTCCCGGTCCAGGGCCAGAAAGAAAATGCAGCACCCGGAATCAGCCCCCCTGTACCGCTATATATGCAAAACTGTCCCCTTTGACTTTATCTCGGACAACTCTCCGGAATACCATATGCGGCTGCGTGTGGTTCGTTTTCAGATAGCGGAAGGGGTTTTTGAGAATATCCTTACCAATCTCCCCTCGGATGAATTTTCATTGGAAGAGATAAAGCGACTTTACTATCTCCGGTGGGGCCAGGAAACTTCTTTCCGTGATTTGAAGCATACAATCGGAACCGCAAACTTTCATTCCAAGTCTCCGGAATACATCGAGTTCGAGATTCTTAGCCGGATGACCCTGTATAATTTTTGCACGATTATAACCATGGAGGTTCCCATAGAAAAGAGAACGGAGAAATGGGAATATCAAGTCAATTTGTCTATGGCAATAAAAATATGCTTTGCATTCCTTTCAGACCATGTGGGTCCCGGAAGCGTAAATGACCTGATCAGCCGTTATATACTGCCGATCAGGCCAGAGAGAACCTATGCCCGCCAGCTAAGGTTCCAAGCACCAGCCAGTTTCGCTTATCGTTTCATATAAAGCGCAACTGCCGCTAACAGTATACCATTATTTGAGGCAGATATGCAATCTGTCTGTTTGCTATACCAAAAAACTTCCCATTATACTGCAGATCAGCTTATAGAACTTCTGACAGCTAACAGAATCCTCATATCATCACAATATATGGCTGATTTATGGCAGGGTTCCTCTGACAAGCCTTGTTTAACTTAATGACATTGGTTCACTCCCCACTTTTCACAATTGTCAAATGTAGGGAGTGAACAGTAACAAATTTGGAACTTTAGCACAAAAAAGTACACATTATGAAAATGAATTTTTCATAATGTGTACTTTTTTCTGACAATTCACGCATTCTTTAAATCACTGAGCACTCTCAATCCAAGAACTATGCTCACCCGATGAGAACCTTCTTCCCTTCAAAGGCAAACCCATACTTCCAAATCCGCTCCGGGGCGATTCCTTTTGCTTCCAAGGCCGCAGCATACTTCTTTTCTTCTATCTGGGCAAGGGCCGCCTGCACCGTGTCCTCCAAGGTCTCCTCCTTCCCAGGACGGAACACCTTGAATTCAATAATAATGGCCGGATCAGCCTTTTGGAGAGGCTCCAGCATGATATCATAACGTCCAAAGCCGCTCTCCCGGTTGGAGGTCAGGACATAACGCCCCCTCAGATCCGCAAGCAGCCCCAGGACGAAGCCGTGGTAAAAACGCTCCGGTTCCGCAGCTTTTGACGGCTTTTTCCCGGTATCAAAGGAACTGAAGGTCTGCTCCGTGATCCGATTCATATACTCGTTCATTTCCTCCAGCTCATCCCGCAGCAGAGCCTTAATAAATCCGTTATACGCAGAGAGGTTCTCTTTCAGCCACATCTGCAGTAAATGGTTAAACATGATCCACACTTCCCGGTTGGTCAGCGCCAGCTCATATTCTTCCCTGCCGTATTCCTCGCAAAAGGTATAGCCCTCCATTTTCAGATAGCCGCTGGCCAGAAACAGACTCCAGATGGCATTTTCATTCCCTTCCAGCGCGCTGTATACAATCTGCTCATCCACTTCTGTCCGAAGAGTTTTTCCTCTCAGCAGATCCTCCATGATTTCCTTTACTTCCCGGCTGCCCTCACGGACCAGCCTGCCCACCAGGCTGTTGCTGCTGGTGTTTTCGCAATGGCAACGAGCCAAGTGGCCACTTGTGGACATTTGGCGACTGCCTGCGACCCGAATACTATGGTATTCGGGGGCCCAATAGGTGGAAAGCTTACGCTTATCCAGATAATTCAAAATCGACCAGGGATTGTAGATATCCCTTTGATTCCCAAATGCAAATCCGTCATACCAGCTTTTTACTTTATCCTTTTGATCAGACAGGCCATACTCCTCCAGCGCAGTCCACACCTCTTCCTGTGTAAATCCAAACGCTGTTTCATATTTCTTTGACGTAACTGAGATCACTTCCAGATTGTTGAGATCCGAAAAAACAGATTCCTTGCTCACACGGGTAATTCCCGTCATAATAGCCCGTTCCAAACTGGAATTACTTTTAAATGCAGTGTTAAAAAAGCTTCTGGTAAAAGATACAAGCTCCTTCCAGTAACCTCCCACATAAGCTTCCTGCAAAGGCGTATCATACTCATCTAAAAGAATAATTACCCGTTTTCCATGATACCGGTACAGATACTCCGACAGCTTCTGAAGGGCCATGGACGCCTCAACATCCCCCATATCTTCCCGGACGCTGTCAAAGAACCGCCTGTCGGCCTCTGTCAAGACATCCTTGTCCCTTAGATAATAGTGCCTTGCATAAAGCCCTGTCAGTATCTGATTGATTCTTCTGCGGACATCTTGATAGTTACTCTCTTTGATTTCCGCAAAGCTTAAGAATATCACCGGATAAGTTCCCTGCAGCTTGCGAAACCTTTCTTCCTTCCAGATCTCAAGCCCCTCAAACAGTCTGCCGCATCCTGCGCATTCTACAGAAAAGAACTGCTCCACGGTATTCATCATCAGTGTCTTTCCAAAACGTCTGGGACGGGTAATCAAGGTAACGTCATCCCTGTTCTCCCACCACTCCTTGATAAATCCCGTCTTATCCACGTAAAAACAATTATTTTCTCTTATTTTCTCAAAGCTCTGAAGTCCGATTCCTACGGTTCTTGCCATATGCGTACCGTCCTTTCATGGCCGCTTAACGATAAAAGCAGCCCTCCGTTGTCTCTAGTATAACAACTTCGGGCCGCCTGTTCAATGGCTATTCCTCGTTTTCTATCCGGCATTTTCCGTCAGGCCAAAGGCTTTCATGGATTCCTCCGAAAAAATCAGCTCCACATCCGGCATATGTACCTTTTCTTTCGGATACTTTCCAATCAGATCCTGATACAGCGCTTTTCTGGATCTCTCATAGGTGTTGGCTATCACAATGGCATCATAGGACACGCCTGGAATTACCTCCGGGCTCTCCACCAGAAGCCCCATACGCCCAAGCTCCTTGTAATTGCGGTCTACCCATGCGGCTACGGAACAAAAGCCCGTTTTCTTCAGAAAATGGTATATCCTCTGCCCATAGGCTCCCGCACCGTAGAGAACAATCCTGGAACCTCTTTTCACCCTGGGAAAGGGAAACAGAAAATCAAGCTCCCCATATCCATCATACAACCCGTCTGCCCGGGCTGTCATCAGAAACAAAACATAGGTTTTCCACTGCTGTCTCAAATCAAAGATGCCCTTATGACGCTCAAAGCTCCTGTTTACGGTCTGGTACAGAATGCGGCATAGATACTTTCTGCATTCAGCAGGCAGGGATAGGTGCAGGCCGCATCCTCTCCCATTACAATGCGCTCATCCACCTCATACTGGAACCTTTGCTCTCAATCCAAGAACTATGCTCACCCGATGAGAACCTTCTTCCCTTCAAAGGCAAACCCATACTTCCAAATCCGCTCTGGGGCGATTCCTTTTGCTTCCAAGGCCGCAGCATACTTCTTTTCTTCTATCTGTGCAAGGGCTGCCTGTACCGTGTCCTCCAAGGTCTCCTCCTTCCCCGGACGGAACACCTTGAATTCAATAATAATGGCTGGAGCAGACTTTTGCAGAGGCTCCAGCATGATATCATAACGTCCGAAGCCGCTCTCCCGGTTGGAGGTCAGGACATAACGCCCCCTCAGATCCGAAAGCAGCCCCAGGACGAAGCCGTGGTAAAAACGCTCCGGTTCCGCTGCCCTGGAAGGCTTTTTTCCGGTATCGAAGGAACTGAAGGTCTCCTCTGTGATATCGTTCATGTATTTATTCATTTCTTCCAGGCTGCCTTGAAGCAAGGACTCGACAAATTCGCTGTATCCCGAGGTATCGCCTGCAAACCACTGGCGGAACATCCCTTCAAACATAGAACGCACTTCTTTATTTGTCAGTGCCAGCTCATACTCCCCGCGTCCCCATTCTTCATGGAACCAGAACCTTTCCATGCGCAGATATCCGCCGGCCAGCAGAAGGCTCCAGATTGCGCTTTCATTACTTGACAGCTGATTGAACACAATCTCCTCATCAATCTCTGTATGAAGCGGTTTTCCTTCCAAAAGATCCTCCATAATAAGCTTGATCCTTTTGCTTCCTTCCTGAATCAGCTTTCCTGCCAGGCTGTTGCTGCTGGTGTTGGCCCAATAGGCCGATATCTTCCCGGTTTTCAAAAAGTTCAGAATTGACCAGGGATTATAGATATCCCTTTTACTGCCAAAAGTAAATCCGTCATACCAGTTCTTTACCCTGGCCCTCTCTTCGGAAAGCCCGAATTCCTCCAGGGCCGCCCATACTTCCTCTTCTGTGAAGCCAAAACAGTCCGCATAGGCGTCGGAGGTGGTTGTGACTACCATCAGATTATTCAGATCCGAAAAAACGGACTCCTTGCTCACCCGGGTAATCCCTGTCATAATGGCCCGTTCCAGGTATGGATTCGTCTTAAAGGCGGCGTTAAATAAGCTTCGGGTAAAAGAAACCATTTCCTCCCAAAAGCCGCCTACATAAGCCTCCTGCATGGGCGTGTCATACTCGTCCAGAAGAAAAATCACCTTTCTTCCATAATAACGGGACAAATAGTCGCAAAGATATTTTAAGGAATCAACTGCCAGATAATCCTCCATTTCGGCAGAAATCTTTCGATAAAGCTCCTTTTCCCCCTCTCGCAGGCAATTTCCCTTCAGCAGGAAATCATATCTGTCATAAAGGCGCCGGATGTTCTGACATATTCTTTTTCTTGCCTGCGAAAAACAATTCTCCTTGATGTCCGCAAAACTTAAAAATATCACCGGATAAGTTCCCTGAAGCTTTCGGTACTTCTCTTCCTCCCAGATGGCAAGACCCTCAAACAGCCCGCCCTGCCCTGCATACTCTGCGGAGAAAAACCGCTCCACCGTATTCATCATCAGTGTCTTTCCGAAACGTCTGGGACGGGTAATCAGGGTTACCGCATCCTGATTTTCCCACCATTCCTTGATAAACAGAGTTTTATCCACGTAGAAATTATCATTTGTAATCAATTGTTCAAAATTCTGATGCCCGATTCCTACAGTTCTTGCCATCCTTTTTCCGCCTTTCATTCTACTCAACCGATCAGAACCTTCTTCCCTTCAAATGCAAACCCATACCGCCGAATCCTCTCCGGGGCGATTCCTTTTGCTTCCAAGGCCGCAGCATACTTCTTTTCTTCTATCTGTGCAAGAGCTGCCTGTACCGTGTCCTCCAAAGTCTCCTCCTTCCCTGGACGGAACACCTTGAATTCTATAATAATGGCCGGATCAGCCTTTTGAAGAGGCTCCAGCATGATATCGTAACGTCCGAAGCCGCTCTCCCGGTTGGAGGTCAAGACATAACGCCCCCTCAGATCCGCAAGCAGCCCCAGGACGAAGCCGTGGTAAAAACGCTCCGGTTCCGCCGCCCTGGAAGGCTTTTTGCCGGTATCGAAGGAACTGAAGGTCTCCTCTGTGATATCGTTCATGTATTTATTCATTTCTTCCAGGCTGCCTTGAAGCAAGGACTCGACAAATTCGCTGTATCCCGAGGTATCGCCTGCAAACCACTGGCGGAACATCCCTTCAAACATAGAACGCACTTCTTTATTTGTCAGTGCCAGCTCATACTCCCCGCGTCCCCATTCTTCATGGAACCAGAACCTTTCCATGCGCAGATATCCGCCGGCCAGCAGAAGACTCCAGATTGCACTTTCATTACTTGACAGCTGATTGAATACAATCTCCTCATCAATCTCTGTATGAAGCGGTTTTCCTTCCAAAAGATCCTCCATAATAAGCTTGACCCTTTTGCTTCCTTCCTGAATCAGCTTTCCTGCCAGGCTGTTGCTGCTGGTGTTCGCCCAATAGGCCGATATCTTCCCGGTTTTCAAAAAATTCAGAATTGACCAGGGATTGTAGATATCCCTTTTACTGCCGAAGGTAAACCCGTCATACCAGTTCTTTACCCTGCCCTTCTCTTCAGAAAGCCCGAATTCCTCCAGGGCCTCCCATACTTCCTCTTCTGTGAAGCCAAAGCGGTTCGCATAGGCATCGGAAGTGGTTGTAACCACCATCAGGTTATTCAGATCCGAGAAAACAGACTCCTTGCTCACCCGGGTAATTCCTGTCATAATGGCCCGTTCCAGATAGGGATTCGTCTTAAAGGTAGAATTGAACAGGCTCCGGATAAAGCTTACCGCCTCATCCCAGTATCCGCTTATATAAGCCTCCTGCATGGGCGTATCGTATTCGTCCAAAAGAAGAATCACCTTTTTCCCATAATAACGGGACAAATATTCCGTCAGCTGGTTCACTGCCAGCACCGCGTCTACATCCCCCATATCCTTTGTCTTTCTTAAAAAGGAAGCCTTTTCCTCCTCTGTCAGACAGGAACCCTCCAGCAAAAATGCGTTTCTCGCATATTCCCGGGCAATCAGTTCACACATCATCATCCGCATATTGTAAAAATCACTGCTTTTTACATCTGCAAAGCTTAAAAAGATTACCGGATAAGTTCCCTGGAGCTTCCGGTACTTCTCCTCCTCCCAGATGGCAAGGCCTTCAAACAGCTCTCCCCTTCCTGCGTATTTTACAGAAAAAAACTGTTCTGTCATGCTCATAGTCAGTGTTTTCCCAAAACGTCTGGGACGGGTAATCAAGGTAACGTCATCCCTGTTCTCCCACCACTCCTTGATAAATCCCGTCTTATCCACGTAAAAACAATTATTTTCTCTTATTTTCTCAAAGCTCTGAAGTCCGATTCCTACGGTTCTTGCCATCCTTTTGCCTCCTTTTATGATACTATCCTCATCCGATGAGAACCCTCTTCCCCTCAAAAGCAAACCCATACCGCCGAATCCGCTCCGGGACGATCCCTTTTGCTTCCAAGGCCGCAGCATACTTCTTTTCTTCTATCTGTGCAAGAGCCGCCCGTACCGTGTCCTCCAATGTTTTTTCCTCATCCGGATCATGAACCTTGAACTCCAGTATCATCGCCGGCTCTTCCTTTCTGCGCGGCTCCAGCATCACGTCGTATCTCCCGTAGCCGCTTTCCCTGTTGGAAGTGAGAATGTAGCGCTCCCGCAGCTCCACTAAAAGCCCCAGCACAAAGCCATGGTAAAAACGCTCCGGCTCCGTATATCCGGAAGCCCCGGCTCCTGTGTCAAAGTAACTGAAAGTAGACAGCGCAATTTTATTCATATAGATATTCATGCCTTTTCTGTCATCGCAGAGCAGCGCCTTGATGAATTCGTTGTAAGACAGGGGATCTCCCCCGAACCAGTCCTCGATCATTTCTTCAAACATCAGACGTACTTCTTCATTGGTCAGGACTAGCTCGTAAGTGGTTCTTCCCCCTTTTAAAACATAGCTTTTCATCCTCAGATAGCCGCTGGCCAGCAAAAGACTCCAGACAGCGCTCTCCTTTCGATCCAGCTGGCTGAATACAATCTGCTCGTCAAACTGGACATGAAAGGATTTCCCCAGCAGAAAATCCTCCATAATCATCTTGATATTGGGATTTCCCTCCTGTATCAGCTTTCCGATGAGGCTGTTGCTGCTTGTATTCGCCCAGTAGGCTGAAAATTTTCCGGTCTTCAAGTAGTTCAGGATCGACCATGGATTATAGATATCGCTCCTTTTTCCAAAGGTAAATCCATCATACCAATTTTTAACCTCCCCTTTTTCCTCCAAACGTCCGAACTCCTCCAGAGCTGCCCATACCTCTTTTTCTGTGAAACCAAAGCAGTCCGCATAGGCGTCGGAGGTGGTTGTGACTACCATCAGATTATTCAGATCCGAAAAAACGGACTCCTTGCTCACCCGGGTAATCCCTGTCATAATAGCCCGTTCCAGGTATGGATTCGTCTTAAAGGTGGAATTAAAGAAGCTTCGGGTAAAAGAGACCATTTCCTCCCAAAAGCCGTCTACATAAGCTTCCTGCATAGGCGTATCGTACTCGTCCAACAAGATAATGGCCCTTTTTCCATAATAACGGGATAAATATTCCGATAACTGGTTAACTGATTGTACTGCGTCCACCTCGTCCATGCTGCTTGTCTTTTTCCGAAATGTATCCTTCTCCTGCTCAGTCAGACAGGAGCTCTCCAATAAAAATGCATTTCTGGAATATTCTCTGGCAATTAATTCACATACCATGTTTCTCATATTGTAAAAACTGCTGCTTTTCACATTGGCAAAGCTTAAAGAAATCACCGGGTAGGTGCCTTGAAGCTTTCGGTATTTCTCTTCCTTCCAGATGTCAAGCCCTTCAAACAGGTCACTGCGCCCGGCACATTTTACAGAAAAGAACTGCTCCACTGTATTCATCATCAGTGTCTTGCCAAAACGTCTGGGACGGGTAATCAAGGTAACGTCATCCCTGTTCTCCCACCACTCCTTGATAAATCCCGTCTTATCCACGTAAAAACAATTATTTTCTCTTATTTTCTCAAAGCTCTGAAGTCCGATTCCTACAGTTCTTGCCATATGCGTACCGTCCTTTCATGGCCGCTTAACAATAATAGCGGCCCTCCGTTGTCTCTAGTATAACAACTTCGGGCCGCCTGTTCAATGGCTATTCCTTGTTTTCTATCTAGCTTTTCTATCCGGCATTTTCCGTCAGACCAAAGGCTTTCATGGATTCCTCCGAAAAAATCAGCTCCACATCCGGCATATGTACCTTTTCTTTCGGATACTTTCCAATCAGCTCTTGATACAGCGCTTTTCTGGATCTCTCATAGGTGTTGGCTATCACAATGGCGTCATAGGACACGCCTGGAATTACCTCCGGGCTCTCCACCGGCAGCCCCATACTCCCAAGCTCCTTGTAATTGCGGTCTACCCATGCGGCTACGGAACAAAAGCCCGTTTTCTTCAGAAAATGGTATATCCTCTGCCCATACAGCCCCGCGCAGTAAAGAACAATCCGCTCTCCTTTCTTCACGCCTGAAAAGGGAAACAGAAAGTCAAGGTTTTCGCACCCCCGGTAAAGACTGTCCGTCCGGGGCAGCATTGCAAACAGCATATACGTCTTCCACTGCTGTCTCAGATCAAAAATACCGGCATACTTCTCCAGGCTTTTTTCTACTGTCTCATATAAAATGCGGAATTTCTCACGCTCCAGCTCTCTGTCCGGAATCTGCTTTACCATGGAAGACAGGGTCTGGCGGTAATGATAGAAGCAGTCTTCCATCACATAGATGCTTTCCGCATTCAGCAGGCACGGATAGATGCAGGCCGCATCCTCTCCGATTGTGACACGTTCGTCCACTTCGTACTGATACCTTTCCAGACATTCCTTCCGGTACAGCTTGTCCCATACCCCCACATAGATGCCCCACTCAAAAAAGCTCTCATTAACCAGCATCCGCGGATATACGTCTCTTACCAGCTCCTCTTTTCCGTATCTCCCCTCCGGTATTCCGTGAAGGACCTTTTTAACTGCTGCTCCCGTATCCTGATAATGTCCGCACATGACGATATCCGTTCTTTCTTCCGTCATTTTCTGGTACATGCGCTGGTACATATCCGGTTCAATCCAGTCATCGCCGTCCACGTAAGCAATGTATGTACCCCTTGCTGCTTTCACGCCGGCCTTTCTTGCACTGACCAGGCCTCCGTTTTCTCTGTGTATTATGACAATCCGGGAATCTTTTTTCCCATATTCCTCACAGATATCCGCACACCCGTCTGTGGAGCCGTCGTCTACCAGAATGATTTCCAGATCCGTGTATGTCTGGCAGAGCAGGCTTTCGATGCATTGGGAAAGATAAGCCTTTACATTATATATGGGTACTATTACACTGATCATATTCTCTCCTCTGCTTTCTTTCCTTAAAAACCATATCGTCTGCGGTCATCCTTGTCCCAGGTTCTGAATCATTGTCTGCGGTTTTTTATATAAGATTTTTTCCTCCGGAATTCCAAGGTTCAGAAGCTCTTCCTTGATCTGCTCCACCAGTCTGCTGTTCTCTGCCGCTATTAAGATGATATCCCAGGCAGCGTCATCCAAGACGGAAATATCGGTTACCGGAAGCCCTTTCTTTTGATATTTTCTCCACTGTCTGTCTATCCAGGCTGTTATCTCCACGCTTCCCCAAAGCCCGAAAGCCCGGAAATAATCCTGGCCTACCTGTCCCGCACCGTATAAAATAATTTTCTCTGCCTTTCGGCCTTTCAGCATCTCATAGGGAGGCAGATAAAAGGGCACCACCACTCCATATCCAAAGCCGAACTGCCGGTTAATCCCCCGCAGGACAAATTCCAGCATATAACGGTTCAGCTGTTCCAGCAGGCTGTCACAGCAGGAATGCTTCTCAAATTCTTCCTTCATCTGACGGTAAAACCATGTAATTCTTTCAAAATATTCCGGATCCTTACTGCGGCAGATAGACCCCTCCCGCAGACGATAATGGTAATAGGCCCTGTCTACCATCACCACACGCTCTGCATTTAAAAGACAAGAATACACGCAGATATCATCTTCCCCGTATCGGATCCGTTCATCTACGGCTGACTGATTCCGCAGCAGCAGGTCTCTCTTAAACAGCTTGTCATACAGATTGGGCGAGATTCCCTTTGAGCGGTAATCCTCCGAATAAATCAGATTCCGAACCAGGATCTCTTTCGAGCTTCCCTTCTCATAAATCCCTGCCGGCACGCCAAGTTTCTCCGGGTACTCCCCTGCTCCATGATTGATGTACTTCACACTGGCTGCCATATCCGCTTCCGCTTTTATACAGTACGCCAGCAGCTCTTCATACATATTCGGCTCTATAAAGTCATCGCTGTCCACAAATCCGATATATTCTCCCCTGGAAGCTCTTAAGCCTGCGTTGCGGGCTTTTGTGCTTCCTCCGTTTTCCTGGTGGATTACCAGAATCCTCTTATCCATATCCGCATACGCATCGCAAATCTGGGCCGAGCCGTCTGTGGAGCCATCATCCACCAATAAGATTTCAATCTCTTTTAATGTCTGCCTTCTGACGCTTTCCACACATTCCGCCAGATATTCTTTTACATTGTATACAGGAATTATAATACTTACCATACTTCTCACCCCATAGAAAAGGCATCGCAGTACCGGCATTTTCCCCAGTTCTCTCTGCCTTCGTAAAGACATCTGCGCACCTTCTGAAACGCTTCCCCATACCAAACGTCCAGGATGCTTTCTTTCGTCAAATCCCCCAGCGTATAGGCCCCCACCGCATCATTGCAGCACAGGGAAATCTTCCCGTCCGGCCGGACAATCAGCTGTTTAAAGGGCAGTACGCACCGCTCCTTTCCATAGTCCTCCATCTCTCTCCGATTGGGCGCTGTTCCTCCCCGGGAGGTTAAGATCTCATGGGGCTTACGCAGAACAATGGTTACTTTTTTTGCAATCTCAGGATGCTGTTTTGCATACTCCGCAACCTCTCTGCAAGGCTTTATCAGCTTCAATTCCTGCTGATAGTTATCGATAATCAGTTCATCCAGAACCTCTGTCAGCGCTTTGAATTTATCCAGGGTTAAAAGAGTTCCGTTTGTAAAGAGATGCATTCTGGCCTTCGGCAGGCGCTTTCTGGCATAGTGATTAAAGTCGATGATGCGCTCGTCAAGCAGAGGTTCATTGTTGGAAAAGGTGGTAAAACGCCCTGCATAATCCATCCCTGCAAGCTCCTCCACAATTTTTTCAAACAGGTCTTTTTCCATGACTTTCTTCTCCCTGGGATCAACTTTACAGTTGACAGGGCAGAAGGAGCAGGAGCCGTTGCAGCGGTTAATGGTTTCAATTTCTATATGGTTAAAGAGGCCCTGCTTTTCATAAAGAAATTCTGTCTCTTCATAGACGGCCTTTCTTGCCAGTTCCTGACGTCTGCTTTTGTTCCATTCCGCCTCTGTTCCCACCTCTGGCACAGCTTCGTAGGGATTGTAGATCAACTCTTCCGTCTCGTAAAAACGGAGGAATTCTTTCAAAAAAAAGGAGTAATCCGCAACCCCTGCTTCCAAAAGCTGCCTTTCCATGTTCCCTGCATACAGGCGGCTGGCTATCACCACATGGTACTGCTCTTTCATAGGAAGGAATTCTTCCGCACTGATAACCGGGAGCCCCTGAAAACTGGTTCCCTGCTTTTCTTTGTCATTATCCAGGAAATAAGCCGTCTGCTCTCTTCCCAGTTTTTTTAAAGCCTGCAGCCCATAGCTTCCGGCTCCGAAAATCACGTTTTTTTTCATAAATACCTCCATTTTTAAATATGGTATTGCTCTTTCATAAACGCAGCAGTTCTATGAATTCCTTCATACAAGGAAACCAGATTTAATTTTCCAAAACATGTTTCATATCTTGAGATATCAAGATAATTCTCCGGTACATCCGCCTTTCGTTTTGATTTATATACAACTTTCAAATCAGTTTTCAAAACTACACCGATTATTTCTAATACTTTTCTAATACTTGTTCCGCAGCCGCTCCCTATATTAAAAATGCGATGTCTGCTTTCTCCTTCTACAATATTTTCAATAGCTTTGATTGCATCCTCTATGTAAATAAAATCCCGTATCACGGAACCATCCCCATAAACCGTAATTTCTTCTCCTCTCAGAGCTTTATAGGTAAAGGTTGTTATCGCACCCAGCCCCCCGTTAGGTCTTTGATACGGCCTATAGGGATTCGACAAACGTATTACTCTATAATCCAAATCATGCAAATATGAGTACAAAAACAGCAGCTTTTCAATAGATAATTTCTGCAATCCATATGCGCAGATAGGATTCGTCGGCGCTTCTTCATTAATTGGGCATAGCACATCCTTTCCGTACACAGTACCTCCGGAAGAAAAAAATACTACCTTTTTCACCTTACAGCGGACACATGCCTCCAGCATATTTACAGTGACAATCACATTGGCCTTTAATTCCTGTTCTATGTGCTGATTGGAGGTTACAGGAGCTGTTGTGCTTACTAAATGATATACGATATCTTGTCCTTCCAGCAGCTTATCAAAATCTGTAGTTTCATCGAAAGCATCCTCCTTTATTTTCGTAGTCTCCGGGAAATACAGGTTTCCTTCCTGGAAAAAATGCTTTGATTTATCCACTAATGTAAGGTGGTTCTGAGGCTTTCGTCCAAGTCCTATAGTCAAATTTTTTCCTATAAACCCGGCTGCACCCAAAAGAATAATATTCATTTCATTTTCTCCTGCCGATTTCAGCGCCTTCCAGCTTTATTTCTTTTTGTCGTATCTCATACTCAAAAAAATCATCCTCCAGCATTTCAAAATATGCATCATTTTTATGCCGATATGTGATTATTTGCTCTTTTTCAACCCCTAACCCCTTTAGCTGACGGTTGATCTCTTGATAGCTGCGCTGACTTGTGTTCAACCATAATGCTTTTGGATGCTTTTCTGCCAATTCCTCTATGGAATAGATGGCAATATTCTCATCGCTTAACCTTTGCTTTCGAATCGAGTTATCACAATAGTATAATTCTGCTGTTACACCGCTCCTTTTTAAAGAAGTCAGAACATCTATTCCTATTCTTGAATAGCCGATAATCATAATTTCTTTGACTTGCGCACAGCGTTCCAGAATATAAGACCAATCACTTTGCTCCACAGCTCTTACAGCTTCAAGGTACATGGTTTGATATACTTCTTCCTCCAGGGCTTCTTTGGCACATTCCCACCATTCCTGCGCTCCATATACCCGAATATTCTGCCAGGGCTTATCATACCCGGCAAAATGCAGGATTTCCCATGTTTTACCATTTATTTTCTTTTTATCGCTGGCACTATAACATCCTGCAGTTTTACAGCGGCTGAAAAAATTGTATTTGAGTTCTAACAGTTTGATATTTCCCTCACAAACCTTATTTAAAATATCTTGATCCATATAAGGAAAATCAATTTTCATACATTCCAAAAAGCGTTCCTGCAGATGATCCTCTCTTAATTTTGTGAGATTAAAAAGCATCACTCCTGCATTTACATAGTGATAATAATCTTTAAATCCATAATTCTCCAAATGCCCAAAAGCAGCGTCCGGATCGTATAGGAACTCATTATCCCTTACACCTGCTATATAAAATTCCCCTATATCCTGTGAATAAAGAGCACATAAATCCGTATTGACAATCAGATCTCCATCTAAAAACAGACATTTTTCATATTCCTTCATTACATCCGCAATTACCAATCGATAAAATGACGCAACCGGAACATGCCCCATAGGTCTGGCCCTTGAAAAAATCTGAAAATCCACCTCATAAAACCGGATAGACAAATTCAAAAAGACAGCTTCCAATTCCTGCAGTCTTTTCCTGGAGGATTCTCCCAACTCCTTTAAACAAAGAATTGTAATTTCCAGAAAAGCCTCCTTACAGGTACTTTTTCTCATACTCCATATAGCAACCCTTATCTGGGAAATAAAATTATCATCTGACACCATTACAATTGGAATTCTCATTTTCTATTACCTTTTCAAATATTTCTCTGTTTAATTCTCTGCCGTCTTTTTTAACATATCTTAAACCCAGATACTTCCTTTTATATCCAGTCCCGGATTCAGCTGCACATATCTTTTTGGCATAATAATTTTTTTATCCTCATTCTGGTTTAGCCATGCTGCCCACCAGCTAAATGTGCTATTCGAAATAATTTGTCCCCTGCAATTGCTCATAAGAAGCAGCTGTTCATAATTTTCTAGCTTGCATATTTCATCTATATAAAATACTTCCGCTTTTTCTCCCCATTGAATATTCTGCTTTACCCATTGATAATCATCTGAAAAAACAAAATATATAGGATTCGCAATCTTTTTTTCCAGCACTGACTTCGCTTTAAGATAATATGCATGGGGCAAAGCCATGCCCAGCTTAACATAATCTCCTCTTCTGACATGAATAGCAGCGCTATTTTCAGACTTTATCATTTTCAATATCTCAGAAGAAATTTTAATCTTCTTTTTGGGAGTAAATTCTTGAAGCAATTCTTTTCGAATGTCTGCAAAATACCTCTGGTCCTGAAACCACCCTTTTAAATATACATTTCCTCTTATGCATGCAGCTTTTGACGAATAAAGTTCATTCTTTTCCTCTATAAATGAATACGGCCATAACCCCCGCTGTGCCAGAAAACAAATCCGCTTCTCTACCTCTGTCTGCTTTCTCAAATAAAAATATTTCCCATAGCCTTCAACATCAATGGAGGGAACTTTGATATGAAAATTCTGAATACAGTTAACACGAACCGCACTATTTCTCAAAGATGGATATGAATCCTCATATGCTCTATGCAAATCCAGCGAAACCGGTACGCCTTCTGCCATCCGCTTCCTTGCATAGGCATATTGAAACATTTGGTTTCCTAGGCCCTCCCAGATTCTTACAATAATCATAAGCCATCCCTCTTACCATTTCCTATTTTTATATCTCATACAAAATATCTTCCAAAGAAAGAATTGGACAGGAGATCTTTCCAGACAAGTCCCTTCTTATTTCATCCATAAAAAATATGGAGGTTACTATTACTGCATCCACTTCTTCCAACGCTTCCTCCGGGGTTACGATTTCAATATCTGCGTAAAGGCTTTCCGCATTTCTGTCTATCCCATATGCAGCTTTTATTTCGCTATCCTTTAATTCCTCCAAAAGGCGTTCTCCTATATAACTCATTCCATAAATTGCAACCGTTCTATAGTTTTGTTCCTTTAAATAATCTGCCGGGCTCTTCCCTCTTTGCCTTACCTGCACCCACCGGTTCATCATCAAAAACATCGCAAAATGCTTTTCCGACCTTGCCTTTTCCTTGTTGGCTTCTGCATTGGAAGTTTTCCCCAGAGCTGCTGCCGCTATAAATCCGACTGCAACCCCGGTTAATCCTGATAAAGCTGAAATTACTTGTTTCTTCATACGGCATCCCTCCAGCTATTTACTTTTGAAATCGGAACAGGCCATATCGGTATTCACCGTTTTCAAAACAATCATCATACTTATGGATGTCCACATCATATTCAATCCGGCCTTCCGCTGCGCAGGAAAATTCAAGCAGCTCCAGTTTATGGAAACATTCTCTTATGGTACTGGCATAAAAGACCCGATGTGCATTAAATTCCACTCTTTCTCTTCCTACCGGAACAGAAATATATAGTTTACCACCCTTTTTTAACTTATTTTGTATCTGTTCAAAACACTTAAAGCATGCTTCCGGATCTACCTCATCCCCGTATCTGCCAAGTCCAAAATGCTCTAAGGAGCAAAGGGCCGATATGCTTTCCAAACTTTCGGGCTCAATATTTTTCAGCATCGTTGCATCATCAACTATGGTATATAAATGATCCACCTGACTTGGAAAGGGCCGTATATCAATCATATTTACCTTGATATTAGAAGCAAGCAAATGTGCAATAAATCCGTCCACTCTGCTTCCAATATCATAATGCTCCTTTGTCCCATCCGAAATAATATACTTTGCCGCCCATAGATCCTGCCAAAAATAATTTTCCATTGCTCCGGCCATTGCATATTTATCTGATATAACAGGCCATAAGTACTCATCATAGATAGCAAATGATTCTCTTGCATTTAATTTTTCGTACTTCCTTCTGTCCTCTTCAAAAAAGGAATCCTTTATCCTTCCAAACTCGCCCAGATAATCAGTATAATTTTTCTCTCCCAATATATTTTTTAATTCCAAATCCGGACGAAAGGATACTTGACTTCCCATTTTCAAAAAGATTACTTTCTTTAAATTCATTTTCGTCTTTTTACATATTTCATAAATCTCATCGGAAAACCGATTGGCAACTATAATCCAATCAAAATGCTCTGGCAGCGTGTTAATATCAAATACAGGATAATCCATATAGACATCTCTTTTTTTTACAGTTTCCAAAAAACCCAATATCTCCCCCTCAATGCCGTTCCTGTAAACCTGCTCTGCAATTCTTCCGGTTCCCCATATTATAATTTTCATATTTTGTCCGCTTCTCCTGGTTTTACTATCCTATTTCTCTTTGAATCTATACAGCATACATTACTGTCTCATTTGTGGTTAATGCATAATGACGAAGATAAATCTTATAAGTGGGATAATGTGACAAAACATAATATGGAATCTCCCATAAATCATCCGCCTTATGATAAACAGAGACGGCCAATCTGGGCTTATATTTTTCTATTGTCTTTTTATCTCCCAGCAACGCTTCCATTTCCGCCCCTTCTATATCCATTTTTATAAATGTGGCTTTCTCACCTTTTAGCATATCGTCTATGGATACTACACGAATCACAGTTTCTCCGGCTTCTGTTATCCTTGATGAACCTGTTGCAGAATCTTCTTCAAATCTCAGCTCACCTGTAAAAGAATAGGCTCCGCTTTGAATCGGTACTACATGATCCATCTTATTTAATGCAGCATATTCTTTCATAATTTCAAACATCAAAGGATCGGGTTCCATCATATAAATTTTAGAATATCTTCCCTTCGTCCAATTACAGAAGTCCAGACTGGTTGCTCCATCATGGGCGCCGACATCTACGAATACTTCCTCATCCTTCAAGCGAATCCAATCCTCGGTAGGAAAATATTGTGCATGTTCTCTTTCATATATTTCTGGAATTCGTTTTCTGTCATTGGTAACCCGATACTCAATCAATCTGTCAAATACTTCTCTTGATCTTTCATCTGCTAAATTTTCTCTTATATAACGAATCTTATTGTCTGCTTTTTTAATAGCCTGCTTCATATGAGCAATATCAAATAAACCTGCTCCATATACATCTCCTGTAGTGTAAACATCAGCATTCTTCAATCTCGAAGTCTGTTCTAATATTTCTTGTTGATATTGATAAACATTAGTTGCAATATATATGGCTGTGTTTCCCATATTCGCAATTTCTTCGAATGTGTAAACCGGTATTCCCGCAAACATTTCATTTGGCCGGTTTGCAAAAGAATCTGTAAAACCAATAACCTCTATTCCGCAATTTCTCAATACTTTGTATATTTGTAATGCTGTTATCGATCTGCACCAGATAATCACCTTTTTCCCTTTTAATATTTCATAGTTATTTTCGATTTTATAGTAGTTATATTGATGAATCATATTTACCTCCGTAGAACTTCTAAATTTCTAATAAAAAAGGACAAATGTAATGTTTAATATCTGCTTTTTCCAAAGATTTTAATATATCGTCCCAGCGTACTGGATTAATTGCAATCACAACACCCGTTTGTTCCCTGTCAAAGGGTAATTGTGAAAGCTTCCAAACCGGTTTTCCAAAAAACCATTCTTCCTCCTGTTCTTTCTGAGACACTGCAAAGCCTTCAAATTCTATTTTATTAAGCTCAAACTGTTTTACGATTTTTTTACTGTAAGCCCCTTTTCCCATCACAACAATATTGTCAAATTCTTTTACAAAGCTCTTTAACGCATCAGAACAAAAAGCTTCATCAAACACCTGCCGCCTCAATTTTTCCAGCTTTTTAAGATATTTTTCAGAATCTAACATGAAATAATATCCCTTGTTCTTACATGTTCTAAAATAATTTTCCAATAAAATATTTGTATTAACAGAATTGATAATTGCCGAAGCATACGTCTGAATCTTATTCACCATCCACTTATGATGTTCATAACCTGTATAAACATCAAATTGTATCAGAAATAAAAGCATGCCCATATTAAAACTAAACGCCATTTCTTCATATTGTGTCAGCCTCTTACTGTAACTATCTTTACTAAAATACCGATAAACTGACATAATACGGCTGCTGTAATGTATCTTACCCTTTGTAAACATATAAAGCTGCCTTGTATAATCGCCTACAGGCGCTTCATAAAAGAAATCCGGCATATTCTCTTGAATATTTCGATAAAGCATAGAAGCCGTAGGAGGATGCCCTTTATACTGCATGATGAGCTCTTCTGAACTGATATCCTTTTCCATATTCCCATCATATGGATCCATGACTCTCATTGTTTCATCTTGACAATTTAACTTCAAAGCATTATGAATACTTAGCAAACATTCCGGATGATTTTCCATATGATCTACTTGAACCTGCAGCTTGTAACGGTCAATCCAGTAATCATCTCCTTCACAAACTGCAATATACTTCCCTTTGCAATTCTGCATTTCCAATTTTTGCAGCCACTTCCCAAATAAACGGGTTTTACTGTATTGATTTTCTGTTTCATAAATCCCATGTATCAAATCTGGATATCTTTTCTCATATTCTCTAATAATCTTGGGCGTTTTGTCAGTGGAAGCATCATCATGGATCAAAATTTCATACCTGAAATTTGTTTTCTGTGCCAAAAAACCTTCAATGGCATCTCTGATATATAATTCATGATTATATGTTACGCACCAAACAGACACCAAAATCTCTTCCATACTTTTCCGTCCTTTTGATGAAAATAGAACTTCTGTATCTTCTATATTTATGTCTTATATCAAATTAAAAAGGGACATATATAATTTACGATTCCTCTTTCTTCTATGGCGCTAATAATCTCTTCCCATATTATCGGACTGATTCCAATTATGATGCTTGAATCTTTTTTATCAATATCACTTAATCTCCATACAGGCTTCTTCAAATGTTCTTCTGGCTTTTCTTGATTATCTGAAACTACGAATCCCTCAAATTTAATTTTATGAAATTCCAATTTTCTGCCTATAATACCAGCATATTTCCCACAACCCATAATAAATAATTTAGGATTATTCCTGGTAAATTCACACAGAGCTTCATCCAAATATTCTATATTAGAAATCATCCGATATATTTTCATTAATCTCTCAAGTATATTACGATGCTTTTTATTTAGATGCATCTCATACTTCTGACACCATTCTATAAATCCTTCTTTGCTTTTTTCTCCAAATGAATCTAAGGCATAATATGCCATCCTTTGAATTTGGCATATACAGGCAATGTTAAATTTTTTCCTTGTATCATTGTTATATGTCTCCACTAAATCGATCATTTCCAGTACAAAGAACATTTTATTTTCCATACATGAGGTTACAGATTCACTCCAAGAACCCTTTGTATTTCTACGATATACCGACATAATCCTGTCAAAATAATAAACAGAACCCTTTTCCAATAAATATAATAAAAAAGGATAGTCTGCAATCCCAAATTCTCTTAAAAATCTGTTTAATTTTAAAGCTTTACGTATATACATTCTGGAAGATGGCTGTAAAGAAATTTTCTGCTGAATCAACTCGCTTGGATCTATCATCCCACTTTCTATCCCTGTATTAAAAGGCATTATTTTAAAATCTTTACAGTCCGCAACAATTTGATTATGTGCCGTCATCACACATTCCGGATGTTTCTCCATATAGTCTGCCTGCATTTGCAATTTCTTTGGATCTATCCAATAATCATCCCCATCGCAGCTAGCTATATATTTTCCTCTGCAGTTTTTGATAATTTGATTATATATGTACAAATATTTCCTATTCTCATCACATTTACTGTATTGATTTTCTGTTTGATAGATGCCTTTTATAAGTTTAGGATATTTTTGCTCATATTCTTTAATAATTTCTGCTGTCTTATCTGTTGATGCATCATCGTGAATAATTATTTCATATCTAAAATTTGTCCTTTGTTCCAAAAAACCATGAATCGCATCTCTTATATATAACTCATGGTTATAGGCAGAGCAAAAAATTGACACCAATATCTCGTTGGTCTTTCCCTCTATTTTCTCGCTCAATCCAAACTCATTTGCTCCCATATTTTGACTCCTGCTATCGTGGATCCAATATTTTCGCTATCTAAAATAGGATGCTTTAATGAATCTAATACCTCCTTCATACTGCATAAAGATTCCTGTAACATGCTCCTATTATATTTTATATATAAATCTTGATATTGCCTGCTTGTTGGAAAATTAAGCTTTATCCATCTTTCCTTCCCACTCCGCTTGTTTATGGCTAGAAAAAAGTTCATTGATCTCATGGCATAATAATAATGATCTTCATCCTCACAATAACCATGAAACTTTGACCAGCCTTCCGGCGCACAATATTTAAACCCTTCCGGATATGATTCGTACCTCTTTATTTCTCGTGTATTGATATCTAAAATAAAAATATCTGACCCCAAAGACGGAAGAAGATAAATATTTTTATCTGTTACAGCAAGTCTGGAAAAAGCCCCTCCATCTGCTTTTTCATCGCTGCAATCTGCTATTTCGTCTAAGCACATTCCTTGGGGTTCAAATGCATATACCTTTCCCTCTGCATTTAATATATAGATCTGCTCCCCATATGATATGGTATGAGCACAATCATTAATTTCTAAAGGCATTTCATACTGTTCCCAAGTACCGGACTCCATATTATAAGAAACCGCCAGCCTCCCCTTTCTTTGAAAAAGCCACACCTTGTCTCCCATCTGGCATCCGCAAATAAAATACTCTAAATCATCTTCCTGTTTGATGCTTTCTTTGTTTTTCTTATTTATTGGATATTCACGCCATGCCAGCTGCGCATTTTGAGATTTAAATGAAATTTTTACCATTTTGTCTAAATAAGTCGGGAACGCATACAATGTATTTCTATATTGAACAAACGCCGCAAAATTTCCCCAATCCTCTTTATGACAGTTAATTTGATAATACTGTATTTTCCTATCAAGCATAGAGACGTGCATCAGTCTGTGTCCTGATAATTCCAAAACATATATATTATCTTCATCACCTAACATCATATCTGGAGCAAAATCTGGGGCATAATTTTCCAAATCCATCAATAGGCCGATTTTTCCGCTATTAATATTTATCGTAATCGGAAGATTTCGTGGAATATTTGTAATCGCAAAAATTTCTCCATGTATCAAACTACAGATGGAAAACATAGTATCCTTTTCGCTGCTCTGTACTTTTGTGCATAGCTCTGTCGGACTTATCATATTTTTAAATCTCCTGCAATCCTTTATTCAATATCGTTGTCATAGCTCTTGCTCCAACTGTATTCAAATGTCTGGTATCCAAATAAAACCTAGGATTTTCTGAAATTTCCCTGCATTGCTTATACGACCAAAAGAATGCTTGATATTTAGAACACAAATGGGCAATCACATGATGAAACTCCTCTTTCCACTCTTTCATAAATGGCTCTGCAGCTTTTTCCATTGTTATATATTTGGGAATAAGCGTAAAAATAATTTTCATATCCTTATTCTTTTTTCTTATTGATTCTAAAAAGTGAATCATAATATCCATATTTTCTTCAATCGTTTTTTCAAATCGTTTCCTTATACCACTGCCTATCATCCAATTGGGAGAAAGAGGTGCATCCTTATCTATATAGTTCCACACATCATTTGGTCTAATAATTGGCTGAATATTAGAATTACTAAATATCTTATCCAAAATTCTCCGTTTTTCCCCCTCCCCTAAAATAATTCCATATATATCAAATAATTCGTCCTTTAAATTCCTAGAAAAATTCTTATTTTCTGCAAAATTATGCGGTTCATATAATCCGCCCAAATAAAAATACTCAAAAAAATAATGCCCCAAAGAAAGATCTATATTAAAAAATATATAATCATACAGATCTAATATAATATATTCCAAGTTTTGAAGCCTTGTCCCATATTCCGCCATACAACGGTTGCATATTTGATACGAATAAAACAAATCCTGACTTGTCACGGAAAGATTGATAAAAGGTTTTTCAATTCCTTCTTCTAAAAATCCATAAAATGCATAAGAATTTCCAAAAATCATTCCTCTTATATTTTCCAAGTCATATGTTTCCATTTTATATTTCCATAATTCTCGTTTTGCATATACCCAAAAAGGAATTATTTTCTCCAAAGGAATTCCATAATCTCTTACAAGTCTATTTTGAATATCCCATGCTATTTTACAATTGCTTACTGTTATAATCAGATAATCAAAGGTCTGATTTCTAATTTCATCTACTTCAAAAAAAGCCTTGCCTAAATATTCTTTTATCTTGGCATAAGAATCTGTATACCCTATAATTTCATGCTCATTTTTTATCCTTGATTCTATATTTTCCAGCTCTCCTCCAATTCCATATAGCAAAATTTTCATATAAGCTTCTCCTCGTATAACTAATATTTCGTAACCTTCCTTGTCAACCTCTCCCTCAAATCATACCCATCCCAAACAAATCCAAACTCCATAGTCTTCCCAATCTTCACCACCCGGTCTATCCCCTTCACTCCGGATTCAATCAGCGGCAAAACCTTCTTTTCATCTCCCCATACCGCTATGGTCTGCAGCTTCTCATTACAAATCAAAGCCAGCTCCATAACATCCCCCAGCTCATACTCATAGAAAACTCCTGAATCCCCCCGGTATTCCTGTATCCGGGGCGTCATCTTCTCCAATTCGATCCGTACAATCCGGTTATCCTTCATCCGGATCACCTGGATTCCCTCTATCGCTGCCGCCGCAAGGCAGCTGTTTGTCAGCTTATCCACATATTGTACCGGCTGGAATGGATACTTTCTCTCCACTGTCTCCCAAAGCTTCTCCCAGAAAACCTCTTTCGCCTCTTCTATCCTTTTATGCTCTCCCATCCAGCAGACCAGTCTCGGGGAAGTGCAGGCATTTTGATCTGTAAAATAAGTATCATTGTAGAAATCCTGCGCGAGCCTCTCTTTGTCCTTTGTATTCAAATATTCCTCCGCATCTACGATACAGATGGAATACCGATCCGCAAAGGTAATCTCCCCTGCCCTGGGAGGAAGCTCCGACTTCCGAATCTCCCCTATGGCCTTATCTCCTCCCCAGATTACCCTTACATTACAAATGGAAGAAAAGTAATCATTGATCTCTTTCTTCCTCCCGTACCTTAGAAAGACGATATAATCTCCCCATTTCCTATAAGCTTCCTCCTGGCGCAAAGCTTCCGATACCGCCCGGTTAATCAGCTCCGTCTGGCGGAATTCCCGGGACGGCAGACGCACAATGTTCGCATTTCCCAGTACAAATCCAACCGCAAAGGAATAGGCATAATTCACCGCCACATTGGACGGCGCGATGTGAAATACTACTCCCCGGCCCATCCGAAGCCTGTGATCGGAAAGAAACGCGTTCTTCTCTTTCTCCATATTTGCTTTTCTTATCCAGAAAGCAAACGTCACTACATCCGAATACGCCTTTGACTCTTTATCTGACAGCAGCCTCTTGGACACTTCGTTTAAAAAGGCAATCCGCTCCTCCTCAAAGGGCCTTCCCGCAGGAAGCTCCGGCATTCTTTCCACAGTCTTTCTGCTGCCTATATGAAATTGAAGCTCGTTAAAATTCAGCTCCATAGGTATCGCTGCACCCCCTGATTTCTGCATTCTTCAGCCTTCCAATTACAGAGAAATACTTTCCCTTTCTTTTGCAGGGACAGTCGTCCTCTCCCAGAAGCATTCCTTCATCCTCTGTCAAAAGGGAATGCCCCGGATAGGATTCCGGAATGGCCGACACCACCTGAAGGATCCCTTTTTCCCCTATGCCGCAGACAGAAAAGTCCTCCGGACGCCGGACGATCACATCCGAAAAAATGCTGGCATGAAGGTGGCCGTATTCACACTGCATATAGATGCACCCTGTCTGCTCCACCATTCCGTAATAATCATAAATCTGATGAAGGCCGCATGCCTTCTGCAGGCTGGCATGGAACTCCTCCCGGGAAACTGCCTCCCCCTCAAGCTTCTTCCAGCCTCCTCCGTGAATCAGGATTCCCCTTGACAGATCCCATACAGTCCCCTGCCGCTTAAGGCGCAGAAGCTCTTTGTAAAAATGCTGCCAGACCATAAAGGTAAATCCAAAAAGGAAAATCTGCTCCCCTTTGTGCTTTTCCAAAAAGGCGCTGACCCCTTCTGCGTCAAGCTCCATCTCATCATTCAGCGCATACAGCTTGTCCCTGCCGAAGATGGAAAAGCCGAGAATCCCTGCCCCTCTGGCGCTGAACATGGCCCTGTTGTTTACAACGGAAGGACAGTCGATAATCAGCATAGGCATACGGGCGCTTCCTGTGAAGGAGGAGACCAGCTTAACCAGGGTTTTCTGCTGATAGCCCGCCGTCTTTCGATCCACATAGATCCGGGATACGCGCTGGCCGCTGGTCCCGGAGGAGGTCATGGTCTTTACAATCTCCTCCTTTGGAACGCTTCTAAGCTCCAGCTCCTTAAACAGGCGCACCGGAAGGAAGGGAAGCTCATCGTAAGATGTTATCTGCTTCAAATCGATCCCAAAGGCATCCACGATTCTTTTGTACGCATCGCAGGTCTTATAGTGCTGCCTGGAAAGGCTTATCAGCCGCCTGCTTAGAAGCTCCTGCTTTTTCTCTTTTTCAAGGGAATAGGGCTCTAATTCCAGCATCTCTTCATAGTTTTGTTCCATAGCTTCTGCTTCCTGTATCCTTTAATAAATGGGAATTGATAATGTCTGCCATTTCTTTATAATGCTGATTCAGAAAAAAGTGATTCTTACCCAGCTCATAAAAATCGATGCTGCCGCCAACCAGCTTCCTCCATTCCCCGGCTCCTGCGGATAAGGGATCTTTTGGACTGTACATGACAGTCGTACCGCAGGGTATTCTGCAGCCGCTTTCTATGTACCTGTACTGCGACCAAACCTTATAATCCATCCGCACCGGTTCCATATAGATATCTAAAAATCTTTTATCCTTGAGGATCCTCTCATCCATCCCCCCAAGCGAAACCACCCTTTGCGTAAATTCTTCGTCTGACAGTTCATGATACCTTTGGCTAATGCCTGCATTCTTCAAATCCCCGCGGGCACAAAGAAAGCAATGCTCCGGCTTCCCTTCCAGCATTTCCTTTACAATTAACTCAAAGGCTAAAACACTGCCCAGGCTGTACCCTAATACAGCAAAAGGGAGCTCCCTTCGCCTGACATTTATATACTCAGCTGCATCCTTTAAAAATTTCTTATATTCGGTAATGTAAGCTTCTCTGCGGCGGCTCACTCTCCCTGCATACTCTACACAAACAGCTTCAATTCCGTCATCCAGCAATTCCGTCAGATGATGGAATGATAAGGAATTTCCTCCTGCAAAGGGCAGCAGAAACAGCTGTATTTTTTTATCGCTCATAATAGTTCTCTAATTCCCGGTACTGGATCTTGCCCGAATCATTTTTCGGAATCTCTTTGATTGTCTTTACATGGAATGCCGCCGGATTCAAACCTGTCTTCTCTGCTACAAACCGCTTCACAGCTTCCGTCACAGCCTCCTCCAGCACAAACAGATACAAATGATCATCTATGCCGGCGCTGGCCGCTTCAATTCCAAATTTCCCTTTAATCAGCCGCTCAATCTCATCCAAATTCACCCGGTTGCCGTAGATCTTCAAGAAGCGTTTCTTGCGCCCTACAATGTAATAGTACCCGTCCTCGTCGAACTGAGCCATATCCCCCGTATAAAGCACGCCGCCTCTCTCGTCGCCTTTGCTCAGCTCCTCGCCGCACTCCGCATAGCCCAGGGTAACGTTCTCCCCCTCGTAGACGAGCTCTCCTGTCGTATGCGGAACGGTAACCTCTTTCCCTTGTGTATCTATCAGATAAAACTTTCCTCCAGGGATTGCGATTCCCATAGAACCCTTTTTTTCCACTGCCTTTTCAGCAGGAAGATATCCCATACGGGCCGTCGCTTCGCACTGGCCGTACATCACCACAAACTTTTTCCCGTGCTCCTGTGCAAACCTGGCAAACTTCTCGTGAAGCTCCGGGGTCAGCTTTCCCCCTGCCTGGGTCATCGTCCGGAGGCTCGGCAGCTCCATCCCCATAAAACGCATCCGGTCAAGCATCTCATAGGTATAAGGCACGCCTCCAAAAGAAGTAGCCCCTGCCTCCTTAAAAAACTTCCAGAACTCCTTCTGCACCAGGGTTTTATCTGTGATAAGAACTGCGGCTCCGACTAACAGATGGCTGTTGATAATGGAAAGTCCGTATGTATAGTTCATGGGAAGCGTTGTAATCGGCCTCTCCGTCTCATCCAGTTTTAGATACTCTGCTATTGACTGTGCATTGGCGAAAACATTTTGATAACTCTGCCTTACAAGCTTCGGACTGCCGGTAGAGCCGGAAGTGGTAAGCAGGAGACATAATTCATCTCTTAGCCTATATACACTCTGATCTCCCGTCTCCAGCAGCACAAAATCAAAGGCCTCATATCTAACGGCAGCTTTTGGAAAATCCGCCTTCATCTCTGCCGGAGCCCACAAATAATCTGGTTTATACGTCTCTATCAGATGCTGCAGCAGCTCTTTGTCCAAGTTCTGAGCCAGAAGCAGCGGAACAGATCGATTGGTGATACAGCCGGCATATCCGGCAAATGCTCCAATTGTATTCGAGCATAAGATAAAAACAAGACATCTTTTTCCCAATGCCTCACCCAGGCGTCTGCTTTCTTCCTGCAGTTCCTGATAATTCAAGCTCTGGCCCTCTTCATTTATAACTGCTATACGCTGAGAAAACGCTTCAAAGTTCCACATGCTTATACTCTGACCTCTTTTCTGGAAATTTTACATCTCCATATCAACACCATACTTTTTCAAAAGTTCTATCCCTTTCTCAAAAGAATTAAAGTCAATAATATCATCCGTTTCCATCATAATATCAAAAGCATCCTCTAAGGTTGCAATCAGATCCATATGCCCAACGGAATCCCATGCATTGACTGCCTGATATGTCAGTGTTCTTGCTTCTTCCTTTGTTATTTCAAAGCATTCAACAAATGTATTTACGTAAGTCTCCATATTACTCATTATTACAATCTCCTTAAAATGTATTTTTTAATTTGTAAAATCTTCACTGGAAAAAACCTTGTCTGCTTCTTCCGGCGTAAACATAGAAGTACTGCCCTGCAGGTATTTCTCTCTAAATCTTCGATTCTGAGCCGCCAGACAAACCGGAGAATACTCCCCAAAATATTTTATACGAAATCCATAGTCTACAATCTCCTTTAAAGACTGCGCCTTCACATTGCCTATTTTGATATTAATAAACGGGCATGGCAGCACATCTCCCAAAGGTGTTATGAACAAACGATTTACAGCCCAGCACCCTGTTATCTTTTCTTTCTGTCATAAAAATCCCAGGTATCAAAAGAACATTGATAATTCTTTCTGATTTGGCTAAATATCTTGATATCCTCCGCATCCAGATAATTATCTTTCCATACCCCATATGGCATAGCAAGTAAAAAATAAATGCCATAATCCTTTGCTCTCCTCCCTGCAAAACAATTTCCCATATTCCCAGCTCATGGGCCTCGTCCGCAATTCTCTCAATCACCTCAAAGGGCAAACGTTCTTTATTATATTTTTTCTCTTCCTGTTCATAGCAAAATTCACATTTAAAATTACATACATTGTTGTAATCCAATGCCATACTGCGCGGTATCTTCCCGACACTGTTCCCGTTTTTCCGTACTGCACGTATATAATGGTGCATTTTTTCGATAACTACAGGTTTTTTCATTTCTGCCATTCTTTCCATTTCCCCATTTTTTTAAGCTGACTTTCGATCTGTGCAACAATTTTTTCCTCTGTCAAGCCGCAGTCTTCTAATAAGCTTTCATATTCATTGGCATTTGGATAATAATCTTTCACTGCAATGATTTGATGGATTGGACGTTTCTCCTTATCCGCATAATATTCAGCAATTGCACCTCCAAGGCCCCCTGCTGTCATATGTTCTTCCATACTTACAAGCAAGGGATAATCTGCCAAATAATCCAATTCTTCTATATCTAAAGGTTTTATTGTATGCATATTGATTACGCGGCTTTCAATCCCCTGTTTCTCCAATTCCGCGGCAGCCTTTAAAGCCGTTCCTACCATTGTTCCCGTTGCTACAAGAGCAATATCTGTTCCTTCCCTTAAGCATACGGACTTCCCGATTTTAAAATCATAATCCTTCGTATAAATGACTGGAATATTGGTCTTTCCTGACAGTCTAAGATACGCTGGCCCTGTATACTCCATCAATGCATACATGGCCTTAACCACCTCTGTTCCATCTGCCGGAGAGATAATTGCAATACCTGGAATTGCTCTCATATCCGCAATATCCTCCAAGCCCATATGTGTTGCGCTTAAATCCCCTTCAGCCAGACCTCCGCCTACGCCAATCAACTTCACTCCCAGTCCCATATACCCTAGACTGACACGTACTTGATCCAGGACTCTGGCCGTAATAAACGTCGCATAGGTAGCAGCAAAAACATGAAGTCCTTCTTTTTGCATTCCTGCCGCAGCGCCGATCAGATTTTGTTCTGCTATCCCTACATCAATCATCTGTTCTGGATAACTTTTCTGAAATTCTGCCGTGCCAAAATATCTGGCCACGTCAGCCGTTGCAAACATAAACTTTTCGTCTGTCTCTGCGAGATCTCCCAATATGCTGCCCAGAACTCTGCGCATCCCCAGCATAGACCATATTCTGGCATTTTTTCTGGTTATTTCCTGCTTCACCCCAATTCCTCCATTGCCTGTTTATACATTTCTTGTGTAAAATATGAAATATGCCAATCTACAACATTTTCCGCAAAAGAAACTCCTTTTCCCTTCACAGTATGTGCCAGTATTACTTTTGGATTATTCGTTTCCCTTTGAAATCCATCTCTTAATTCCAATACGTCATGGCCGTCCACTTCTATCGTATCAAAGCCAATACTGCTCCAGCGTTCAGCCATATTTCCCAATTTCATTACCTGCTCTGTTGTCCCGTCATTCTGAAGTCCGTTTAAATCAACAATGACTGTTATTTGTTTCAATCCAAAATGAATGATGGAGGCTGCTGCTTCCCATACTGAGCCTTCATCGCACTCGCCATCACCCAGCAAAACATAGATATTGGCTTTGCTATTCTTCTGCCGTCTCAGAGCTAACGCTGAACCAACTCCCAGCGACAATCCCTGTCCAAGGCTTCCTCCCGAAAATTCAAAGCCATGTCTCAAATCATACTTTGGGTGCTTATACAAAAACGAATCTCCATGTAAAGCTCCTTCAATATCTTCCTCTGTCAAATAGCCCGCGTATCTCAATGCTGCGTATAATCCGATAGCGCTGTGGGCTTTACTTAAGATAAATCGATCCCGTTCTTCCCATTCCGGATTCAGAACATCGTATTTGAGGATTTCACCATATAATACTGCCAATATTTCAACAGCAGACATACTCCCTCCGATATGTGCTCCTTTCGTTCCGGAATTCAACGCCATCTTAAAAATATCTTTGCGCATATTTTTTGCAATTAATTCCAGCTCTTTCCTATCCATTCTCTCCTCCCTGCCAGTTTGCTCTTGGCGGATTCGTTCCTCCGTCTACGCGCAATACCTGTCCTGTAACATACGACGCCAAATCCGATGCTAAAAATAAGACTGCATTTGCTATCTCCTGCACAGTTCCAAATCTTTGCAGCATAATGGCTGGCAAAATACTGTTTAGGTTATCCTTATCCGAATCTTTTATCATATCTGTCTGAACAATTCCCGGTGCAACCGCATTCACCCGTATTCCGCTCTGCCCCACTTCTCTGGCCTGCTGCTTCATTGCTGCGTTCACTGCTGCTTTGCATGCCACATAATCGTAAGAGGAAAAAAATCCATCCAAGGAAGCGATTGATGAAATGTATACAATACTTCCTTTTTTGTTCCTCTGCATCAATCGTAAGATCAACTGTGTAAGTTCCATCTGTGCAAAAAAATCCACATCAAACAATTTTCGGACATCTTGCAAAGGCATCATAGAAAAGCGCTGATATCCGGATAAAATCCCTGCATTGTTAACCAAAATATCAACTGGCTTCTTTTTACTCCGGATTTCTTTTACTGCTTCTTTCATGCCCTCGGAATCACAAAGCTCAAAATAAACAGGATGAATGGAACTTCCATATTTTTCTTCCAGGACATTCATATCTTCCTCAAATGCAGGATTTTTCTTTCTGGCACAGGCAAAAACAGACGCTCCATGCTGTGCAAATACCTCTGTAATTGCTCTCCCGATTCCTCTGTTGGCCCCTGTAATTACTGCACATTTATTTTCTAACAGCTTCTCCATTATTTTTCACCTCTTGGTAATGCAGACTGCAGCTCATTGGAAGAAATCAAAGAAAAATCCAGCTCACAGGACAGCTCTCCACCGACACTTGCTTTTCCATGAAATCGGGCAATCCCCCGTCGGTAGGTTTCCAATACAACTTCCGTTTTTAAGATATCTCCAGGCCTGACACCCTTATAAATGCGCGCAGACTTGCTGCTATGAAACAAAAGGGGAAACTCTTTTTTTCCTTCCATTGCATTAATGATCAATCCGCCTGTCTGCATAACAGCTTCCATCTGAAAAACCCCCGGCATAATAGGATTCTCCGGAAAATGATACTTAAAATACCAGTCCTGTGCTGATACCAGCTTCATGCCTTCTGCCGATACTCCCGGCACAATTTCTACCCGATCCAAAAAAATGAATTCAACAGTCTGACGGAAATAACTTTTGATATTCTTATAATCTAAAATCATGGTTTCTTCCATATCACATGCTTCTCCTCAACAAGGCCTCTATTCTTCTGCATATTCCATCTGCATCCAGTCCGGCGTTCTGTTTTAAATATTCATATCCTCCCGGGTGTAAAAACTCATCTTCAATTCCAATCCGCAGTTGTAAAGGCGGATTTTTTAAGGAAGTAAGAAATTCTGCCACTGCACTGCCCAATCCTCCGATAATATTGTGCTCTTCAACCGTAACAATCAGCTTTTCCTTGGAATATTCCTTTAGCGTTTCCATGTCCAAAGGTTTTATGGTATGCATATTGAGCACAGTGGGACAGATTCCTTTCTCTTCCAGCTTTTCCGCGGCATATATGGACTCAGAAACGGATCCGCCTGTGGCTATGATAACAATGTCTTTTCCCTTTTTCATTGTTACCGCTTTGCCAATCTGAAAATCATATGGCTCCTGATAAAGAACCTTTTCATTCAAATTACCCGAAAGCCTGATGTACATTGGGCCTTCCTGCTCATCTGCTGCATAAACGGCTTGATATGCCTCTGATGCATCTGCCGGTGATATTACTGTCATATTAGGAATTGCTCTCATAATTGCAATGTCCTCATAAGAATAATGCGTGTTCCCAGACATCCCCATAGCAAGCCCGGACGCTGAGCCAATAATCTTCACATTCGCTTTTTGATAGCCCAGATGATGTCGGATCTGTTCATAACTCCTCATAGAGATAAATGTGGCATAGGTTGTAGCAAAGACGAGATTTCCTTCAAATGCCAGTCCTGCCGCTACCCCGATCATATTTTGTTCTGCAATTCCCACATTAATGAGCCTATCCGGATAGTTCTGCTTTACCCTGTCTAAACCGGATAAATGAGCCAGATCCGCTGTAATAACGTAACAGTTCTCTTTCTCTTTCATCAATTCAGGCAGCGCAGCTCCGCACACCGTTCCTCTCTGCCCCAGTCTGGACCACATTCTTCCATTTTTTTTGTCAATCTTCTGCATGTGTCCGTTCCTCTCCTTGAACCTCCGCAACTGCCTGTTTATAAAGACTCTCATTTAACTCCGAATGATGCCACAGAGGATTTCCTTCCATAAAGGAAACGCCCTTTCCTTTTACTGTATTTGCAAGAATTGCCAAAGGTTTTCCTGGCTCGCCTTCTTGATAGGCTCGAACCATATCCCTTATATCATGGCCGTCCGCCTCTACTGCTTTCCATCCAAAAGCCCTTATCTTTTCCGGGAGATTGTCAAGGCCTGCCACCTCCGCGATTGTGCCGTCATACTGTAATTTATTCCAGTCTATTACTGCAACAAGATTATCCAGCTTATAATTTGCAGCAAACATCATAGCTTCCCATACGGAACCCTCTTCACACTCTCCGTCTCCCAGCAGCACATATATTTTACGTTTGCTGTTTACTGCTTTTGCATGAATCGCCATCCCTGCTGCAGCCGAAAGAGCCATTCCCAGACTTCCTCCTGCATACTCTATTCCTTTTTCAATATTTTTAAGAGGATGCCCAGCCAAATCACTTCCATTCTTCTCGAAAAGCTTCAGCTCCTCGTCTGTGATAAACCCAGCCTCATTTAATGCTGTATAATAGGCTAACACGCAGTGAGCTTTGCTGATAAGAATTCTATCCCTGTCTTCCCAATATGGATTGGAACAATCAAGCCTTGCAATTTCTCCATACAGCACTGCTAAAATTTCGATTGAAGAAAGACCTCCTCCCAAATGTGCCCCTGCTTTTCCAGCATGAAACGCCATATCGAGCGCCTTCAGCCGCATCCTTTTTGCCATTGCCGTCAGTCTATATTCCAATTCCATCCTCAAATCTCCTTATTTAAACACACGATGATCTTCATTCTTTCTTATCACTCTTGCAGGACTTCCCATAGCGATTACCTCGTCCTCTATGTCTCGGTACACATTGGAACCCATGCTGACAATAACATCATCTCCGATATGCAGCCGCTCCAATATGCTGCATCCCATACCGATATATGTCCTTTCTCCAATGTGCACTCCCCCTCCTGGAGATGCCTTTACCGACAATACCGAATGATTCCCTATACTGGTATCATGCCCGATTGTTACCATCTGCTGAATTACTGCATTTTTTCCAATCTGTGCCCCGCCTGTTATAGAAGCGAATGCTAAAACCACAGTTCCCTCACCTATTGCAACGCTCTCTGATATAGATGCGGATGGGTCGAGGAGCTTCGTAAAACGCAGCCCGTTTTCTCTGCATTTATTATACAAGCGCATTCTATTAAAAGGTTCCCCCAGTCCAATGACACATTCCGCCTCATCTTTTATGGCCAATGCTTCCTGAAACCTTAAAACATCTATTCCGTAATGCTGTCTCTCCTTTCGGATATCATCAATAAAAGCAATTCGATCCCATGTATGTTTCAGCCTGTTTATTTTCATAGCTATATCGCATAAATCAAGTCCCAGACCGCCTGAACCATATATTAGCAATTGCATTTTATCTTCTCCCTTTCATCACCCTTTGGCATATTCTAATCTGTATGAATTGCATGCAGTACTCTCTCTGCTGTTTCTCTTTCCATTCCTTCATACACCGGCAATACCAACACCCGCTCCGCCAGCTCTCTCGCACACCCAAGCTCCACATCCCGATACCGATTCTTAAAGCAGGCCTGATCCGAAGTCAGCGGATAAAAATATTTCCTCGTATGTATCCCCTTCTCCTTCAGCCTCTCATAAAGCTCATCCCTGCTCAGCGGATATTCCTCCTCCACCAATATCGGAAAATACCCGTAATTACGCTTCGTCTCCGGCTTTGCCTCAAACAAACGAATCCCGGGAACTTCCCTCAGCCCTCTTTCATAAGCCTCACTCAAAGCTCTTCTTCGTGCAGCAGCCTCCTCCACATGTTCCAGATTGCAAAGCCCCATAACCGCGCAGAACTCATTCATCTTCCCATTGGCTCCCACTGCCGTCACCAGCTCTTCCCCGCGGATTCCGAAATTCTTCAGATTATAAAGCTTCTCGTAAAGCCCGCGATCCGAAAAAGAAGCCGCCCCGCCTTCTATGGTATGAAACACCTTCGTAGCATGAAAGCTGAACACGGAAGCATCTCCATAGCTTCCGATTCCTTTTCCTTTGTAGGTAACACCAAAGGCATGAGCCGCATCGTAAATAACCTTCAGACTATATTTATCTGCAATCCGCTGTATCTCTTCCACATTGCACACGTTTCCATACACATGCACCGGAAGAATCGCCGCGGTACGCTCTGTAATCAGATTCTCAAGCTTTGTCTCGTCTATCGTCCCATCCTCCGGCTTCACATCGCAGAACACCGGTTTTAAATGACTGCGCACTATGGCGTGTGTCGTGGAGATAAACGTAAAGGGAGTGGTAATCACCTCCGCCCCTTCGGGAAATCCCATGGCCTGGATGGTCAGTTCCAGTGCTGTATGCCCATTCACCATCAAGGACAGCTCAGGCACATCCAGAAATTCTCTCAGCCTGTGCTCCAGCTCCCCATGATACCGCCCCATATTCGTCAGCCAGCGGCTGTCCCACAAGGGCTTGATTGCTTCTATGTATTCCTCGTAGGAGGGCATGGAGGACCTTGTTACATAAATTTTTTCATTCCTCATTGTTCTTCCTTTGATGCCTTATTTTCGAAACAGAGCTTTCACTTCTATAAAAGCAGCTTCACAAAAGCGCTTTCAAAACAGCACAAAATATATTGGTTATATTATTTATAACCGATATATATACCAAGAAAATATAAAATCAAAAAGATGGTATATAACCACCTATAATTCTATCGGCACTATTCTACCATAACATTAGACAAATATGCAAACTTTTTCTTCGTTCCAAATCTTCCCTATCCATGCTTACTCCTCAAAAGCCCAAAAAGCAGCCCTCCATTGTCTCCAATGCAACAATTTCGGGCCGCCAATCCAAGGATCATTCCCTATGTTATCTCCCGAAACTGATTCGCCCTCTTATAAAAAGTAGACAACGGCATATCACACAGCACCGCCGCCTGCTTTCCGATAAGCTCGCCGGAATTCCATCTCTGATACGCCTCCTTAAAATTCTCTGGCAGCGGCTTTTGAGGCCTTCCGAAGCGCACCCCCCGCTGCTTGGCAGCCCGGATCCCCTCCTCCTGCCGCTGCTTGATGTTGTGCCGCTCGCTCTCCGCCACATAACTGAGAAGGGCCAGGACAATGTCGCTGATAAATGTTCCCATCAGATTCTTCTCCCTCCTGGTATCCAGAATCGGCATATCAATCACGACAATATCCGCTCCCTTCTCCTTCGTAATCCTCCGCCACTGTTCGTTCAGATCCACATAGTTCCGTCCAAGCCGGTCAATGGACTTCACATACAGCACAGAATTATCATCCAGCTTCCGCAGCAGCTTCTTATACTGCGGCCTCTCAAAATCCTTTCCTGAAAGCTTATCCATATAGATCCGCTCCTTCGGCACCCCCATCTCCAATAGAGCAATCCGCTGCCGTTCCTCATTCTGTTCCCTTGTGGATACACGGATGTATCCATACATCTTTTGTTGTGCCATCATACCATACCTCCTAAAAAATTAACCCATCCACCGAAGCTGCTCCCAACAACCAGGAGTCCCCCCGATATATACAGGTTTTCTATATTCTGGCACATTTCAAAACCAAAGTTGACAACATATTCACTTCGAAGCCAAAACTGAAACAGCATTTAGGCCAGGCAGCTTCCGCCGCCTGGCCTAAATGCGCCCCCACAAAAAAAACGCCCCACACCCAAAGGCATGAAGCGTTCCCTCACTTACAGCTCAATCTTCCCATTCTCCTTACCATTGATCACATAGTAAGCAGCCGCATCCTCCGGCTTTACATAAACCTCCAGGCTCTTAATAGAAGAAACCCGATGTCCCTGTGCTGTCCAAAGAGCCTTCACCTGCTCAACCAGCTCCTCGGTCTTAACTTCCTTTCCTGCAAACTGAATATATACGTTCTGGCTCGCCGCCTCTTTTACTGTCTTCGCTGTCTTAGTCGTAGTCGTCTTAGCCGCAGCCTTCTTAGGCGCTGCCGCCTTTTTTGCAGGAGCCTTATCTTCCTTTACCGCCTCTTTTACAGGTGCAGTCTTTGCAGGCTCTGCCTTTTCTGCCGCATCCTTCACCAAAGCTGCAGCTGTCTCTGCTGCCTTTGCAGGGGCAGTCTTCTTTACCGTATCTGTTGCTTTCTTAGCACTCATGATAATCCTCCCTTATACTAATAGGAAATATACTTCTTAATTTACCGGATCTAATTATAGCCTCTTTTTCTGCGAAATTCAATGAGAGTGGGAAATTTCTCCATATTCATTACTTTTCTTCCGGCTGCATTCTGCTTTTTAGGAATAATTCTTGCAAAATACCAGCTTCCCTAAAAGGCCCTGGCTAAAGTGCCTAAAATAAAGGATTTTTTGCAGAAAACCTGGTCATTTCTTTAAGCTTCGGAAAATTTAAGCCTCAATGGTATGAAGAAACAGTCCGCTGCGAAGCTTCGGCTCAAACCAGGTGGATTTGGGCGGCATCAAAAGCCCGGCGTCCGCCACTGCAAACAGCTCCCCGATAGAAGTCGGATACATGGCAAATGCAAGCTCCATATCCGTATGTACCCGGCGCTCAAGCTCCTCAAGCCCCCGGATGCCTCCCACAAAATCAATGCGCTCATCCGTCCTGGGATCGCCGATTCCAAGAACCGGGCCCAAAAGCTCTCTCTGAAGAACAGACACATCCAGTCCCTCCACCGGATCCTCTCTCACATATTCCGGCCGCAGGGTCAAAAGATACCACTGTTCGGAAAGAAACAGAGCAATCTCTCCTTTTTTCTTTGGAGCCTTCCGCCCCTCCAGTTTTTCCACCTCAAAGACCTTTCCGGCGCGCTCTAAAAATTCCTCCGCAGATAGCCCGTTCAGATCCCGGACTACCCGGTTATAGTCCATAATCATCAGCTCGTCGTCGGGAAATAGCACCGATAAAAAGTAATTAAACTCTTCTTCTCCTGTATAACCCGGATGAGACTCCCGGCGCTTAAGGCCTGTCCGGACTGCAGAAGCCGCCCTGTGGTGCCCGTCTGCAATGTAAACTGCATCCATACCCTCAAAAATCTCCCGGATGCGCCCAAGGGCCTTCTCGTCACTTATCAGCCATCCCCTGTGCCCGATGCCGTCCTCTGACACAAAGGAAAAAAGAGGCTCCTTCTTCTTTTCCTCCTCCTTAAGCGCCTTAAGCTCCGGCCGGTTCCGGTACGCCAGGAAAATAGGCCCTGTCTGGGTACTGCATACATCCACATGCCGCACCCGGTCTTCTTCCTTCTCCCTCCGGGTATTTTCATGCTTCTTAATGCGCCCCTCCAGGTAATCGTCAATGGAGGCGCAGGCCACAATCCCCGTCTGGCTGCGGCCCTCCATGGTCAGCTCATATAAATAACAGCAGGAAACCGCATCTTGTACAAAGTCCCCCCGTTCCTTCATTTCCTCCAGCAGGTCCTTTGCTTTCTCATAAACCCGTTCGTCACAGGTATCCACATCGCCGGGAAGCTGCGTCTCCGCCCGGTCAATGCGAAGAAAGGACAAAGGCCTTCCTTCCACCGCCTTCTTTGCCTCCCTGCGGCTGTAAACATCGTAGGGAAGGGCCGCTATCTCTGCCTCTTTTCCCTTTGCCGGCCTGACTGCCCGAAAGGGACGAATCCTCACCATCAGCAGATCACCCTCACTTTCAGCACGCCGTCAATGGCCTCAAGCTTGCGTATAAGCTCCGGGCTGGCCTGGCTTTCCAGGTCAAACATAGAGTAGGCATAATCCCCCCGGCTCTTGTTGGTCATATTGGCAATGTTGTGATTTTCCTCACCCATCAGGTTTGTAAACTGGCTCAGCATATGCTTGATGTTCTTATGGCAGATAGCCACCCGGGCCGGGTAAGCCGGAACGCCCATGTCGCAGTTGGGATAATTCACGGAGTTGCTGATGTTGCCGTGCTCCAGATAGCAGCGCAGCTCTTTCACCGCCATACGGGCGCAGTTCTCCTCTGCTTCCTCCGTGGAGGCTCCCAGATGGGGAATCACGATGGTTCCCTTGGCTCCCGCCGTGTTCGGATTGGGAAAATCTGTCACATACCGCTTTACCTTGCCCTGCTTTAAGGCCAGTATCATGGCATCCTCGTCCACAAGAAGATCCCTTGCAAAGTTTAATACCACCACGCCGTCCTTCATTTTATCAATGGCCGCTTCGTTGATCATTTTCTTTGTACTGTCCATCAGGGGCACATGGATGGTGATGTAATCGCATTCCCGGTAGATATCGTCCACATTGGTAATATGGCGGATGTTTCTGGACAGGTTCCAGGCTGCCTCCACGGAAATATAGGGATCATAGCCTAAGACCTCCATGCCCAGATGGATCGCGGAATTGGCCACCTGGACGCCGATGGCTCCAAGGCCGATGATTCCAAGCTTCTTTCCCTGGATCTCATGGCCGGCAAACTGCTTTTTCTGCTTCTCGGAAAGCTGTGCAATCTCCTCGTTCTGACGCTCGGACTGCACCCAGTTCACCCCTCCGATGATATCACGGGAAGCCAGGAGCAGCCCGGCCAGAACCAGCTCCTTTACACCGTTGGCATTGGCCCCTGGGGTGTTGAATACTACAACGCCCTGTTCTGCGTATTTTCCTAAGGGAATGTTGTTCACACCTGCGCCTGCCCGGGCGATAGCCGAGATATTCTGCGGCAGCTCCATGTCGTGCATGGCTGCGCTGCGGACCAGGATGGCATCTGCCTCCTCCAGCTCCTCCACCTCTTTGTACTCTCTTGTAAAATGGTCAAGGCCGAATTTCGCTATGGGATTTAAGCATTTGTACTTATACATGGTGTTCCTCCTCAAATTTTCTCATAAACTCCACAAGGGCCTTTACGCCCTCTAAGGGCATGGCATTGTAAATGCTTGCCCGCATGCCGCCTACGCTCCGGTGGCCTTTGAGATTCACCAGTCCGGCCTCTGCGGCTGCCTTTACAAAGGCTGCATCCAGGTCGGCGCTGCCGGTCACAAAGGGAACGTTCATCAGAGAGCGGTCCTCCTTGCGGACAGTTCCCCGAAACAGCCGGCTTTCATCCAGGAAATCATAGAGGATGGACGCCTTCTCCTCATTCCGGGCCTTCATTGCCTCAAGGCCGCCCATTTTTTTCAGCCACTTGAACACCTTGCCGCACATATAGATGCAGTAGGCGTTCGGCGTATTGTAGAGGGAGCCTGCGTCGGCGTGAATCTTGTATTTCATATAGGTGGGCGTTCCCGGCAGGGTGTCCTCGGTGATAAGATCCTCGCGGATCACAGCGATAACCATGCCGGCGGGGCCGATATTTTTCTGGACTCCGCCGTAGAGCAGGCCGTATTTTGTCACGTCTACCGGCTCGGACAGGAAGCAGGAGGATACGTCGGACACCAGAAGCTTCCCCTTGGTGTTGGGAAGGGTATGGAATTTTGTTCCGTAAATGGTGTTATTCTCGCAGATGTACACATAGTCCGCATCGGGGCTGACAGGCAGATCGGAACAGTCCGGTATGTAGGAAAAAGTCTCGTCCTCAGAAGACGCAATCTTGTTGGCCTTTCCATAGATGGCTGCCTCGTTATAAGCTTTTTTTGCCCACTGGCCGGTGACGATGTAATCGGCCGACCGGTTTTTCATAAGGTTCATGGGGATCATGGCAAACTGCAGGTGGGCGCCTCCCTGGAGGAACAGCACCTTGTAGCTGTCGGGAATTCCCATCAGATCACGGAGATCCTGCTCCGCCTCATTTAAGATGCCCTCAAATATCTTGGAGCGGTGGGACATCTCCATAACCGACATGCCTGTTCCCTGGTAATCCAGCATCTCGGCGGCTGCTTCCTTTAAGACCTCCTCCGGCAAGACCGCCGGGCCTGCGGAAAAATTGTACACACGTTTCATCTTTCATCCTCCTATTTTAAGTCGCTGCGCGACAGCACTAAAGGGTAAAGCTGCTTCGACACACCGGTAATGAGAGAAACTTTTATTCGAAAGGACACTCATAAAAGTTCCTCTCGTGCGCCTTTGCAGCTTTACCGTCCAGCAGAATTTATTTTTCAAAAACACTTGACATTTCTTAGCTGGACTATTCCCATCTGATTCTAATAATACAACACAACCGGCGTTCCCTTCTCTGCCTGTTCGAATAATATCTTCATGTTGGCCGGGGGCGTGTTGACGCAGCCGTGGGAGCCGTTGGTTTTGTAGATGGCTCCGCCGAACTTTCCCCTCCACCCTGCGTCGTGAATGCCGTAATTTCCATAAAAGGGCATCCAGTACTTCACTGGTGTTTCATAGTCTGCGCCTCGGAGCACGGCGTTGCGGGCCTTGTATTTGACAGCAGCCACGATGGCCGGTGTTCCGTAGCCGCGGCTCATATTTCCCGTTACTACGTCTGTATCCACAATGAGCTGCCCGTTTTTATAGAACCACATATGCTGAGCCCCCATATCCACTTCAATATAGGTGTCGCCGATGTCGTAATTATTGCTCCACACATTGCCCCTCTGGGTGTAGGCCGGCTCCTTTGTGAGAATATCTCCCTGCTCAATGTGATCAAGCAGCGCCTGGCTTTCCGTTTCCCGGTCAATCTGCCAGCCGTAATTGCCGCCTTTCACTGTAATCACGCCCCGGAGGGTGCTTTTGAACTTCCGGGGCTTTTTGTAGGTGTCCCGGCTTTCCGCCAGCTCATGCACCCACGCTGTCACCGCCTCTTTGTCAATCGATGCCTCATAGCCCTCCAGGCTGATAAATCCGCTGATGACCTTGTTGTCTACCACCTGGTTTTCCGGGCCGAACTCGTAAGTAATCTCTGACCCAAGCCAGTGATCCAGCTTTTTTGTAAGGGCAGTTACCTTTTCCGATTCTGCCGTAATTCCGGGAGCCAGATAACAGCCGGCCTCCTGCAGGTCAAGCTTTGGCAGCTGATTGGCTGCGGCCTCCTTCATCTGCTCCTCAAGGCTGCGGATACTTAAGCGGCTGCCCTGCTGCTCCTGGTGAAGCTCGTAACCGTCCCCCGTAAGCTCAACCCAGGCATTCTGCGGATGTTTCCCATTTTTTACCAGTTTCAGTTCCCGGACTGTCCCCCGAAGCTGTTCCTCGTCAATGGAAATGCCCGGCGCAAGCTGGTAAGAATCTCTCTGCCAGAACATCCGCGGCCAGAGAAAGCCGTTCTGAAGCCGCTTAAGCTGTCCGGCGGCATCCGTCTCGTAATAGGTTACGCCCAGATCCGCCGGGGCAAGCTCCTCCGTCTCTCCTTCCCTGCCCAGAAGCGTAAGCTTATAGGCCTGGGCCTGGCTCATCAGCAGAGCATTTACCTGCTTCACCGTTAAATATTCCGCATTTGTGTTATTAATGGAGGTTCCGGGAAAAAAATGTTCCATAAAATACACGGAAATTCCCGTATATATCGCCAGAACCGCAAACAGGCTCCACACAAACCACCTTATCCGCTTTTGCATCCTGCAAGCTCCCTGTTTCCAATTGTACCTTGCCGGGGAGAATCCGCCCATCCCGAAGGGATATGCATAGAAGGGCGCCCGAAGGGTACAAGGTAAAAATAGCATGGAAACTGTCCGGTGATTGGAAAGAATACACTGGCTGACTGCCAGGAAACCAGCACACACAATCACCGCACAGTTTCTCAAATGTTATGAATCCGTTTTTTTCAAATCCTCTGCGTCAAAGGCTTCCTCGATAGGCGCGCCTGCCGCCACCATAGGAAATACCTTATCCTCGCAGTCAATGATGCAGTCAATGACTACAGGCCGTCCAAGGGACATGGCTTTTTCAATTGCCGGGCCGGCCTCTTCCCGTTTTGTCACGCGCATTCCTACGGCTCCCAAGGCCTCCGCAAGCTTTACAAAATCCACCTGGTCGTCCAGGATGGTTGCAGAGTAATGCCTATTGTAGAATAAGGTCTGCCACTGATGTACCATGCCCAGAACGTGGTTATTTAATACAAGCTGAATGATCGGTACATTGTAACGGGCTGCTGTGGCAATCTCGTTCATGTTCATGCGGAAGCAGCCGTCTCCGGCCACATTGACCACGGTTTTGTCAGGACGCCCCAGCTTTGCGCCGATGGATGCGCCGAGGCCATAGCCCATGGTTCCAAGTCCTCCGGAGGTCAGAAAGGTTCTGGGCTCTTTGTACTTGTAGAACTGCGCCGCCCACATCTGATTCTGTCCTACCTCAGTGGTGATAATGGCGTCGCCCTTGGTGACGCGATAGAGCTCCTCCACCACGTAAGGGCCGGTAAGGCGGCTTTCCTCGTATTTCAGAGGGTGTTTTCCCTTGAGCTCCTCTATCTGTCCCAGCCACTCCGGATGCTTCTTTTTCTCAATCCTGGAGAGCAGGCGTGTGAGAACCTCCTTCACATCTCCGATGATGCTTGCGTCCACCATAACGTTTTTATTGATTTCCGCCGGATCAATGTCAATCTGGAGGATTCTTGCCTTCCTTGCAAACCGGGTGGCGTCTCCCGTTACCCGATCGCTGAACCGGGCTCCCACGGTAATCAACAGATCGCACTGGGTCACGCCGAAATTGGAAGCCTTTGTTCCATGCATGCCAAGCATTCCCGTATACAGCGGATCCTCTCCGGGAAATGCACCCTTTCCCATCAGAGAATCACAGACGGGAGCCTCCAGTTTTTTTGCAAGCTGGGCCACTTCCTTCGCAGCTCCGGAGAGCACTGCTCCGCCTCCCACGAAAATGAAGGGTCTCTTTGCCTTGGCTATCATGGCTGCGGCCCGCTCCAAATCTTCCTCTAAAATGGTGTCTGCCTTCCGCTCCGCTTCCAATGGCTTCTGATACTCGTACTCTGTCTTATTTGCCGTCACGTCCTTGGTTACATCTATCAACACCGGGCCGGGACGGCCGCTTCTTGCAATGTGGAAGGCTCTTCGGATGGCCGGAGCCAGGTTTTCCACATCCTTGATAATATAATTATGCTTTGTCACCGGCATAGTAATACCGGCAATATCTACCTCCTGGAAGGAATCCCGGCCAAGGAGGGGCTTTCCTACGTTGGCTGTGATGGCTACCAGGGGAATGGAATCCATATAAGCCGTGGCAATTCCCGTAACCAGGTTGGTTGCTCCCGGCCCGGAGGTTGCCATGCACACGCCTACCTTTCCCGTTGCCCGGGCATAGCCGTCCGCCGCATGGGAAGCTCCCTGTTCGTGGGAGGTCAGAATATGCCGGATTTCGCCGCTGTGCTTATATAATTCATCATAGACGTTTAAGATTGCGCCTCCCGGATAGCCGAATACGGTATCTACGCCCTGTTCCTTGAGGCATTCAATGATGATCTCTGATCCTGTCAACTGCATATATTTTCTCCGTTCTATTATAAGTTCCGTAATATTACACCTAGTACACCTCTATAAATCAATTTACAGTCACAAAACCATGTGCCTGTAAATCGATTTGTGCACTAGGTGTAATATTACTGTTTAAGTTCCGTAATATCCTTGTTTATTTGATTTCCAGGACTGCGCCGCGGTTTCCGGAGGTTACCATCTTTGCGTAACGGGCCAGATAGCCTGTGGTGACTCTCGGCTCCCTGGGCTGCCATTTTGCCTTTCTTGCAGAAAGCTCCTCGTCGGATACGAGAACCTCCAGACGGTTATTGGGAATATCGATGCGGATTGTGTCGCCCTCTTCCACCAGTGCAATGGGGCCGCCTACGGCTGCCTCCGGAGATACATGTCCGATGGAAGCGCCTCTGGAAGCTCCGCTGAAGCGTCCGTCTGTGATAAGGGCTACGGACGCGCCAAGTCCCATGCCTGCGATGGCGGAGGTCGGGTTCAGCATCTCACGCATGCCGGGGCCTCCCTTTGGCCCCTCATAGCGGATAACAACCACGTCGCCTGCCACAATTTTACCGCCTTTAATGGCGTTGATGGCATCTTCCTCGCAGTCAAATACACGGGCCGGTCCCTCGTGGGTCATCATCTCCGGCACAACGGCGGAACGCTTTACCACTGCCGTGTCGGGAGCCAGGTTGCCCTTAAGAACGGCAATTCCGCCAATCGCACTGTAGGGGTTGTCAATGGGACGTATCACCTCGGGATTGCGGTTTACGCAGCCTGCTATATTTTCGCCTACGGTTTTTCCTGTGACGGTGATCAGATCTGTATAAAGAAGCTGCTTTTTATTCAATTCGTTCATAACGGCGTAGACGCCGCCCGCCTCGTTCAGATCCTCCATATAGGTGGGGCCTGCCGGGGCCAGATGGCAGAGGTTCGGCGTCTTTGCGCTCATCTCATTGGCCGATTCCATGTTCAGATCTACGCCTGCCTCGTGGGCAATGGCCGGGAGGTGGAGCATGCTGTTGGTGGAACAGCCAAGAGCCATATCAACGGTCAGGGCATTTAAGAATGCTTTCTCTGTCATAATGTCCCGGGGACGGATATTCCGGCGGAACATCTCCATGACCTGCATACCGGCGTGCTTTGCCAGCTTGATGCGCTCGGAATATACGGCCGGAATGGTTCCGTTTCCTCCAAGTCCCATACCCAGAGCCTCGGTCAGGCAGTTCATGCTGTTGGCCGTGTACATACCGGAGCAGGAGCCGCAGGTCGGACAGGTCTTTTCCTCAAATTCCCTTACGTCTTCCTCGGTCATAGTTCCAGCTGCATGGGCGCCTACGGCCTCAAACATGCTGGAGAGGCTGCGCTTCTGGCCCTTCACATGGCCGGCCAGCATGGGGCCTCCGCTGACAAAGACGGTGGGCACGTTGATTCTGGCCGCCGCCATCAGAAGTCCCGGCACGTTTTTGTCACAGTTTGGAACCATCACCAAGGCGTCAAACTGATGGGCCAGAGCCATACACTCGGTGGAATCGGCAATCAGATCACGGGTTACCAGGGAATATTTCATTCCTACATGGCCCATGGCGATTCCGTCGCAGACTGCGATGGCCGGGAACACAATCGGGGTTCCTCCGCCCATAGCTACGCCTAATTTTACGGCCTCTACAATCTTGTCCAGATTCATATGGCCCGGTACAATCTCATTATAGGAACTGACAATTCCTACCAGCGGCTTGTCGAGCTCCTCCTGGGTCAGTCCCAGGGCATTGAATAAACTTCTGTGGGGCGCCTGCTGCATTCCCTTTGTTACCGCATCACTTTTCATACCTCTATTCCTCCTATTTGTAGTCGCTGCGCGACAGCACTAAAGGGTAAAGTCGCTTCGACACACCAGTATTGAGAGAAACTTTTATTCGAAAGGGCCCTCATAAAAGTTCCTCTCGTGCGCCTTTGCGACTTTACCGTTATTTATATATGCTGTGCAATCAAATCTCCCATTTCTGCCGTGCCTGCCCGGGTACAGCCCTCGGACATAATGTCGCCTGTTCGGAAGCCTTCGGTCAGCACCTGCTGGACGGCTGCTTCTACGGCATCTGCTTCCTTGTCCAGATCAAAGGTAAAACGAAGCATCATGGCCGCCGAAAGAATGGTTGCAATGGGATTGGCCAGATCCTGTCCTGCTATGTCCGGCGCAGAACCGTGGCTGGGCTCATAAAGGCCGAACTTTGTATCGTTTAAGCTTGCGCTTGCCAGCATTCCGATGGAGCCCGTCACCATGCTTGCCTCGTCGGAAAGGATATCACCGAACATATTCTCGGTGAGAATCACGTCAAACTGCCCCGGATCCTTCACAAGCTGCATGGCGCAGTTGTCTACCAGCATGTGGGAAAGCCGGATTTCGGGATAGTCCTTTGCGACCTCCTCCACAACCTTTCTCCAAAGCCTGGAGGAATCCAGAACATTCGCCTTATCTACGCTGCAGACCCTCTTTCTTCTCTTTCCCGCTATGTCGAAAGCTCTCCTGGCTATGCGGCGGATTTCTTCCACATTATATGTAAGGGTGTCTACTGCGGTGAGAACCCCGTCGATTTCCTCGGTTCTGCGTTCTCCAAAATAAAGGCCGCCGGTCAGCTCGCGCATTATCATCATATCGAAGCCGTCCCCGATAATCTCATCCCGCAAAGGACAGGCCTTCCTAAGCTCCTTATAGAGTACGGCCGGCCTTAAGTTGGCAAAAAGCCCCAGGGACTTGCGCAGCTTCAAAAGTCCTGCCTCCGGTCTCTTTTCGGGCGGAAGCTGATACCAGGGTGAGGTCGCCGCATCGCCGCCGATGGAGCCCATAAGGACTGCGGCCTTTGATTTTGCCGTCTCGATGGTTTCATCTGTCAGGGGCACTCCGTGGACATCAATGGAGGCTCCGCCCATCAAAAGCTCTGTGTACGCCAGCTCATGGCCGAAACGCTCCGCCACGGTATCCAGAACCTTCCTGGCCTCCCTCACAATCTCCGGCCCGATTCCGTCGCCGGGAATTACTGCAATATCTAATTTCATTCTTCATCATCCCTTCTAAAAATGCCTATTGCTAATAATATAGAACAAAAATCTGTTTTTTTCAACTGGAAATTTTATTTCTTTATTTCTTTGCAGTGGAAAAGTTCATTCCCGCTCATCTCATATTTCTGCCGGATGTCCCCAAAACCAAACTGCCTGCGTCCTCCCAGCAGCCTGTCAATCTGGATATTTTTAAACCGGTTCATGATTTCCAGACGCTCCTTTGTAAACTTTTGGTCTGTGGGGATTTCAAGCTCCAAATCCTTTAAATGTACCAGCTCGCTTCGTATCCCCGGCGTCATCATGCTTTTTGCCGCCTCATAGTAGCTTCCGCCAAACACAGGCCCTCTTTTCCTTATCCAGCCGTCCATGTCCAAAAATCCTTCCCGCCAGTCTGCATAAGGGGCCATAGCAAGGTTGTAGTCAAACACCGGCGCCATTTTTATCTTTTCAAAGGTATCATTACAGATAAGAAATCCAAAGTTTCCATAGTGGCGATCCGGATTGACGGTTACGGCATCTGCAGCAATCATCCTGCGAAACAAATCCTCATCCCCGTATTTCGCATATTCTTTTAACAGTAAAGGCAGCGGTGTTCCAGACATGCCGCAGACGGATGCCGGTTTAAACCCCCAGGCCTCATCCGTAAAGAGTTCACAGCGGGACACGGTTTTCCCCCTGTACCGTCCAAGGGTATATTTCACACCATTACAGAGACTTTCATAGACAGCGGATGCCAGTACTTCGCTATAGGGCTCCATTCCCGCATTGTCCGCACCGGCAGAACCAGCTTTCATTAATATAACCGTCTCTCCTTCTCTCACCCAGCATTTATCAAAGGAGCCTTCCGTCGTAAGCTCCGGCGATGTAGTGGACATCTGCTCCCCATACAAGCCGTTTCCGTCAAAGGATAATTTTGAGATGATCTCGTTAAACGGACGGGTATACAGTGATACATCGGCCCATTTCAAATGCTCCCTGTCATTCTTTACCCATAAGGTATCATTCAGGGACAGGCAGTGTGTAAGACGGATAAAACCAGAGGGCGTTTTTCCGCCGCATTTTTCCAGAATATCGTTGATGTGCTGCCGATGCTTTGCCGCTCCCCGGTTTGTCAGCCACTGATTGATATCATTTATCCAGAAGGGAAATGCTTCGTATTGCTTTACGGGATCACAGTACTCCATATTTCCTGTTCCCTGTATTTTAAAATCAAGGAGCTTGCGGTCTTTATTCATTAATGTATACATAAGAGACTCCCCCTTTTCATACCGGCCTTCACTGCACCCGCCCTCTTCCTTATTTATTCAAAACATACCGCAGCGTATATTTATTCCCATTGATATAGCAAATGGTAAATTCCACCGGCTCCGCCCGGTGATCAAAGGAGGTATTCTCCATCACCAGGGCCGTGGCGCTCTTTGCCTGAAAAAGCATTCTGGCGTACTCCCCGGTAACTGTTTTTGTATAGAGCTTCTGATACACATGGTTCAGCTTGATATCGAACCGTTCCCGGAATACGTCATAGAGGGATTCTTCCCGGAATTCATAATTCATAATCCCTTCCACCCGGGCTGCGTTCAAAAAGGCCTTTTCAATCAGCACCGGCTCATCGTCGGCGTAACGCAGGCGTTCCAAAAGGATCACGGGAGCTCCCGGCTGGATCTCCAGATTCTTCGCCACATACTCGCCGGCTTCCATCCTGGTATAATTCAAAACCTTTGTCTTGGTTCGGTGCCCCTGGGCCTGCATCGTTTTGGACCATCCTGTGGATATGTTCATGGTCTTTTCAAAATTGTAATTGCTGACAAAGGTTCCCTTCCCCTTGATGCGATACAGAATATTACCGGCAACCAGCTCGTCAATCGCTCTGCGGACGGTCATTCTGCTGGTGTGGAACATCACGCAGAAATCCTCCTCGCTTGGAATGATTCTGCCCTTTCTAAGCTTTCCGTCCCGGATTGCATCCAGTATATAATTCTCAATCTCCCTATAGATAGGAATCTCCCTGTCTGTCTGCCGTGCCATTACATCCTCCTTTGTACCCCGTTCCTTATGATACACCCATTACCAGATCAAACCTCTGGGTTTTTTACTTATTGTAATAATATAGCATATATTTTCTCAATACTAAAGCAAAATGTAGGCAGGCGGCATAAAAAAGCCTCCCGGTCTTTCCGATTCTTCTCTGTACGCAAAGCTTTCGTACAGGGATACGGAAACGCCGGAAGGCTTTTGATTTTTAAATAATCAGCAGTCCCGTCAGACTGGACACCACTGCAATGACAATGAAAACAACAAACACTTTTCCGATTTTCATTCCCTTCTTATCCAGCAGATACCAGGCCAGAAGGGTCAGAAGCAGCGGAAGCAGGCAGGGAAGAATACTGTCTAAGATTCCCTGAAGGGTAATCTCCATATCGCCGGACACATAGGCCCATCCCGTATTTGCCGTTACATACTGGGCGGAAATGGCTCCCACTACCATAAGGCCGATGAGATTGGCTCCCCTGGTGATGGCGTCCTTCCTTCCCCCGGCAAATACCATGTCTGTGGCATTGATGCCGAACTTGTAGCCTCTGCTGAACAAGATCCAGGTCAGCGGAAGGATGATTCCCAGCCATGCGATACAGTAAAAGGCCGGCCCGGCCAGACTGCCTCCAGCCGCAAGCCCCATGGCAATGGAGCAGAGAATCGGCCGCAGGGTTCCTCCGATAAGGGAATCTCCAATTCCGGCAAAGGGCCCCATCAAGGCCGTCTTGGTACTCTGAATCAGCTCGTCCGGAATATCCTCTCCTTCGGCCCGTTTTTCCTCCATGCCCAGGATCACGCCTGGGATGATTGCTCCCATGGCTTCCTCGGTATTAAAAAACTGGGTGTGCCTCTGCATACATTTGATTTTGTCCTCTTTTTTATCATACAGCTTATCCACCACCAGCCCCATCATCCGGGTAAAGGCAGGAGCCATCATCCGCTCCATGTTCTGGCATCCCAGGGCGAAGGTCATCCAGTTCACATAACATTTTCTGATATCTTTTTTCTCTAATTTTGCCATTCCAAACTCCCTCCTTAATCCGCATTTCTTCCGGATGTAATCTGATAGTCAATAAAAGCAATAAACAGGGCAGCAATCGTAACGGCAACAATAGGCATATGCAGTACTGCAATCATCAGAAAGCCCATGAGAAGATACAGAAGCTGACTGTTGGATTTTAATGTATACTTGATCAGAAGGCCGAATCCCACAGCCGGAAGAATGCCGCCTAAGACCTGGAAAATATCTGCAAGGGATTCCGGAATCAATGCAATCAGCTTCGGCACAAATTCCGCTCCGAAATAGCAGGCTGCAAAAATCGGGATAAAGCGCACAACAAACTGCGAAATATTGGAATAAATCGGAATCCGGGACGCCTGCTTCAATTTTCCCTCTGCGATCCAGCGCTCCTGGAGATGGACAAATACGGCGTTGAAGGTTGCAACACTGTAGATCGCCGCAACGCCCAGAAGGCTTAAGGGCACGGAGATTGCAACTGCATACTCCGCCGAAGCGCCCGACGCAAGGGCCAGGGGAATTCCGATGTAGGAAGCAAAATTCACATCCCCCGGCACGGACATTCCGGGCGTTACAAGTCCCACATAGAGAGCCTGTATGGCGGCCCCGATGATAATACCGTTCCTTACGTCTCCCATGATAAAACCAATCACAGCGCCGGCTACGATGGGCCGGCCAATCATATTCCATCCTCCTACGGTTCCGAAGAGAAAGGTTCCGTAAATGGATCCCAGGTACCCCAATAGTGCAATTAACAAGGCTTGAAAAATTGTCATAAGTATTCTCCTTTACATTTTAACTTCCGTCCATTCAATTTCCTTTTCATCCGGCACCTGCCGGAAAAATACGCGGATTCCCATCTCTGTCAGCTCACGGCAGGCCGCCGCCTCTTCCGGCAGCAGGTAGGAATAAAAGGTCGCTTTCTTTGTATTGTTCCGGTTGCTCATAGGCCCGATATTAAGCTCCCTTGGAAGCTTATCCGTTGCCTTAAGAAGCTTTAAGGCAACGCAGGGATCTTTTACCAGCACAAGGACGGATTCCTTCTGTTCCGCATACTGTTCAATCACCGCGGCCCCGTCGGCCGTGGATACAATGTCAATCTTTACCGTGGGCGGCACTGCCATTTTGTAGATGTTCACCATCACCGGCGTTCCTGCCGTAAAGTCGTCCACCAGAATAATCCGCCCGATGTTTCCGTCATTTATCACCCGTACAATGCATTGGCCGTGAATCAGCCTGTCGTCACAGCGCAGTAAATCAATCATATTTTTACACCTCCTACATCAATTCCTTCTCTCTTATAATGCGGAATCCTTCCTTTGCAGCCTGTGCAAGCTGCTCCAAAAGCGCTTCCGTGCCGAGCTCTTCTCTGCTCAGGGCAAAGGTTAAAAGCACTGGAAGGTTCACGCCTGCCGCAACCGGGCTGCCCAGCTCTGCGCATAACAGGCTTGCGGCGTTACAGGGTGTGGCGCCGAACATGTCGGTAAACAGAATCACGTCTCCGCCGCCCATTTGTGCTATCGCTTCTCTGATTTTTTCTGTCAGCTCCATCAGGCCTTCTCCCTCTCTTAAAGAGACGGCCGCAAGCTTTTCCTGCTTTCCTGCAATCATCTCCAGAGCCTGCACCATTCCTCTGCTGTAATCCCCATGGGATATTACAATCCCTCCCGTCATCGTGATCCTCCTATTCCAGTTCCGTAATATCCCTCCCAGTACACCGGTATGAAATCAATTTCCAGCCGCAAAAACTTGCGTCTGTAAATCGATTTGTGCACTGTGATGGATATTACTATTCCAGTTCCGTAATATCCCTCCCAGTACACCGGTATGAAATCAATTTCCAGCCGCAAAAACTTGCGTCTGTAAATCGATTTGTGCACTGTGATGGATATTACTGTTTTTATTCCAGTTTCGTATAACCATCTCCATCGTGTTTAATCCTTCTTCCAGCATGCCTGCTGGGCAGGCAAAATTCATCCGGTAGAATGACTGGCTGCTTTCTGCGAATTCCGCTCCCGGGGACAGGATCAGCCCCTGTTTCAAAAACCCTTCTCCCAGAGACGGGGCGTCCTTTATGCCGGAGCAGTCAAGCCAGTAAAAATAAGTCCCTTCCGGCTGGTAGAATGCAATTTCCGGAAGCCTCTCCCGTAAAAACACAGCTGCCGCCTGGCGGTTTCCGGCCAGATAGTCCATTGCCTCCTGCCTCCAGCCGCTGCTCTTGGTGTACGCCGCTTTTACCGCACACATAGCAAAAAGGTTGATGCTGCTGATGCCCACAGCCGCCGCTTCCTTTCGGAAGAGCTCGTTCATCTTCCTGTTTTTTATAAATACGGCCGAAATCTTAAGGCCTGCCAGGTTAAAGGTTTTTGTGGGCGACACGCAGGCGATGGTATTCTCTCTTGTCCATGGATTTACATTCATTATGGGCGTAAAATGAGCCCCTGGATATGTGATATCGCAATGGATTTCATCGGAGATAATCGTTACCCCGTATTTCTCGCACAATCCGGCAATTCTCTCCAGCTCCTCCTCCGTGAAAACCCGTCCCGTGGGATTGTGGGGATTGCACAGAAGAAACAGCCTTGCCTTTTTCAATTTTTCCTCCAAATCACAGAAGTCAATCTCAAACCTGCTTCCCGTATCCCGAAGCTCGCTTCGGTACAGCCGGCGCCTGCCGTGCCTGACCGCATGTATAAAAGGAGCATACGCCGGGGACAGAACCGTAACCCCGTCTCCCTCCCGGCTGAACAGACGGATGGCACAGGCCGCGGAATACATCACGCCTGTTGACAAAATCACATCCTCCTCGGTCACCTGGTAATTGTGCTGCTCATGAAACCATTCTGCAAAAAGACGGTAATAGGAAGCGTCCCGATCTGTGTAGCCGTAAATGGGATGTTCCGCCCTTCGGATTAAAGCTTCCCTGACGGCGCTGCTGCAGGGCAGCTCCATGTCTGCCAGCCACATGGGTATCAGACGGCTTCCTGCCTCTTTCCCGTATCTTTCCCATTTTGCCGCTTCTGTATTGCTTCTGTCTATTCTCTCATTAAAATTCTGCTTCATTTTTTTCTGCTTCCCGGCATTTTTCAAAGGTAGAAAGGAAACGGCGTGTAATGGCCATGGGATTGGTTACGGAGGTTCCTATGGTCACGCTGTCCGGCTTTTCTTCCATCATTCTTTCAAGCTGGGCCTGCTCCCAGATTCTTCCCTCTGCGTTCACAAAGCACCTGGTTTTTTGCTTCAGCTCTCCTGCCAGGCGGTAGTCCGGCTCCTTACTGTCGCTCATCGTCTCTCTTGTATAGCCGGACAAGGTGGTGGAAAGGATGTCAAAGCCTATGGCTTCGCACAAAAGGCCTTCCTCCATGGTAGCGATGTCTGCCATAAGAGGAATATGAGGGAAATCTGCCTTTAATCTGCGGATCATAGTTTCCAGTTCCTTTGCAGTCCTCTTTCTTAAGGTTCCGTCCAGAGCTACGATATCGCTTCCGGCCTCAATCATTTCCCTTGCCGTCTCGTAGGTAGGCGTGATAAATACGTCGTCGTAAAGGCACATGCCTTCCCGGAACTGCTTATAAATGCCGATTACGGGCAGATCCATGTGTTCCTTTATCTTTTTCACCTGATCCGGCCAGCAGATCCGAAGGGCCTTCGCACCGCCGGCCCGGGCACATTCAGCTATGGTCAGCATGTGATCGGCTCCATACAAGGGATTATCCTCAAAAGCCTGGCAGGATATAATCAATTGTCCCTTAATTTTTTCAAGAATCTCTGTCTTCATACTTTTTATTCCTGCTTTTTCGTTCTATTAATATAATCGCGTGTATTTCTCAAAATATGCTTCGTTTACATCCTCATTGCCGTCTATGTTGAGGCTGATGAATACCGGCGGTTCCTCTTTGCAGGCCAGCATCTCCTCCACACAGGCCGCCGTCACCGCCTGGACGATAAACGCATTGGCTATGGAAGAAGTCGGACAGATAGCCGCCTTCATTCCTTCCGGCTTCAATGCGCTGTCCCCTGCCGCTCCGCAGTTGTCAATCACCAGATCCGCAAGATCCATCAGCTTTTTCCCACTGGCATGGCGTGATTCCGTTTTGGAAGAGTGATCCACGCTGGTAATGGCAATCACCTTTGCCCCTCTCTCCCTGGCGCACAGAGCCAGTTCCACCGGGTAAGCATTCCTGCCGGAATTGGAGGCAATCAGTACCACATCCTCCTCTTGGATTCGGTATAGCTTTGCCAGAATCTCCGCATAGCCCGGCAGGCGCTCCATATAGGAGCTTTTTGTGGGATGCTCCTCCAGGGTCAGCTCGCAGGTCATAATCGGCACGGTGAAGGCAAGCCCTCCCGCTCTTCCGTAAAATTCCTCCGCCACCGTGTGGGAGTGTCCGCTGCCGCTGACGAAAAAGCGGTGTCCGTTCATATGGGCCCGGGCAATCAGCTTTCCAGCTTCCGTAAGCGCCTCCGACTGAGTCCTGCGTATGGCATCCACCACCTTAAGGCCGGTTTCAAATACATCCTCCGTCAATTTGCTCATGTAATCCCTCCTTTTCTTTACCTGTATATACAAGTTATTCGTATTATAGCACGCCTGTATATACATGTCAACAATAAGAATTAATTTGTGAAACTTTAAATAAACCAAAGCCGGGATCAGACACGCTTGTCCAATCCCGGCTCATTTGTTTCCGCATATTTTTATACGTCTTACCTACATTTTCACATAACTTGCTGCCCCATAAATCCCGGCATCATTGCCAAGCTTCGCAAGGACAAACTTTTTATCCCTGCATCCCGGCCATACATATTTCTTATAATATTTCTGCACATACTCAATGAGAATCTCCCCAGCCTTCGACACGCCTCCGCCGATGATAAATGCCTCCGGATCCACAACAGCCGCCGTGGCCGCCAGAGAATATCCCAGATAATGACCGAATTTCTCCGCCACTTCCTTTGCAATCTCATCCCCTGCCTTTACAGCGTCAAATACAGACTTTGCCGTAACCTCTCCCTCCCGGAGAAGCGAAGGCCTGTCACTCCGGGCAAGGAGCTCCTTTGCCATCCTTACGATTCCGGCAGCCGACGCAAACTGCTCCGCACAGCCTGCGCCGCCGCAGCCGCAGGCCTCCTCTATCTCTCCATCCACCTTGATATGCCCAACTTCCCCGGCCGCTCCCTTAGAGCCCAGAATCACCTTACCATCCACGATAATCGCAGCCGCCACTCCCGTTCCCAGCGTAATGAAAACAGCATCCTTGTAGCTCCCTGCGCCGCCCTTCCAAAGCTCTCCCAGTCCAGCCGTCTTTACATCATTGCCGCCCTTGCAGGGAAGCCCCGTAAGCTCCTCAAGCTCCTTTGCCACATGCTTATCTCTCCAGCCCAGGTTAGCATTCATCACAATGATACCTTCCGCCGTCACCGGCCCCGGAACCCCGAAGCCCACCCCCGTAACCTGCTCCTTCTCAATCCCCTTTTCTTTCATCTTTCCCAGCACAGCCCCAGCCACATCCGGCAGAACAGCCTCCGATTGATTCTCCGTCCGTGTAGGAATCTCCCACTTTTCCAAAAGCTCCCCCTCCACAGTAAAGAGCCCCAGCTTAATAGTCGTCCCTCCCACATCAACGCCAAAACAATACTTTTCCATACCAAATATACCCCCTTTTCTTTTTCCTATGTTTTCCATTGTACCAAGTCGCTAGCGCGACGGCTAGCTCCAGTTATAATTATTCTCGCTACATTATAGAAAAAAGTAGCAGTTTTTGTTTTTATGTTGTATTGTTGAATTACCCCTAATCCACAATCACATAACAACCAAAACTGCTATGCTTATTTTATCATGGATTTCTCATTTCAACAACTGTATATCTTATTTTCCTCGTCCGCCGCCTTTTCTGAAATGTAACCCGTTGTTTTCTTACATTTCATCAAAGGAGATTTTATTATGGACAATTATTTAAACACTTTCCGGGAGATGATCTCCCTGCGTGGCCTTACGGACCATACACTCAAAAATTACTGCACCTATATCCGTGCCTATCTGGATTACCTTTCCCGCTTTCTCCTTAAAGCTCCCGAAGATGTTTCCTGGAATGAATTGCGTGATTATATCCGCTGGATCCAGAAATCCAGAAACCTTTCTGACAGGACTATCAACTGTGCCATCTCACAGCTCCGCTTTTTTACCATCTATGTCCTCCACAAAACATGGGACGATACCCAGCTACCCTTCCGCAGGTTCGATGAATATCTTCCCTATGTCCCCTCCAGACAGGATACCTGGACTTTCATTTCCACTATGCCTGATTTGAAGCAGAAGACCATGACCGCTTTGATGTATTCCTCCGGCCTCCGCATCGGCGAGGTATGCTCCCTGCGTTATGAAGATGTTGACAGAAAGAATCTCAGGCTACATATCACTCATGGCAAGAACCGGCATGACCGCTATGCCATCCTTTCAACAGCCGCTCTTGACCTGCTTACCCAGTACTGGTTTCAATACGGAAAACCCCGGGGATATCTTTTCCCCAAGCAGAACGGACAGGACAGGCCCATTGACACCTTTTTCCTTTCCAGACATATCCATGCCCATGAGGACCGCCTCGGATGGGAACGCAGACTCACCTGTCATTCTTTCCGGCATGCCTTCGGCACCCATCTGTATGAGGATGGCGTTGACCTGCTTACCATTAAAGCTCTGCTGGGACATAAATCTTTAAGCTCCACCGCCATTTATGTCCATCTGGCCTCCAATGGCACCGGCTCCGCCGTCAGCCCTTTTGACCGCATGGCAGGTGTTTCTCATGGGTGAATTTAAGATCCGGCAGGTATTTGAAGCTTCTTATCAGGCTTATTCCGCAAAAGCGCCTTATCTGTCGGATGTACAGCGTAAAGCGGCACATTCCATCCTGAAATGTAAATCCCCTTCCCTCGGGTGTAACGTAAGCCGCTGTGACTGCTGCGGACATATGGTATTCCACAATAATTCCTGCCGTAACCGCAGCTGCCCTGACTGTCAGGCTGTCTTAAAAGAAATCTGGGTGGACAAGCGCAGGGCCGAGGTTATCGATTCCCCCTATTTCCATGTGGTATTTACTCTTCCACATGAACTGGGGCCGCTCTTTTACCACAACCAAAAGCTTCTTTACGGACTCTTCCACAGATGCTGCGCCCAGACCCTTCTCGAATTAGCTTCAAGCAGGAAATATCTCGGGGCTGTGCCCGGCATCATACAGGTCCTCCATACCTGGAACCAGGAGCTTTCCTACCATGTCCATATGCACTGTATTGTTTCCGGAGGCGGTCTTACAAAGGACCATAAGATACGCCTCTCTTCCAATAACTTTTTTATTCCGGTCAGGGTTCTGAGGGATAAATTCAAGGGAAAGTTTATGGCCTGCCTCAGCCTGCTTTACAAAGACGGCTCCCTTGTTTTTCCTTCCTCCTGCTCCGCTCTTAAAAATCCCTGCTCTTTCAGGGAGTGGAAGGATTCCCTTTATGCAAAGGACTGGTGCCCTTACATAAAAGAAACATTCAACGGATTCGGCAATGCAATTGAATATCTTGGGCGTTACACCCACAGAATTGCTGTTTCAAACAGCAGGCTCCTTTCCGTTTCACGGGATTCGGTCTCTTTTTCTGCCAGAGGTTTAAAACCCGGCGGCCCAAAACGCACCATTACACTGGACAACATTGAATTCATCCGCCGCTATCTGATGCACGTCCTGCCTTCCGGTTTTCAGAAAATCCGGTACTATGGTTTCCTGAACAACCGCATGAAGACACACAACCTGACGGTTATTTTTAAACTTCAGGGCGGACAGCGTTTCCGGCAGCGTTATGCCGGTATGACCATGACGGAACTGCTCAAAGCGGTCTGGAATTTTGATATCCGCATCTGCCCGGAGTGCGGCTGTGCATCCATGAAGCAGCTTGGAAGAATGCATGCGCCTTCCGGATAAAACAGCGTTTTTTCATACTGTTTTTCAAGACCTCCCGGCGGAAGGTCTGTGAAGCATGCCCTTAAATACGAATACCGCATAACAAAGACCTGTCTTCACAGCTTTTTTCATAGGATTCTCCTGTTTAAGGGAGCTGGAAAAGATACTATCCCCATATACATACCGGCTGCACGTCCGCGAATTGGTACAATTGGAAAGAATCACATTCCGAGCAGTTTTATCTTTTGTATAAAGCTGTTCTCTTTTTCTGCTCTGAATCTGATACTTTCCTTAAGAATTATACCATCTCCATCCCCTTATGCAAACAAAAACAACTCAAAACCATCCACCAAAAACCATCCACCAAACCATCCACCTCCCAGTAAGAGCTCAGACGGCCGTCTGAGCTCTTACGTCCCCCTCCAAACAAAACCGCCAAGATACGTCTGATTTTTCCGGCAGTCTCATATATTTGAAAAAAACGGATGTTTTGAAACATGAAACAAAATAAGAATCTCAAAAATATCATTGTTACGGCTCTGCTCCTTACCTTCTCCTACTTTGCCGGCCAGGGCATCGCCCACATTCAGAACGTTTATGCTTTCGGCGCTATCCTCCCTGCAGGCAGCAGCGCCTCCGCCAACTGGGGCTTAAGCTTCCAGGAGGAAGGAAAGGCTCCCTTAGGCAATGCCTCCGCCTCCTACCTAAAGGACTTTGACGCTTACTTTGTAGAAGAAACAGAAGAAAAAAAGATCTATCTCACCTTCGACTGCGGCTTTGAAAACGGCAATACACCAGCCATTTTAGATGCCTTAAAAAAACACAATGCCCCGGCCACATTTTTCATAGTAGGTAATTATATGGAGACCAGCCCGGATCTGGTAAAACGCATGGTTTCGGAAGGCCACACCGTCGGAAACCATACCTATCATCATCCGGACATGTCCAAGATTGGAGAAATGGAAGCATTTCGAAAAGAACTGGCTGATCTGGAAACGCTCTATGAGGAAGCCATCGGCCAGCCCATGACAAAGTATTACCGGCCTCCCCAGGGCGTCTACAGTGAAAGCAATCTAAAAATGGCCCAGGAGCTGGGGTATCAGACATTTTTCTGGAGCCTGGCTTATGTAGACTGGTACCAGGATCAGCAGCCCTCCCATGAGGAAGCCTTTGCCAAACTGATTCCCCGGATCCACCCCGGAGCGGTGGTGCTGTTACATAATACGTCTCAGACAAACGGGGAAATTCTGGATGAGCTGCTGACAAAGTGGGAGGAGCTGGGGTACAGCTTTCATCCCTTAAGCGAGCTGGCCGGGGAAGCGCTTCCTGAGCTTCCGCTGACGCCGGGAAAAACGCCGGAATCTTCCTCCTAGTCAAGTATCTGTCTGCCGGGCAGACTGTGCGCTGAAATTGCCGATACGGACTACCAGGGCACAAAAAGCTGTTACAAAATAAACCGCCAGACTTTTCCTTATTGTTTGGAAATGGAAAAGCCTGACGGTTTAGCAGCCAGATCAACTTGTCTGATTCAGAAATTTTAATAATTTTTTATCAAAGGTCTTTATTTCATACCCTTTTATTTTGTTATAAGCATACAAAATGCAATCCGGAAAGTCTAAATTATGTCTGGCATAAGTCTCTATACCAAGCTTTAATACTTCTTCCTCTACTGCCGTAACCTCTTTTAGAAAAATAAGCAGACACTCTTTTATCTTTTCCCTTTCAACAGAGTATACGCCTTTGAGAACATATACTACCTTGGCGATAATCTCAATTGTCACATATACCTGTCCCTTTTTTATGATGTCTTCTGCTTCAAGAGCCATATCTTCATTATCATTTAACAGATAACGAAGGATCATATTGGTATCAAGCATTACCATATCTTGTTACCACCGCCTTTTCCCATGCAGTTTTTTCCATCTTTTGTAATTCCGGTCTGGCATACTTTCCCAATATCCCTCTTGCCGTTTTTTCCGCTTCTTCTGCAGGTGTTTCCTCGATAAACTCATCCAATATAGTAATGATTAGCTTCTGGTTCTTTTGTGCCTGAATCTTTTCTAATGGCTGTATTACACTTCCATCATAATAAGCCTGTAGAGCAATCATATAAACACCTTCCTTCTATCTGCTCTATTCTTTTCTATGTGTCTATTATACTTTATCACACACCCAAGAGCAAATGAAATCTGCTATTTTTGTCTGCCTATTTTGACTATCATAATTAAAATTCTGTAAATTACTCTTCAATCCGAATCCTGCTAATCACCGGCATATCTACCGGCTTGTTCCAGGTCTCGGGCCCATAGGTGGGAAGCTCTGCAATAGCGTCCAGCACCTCAAAGCCGGAAACCATCTCCCCAAAAGCTGCATACCGTCCGTCCAGCTTATGGGCGTCCTGATGCACCACAAAAAACTGGGTTCCGGCCGTGTCATAGCCGTCATCCCTGGCCATGGACAGAGCGCCCCGTTTGTGCTCTAGCGGATTGGGAACGCCATTTTCCTCAAACTCCCCTTTGATGTGCCATTCACTGTCCGTCATAATGTCATTATCCGGGGAACCGGACTGGATCACATAATCCTTCACAATGCGGCACCAGGCCAGGCCGTTATAAAACCCGCTCCGGACCGTATCCACAAAATTCTTTACCGTAATCGGAGCAAGCTCCGGGAACAGGTCAAAGACCATATCCCCGAAGCCCTCCGTAGAAATAATACATCTCATAGCTTAATGTGCCAGAACTTTTGCATTCTGGAAGTAAATGTTGGAAGAGGAAACCATGTAAACGCCCTCAATGTAATCCTTAATCAGATACGTGTTGGACTTGTAGTACAGTCCAAGAACCGGATAATCAGCGGATACAAGCTCGTCTGCCTTCAGCACCAGCTCTGCGAACTTCGCCGGATCCTTCTCCACCTTGATCTGATCTACAATGGCGTCATAGTCCGGATTGCTGTAGAAGGAATTGTTGGTTACATCGTTGGTATAGAGAAGCGGCAGGAAGCTCATCGGATTTACATAATCCGCACTCCAGCCCATGGCCGCTACTTCATAGTTGCCGGACTGTACTGCATCATAAAATACTGCCCAGTCTGCGGAGCTAACCTCTACGGTAATTCCAAGATTCTGCTCCCACATCTCTGCAATGGCTTCTGCAATCTTCTTTACATTATCGTCAGAGTAGAAGGAAAGCTGCAGAGTCGGGAAGCCTTCTCCCTCCGGATAGCCTGCCTCTGCCAGAGCCGCCTTTGCGCCCTCTACATCAGCTGTGGAGGACAGTCCGAAGTCAGAACGTCCCTCTGTCACGTCTTTTCCGTCTACCACATAGCCGGGAGCCATAAAGCTGTATGCCGGCTGTCCGTCTACCTGGGCCACGTTGTTGATAAGAGCTTCACGGTCGATAGCCAGGTTGAGAGCCTTTCTCACCAGGGGATTGTCATAAGGCGCCTTGGAGCAGTTGATATCATAGTATACGGTTCCGTAGTTCGGCGTAGACACAAGGCCTGCGTTCTCCGCCTTCAGACGAGCCAGGTCGCTGGAAGGAACGGTTCTCACGCCGTCCACCTCGCCGCTCTCATAAGCCGTCAGCGCCGTGGAGGTATCCAGAACGTAGCGGAAGGTCAGCTTCTGAAGGGTTACGTTTTCTGCATTCCAGTAGTTCTCGTTTTTCTCCAGAATCATGCTCTCGCCCATATTCATCTCAGTAATCTTGAAGGGTCCGTTGCTTACGTAAGCTTCTGCAGTTGTCGTCCACTTGTCGCCGTTTGCCTCGATGGTTGCCTGCTGAACCGGGAAATATACCCACATGCTTACCAGGTCGATAAAGTAGGGGCAGGGAGCCTTCAGAGTGAACTCCAGGGTGTTGTCGTCTAAAGCCTTGATTCCTACATCCTCTGCGGAAGCAGTTCCGTCATAGAATTCCTGTCCGTTTACCACATAATCGGAGATCATGTTTACATACTGAGAGGTTGTCTCCGGAGTCAGAACGCGGAGTGCGGAATACACATAGTCATTTGCCGTCAGATCCGTTCCGTCGCTCCACTTCAGTCCCTCTCTCAGATGGAAGGTGAATACGGTCAAGTCATCGTTGCTCTCCCAGGACTCTGCATTTCCGGGAACCACCTCGCCATTCTCGTCGTAGGTTACAAGACCCTCAAAGCAGTTGCTTAAGAAAGGTGTTGCAAATGAATTGTTGGTTACGTTGGGGTCGATGCCGTCAGGCTCATTGTTGAGCACGAATACCATCTCCTGGGCATCTGCAAGCGCTCCCTCCTGCGCTCCTGCTGCATCTTCCGGAGCTTCTGCCTCCGGCGCTTGTGGGGCTGCCTCAATATCATCAATGGTCTGAGGCTCGTCTGCCGCCTTGTTTCCGCATCCGGCCATGAGCATGGTGCTCACCAGGCTTACGGCAAGAAGCATGCTTAATAACTTCTTTTTCATAACGCTTATCCTCCTTTGGAATTTCTGAGCACGCCTTTTTCAGGGCGCTCCTGCTTGACAGCCGCACAGCAGGGCTGTCTCTATGTTTCAGACGCGCCGTTATGCTGCGCGCCGGGAAACCGATTCTCGGTGCAAAGATTTTATGCTTTATGGAGATGACAGGCTACCTTATGCCCTCCGCCCACATCCACAAGCTCCGGCTTCACCTGGGAGCATTCCGGCGCAGCATAGGGACACCGCGTATGGAAACGGCAGCCGGACGGGGGATTGATGGGGCTTGGAATATCCCCCTCAATACTGCTCTTCTCCTTCTGTCTTGCCAGCTTCGGATTCGCAATGGGAACACTGCCCAAAAGTCCCTTGGTATAGGGATGCAGCGGATTTTTGTAAATCTCGTCCGCCTCGCTCATCTCCACCAGCTGTCCTAAGTACATCACGCCCACGTCATCGGAGACATAACGCACCATAGACAGGTCATGTGCAATAAAGAGGTAAGACAAGCCCTTCTCTTCCTGAAAATCCTTCAGAAGATTAATCACCTGTGCCTGGATAGACACGTCCAGGGCGGAAATAGGCTCGTCGCAGATCACCAGCTGGGGCTCCAGAATCAAGGCTCTGGCAATCCCCACTCTCTGACGCTGTCCGCCGGAAAATTCATGGGCGTAACGGTTGGCATGCTCCTTGGTCAGCCCCACGCGCTCCAGCATGGGATAGACGAGAGCGTTGGCCTCCTCCTTGCTTTTCACCAGATTGTGGGCCAGAAGGGGCTCGGCAATGATGTCGCGCACGGTCATTCTGGCATTTAAGGAAGCGTAAGGATCCTGGAAGATCATCTGCATTTTCTTCCGGTAAGGCTTTAACTCCTTCTGCTTCATATTCGTAATATCCGTGCCGTCCAGGATAATCTGCCCGGCAGTGGGATCGTACATGCGGATAATGGTTCTTGCACAGCTTGATTTGCCGCAGCCGGACTCGCCGACCAGCCCCAGGGTCTTGCCCCTCTCAAGCGTAAAGCTGATGCCGTCCACTGCGTGGACAAGCTGCTTTTTCCCTGCTTTAAAATGCTTTGTAAGGTCTTTTACCTCTAAAATATTCTGCTCACTCATAGCCTACACCTCACTGCGAAAGGGATTGTTATCATCCGCCGGCGCATCCGGGTACAACAGGAAGCACCGGGAATGGTGTCCCTCTCCCACCTGAGTAAATTCCGGAAGCTCCGCCCCGCAAATCTTTCTGGCATAGGGGCAGCGCGGTGCAAAGGGACATCCGGCCGGGGGATTCGTCATATCGGGAGGCGAACCGGGAATGGGCTTTAAACGCACAGCCTTATCCTGCTCCATGTCAGGGATGGAATTCAAAAGTCCCATAGTGTACGGATGGCTTGGGCGCTCAAAAATATCGTCAATGGAAGCTTCCTCCATAACAAGGCCGCCGTACATAACAATTACCCGGTCACAGAGCTCCGCCACCACACCCAGATCATGGGTAATGAAAATGATGCTTGCCCCGTATTCCTTCTCAAGCTCCCGGAGCTGGCGAAGAATCTGATCCTGGATGGTCACGTCAAGAGCCGTGGTAGGCTCGTCTGCTATCAGCAGCTTTGGCTTATTAGCCAGAGCCATGGCTATCATAACCCTCTGGCGCATACCGCCCGAAAACTCGTGGGGATAACATTTATACCGCTTCTGGGGCTCCGGAATCCGTACCTTTTCAAAAAGCTCCAGAACAGCCTTTTTCGCTTCCTCCCTGGAAAGATCCGAATGGTGCTCTAAAAGCATCTCCGCCACCTGTTTTCCAACAGGAATCAAGGGGTTCAGAGAGGACATGGGGTCCTGGAAAATCATGGAGATCTTTTCACCCCGGATCTCGCGCATCCGTTTTTTGGGGGCTCCTATGAACTCCTCTCCGTCAAAGCGGATGGAGGAGCCTTCCTTGATCCGGGCCGTGTCTGCAAGCAAATGCAGAATGGACATGGAGGTCACGCTCTTACCGCTGCCGGACTCGCCTACGATACCCAGGATCTCGCCCTTTCCCACGGAAAAGCCCACGCCCCGCACTGCCTGGACTTCGCCGTTGCTCGTCATAAAGGATACTTTTAGATTCTCTATATTTAAAATTGATTCCATCGTATTCTCCTATTCCAGTTCCGTAAGCTCTCTCCCAGTACACCTGGTATGAAATCAATTTCCAGCCGCAAAAACATGCGTCTGTAAATCGATTTGTGCACTGTGAGAGAGCTTACTGTTTCCAGTTCCGTAAGCTCTCTCCCAGTACACTGGTATGGGCTTACTATTTCCAGTCCTTTCACTATTTTTTCAGCTTGGGATCCAGGGCATCCCGCAGGCCGTCGCCTACGAAGTTGAAGGCGAACATAATGAGACAGATAACAAGGGCCGGGATGAACATCTGATGGGGACAGGAGCGAAGATTCTCCGCCGCATCGTTGCACATGGTTCCCAGACTGGCAAGAGGAGGCTTCAGGCCGATGCCCAGATAGCTTAAAAACGCTTCCATAAAAATTGCGGAAGGAATCAGCATGGTCACTGTCACCAGGATAGAGCCCATGGCATTGGGAATCAGATGCTGCAGTAAAATCGTCTTGGTGGAGGAACCGATGGTTTTGGCCGCCATCACAAACTCCTGCTGCTTAAGGCTTAAAACCTGTCCCCGGACTACGCGGGCCATATCCACCCAGTACACGGTGCCCAGAGCAATGATAATACTCTGCAGTCCAGATTCCAGATACACCATAATCAGAATCACATACAAGGTCAGCGGTATGGTGCTGATAATGTCTACAATACGCATCATAACCGTATCTACCATACCACCTGCATAACCGGAAACTCCGCCGAAGAGAATGCCGATGATCATATTCACGGCCGCCGCCACAAATGCCACCATAAGGGACACCCTTGTGCCGTACATCAGACGGGTAAGAATATCCCTGCCCAGGCTGTCTGTTCCCAGTACATAGGACTTATTCCAGACATGGGCAGAAGGGTAAATAACACGCGTCTGGGGATCTGCGATCACATAAGGCTTCGCACCGTAATAGAGCGCTACCTCCGTGCCATTGCAGTCAAAAATCGTCATGGAGGAATCCGCTTCCTCCCGGATCTTTTTCAACTGATTTCCCATGGTGCCGTCCTTGCTTACCTGCACCACTTTGAGGGCCTGGGTCACATAGAGATAACCGGATCCGTCCGGCGTCTCGTAGACCTTCATCCGGGGCGGAATGTTGACTACCTCCAGATTCTGCGTGGAATAGCTGTAATCCGTAAACATCGGCCCCAAAAGGGCAAAGAGCATCAAGATCACAATCATAATCAGCCCGCCGATGGCCGTGGGCTTATGCCGGAAGCGAAACCACACGTCTCCGGCAAAGGTTCTGTTTTTACTCCATATCTTTTCCCGGTCCTCATTGGAGGAACCGAGCATTTCCCATTTATTATCCATTCTTCTTCCCGTCCTTACTCATACTTAATCCTGGGGTCAATGAGGCAGTAGAACATATCTACCAGTAAGATCATTGCCATCAAAAAGCTTGCGTAAAAAATGGTTACGCCCATGATGGTGGTGTAATCTCTCTGGGATACGCTGGTTACAAAATATCCCCCAAGACCGGGAATCGCAAATATTTTCTCAATGACAAAGCTGCCGGTCAGCAGGCCTGCAATGGTGGGGCCGAGAACGGTGACCACAGGGATCAGCGCGTTCCGCATTCCGTGTTTTAAAACAACCTTAATCTCCGACAGTCCCTTTGCACGGGCCGTCCGTATGTAGTCCTGGCCCATAACCTCCAACAAGCTGGAACGCATCAGCCGGGCCATATAGCTGATGGAATATCCCCCAAGAGCCACAACCGGGAGAATATAGCCCTTCCAGGTATCCAGACCATAGGTGGGAAGCACATTCAGCTTAAAGGAAAATACGTATATCAGAACCGAAGCAATGACAAAGGAGGGGATGGTCACGCCGATGGTGGCCACGGCCATCAGCACCATATCCTGCCATTTTCCATTCTTCACAGCCGCCAGAATCCCCATAGGGATAGCAGCCAAAAGCACGAATACAATGGTAATGAAGCCCAGCCGGGCGGACACGGGGAAACCGTTCTCTACAAAGTCGTTGACGTCCTTTCCGGGGTACTTGTAGGAGGGGCCCAGATCGCCTCTTAATATTCCGGTCACGTATTCAAAAAACTGCTCCGGCAGCGGCCTGTCCAGATGGTACTTGGCATTCAGCGCAGCCTCCACTTCCTCACTCATATTCCGGTCGCTGGTAAAGGGGCCTCCCGGCACTGCGTGCATAATACTGAATGTCAGCAGCATAATCATAAAAAGTGCCACAAGCATCATTCCCAGCCGCTTTGCAAAATATCGAACCATCTCTTCTCACTCCATTTTTCCACATAAGGCGTTCATCTGTCCTTCCTATACGTACAAAGGACACAACTTTTATTATTATAACCCCTGTCTTTCCGTGTTGTCAATTACGAATCAGATCTGTTTGTGGAAAACTTTTTGGCGCAAAAGGGCTGTTGGAGCATTGATTTTTTAACTGTTTTACAAGATTTCTGCACCTTATGGAACGAAATCCGCCGGTTCTTTATTACTCTACTCTACTATCCTTAAGTCCTTAGATGCTTTGTTTAAGACTTCACATCCCGTTTCTGTCACCAGTACCAGATCCTCGATGCGAACGCCGAATTTTCCAGGGAGGTAGATGCCCGGCTCTACGGAAAAGACCATCCCTGGCTCCAGAGGGAACTTTGAGGCGCTTCCCACATCCGGGGGCTCATGGCACTCTAGTCCGGCCCCGTGGCCCAGGCGGTGGGTGAAATAAGGGCCGCAGCCGCCCTCGGTGATGATATCCCGGGCTGCCTTATCAATTTCCGACAGGAATACGCCGGGTTTGATCTTTTCGATGGCTGTCAGATTGGCCTTTTTCACCAGTTCATAGACCTTACGCTGTTCCTCACTTGCTTCCTTATAAAAAACAGTTCTCGTCATATCGCACCAATACCGGTCAAAGGGGATAAAAATATCAAAAATCACGCTGTCTCCCGGCTTCAGCACCGTGCCGTCACCGTTGTGATGGGGATCGGCTCCATTGGGCCCGAAGCACACCAGCTGGGTGCCCTCACAGTCTGCGCCGCGCTCCAGATAGAGGCGGTTCACCTGGGCGGCAAGCTGATTTTCCACCGCCCCCTCCTTCACCTGGGCAATCATAAGCTCCACGACCTCGTCATTGAAAGCAGAGCTTCGGCGAAGAGCTTCGATCTCTTGTGCGTCCTTTAACATTCTGGCTCTGTCTACGGGCGCAGAACCGTGAACCGGCTTCACGTCCGGTCGCAGCTCCATCAGCCCGATGAGAAATTTGCTGGACCAGAATTTGTCAATCCCTATTGAGCCTGCTTTTACGTGCTTTGCCAGCTCCTCCACAGGATTTTCCCCGTCCTTGTGGGTGTAGAGCGGCAGTCCCTTACAGGGAGCGATTCCGAAGATCTCATTTCCGAACAGCTCTGCCTTTCCTGTGTCGTCCAGGTAGAGGGCTATCATCCGCTCATGGGGTTCGATCCAGAGTCCCGTTAAATAATAGACGGATGCAGTAGAGGACACGATAATCTGGGTCAGGCCTTCCTGCTTCATATTGGCTGTGATACGTTTTATTCTCTCTTGATTCATATTTTGCCTCCTAATGTCTCAAGCGAAGGTGCCTGCATGTTTATTTCCGCGAACATTTGACTTCAGGCACAAATTGAAAGGGGCTGCTGCCGCAGCCCCCTATTTTCTATTCCTTATTTGTAGTTTACAATCTTTCCGAAATCGGGCTTGAGAGCTGCGCCGCCTACCAGGCCGCCGTCGATGTCTGCCTGTGCGAACAAATCTGCTGCAGTGCCTGCATTTACAGAGCCGCCGTACTGGATGCGGATAGCCTCTGCGGTTGCCTCGTCGTAGATCTCGGCGATGCACTTACGGATATCGGCACATACCTCCTGCGCCTGCTCGGTAGTTGCAGTCTTGCCGGTTCCGATGGCCCAGATGGGCTCGTATGCGATCACGGCTGTCTTAGCCTGCTCTGCGGTGATCCCTAAGAAGCCTACCTTTACCTGCTGGCGGATGAAATCCATGGTTACGCCCTGCTCTCTCTGGGTCAGAGTCTCGCCGCAGCACATAATGGGAGTGATGCCGTGCTCAAAAGCCTTGTGCATCTTCTTGTTGATGTCCTCGTTGGTCTCGCCGAAGTACTCTCTTCTCTCGGAGTGTCCAAGGATGACATACTTTACGCCTACGTCTGTGAGCATTGCCGGAGAAATCTCGCCTGTGTAAGCGCCTTTCTCCTCAAAGTACATATTCTCGGCGCCAACCTGGATGTTGGAGCCCTTTGCAGCTTCCATTACCGGGATAATGTCGATGGCCGGTACGCAGAATACGACGTCTACTTCGTCATTTGCTACCAGGGGTTTTAAGGTATTTACCAGTTCTACTGCCTCGCTGGGGGTCATGTTCATCTTCCAGTTGCCGGCGATGATTTTCTTTCTTGCCATTGTTTTATTCTCCTTTTTCTTTATATGATTTACTCCGCAGTGCCCGACAACCGGGTAAATCATAGATTTCCCCGGTTGTCGGGCTGTCCCGGCACTGCTCATAGCTATCGCATGTCGTCCGCTGCCGCCACGCCCGGAAGCTCTTTGCCCTCCAGGAATTCCAGAGAAGCGCCGCCGCCTGTGGAAATGTGGCTCATCTTATCAGCAAAGCCCAGCTGGTTCACAGCTGCTGCGGAATCGCCGCCGCCGATGATGGTGGTTGCATCTGTCTCAGCCAGGGATTTGGCTACTGCGATGGTTCCCTTTGCCAGGATGGGATTCTCGAATACGCCCATGGGGCCGTTCCATACAACAGTCTTAGCAGACTTCACTGCCTCTGCATAGAGCTCCGCAGTCTTGGTTCCGATATCCAGGCCCATCTTGTCAGCCGGAATTGCATTGGAATCCACAACGGAAACCTCAATCTCTGCGTCAATGGGATTCGGGAACTCGGCAGCAATGGTGGTATCCACCGGAAGGAGCAGCTTCTTGCCAAGTTTCTCAGCCTTTGCAATCATCTCCTTGCAGTAGTCAAGCTTCTCGTCATCCACAAGAGAGGTTCCGATCTCGCAGCCCTGTGCCTTTAAGAAGGTGTATGCCATTCCGCCGCCGATGATTAAGGTGTCGCACTTCTCAAGAAGGTTTGCGATTACATTCAGCTTGTCTGCTACCTTTGCGCCGCCTAAGATGGCTACGAAGGGTCTTACGGGATTCTCCACTGCATTTCCAAGGAAATCAATCTCCTTCTGCATCAGATAGCCAACGGCACACTCGCCGCCCTTTGCACGTACAACCTCTGTCACGCCTGCAACGGAAGCATGTGCTCTGTGGGAGGAACCGAATGCGTCGCACACGTATACGTCGCAGAGATCAGCAAGCTCTTTGGAGAAGTCCTCGCCGTTCTTGGTCTCCTCTTTGCCGCGGAAGCGTGTATTCTGAAGGAGTACCACGTCTCCCTCGTTCATGGCTGCTACGGCTGCTGTTGCGGCCTCGCCTGTTACGTTATAGTCGGATACGAAGTTTACGCTCTTGCCAAGCTTCTCAGAGAGACGCTCTGCAACAGGCGCTAAGGATTCGCCCTCGTTGGGGCCGTTCTTTACTTTTCCAAGGTGGGAGCAGAGAATTACCTTTCCGCCGTCGTCGATTAATTTCTGTATGGTGGGAAGGGCTGCCTTGATACGTGTGTCGTCTGTGATCTTGCCGTCCTTTAAGGGAACGTTGAAGTCACATCTTACCAGGACACGTTTTCCCTTTGCATTGATATCATTTACTGATTTTTTATTTAATCCCATGTTATCTGCCTCCTGTTTTCTTTTTAATTGAGTAAGGAAAAAAAGGATCCGGTCCAAAGACCGGACCCTTTAAGGTCTTAATTCCATATGCTGCAGTCCGCCGTGCCCTTCGATTCTGCTTTGCTCCATCACGCTTGGGGCTTTGCCCTATAGGAGTGTCTGCCAGCTTCTGCACGGCTCATTGCTATTATGCAAGCTCAGCGAAGTACTTGATTGTACGAACCATCTGAGAAACGTAGGAGTTCTCATTGTCATACCAGGAAACAACCTCTACCTGGGTCTTTCCATCGGGAAGCGGAGAAACCATGGTCTGAGTTGCATCGAACAGAGAACCGAATCTCATGCCAACGATATCGCTGGATACGATCTCATCCTCGGTGTAGCCGTAGGACTCGGTAGCTGCTGCCTTCATAGCTGCGTTGATCTCTTCCTTGGTTACGCTCTTGTTCACAACTGCGAACAGCAGAGTGGTGGAACCTGTGGGGGTCGGTACACGCTGTGCAGCGCCGATGAGCTTGCCGTTCAGCTCCGGAATAACCAGGCCGATTGCCTTTGCTGCGCCTGTGCTGTTGGGAACGATGTTGATAGCTGCTGCACGGCTTCTTCTCAGGTCGCCCTTTCTCTGGGGTCCGTCCAGAGGCATCTGATCGCCTGTGTAAGCATGGATGGTGCACATAATTCCGGACTCGATGGGAGCCAGCTCGTTAAGAGCCTTTGCCATAGGAGCCAGGCAGTTTGTTGTACAGGAAGCTGCAGAAATTACAGTATCCTCTTTCTTCAGTGTCTCATGGTTTACATTGTAAACGATGGTGGGCAGGTCGTTTCCAGCCGGAGCGGAGATAACAACCTTCTTAGCGCCTGCGGTGATGTGTGCAGAAGCCTTGTCCTTGGAGGTGTAGAAGCCTGTACACTCCAGAACTACGTCTACATCCAGCTCTCCCCAGGGAAGCTCTGCTGCGTTAGCCTTTGCGTAAATCTTAATCTCTTTTCCGTCAACAACGATGGAATCCTCTGTTGCGGATACGGTGTCTGCCAGAGCATACTTACCCTGTGAAGAATCATATTTCAATAAGTGTGCAAGCATCTTGGGGCTTGTTAAATCGTTAATTGCAACTACTTCGTAGCCTTCTGCACCAAACATCTGTCTGAATGCAAGTCTTCCGATACGTCCGAAACCATTGATTGCTACTTTTACTGCCATTTTTCAATTCCTCCTAAAAATAAATTTTATTTATTTTTTTCCTGCGGACCCTCTTTTTGGGAAAAGCCCACAATCTGGTATTCATTGTACCGAATCCAGGACAAAATTTCAAGACCTAATTAAAATTTTATCCGCTGCTTTTTCAAATTCTGCGCTTCGTAAAGAAATTTTACTTCTTTCCATACGATACATCTTCCGCCGCCATGCCCATTTCCGGTTCAAATGAATATACAACAGCGCTGTTTCTTTCCGTACGATAGTTTTTCAATTATGTTTCTTCACTGTGCCTCTGCTCGCTTTGCTTTTCTTTCTGCTGTAAATAAAACATAGTTTTTTGTATTTCAATTTCTTTTCGCAGTTCTTCTTCTGTTGGTAAATACAATTTATATTTTGAAGCAAATAACTGCTCATTACCGTGAAGAACCGAATACCTTGCGATATCTTCATCAGTTTCTGTACAGAGCACAATACCCAATGTCGGATTATCATCTGTACCTTTCTTCAATTCATCGTACATGCGGATATACATGTCCATCTGTCCTACATCCTGATGCGTAATTTTACCTGTTTTCAAGTCAATCAGGATAAAACACTTCAAAATGTAATTGTAAAATACAAGGTCAATAAAATAGTCCTCTTTCTCTGTCTTGATATGCTGCTGACGGGCTACAAAAGCATACCCTTTTCCCATTTCCATTAAAAATTTCTGAATATTAGAAATAATGCTGGTCTCCAAATCGGTTTCCGTAAAGTCTGTATTGGACGATAATCCAAGGAATTCTGCTATCACAGGATTTTTGACAAATTCCAGCTTATCATTCTGGAAACCGGACGTCTTTTCCAGCATCTCCCGTTCAACCAGCTCTTTATGTTGGGACTGCAATATACGATAGTAATATTGTGTATTGATATTTCGCTGTAAAGTGCGCACGCTCCATGTCTGCTCATACGCCTCTTTCTCATACCAACTGCGCGCAGCAGAATCTGTTACCTGCAGCAGTGCTCGATAATGAGACCAGGTCAGACGTATATGAGATTGTCGACACACTGTGTCGATAATCTGGGGAAACTCTTTATAAAAGCGCAGACAGTGATAAAGATTGCTTCGGTCATAACCTTTTCCATACTGTATAGTCAGCTCTTTGGATAATTTTTTAATTATTTTAGCGCCGTACTCAGCGCGATCTGAACCATCCATTTCTTCTTCAGATATTCGGTATCCAATCAGCCAGTTTCTTTGTGACAAGATTGTGTCCACTGCATGGTAGGCTTGCCGTTGGGAAGCCTCTATGATGTTTTGTATATCTGACAATATATTTTCTGATTTTTGATAGATACTCATAATATCAGTATTATTCGTTTTTATGGATTCATTCATAAAACACCTCGCAATTCAACCTGTAACTACTTCGTAAATCAATGACTTTTTAATTGCTCTCAATGTTTTCAATTTTGTGCCTATTAGCCCTATTATCTTAGTATATCGAACCACTTGAGCATTATCAAGCCAAACATTTTTACTTTTTAATCTTCCTATAGGCTTTTCTATCTTGCACGCTCCTCTAGTTCTTCTCCTGACCAAATGTCTCAATTCCCCTTCTTTGCACTACTCCCCCAAAAACTAGGACATCCTCTCCAATTCCGGAATTCCCATACGGAAAGATTCCCCCTCAACTACACACATTGATTTTAAGCGTATAATTGTGATATTATTATGGCATCGGAAAGGAACACCAGCCTGGCTCAATGCCGCATTGGAAATAAATCTGAACTTTTCCCAGGTATTGCAGAAGGCTCTGCCTGCCAAAAAGAAAACACAATAAAAACAAGGGGAAAATAAATATGATAAAGGCAGATTTTCATTTACATTCTTCTTTTTCCGGCGACAGTGACACTGCGCCGGAGGTGATTGCCGGGACTGCGCTTCAACGGGGGCTTTCCGCCATTTGCTTTACGGATCATTATGATGCGGATTACCCCTATGAGGATGTGTGCTTTGAACTGGATACGGAGGCTTATCAAAAACGGATCTCGGAACTTCGCTCTGCTTATGAGGGGCGGATGGGGCTTGGGTTCGGGGTGGAGCTTGGGCTGCAGCCGCACCTTGGGGAGCTTTACCGCTCTTATACCGCGCAGTATCCCTTTGATTTTGTGATTGGTTCTACCCATCTGATTGATGGGAAGGATCCTTATTATGCTTCTTTCTGGGAAGGGTATACGCTGGAGGATGGGATACGCCGTTTTTTGGAGATTACGCTGGAGAATATGAAGGCTTTTGATGATTTTGATGTTTATGGACATCTGGATTATATTGTGCGGTATGCGCCTTTGGAGCCAAAGCGGTTTTTTTATGGGGATTATGGGGATCTGATGGATGAGATTTTGAGGTTTCTCATTTGTCATGGGAAAGGGATTGAGGTGAATACGGGAGGCTATAAGGCTGGGCTGGGCTGCCCGAATCCTTGCGGGGAGGTTTTGCGGCGGTATCGGGAGCTTGGCGGGGAAATTGTGACTATGGGGTCAGATGCTCATATGGCGGAATATGTTGGAAGTTTTATGGATGAGGCCCGGGAGGTTCTGCGTGGCTGTGGGTTTCGGTATTTTGCTTTGTTTGAGGGACGGAAAGCGGAGTTTGTGAGGTTGTGAGGGGGGGGACGGTGATATCAGAACCCAGGGCGCCAGCCTTTTCCATATCTGTGTTCGGACGGTTCTCATACACGCTGTCTGCTCTGAACGTACATTATTTCTGCAGGGTTTGGCTTTGGCGGTGTTTTGAGATAATGTACGCTCATATCAGACAGCGTGTATGCGAACAGCCGGACACTTGATATTGGAAAAGGCTGGCGCCCTGGGTTCTGATATCACCTGGTTTTTGTATTGTTATTTGTTATTCTTTTCCGATTAGTACTTGTTTTTTGGAGAAGGCAAAGCCGTATTTTCGTATTCTTTTTTTGGGAATTCCTTTTTCTGTAAGGAGGGTTTCGTATTTTTTCTTTTCTATCTGTTGTAAGGCTGCTTTTACTGTATCGGACAGCTCTACCAGCAGTCCCAGTATAAAGCCGTGGTAGAAACGCTCTGGCTCGGCAGCTTCGGAGGGCTTGTTTCCGGTGTCGAAAGTGCTGAAGGTGGCAAGGGCTACTTTGTTCATGTAATAATTCATGGTTTTTAAGTCGTCTTCCAGCAGGGCTTTGATAAATCCGTTGTATTCCCTTCTGCTCTTTTGAAACCATCCTCTTACCATAGTGCAGAACATCCGCTTTACTTCACGGTTTGTAAGTGTTAATTCATAATTCGGGGCGTCTATGGAATCCCAGTCTTCTTCATAGTGAAGCACTTTTAGGTATCCGCTGGCTAACAGCAGGCTCCAGATTCCTTCTTCGTTTCCGTCTAGTTCGCCGTATACGGTCTGTTCGTCTATGGGGGTGACAATGGATTGTCCCAAAAGCAGCTCTTCAAACTCCTGTTTAATATCCGGGCTTGCTTCACGAATTAGTTTTCCTGCCAGACTGTTTGAACTGGAATTGGCCCAGTATATCCCGAGCTTTCCTGCATCCAGATAGTTCAGAATCGACCAGGGATTGTACATATCTGTTTTACTGCCAAATGTAAAGCCATCATACCATTTTTTTACTTCCTGCCTTCTGTCTGCCATTTCAAATTCATCTAAGGCCTGAAATACTTCTTCCTCTGTAAATCCAAAACAGTCTGCATATGCGTCGGATGTGGTAGTAACCACCTTCATATTATTCAAATCAGAAAAGACGGATTCCCGGCTTACTCGTGTGATTCCTGTCATTATGGCCCGTTCCAGATATGGATTTGTTTTAAAGGCTGCGTTAAACATACTTCTGGTAAAGGATACCAGTTCCGCCCAATAGCCATTTACATATGCTTCCTGCATAGGTGTATCGTATTCGTCCAGAAGAATAATTACCTTTTTCCCATAATAGCGTGAAAGATAGCCGGACAATTCGTGAAGCGCTAATGTAGCTGTCACATCATCCATATCTATAGATACAGAAGCAAAAAAGTCTTTTTCTTTCTCATCCAATACTTCCTCTTCCAGCAAAAATCGATGCTTGGAATATAAGCTTGTTAATATATGGCAGATTTTTCTGCGTGCGGTTTCGTAGCTGGTATCTTTAATACTGGCAAGGGAAAGACTGATTACCGGATAAGTGCCTTGAAGCTTCCGGTACTTTTCTTCTTTCCAGACGGCGAGCTTCTCAAAAAGATCTCCCCTTCCTGCATATTCCACAGAAAAGAACTGCTCTGTCATGCTCATATTCAAGGTTTTCCCAAACCGTCTGGGACGGGTTATAAGTGTTACGCTGTCGCCGCCTTCCCACCATTCTTTTATAAATAAAGTCTTGTCGATGTAAAAGTATCCTTCTCTTTGAAGAGTCTCAAAATCCTGGCACCCGATGCTTACTGTTCTTGCCATGCTTTACACCTCCCGTCTCTTTCCTTTATTTCCGCGAGTAATGAGCCAAGTGCTGTGCCTGCACGAGCATTTGGCGAATGCCGCAAGGGTCAAATACCCCACAGCTGTGGGGTATTTGACTACAAAATGGTTCCGCCCCCAAGTACATCTTCGCCGTCATAAAACACCACGGCCTGTCCCGGTGTGACAGCGCGCACCGGTTCATGGAACTGAACTTTTATCTGATCCGGCCCTGTTTTCCAAATGGTGCAGGGAGTTCCGGCATGATTGTAGCGGATTTTCGCCGCTGCCTTACGATCTTCTGTAAGATCCGGAACTGACATCCAGTTTAGACGGTCCGCAAGAAGCATGTCTGTCCATACGTCCTCCTGCTCCCCAATCACGACTTCGTTGGTTTCGGGGCGGATCTCGGTCACTGCCACACGGCGTCCCATGGGCAGTCCTAAGCCCCTGCGCTGGCCGATGGTGTAATGAATGATTCCCTTATGGCGGCCCAGCACTGTGCCGTCTGCCTTTACAAAGCTGCCTTCCTGGGAGGGTTTTCCTGTAACGCCCTCGATAAACCCTGCATAGTCTTGATCGGGTACAAAGCAGATCTCCTGGCTGTCCGGTTTGTCCGCAACACTTAAGCCAATCTTTTCCGCCATGCTGCGGATCTCTTCTTTCGAATAATCGCCCACCGGCATTAAGGTATGAGAGAGCTGTTCCTGGGTCAGATTATAAAGGGCATAGGTCTGATCCTTTTTCGCCGTCACAGAACGGGACAGGCAGAAACGTCCGTTTTCCAGCTGTTTTATCCTGGCATAATGGCCGGTGGCAATGTAATCCGCCCCGATTTCCAGACTCCTTTTTAAAAGCGCCTCCCATTTTACATAGCGGTTGCAGGCAATGCAGGGATTGGGGGTGCGGCCCGCCAGATACTCTGCTACAAAATAATCCATTACAGCTCTTTTAAAATCCGCCTTGAAGTTCATTACGTAATGGGGAATCTCCAATATCTGGGCCGTGCGCCTGGCATCCTCCACGGCGCTTAGACCACAGCAGCCTCCGTTTTCTTCCAGAACCTCTTCTTCCTCGTCCTGCCAGATCTGCATGGTAACGCCGATGACTTCGTAACCCTGTTCCTTTAAAAGCCAGGCGGCCACGGCAGAATCCACGCCGCCGGACATCCCCACAACTACTTTTTCTTTTCTGCTCACTGATTTTCTTTCCTCAACCTTTTTTGAACTGCCGGAACTTCCTCATTCCTGCAGATGCTGCCGAAACATTTTGTCTTTTTAATAAACCTCTTCTTCCTCTTCCTCGTCCTCATGGATATCAGACTTGGGCTTTGTGAGGCCCTCAATTTTGATGCCGTTCTTCTCTGCATAGTCCCAGAGGGCTGCATGGATGGCCTCCTCTGCCAGAAGGGAACAGTGAACCTTTACCGGCGGCAGGCCGTCCAGCGCTTCCATCACTGCTTTGTTAGTTACCTTTAAGGCTTCCTCTACGGTCTTTCCCTTTACAAGCTCCGTTGCCATGCTGCTGGTGGCTACGGCGGCGCCGCAGCCGAAGGTTTTAAACTTGCAGTCTTTTATCACTCTCTTATCGTCAATGTCCAGGTAAATCCGCATAATATCGCCGCATTTTGCATTTCCAACGGTTCCTACGCCGCTTGCGTTCTCGATCTCTCCCACATTCCGGGGATTCTGAAAATGATCCATTACTTTTTCGCTGTACATTCTTAGGTTCCTCCTATTCCAGTTCCGTAATATCCTTCACAATACACGGGTATGAAATCAATTTCCAGCCACAAAAACATGTGTCTGTAAATTGATTTGTGCATTGTGAAGGATATTACTGTTTTTATTCCAGTTCCGTAATATCCTATATTTCTATTCTGCCTTCCGCATAAAGTCCTCATAAAGAGGCGACATGCTTCTTAGACGGTCAATAATCTTCTTTAGCTGCTCCACCACAAAGTCCAGATCCGCCTCCGTAATCTCCTCATTCAAGGTGAGCCGCAGGGAACCGTGGGCAATCTCATGGGGCAGGCCGATGGCCAGGAGCACATGGGACGGATCCAGGGAGCCGGAAGTGCAGGCTGAGCCGGAGGAGCCGCAGATCCCCTCCATATCCAGCATAATCAGCAGCGATTCCCCCTCTATAAACTGAAAGCTGAAATTGGCATTGTTTGGCAGGCGGTCGGTTCTGTGGCCGTTGAGACGTGTATAGGGAATCTCCTTCAACACCCGGCCAATCAGATAGTCCCGGAGCCTCCGCTCCCGGTCAGTCCGCTCCTTGAGCGTTGCCATCGCCCGTTCCACAGCTTTTCCAAATCCTACAATTCCGGGAACGTTTTCCGTCCCTGCCCGGCGCTTGCGCTCCTGGGCGCCGCCATGGATAAAGGAACGCAGCTTCAAGCCTTTGCGGATATAAAGAAAGCCGATTCCCTTGGGGCCGTTCAGCTTGTGGCCGCTGGCGCTTAACATGTCAATATGGTACGCATCCACATCAATCGGTATATGCCCAAAAGCCTGCACCGCATCTGTATGGAATAAAATTCCCTGTTCATGGGCCAGCTCCCCGATCTCCCGGATGGGCTCCAACGTGCCGATCTCATTATTTGCAAACATAACCGAAATGATTATCGTATCCGGCCGGATGGCCTTCTTAAGTTCATCCAGCTTCACCACACCGTTCTCGTCCACATTCAGATAAGTAACCTCAAACCCATTCTTCTCCAGCCACTCACAGGTATGGAGAACCGCATGGTGCTCAATCTTCGTGGTAATAATATGCTTCCCCTTATTGCGGTAACTCTCCGCCGCTGCCTTCAGCGCCCAGTTATCTGCCTCACTGCCTCCGGCTGTAAAGTAAATCTCTTCTGCCTTCGCTCCCAAAGCCCCGGCGATGGTCTCCCTTGCCTCCGTCACAGCCTTCTTGCTCTCTGCCGCCAGACCGTATACACTGGATGGATTGCCAAAATGTTCGGTAAAATAGGGAAGCATGGCCTCCACTACCTCCGGCGCTGTCTTTGTTGTTGCCGCATTGTCCAGATAAATCAATTTTTCCAAAACGTAACACCTCTTCCTATTAATTTGTACAGCAGGAGCTCACGGCGCTCCCACCCTTATTTCCTACATTTCTGCTCTCCTCAACCAGCCTGTCAAGAGAAATCCTGTCCACCGTCTGATTGATGCTGTCATTGATCTGCTGCCACACATACTTTGTCACACAGAACTCCGACCCGTCACAGGAGCTTTCCTCCTTGAGCCCCGGACATTCCACCGGATCCAGATTCCCCTCCAGGGCCCTCAGAACATCTCCCACCGAGATCTCCTGAGCCGGCCTCGCCAGCTTGTAGCCTCCTCCCGCTCCCCGGACGCTGGTTACCAGACCTGCCTTCCGAAGCTTTGCTATCAGCTGCTCCAGATAGCTTTCTGAAATATTCTGCCTGGAGGCAATGCTGGCAATGGAAACCGTCTCATTCTCACTGTATACCGCCAGATCAATCAACGCCCGCAGCCCATACCGCCCCTTTGTCGACAGCTTCATAGAATCACCTCTTATTAATAGTTCCGTAATATTCCTTACAATACACCTCTATAAAATCAATTTCCAGTCACAAAAACGTGTGCCTGTAAATCGATTTGTGCATTGTAAGGAATATTACTGTTTTAATAGTTCCGTAATATTCCTTACAATACACCTCTATAAAATCAATTTCCAGTCACAAAAACGTGTGCCTGTAAATCGATTTGTGCATTGTAAGGAATATTACTGTTTTAATAGTTCCGTAATATTCCTTACAATACACCTCTATGAAATCAATTTCCAGTCACAAAAGCGTGTGCCTGTAAATCGATTTGTGCATTGTAAGGAATATTACTGTTTTTATCCCTGTTCTGCTGTATCAATTCCGAGTATTTTACTCGGATTTAGATAGATAATACCACCTGTCAAATGTTCTGTCAAGGACCTCCCCGGAATATATTAAAATAAACTCCCGAAAAACAGGAATCCCCCATGAAAAAGAAAAAGCATCCACTCATAGCCGGAACCCTCATCCTCACCCTCACCGGCCTTGCCAGCCGTTTTATCGGCTTCTTCTATAAAATATTCCTAAGCCGCACCATCGGTGCCGAAGGAATCGGCATTTACCAGATGATATTTCCCATCTATGGCGTCTGTTATGCATTTACCACCGCAGGCGCAGAGATAGCCATATCACGCTTCGTATCCGGCGAAATGGCCAGAGGGAAAAAAGAACAGGCCCGTTCCATCCTGTGGATAGGCCTTGCCATGTCTCTAAGCCTGTCCCTCCTCACCTCATTCCTGGTCTATAAAAACGCCGGCTTCCTTGCCGTACACCTGCTCCACGAAGCACGCTGCGCAGACCTGCTGCGCATCATGTCCGTCACCGTCCCCTTCGGAGCCTGCCACTCCTGCATCAGCGGCTATTACTACGGCCTTCAGAAAACAGCCGTCCCAGCCAGTGCCCAGCTCTTTGAACAGCTGGTACGGGTAGCCGCCGTGTACATCATCTACCAGGTTTCCCTAGAAGAAGGAAAAGCCCTCTCCCCGGCAGCCGCCGTCATCGGCCTGGTACTGGGAGAATTCGCCTCCATGCTCTTCACCCTCTTCGCCATATCCTCCGAAAGCCTGCATAACCGCACCGTAAAACCCACAGGCTTTCCGGCACGCCGCTATGCAAAACGCATGTTTCTGGAAGCCGCCCCCGTCTCTGCCAACCGCGTCTGCATGAACCTCTTAGGAAGCGCAGAAGCCATCCTTCTGCCCCTCACCCTTCAGCAGTACGGCCTCGCCCCGGAACGGGCCCTAAGCGTCTACGGAACCCTCACCGGCATGGCCATGGCCTTCATCCAGTTCCCCAGCGTCCTCACAAACGCCGTATCCGTCATGCTCCTCTCCGCCGTATCCGAATCCCAGGCCGCCGGAAACAAAAAACAGATAGCCCGCACCATCAAGAAAACCATCAACCTCTGCCTCCCCTTAGGCATCGCCTGCACCCTGTTTTTCCTCCTGACCGGAAAAACCCTGGGTACCTTCTTCTTCAAAAGCGAAATGGCCGGCGACTTCATCATCACCCTAGCCTGGATCTGCCCCTTTTTATACCTCAACAGCACCCTCCACAGCATCCTCAACGGCCTGGGAAGAACCGCCGCCGGCTTCATCAACAACCTCATCGGAGTCATGATCCGAATCTTCTTCATCCTAACCTTCGTCCCCAGATTCGGAATCCAAGGCTATCTCTGGGGCATCCTGGCCAACCAGCTCTTCGTATCCTTCCTAAACATAAACGCCCTAAAAGAAGAACGAAACCCCGCCTAACCCAAAAGAAAACCATCTACGCCCCTCAAGTTACCCCGCCAACAACATAAAAAGAGAATGCCGCAAAATGTCCCGAGAGCTTTTCCAATATCAAGGTGTCCGTGAAACGTCCGAACACCTGATATGGAAAAGCTCCCGGGACATTTTGCGGCATTCTCAGCACAACCTCCCGCTCATCTAACACCGCTCCGCAATCTCATAAAGCAGCCGCTTTGAATCCTCCCATCCAAGGCAGGGATCTGTAATCGACTTCCCATAAACATGATCATGAATCCCCTGACACCCCTCCTCAATGTAACTCTCAATCATAACCCCCTTCACCAGCCTCCGGATATCTCCCGAGCAAGCCCTGCTGTGCAGCACCTCCTTCACAATCCGGATCTGCTCCCGAAACTGCTTATTCGAATTACTATGATTCGCATCTACAATACAAGCCGGATTCCGAAGCTCCCTCTCGTGATAAAGCTCAAGCAAAAGCTGCAGATCCTCATAATGATAATTGGGCAGCGACACCCCTCTCTTATTCACGGCTCCCCGAAGCACCGCATGCGCCAGCTCATTTCCCTCCGTCTTCACTTCCCAGTCCCTGTAAATAAACGTATGCTTCTGCTGGGCCGCATACACCGAGTTCAGCATCACACTGAACCCGCCGCTGGTAGGATTCTTCATCCCCACCGGCACGTCAATCCCGCTGGAAACCAGCCTGTGCTGCTGATTCTCCACCGACCGCGCCCCAATGGCAATATAAGACAAAAAGTCCGTCACATACCTGAGATTTTCCGGATACAGCATCTCGTCCGCCGCCGTCAGCCCCGTCTCCTCAATAGCCCGGATATGCATTCTTCGAAGGGCCACAATTCCGGCCATGGGATCCGGCTTCTTCTCCGGATCCGGCTGGGTCATAATCCCCTTATACCCCTCCCCGGTAGTCCTGGGCTTATTCGTATAAATACGGGGAATAATAATCACCTTATCCCGAATCTTCTCCTGAACCGGCACAAGACGGCGCACATAATCACAGACCGCCTCCTCGTTATCTGCAGAGCAGGGCCCGATCATCACCAGAAACTTATCCGACTCTCCTGTAAATACCTTGCGTATCTCTTCATCCCGTTTCTTCTTTATCGCAGCCGCCCGCGGAGGCACCGGATGCAGCTCTCTTGTCTTTTCCGGACTTGGCAGCTCTTGTACAAACGTAATTCCCATAATCGTCAACTCCTCTTATCAGTACTCTCGGGTCTTATCATAATACAATCCCCCGAAAAAGTCACGAAAAAAAATCTGTGCAGATACCATTCCTATCCGCACAGACCATTTTCCTTATCAACAGACCTTCCTGCTGCCGGCCTTACCCTCTCGGATGCGCCTTGGCATAAACCTCCCGGGTGCGCACGGCATACATCATCGTGGTAGAAATATCCGAATGCCCCAGCATCTCCTGAACCACACGCAGATCTGCCCCATTATCCACCAGATGGGCCGCAAAGGAATGCCGCAGGGTGTGAGGCGTAATCTCCATCTGAATCCCCGCCTGCTTCGCATAATGCTTCAAAAGCTTCCAGAAGCCCTGACGGCTCATACTCTCCCCCGAACAGTTGGGAAAAAGCATCCCACACTCCTTATCGCCTATCAGCTCCGTCCTGGCAGACGCAATATACCGATCCAGAGCCTTTCTCGCCTTAGCCCCAAAGGGAATGATCCGCTCCCGGCTCCGATCCTGGCAGACAATATAATCAAGCTTCCAGTTCACATCCTCCAGCCGGAGAGAAATCAGCTCCGTAACCCGGATTCCCGTTGCATACAAAAGCTCCAGCATAGCCCTGTCCCGAAGCCCCTTGGCCGTCCGGTCTCCCGGCTGCGCCAGAAGCTTCTCCACCTCTTCCACAGACAGCACGTCCGGCGCCTTCTTCTCCACCTTCGGCGCTTTCAGATTCTCTGCCGGATCTGTCGTCACCTCGCCGTTTCTCATCATATAGAGGTAAAACGCCTTCATGGACGCAATGTTCCGGGACACCGTAGCCGCCGCCATCCCCTTTTTCTCCAAATCAAGAATATAAGAATTCAGATTCGTCTCCGTCACGTCCCTGAACTTCTCCACCTTCTGCGTCTTTAGAAAACGCATCATTTTCATCAAGTCTCTCTGATAAGAAAGCTCCGTATTCTGCGATGTCTTTTTTACCTCATGAAGATAAGACACAAAACTTTTAATCTCTTGTTCCATAAAACTTCCGCCCTCGAACTAATACAATCACAGTACTGAAACACCCGTCATGTTTACCATTATAGTAAGAAAAAAGCAGAAAAGCAATGGTCATTTTTTGCCTAAAACCCTTGGAAAATCAAGGTTTTAGGCATTTCTACAACATCTGGTTTTCCTGTTTTCAAAAGACCACCAAATCTTGTAAAAAATTTTTTCAGATTTTTTTCAAAAAGGGCTTCAGAAAGAAAGGATTCACATAGCTTTCCAGAAATGCTCCTGCAAAAAAGACCGCAATCCCCAGGACACCCACAAAAAGATAGGAAAAAAGCCGTTTTTTTCCATTGTTCCACTGGCGCAGCTTCCGCTCCTGGTTCCCCGACATTTCACAAACCCTTTTTAAAAGCCAGCAGCCGGCCGGGACATACAGAATAAAATGCGGCAGCCCCCCAGCGATGCAGAGCACAACCCCGGGAAAGCCCATTTTCATGGCTGCCGTTGTCATGGTAATTCCAAGAGCCGAGCCAATCCAGACCACATATCCCCAGGCCGCCAGAGCGCCGAACACCGTAAGGCCCGTGAGCCACAGAATGAAAAAGACGGAAAGCCTGGCCTTCAGCGTATAGAGAAACAGCTCCTCCGGGGCAAATTCCAGACGCTCGTATTTTGAAAAAAAGTACGGACTTAAGAGGGAAGTATTGTGCACCGCCTCTTTTCCAAACACGGTAATATAAAAGACTCCCAGAACAAATCCGGCCAAAAACAGCGTCAGAAAGAAATCCCTTTCGCGAATACGGATTCCCTTTATACTCTTTGCGCCTGTGCTCCTTAAGGTCCCCTGGCTCTGGGGCCAGGCAGGCTTCGCTGCCTTTTTAAGCCTCATGTATTTCACAGACTTTACAGACTTCATGCCGGGCAGCTGAAACGGCAGCGGCCGGATGGTGATATCTTTCAGATCCACACCTTTCACCTTCATACAAAAACCTCCCATACACTATTCAGTGTATGAGAGGTTATCCCGTTCCATGCCGTCAAATTCTGTTTTCCCTGCCTGGCCGCTCTGCCGCCGGCAGCATACTTTGAAATCCCGCTTATGCTGCCATCCGCTTTTCGGCTTCTTCTTACTTGATTGACTCAGATTTTTCGTAGCAGGCGTCGCATGCCTTGAGCACGGCATTACGGAAGCCGTATTCCTCCAGGGCGGCCACGCCGGCTATGGTAGTTCCTCCCGGGGAACATACTTTATCCTTAAGAACCGCCGGATGTTCCTCTGTCTCCAGAACCATTTTTGCAGCGCCTGCCACGGCCTGGGCCGCAAAAAGATACGCCTGCTCCCTGGGCATTCCGTATTTGACCGCCCCGTCTGCCAGGGACTCAATAAACTGGTACACGTAAGCCGGCGAACTGCCGCTTGCACAGACCACGGCGCTCATCTGGCGCTCTTCCACGCCGGCACAGATTCCCACTGCCTCAAAAAGCTTATGTACCAGATCCAGCTCTTCCTGGGAAAATTCCTCTCCCCGGAAGCTTAAGCCCGTCATGCCTTCCCCGATAAGAGCCGGCGTGTTGGGCATGGCCCGGATGATTCTCCGGTCAGAGCCCAGGATCTCTTTTAACGCACTGATGGTAATACCGGGCGCCAGAGAAATGACTACATGATCCGGGGTCACCGCATAGCGGATCTGCTTGAGCACTGACGGGTAATACTGAGGCTTCACTGCCAGCACCACGTATTTGGAAGAATTGGCGCACTCTGCGTTGGACAGCACATAGGGCACCCGTGTCTGCGCATATACCCTTTGCATGGTCTTCTCTGTTTTTGCCGTAAAGACAAAGCTGTCTGACGGAAATACCTTTAAGGCTCCTTTCAAAATCGCATAGCCCATATTCCCCATTCCAATAAATCCTATTTCTGCCATCTTCGTTCTCCTATTCTAAGTCGCTGCGCGACAGCACGAAAGGGTAAAACACTTAACATTTCCATTTCCGTTTCCGCCGCCAAAAAAGGCTGCCACACTTTCTGCGACAGCCTCTCTCATTTTCCTACTTTGCGTAGTCCGTCACCCTGCTTTCCCGGATGACATTTACCTTAATCTGGCCCGGATATTCCAGCTCGGCCTCAACCTGCTTGGAAATATCTCTTGCCAGCAATACCATAGCGGCATCATCTACCTGCTCTGGAACTACCATAATACGAATCTCTCTGCCTGCCTGAATCGCAAAAGACTTGTCTACGCCCTTAAATCCGTTGGCGATGTTCTCTAACTGTTTTAACCGATTGGTATACGTCTCCAGTGTCTCTCTTCTCGCCCCGGGCCTTGCCGCCGAAATGGTATCGGCTGCCTGTACCAGACAGGAAATCAGAGAAGTCGGCTCCGTATCCCCATGATGTGACTCTACTGCATTGATGACGATTGCTGACTCCTTGTACTTCTTGCACAAATCAGCGCCAATCTGAATATGTGAACCCTCTACTTCGTGGTCGATAGATTTTCCAATGTCATGTAAAAGTCCAGCTCTCTTGGCCATGCGCACATCCACGCCGATCTCCCCTGCCAGCAGTCCTGCCAGATGGGCGACCTCGATAGAATGCTTCAGAGCATTCTGGCCGTAACTGGTACGGAATTTCATTCTTCCAAGGAGCTTGATAAGCTCCGGATGAATGCCGTGAACCCCTACCTCAAGGGCGGCTGATTCACCTTCTTCACGAATCATCACTTCTACTTCTTTCTGCGCTTTTTCTACCATCTCCTCGATACGGGCCGGATGAATCCGGCCGTCCACAATCAGCTTTTCCAGCGCAATCCTCGCCACTTCACGGCGGATCGGATCAAAGCCTGACAGAATCACGGCTTCCGGCGTATCGTCAATAATCAGATCAATACCCGTCATGGTCTCCAGAGTCCGGATATTCCGGCCCTCCCGGCCAATGATTCTTCCTTTCATCTCGTCATTCGGAAGCTGGACAACGGATATGGTTGTCTCCGCCACATGGTCTGCGGCACACTTCTGAATCGCCGTTACGACATATTCCTTCGCCTTTTTATCGGCCTCTTCCTTTGCTCTGCTCTCAAGTTCCTTGACCAGCACAGCGGTTTCATGCTTTACTTCGTCTTCAACAGTCTTTAACAAATAATCTTTTGCTTGTTCGGAGGTCAGACCAGAGATTCTTTCCAGTTCCTGTACTCTTTTTGAATGAAGCTGATCGATCTCTGCTGCTTTCTTCGACAGCTTCTCTTCCTTTGCCGCATAGCTTTGTTCACGCCGCTCTAACGCTTCCGACTTCTTATCCAATGCTTCTTCCTTGGATAAAACCCGGCGTTCATACCGCTGAAGCTCCGCTCTGCGTTCCTTGGTTTCCTTTTCCAGCTCGTTCTTTGTCTTCAGCGACTCTTCCTTCGCCTCCAGCAAAGCCTCACGCTTGGAACGTTCTGCAACCTTTAGTGCGTCATCTATGATTTCCCTTGCTTTTTCCTCTGCGTTGCCCACTTTTTTCTCTATGGTGGTCTTACGCACGTACACCGTAACAAGGGCCGTCAGTACAATAGACACTAGCGCAACTATTATTGTAGTAATAAACGGCACAGGAGCACCTCCTTATTTAGTTTTCATTGTACAAATACAACATTTAAATTCTATACTTTTTTTGGCACTGTGTCAAGTAAACTTGCTTCTTTTCGCAAAATTTCTGTCACTTGACGGCAGCGCTTCACACAAACCGCTGTAAAATCCTTTTTATTTTAAGCTGTACAGTTGTTGAAAAGAACAAACCGTGGTAAGCTAAACATAAAGAATACCATTTGAACTCCCATCGATAAAAAGGAGCTGTTTTATGAAGCCTTCGAAAGTAAAAAGCCAGAAAGCAAAAGAACGGAAAATAAAAGCACTGGAACAAAACGAACGGGAAATCGATCTGTTATTAAAACAAAGGGACAAGCTCATCGAGAACTTAAAAGATACCTACGGCAACATGTTTAAAATTATCGTCGCAATTATACCCGTATTGATTTCGCTGCTGCTCACTTATACGGATATCGTTTCAAAGGAGCACGTCCCCTATGTGCGTTTTTTCCTGATTGAATTTATTATGATTTTTTCCATGACAATTGTCGCCTTTTTATTTAACGGAAATATAAAAAGGGATTATATTTCCGCCGTAGATCTATATCTATACGACAAATACAAAATTACATACCTGTTTTACGAAGGCGATTTAAGCAAAGAAGATATCACAGGCATAAAAGGAACCTTCCCCTTAACTACAACGCTGATCGGAATCAGCGCCGGAACCGCAGTTCTCTTCTTTGTCGCTTTTTCCATATACAGCGACCGGCATTTTTACACTGATTCCCTTCTGGGGCAGGCAATGGCTGTATTCATTCTCCTCCAGACCCTTTCGTTCCTTGCAATCGCATTGATGAACTGGGTGCGCAAGGTCACAAAAAAATCGTCGGTTACCGAATCCTGCTACCATTATCTAAACCGGGAGCCTAAGAGCCAGCCGGCGTCTGCTCCTCCAGAACCCTGCCGTCCTCCTCAATCCGAACGCCGAACGACAGCTCCTTAAGCCTCTGGAAGTAATCCTGCTTTTTGCTCAGCAGCCCCATCTGATTCCCCTCGCTTGCGCAGGGAATTACACGCACCCTTGTCTCCCCTTCCGTAACGGTCAGCTCCGCAACGATACTCTCATAAGCGCCGTTGCTGAAAATAAAGTTGCCAAGGCTGTAGAAAATAGGCTTTCCCTGATAGTACTCAATCCCCTGAAGCACATGGGGATGGCTGCCGATAACCGCATCAGCCCCGGCGTCAATGTACTGCCGGGCCAGGGTCTTCTGATACTCCTCCGGAAACGTATTGCGCTCAATTCCCCAGTGAACCAGCACCGCCACAAAGTCGCAGCTCTCCTTTGCCTTGCGGATCTCTTCGACTAGCTGCGCAGCGTCATAGGTGGTAAATACACCTGAGCTGTATCTGGATGCATTCCAGGAGGCTTCCGGAATCACGCGGCTGGCCCCCAAAAACCCAAAAGTCTTTCCCTGTATCTCAAAGACTGCCGGCGCCTTCGCCGCTTCCAGATCCTCCCCTGCTCCCACATGGGCGATTCCGGCCCCGTCAAGAGCGGCAAGCGTCTCCGTCAGAGGCCCTCTTCCAAAATCCAGCATATGGTTATTGGCCAGGGTCACCAGATCCACGCCAAGGTCAACCGGAACGCTGACCAGATCCGGCGGCACCCGGAAGGTATACTCCTTCTCCTCCATAGCTTCCCCTGTGGTTCCGAAAGGAAATTCCTGATTGAGAACAAACAGATCCCCCTCCTGCAAAAGCGTCAGAAGCTCCTGGCTGGCTGCAGCCTGGATTCCGTTCCTCCGGTATTTGTCCTGCAGAAGCTCCGTCAGATAGAGATCCCCGGCAAACAAAAGGCGGATCCCCTCTTCCCCGGATTCTTCCGGATAAAGAGACACTTCCCCTTCTCCATCCTCCGGAAAATCCGTCTTCTGTTCTTCCTGTTCCTCCCCTTCTTCCGCCCTCATCTGCCCTGCCTGTCCGGCTATGGCAGCAAAGCCTGCCGGCTGTACCGAAGAAGAAAAAGCCTCCCTCTTCCCTCCGGCAAAATCCAGCAGCCCACTGAAATAGCAGACGCCAAGAGCCAGGCCCAGCACGATAACAGAGCCGATGGTTCCCATGAGCAATCCCCTTAAAAATGCTTTCATTCCGGTTCTCCTATTCTAAGTCGCTGTGCAACAGCACTAAAGTGCAAAGTCCCTTCGACACACCTGTAATGAGAGAAACTTTTATTCGAAAGGACTCTCATAAAAGTTCCTCTCGTGCGCCTCCTCGACTTTGCCGTCCAGCAGATAATATTTTTCGAAAATACTTGACATTTCTTAGCTGGACTATTCCTGTCTGCAATACAGAGTATTTTCTAAACTATCTTTTTCTCCAATCAAGACCCTCTTCCCCTCAAAAGCAAATCCATATTTCCGAATCCGTGCCGGTTCAATTCCCTTCGCCTCCAAAGCAGCAGCATATTTCTTTTTCTCAATCTGAGCAAGGGCTGCTTTTACAGTGTCCTCCAGGGTCTGTTCCTTCCCCGGACGGAATACCTTAAACTCTATGATAATCGCGTCATCCATCTCATCCATAGGCTCCAGCATCACATCATACCGCCCAAAACCGCTCTCTCGATTGGAAGTCAGCGTGTAACGCCCCCGAAGCTCTGCCAACAGTCCCAGCACAAACCCATGATAAAACCGCTCCGGCTCCGCCGAAGGCTTTTTTCCTGTATCAAAGGAGCTGAAGGTTTCCTCTGTCACACGTGCCATATAGTCATTCATTTCCTCCAGATCCCCACGCAGCAATGCCTTCAAAAAGCCGCTGTAGTAAGATCCTTTATCCCGAAACCATCTCCTTATCAGACTGTTAAACATACTCCACACTTCCCGGTTCGTCAGAACCAGCTCATACTCCTCCCGGCCATATTCTACGCTAAAAGTATGATGTTCCGCCTTCAGATAGCCGCTGGCCAGAAAAAGGCTCCAGATCGCACTTTCATTTTCTCCCAGATCGCTATATACAATCTGTTCATCCAGTTCCATGCAGAGGGACTTTCCTTTCAGCAGATCCTCCATGGTTTCCTTTACCTCTTTGCTGCCCTCGCGTATTAATTTTCCCACCAGGCTGTTGCTGCTGGTGTTTTCGCAATGGCAACGAGCCAAGTGGCCACTTGTGGACATTTGGCGACTGCCTGCGACCCGAATACTATGGTATTCGGGGGCCCAATAAGTAGAAACTTTTCTTTTATCAAGATAATTTAAAATGGACCAGGGATTATAGATGTCCTTTCGATTCCCAAAAGTAAATCCGTCATACCATTTTTTTACCTCTTCCCTCTCTTCCAAAAGCCCGAACTTTTCCAGCGCATCCCATACTTCCTCCTGTGTAAAGCCAAAAGCTGATGCATATTTTTCAGAAGTTGCCGTTACTACTTCCAAGTTATTCAGATCAGAAAAGATGGACTCCTTGCTGACTCTCGTGATCCCTGTCATAATAGCCCGGCCCAGATACGGATTCGTTTTAAATGTTGCATTGAACAGATTCTGTGTAAAGGAAACCAGTTCCTCCCAATACCCGTATACATAAGCTTCCTGCATAGGAGTATCGTACTCATCCAGAAGAATAAGTACCTTCTTTTTATAAAAACGGGACAGATAAGAAGACAGCTCGTGAAGCGCATACGTTGCCGTTGCATCATCCATATCTACAGATACAGACTCAAAAAAGCTTTTCTCTTTCTCATCCAGCAGATCTCCCTCCATCAGAAAACGGTGCTCTGAATAAAGCCCCGTTAAAATCTGGCAGATCCGCTTACGTATCACCTGGTATTTTGCATTCTTGATATTGGCAAAGGAAAGGCTGATTACCGGATATGTTCCCTGAAGCAGACGATACTTCTCCTCCTGCCAGATTGCAAATCTTTCAAACAGTTCCCCCCGATCTGCATATTGTACGGAAAAAAACTGCTCTACCATACTTAGATTCAAGGTTTTTCCAAAACGGCGCGGCCGGGTAATCAGCGTCACCATATCCTGGTTCTCCCACCATTCTTTAATAAACATGGTCTTGTCGATATAAAAATTATCATTCGTAATCAATTCTTCAAAATCCTGATAACCGATTCCTACTGTCCGTTTCATAAGTCCCGACTCCCCACTTTCCTGTTTTCCAGTATAACGAACTCCTCCCGGCAGCGCCAGTCAAAACAAAACAGGGCTGACGCACCTAATCCATGCAACAGCCCTTCCTTATAATCACTTTATTCTCACAAACAGCTTAATATTTCTTTGCATCATTTCTTAATCCGGCATATACCCGCTGACTTTCACTGTCTTAATTATAATATAGCTGCTGGCTTCATTATAATAGATCGTCTTAAAGGTGTAAAGCTTTTCACTTACGCTTTTTTCTCAAGCGGCACACTATACCCGATAAAATGATTCTGATACAGAATCTGAAAATACTTCGTAAGCCTAGGCAGGAGAGGCTCCGCCTTCTCCCCATACTGCTCCTTTACCAGAAAGCTGATGTCATAAATCGTCCGCTTCCCGTCCATCTGACGCCACACAAAGCTTCCGTACTCGTCCAGGCTGATATGGCTCACCTTGGGCCTCTTAAAGACCTTCTGGGCCAGCCGGTTATAGAAGCCCTTGTTCTCCACATGGAGCACCACCAGATTCTTCTCATTCACATCCCAGCTATGTTCCGGCGCACACACCGGAACATAGTCGAGATAATTCTTTTTCTGCTTTCTGCTCATTTACTTCTCTTTTCTTTTCGTAACGACCCACATGGTAGACGTCAGAAGCGCAAAGAAGATCAAGCCGCCCAAATTGCTGTGAATCGGCGTTTCAGACACCAGTCCTCCAAGAAGATCCCCCAGGCTTCCGTCAGCCATAGGAATAATGGCAAATACGGCCAGAAGAATGCCGACCAGCCCCTCGCCCGCAATGAGGCCGGAGCAGTAGAGAACGCCGTTCTCAATCATATCCTTCTTCGCCTTCCCGCTCATATTTTCCTTCTTCTCAAAGAGCCACCGCACGGCGCCGCCAAGCATCATAGGCGTGCTCAGATGGATGGGCAGATAAAGTCCGACCGCAAAGGGAAGCACCGGAATCCCCAGAACCTCCACCACAATCCCGATAAAGGCTCCTGCAAATACGAGATTCCAGGGAAGATTGCCTCCCATAACACCTTCGACAATCATCTTCATCAGAGTCGCCTGGGGCGCGGGAAGCTCTGTACTTCCATAACTCCACGCAGCGTCCAGCAGATACAGAATCGCCCCGATAGCAACTGACGATGCCACGACGCCAATCAGCTCTCCGATCTGCTGCTTATAAGGCGTAGCCCCTACAATATAACCAGTCTTCAAATCCTGGGAGGTATCGCCTGCAATGGCTGCAATGATACAAATAACCGATCCAATGGCTATGGCCGCCGTCATACCGGCCTGTCCCACCTGTCCCGTCGCCTTCAGAATCATCGTAGTCACCAGAAGGGTGGCTATGGCCATACCGGACACCGGATTGTTGCTGCTGCCAATCAGTCCCACCATACGGGAGGAAACCGTAGCAAAGAAAAATCCGAAAATAACAATCAGAACCGCACAGAACAGATTCACCGGAACGACAGGAATCAGCCACAGCAGAACCGCCAGAACCGCAATGGCAATGAAAATCACCTTCATGGAAAGATCCTTATCCGTCCGCTCGCCCGTGCCCGCGCCGCCCTTGCCGTAGCCCTTCATGGCCTCCCGAAAGGTCTTGATGATCAGAGGCAGGGACTTAATCAGGCTGATCACACCGCCTGCTGCCACGGCTCCCGCGCCGATATACTTGATATAATTGCTCCAGATCCCAAAGGAACCGTCTCTGGCATACAGCTCCGCAACCGTTATATCCACCGGGAACAGCACGGAATCGCCGCCGAAAAGCACAATCAGAGGCATCAGCACAAACCAGCCCGTGATGCCGCCCGCAAACAGATAGGAGGAAATCTTCGTTCCGCAGATATACCCCACGCCCAGAAGGGCCGGAAGCACGTCCACACCGACGCCGGCGCCGGCATAGGCCGGAATCTCATAATGAACCTCGCTGGGAAACAGCTTAAAGCCGTCCGCAACAAACTTATAGAGAGCCGCAATGCCCAGGCCCTTAAATACAATACCGGCCTTTGCTCCGCCCTCTTCCCCTGCCAGAAGAACCTCTGCGCATGCCTGTCCCTCCGGATAAGGCAGCACGCCATGCTCCTGAACAATCAGGGCCTTCCGAAGAGGCACCATAAACAGTACGCCCAAGGCTCCGCCGATGCCTGCGATAATGGCAATCTCAACCAGGGAAGGCGCCTGGGTGCCCCACTCCGATGCCCATAAAAACAGCGCCGGCATGGTAAAGATAGCGCCTGCCGCCACAGACTCGCCTGCAGAACCGATGGTCTGCACCATATTATTCTCCAATACGGAATCTCTCCGCAGAATCACCCGGATCACACCCATGGAAATCACGGCCGCCGGAATGGAAGCCGATACGGTCATTCCCACCCGCAGCCCCAGATAGGCATTGGCTCCGCCAAAGAGCACCGCCAGCAGGATGCCCAGAATGATGGATGTCGCCGTAAACTCCGGCAGATTCTTCTCCGCCGGAATAAACGGTTTGAAATTGTTGTCACTCATACTCTCTCTCCTTCTCTATGGTTTTCCCGTTTTTTACTCTTAACGTACAAAAAGACTTCCAATAAAACAAAAAAACCAAGTAATAATAGGTTAAGTATACCATGTTCCGCCGGCATTTGACAACTGTTTCTCCTCCAAAAACAAGGTTCAAAAATCTACGCTGGATTTACAAAAAAATAAGGGAGCTCCGTCACTGGCGTGCCAGGACAGCCTCCCTTATCGTCTTTTACTCTATATCCAAGGTGCAAAACGGACACCTGTCCGCCTTTATATGGATCTTGGACATGCAGCACAGGCCTAAATAAAGAAATACTTAAGTAAAAACAGCGCTGCCAGAATATACATTACCACGCTGATCTTCTTATCCTTCGCCTTCTGGGAAACCATATTCAACAGCACATAAGAGATAACTCCCATGGAGATGCCTTCCGAAATACTATAGAAGAAAGGCATTGCCGCAATACAGATAAACGCCGGGATTCCCTCTCCATAATCAGAAAAATCAATGGTTCCCACCTGATTTACCATATAGAAGCCTACCACAATCAGCGCAGGAGCCGTGGCAAAGGACGGAATGGCAAGAAAAATAGGAGACAGAAGCAACGACAAGGCAAAGAGGACTGCCGTAGTCATAGCCGTAAGTCCGGTTCTTCCTCCCTCCGACACCCCGGAAGCGCTCTCTACAAAGGTGGTGGTCGTAGAAGTGCCAAGCACTGCGCCGGCCGTCGTTGCAACTGCGTCTGCCATCAGCGCGCCCTTGATATTCGGCAGCTTCCCGTCCTTATCAAGCATGTCCGCCTTGGACGCCACGCCGATGAGCGTTCCAAGCGTATCAAACATATCCACAAACAGGAATGCAAATATAATCACCAGAAATTCCCCCAGCGGAATGGATGCAAAATCAAGCTTTGCAAAAATCGGCGCAATACTGGGAATGGAAAGCCCGCCGGAGAAATCCGGAAGCAGTCCATAGAAGCCAATCTCTGGATTTGGGACATAGATTCCCGCAAACTGACAGAGAATTCCAAGAACCCAGGTAATCAGAATCCCCCAGAGAATGTTGCCTTTTACCTGCCTGATGACCAGAACAGAAGTGATGAGAACGCCCACAATCGCCAGGATCACCGTAATTCCCACATCCCGCATGGTGCCGCCCTCCACGGCATCCAGGGAAAACAGCTCTACCAGGGTTGCTCCCCCTACTACAATCTTTGCATTCTGCAGACCGATAAATGCAATAAAGAAACCGATGCCTACAGACACTGCCTTTTTCAGATTTGTCGGAATCGAATTAAAAATCGCTTCCCGGACATTAAACAAAGAAAGCAGAATAAAAATCACGCCCTCTACAAATACGGCTGCCAGAGCCGCCTGCCAGGGATAACCCATGCCCAGCACAACCGTGTAGGCAAAGTAAGCATTGAGCCCCATGCCGGGAGCCAATGCAAAGGGGTAGTTGGCAAAAAGCGCCATACATACCGTGCCTAAAAATGAAGCAAGAACCGTCGCTGTAAAAACCGCTCCCTGATCCATGCCTGTGGCGCTTAAGATACTGGGATTTACCGCCAGTATGTAAGCCATGGTCATAAATGTGGTAACACCGGCCAGTACCTCCGTCTTTACCGTTGTGTTGTTTTCCTTCAGCTTAAATAATTTTTCTACCATTAATAACTTCCCTCCGATTGTAGTTCCGCAGCAGTTCCGCAGCAGTTCACTTCGTGAACCCGGCTTGAGATCCGCCGCATTATAAAAAGTAAATTGCCACCCCAGCCTCTGTCTGCAGGGCTGTGAATGGCAACAAACAAAAACACAATACACAGTTTAACACATTTACAAAAAAAGGTAAACTTATTTTTTCATTTTCGACAAATTGTGCGGATTGTCAGAAGCAGCCCTCAAAAGCATCCACTGCCTTCTGAACTTCCTCCTTTGCAAAGGAAAGCTGCTCCTCCTCGGAAGCATCCTCCCTCATATCCACGGCTCCCACCAGAAATAGAGCTGCATAGTCTCCCTTCCTCACCACCTGGCACGCCTGTGTTTTGGCAATATTCATGGGGTAAATCATCTGATCCTCCACCAGAGCCGTCCGCACCCGTAAAAGCTCTTCCTCCAGGGCGTCCCCTTTGCCTTCTGCCGCCTTTGCAATCACCACCCGGTCCGGATGCGCGCCAATCATAGGCATCTGGGCCGCAACGGATTCCATCAGCGAAGTATCGATTCCAAGCACCTGGGACAGCATTTCCTTATCCAGATCCGAATCCGGAAGGTAATCCTCCCCGTAAGCCTCCTGAACTGCCTTTAAAATGTCCTCCACCGGCGGCTCCTTCTGGGCTGTGCTTCCTTTACAGCCTGCTAAAAGTCCTGCCGCAAGAAGCAGAACCACCGCCAAAATACGTGTCTTTTTTCCCGTCTTCATCTTATCTCTCCTTCCTATTTGAAGTTCCGTAATATCCTTCAAAGTGCACGAGTATGAAATCAATTTCCAGCCGCAAAAAACATGCGTCTGTAAATCGATTTGTACACTTTGAAGGATATTACTATCAATGATCATTTTCATTCACATTCTTTCCAAAAAATCATAACACAATCCCTCAAATTATACAATGCCGTAAATCCGGCATTATTTTCGTTGAAATTTCCCATATTTTATGTATAATAATAAAAGCAGCAGGAAATAAAAATCTAGGAAACAAGAGGATTAAACATGATACAGGCAGTAAATGTAACACTCAGAATCGGAAAGAAAGCGCTTTTCGAGGATGTAAACATCAAATTCACTGAGGGCAACTGCTACGGACTCATCGGGGCCAACGGCGCAGGCAAGTCCACCTTTTTGAAAATATTGACGGGGGAACTGGAATCTACAAGCGGTGAGATTGCCATCACCCCGGGGCAGCGGCTCTCCTTCTTAAAGCAGGATCACTTCCAGTATGACGATTTCCCTGTTATGGACACCGTCATCATGGGCAATGCCCGTCTGTACGAGATTGCCAAGGAGAAAGACGCCATCTATGCCAAGGAGGATTTCACAGACGAGGACGGCATCCGCGCCAGCGAGCTGGAAGCGGAATTTGCCGATATGAACGGCTGGGAGGCGGAAGCGGACGCAGCATCCCTGCTGAACGGCCTTGGCATTGATACGGAACATCATTATACCCTGATGAAGGATATGCCCGGAGCACAGAAGGTTAAGGTGCTTCTTGCGCAGGCTCTTTTCGGCAGCCCGGATATTCTGCTTCTGGACGAGCCTACCAACCATCTGGATCTGGATGCCATCGCATGGCTGGAGGAATTCCTAATCAACTTTAACAACACTGTAATCGTGGTTTCCCATGACCGCTATTTCCTCAATAAGGTCTGTACCCATACGGCGGACATCGACTACGGCAAGATTCAGCTCTACGCCGGCAACTACGACTTTTGGTACGAATCCAGCCAGCTTCTTATCCGCCAGATGAAGGAGGCCAACAAGAAAAAGGAAGAGAAGATCAAGGAGCTGCAGGAATTTATCTCCCGTTTCAGCGCAAACGCTTCCAAATCCAAGCAGGCAACCTCCAGAAAGCGGGCCCTGGAAAAGATCGAGCTGGATGAGATCAAGCCCTCCAGCCGGAAGTATCCCTACATCGACTTTCGGCCTAACCGTGAGATTGGAAACGAGGTTCTCACGGTAGAAGGCATTTCCAAGACAATCGACGGCGTGAAGGTTCTGGACAACATTTCCTTTATCCTGGGCCATGATGACAAGGTTGCCTTTGTGGGCAGCAACGAATTTGCAAAAACCACCCTGTTCCAGATTCTGGCCGGAGAGATGGAGCCGGATGAGGGAAGCTACAAGTGGGGCGTAACCACAAGCCAGGCTTATTTCCCCAAGGATAACACAAAGGAATTCGACAACGACGATATCATTGTAGACTGGCTGACCCAGTACTCCGAGATCAAGGACGTCACCTATGTCCGCGGCTTCCTGGGCCGGATGCTCTTTGCCGGCGAGGACGGCGTGAAAAAGGTCCGTGTGCTGTCCGGAGGCGAGAAAGTCCGCTGCATGCTGTCCAAGCTGATGATCTCCGGGGCCAATATTCTCATCCTTGACGAGCCTACAGACCATCTGGACATGGAGTCTATCACTGCCCTCAACAACGGACTGATCAAGTTCCCGGGCGTGCTTTTATTCTCCTCCCGTGACCACCAGATCGTCCAGACCACGGCAAACCGCATCATCGAGCTGCTGCCGGGCGGCACCATGATCGATAAGATCACCACCTACGATGAATACCTGGAGAGCGATGCCATGGCCAGAAAGCGCACTGTCTACAGCAAGGCTGCCGGTACGGAGGAGGACAATTAATTTGTCTCTCCTCTTCCGAAGCGCTGCTTGACAATCCTTGCTTTTTTTCATTGCCCCAGACGCAATTTTCTGTTATACTAAAAAGAAAGGCTGTGTAATCACAGCAGAAAGCGAGGAGGCCCCTCATTATGGATATTCTGAAAAAATGCAAAAAAGCAGAAATCTATACCCTTGCAGATGAGGCCATCTGTGAAGCCGAAGTGTTCCGGGATATGGCCGATGAGCTCTGGCTCTCCATTCCCGGCGACGTTGTTCTGGAAACAGCGGATTTTTACACCATTGTCTTTTTCGACTCCGTTTCCGGCCTGCTCCGCTGCCATTGCAGCGTAGGAGAAGCCCAGCCCATCTCAGATGAACGCAACTCTGTTCCCTGCAGAATTATGGAAGTGAAGGAGACCAGACAGCGCAGGCAGGATTTGAAAATCTATTTTGAAACAAGCCTGGATATGTTCTGCACCTATGTTCCAAGTATCGCAGTCGGCATTCCCGAGCGTTTCAAAGCCGTAACCCGTGATATCAGCGCCGGCGGCATCTATTTCATCTGCGAACACCGCCTGCCGGAAGGTACCGTGGTTCAGTTCCAGCTCCACGGCGCATCCAAACCTCTACTGTTAGCCGCAAGAGTACTGCGCTTTGAATCCGTTGACGAGAGGGACGGCAAGCCTCAGTTCGGACACGGCTGTCAGTTTATTGAGATGAGACCTCAGACCGAAGCAGTTCTAAGAAACTACATATTCCGTCAGGAACGCCAGAGCAGACGATAGTATCTGTTTTCAGCACAGGCAGGAACAAAACCAAGGGCTGTCGCAAAAGAAGCTTCATACTCCTTTTGCGGCAGCCCTAATTGTCAGCCTCCGGCTCCTTCACCCCCCCCCCCTCATCAATCGGGGAGATCACAGAAAGCATCTTGCTCATAGATTCATCATAAAAACGGTAATGACCGCGCCCGGCACGCTTCACCGTATAAAGAGCCTGATCTGCACAGTGGAACAGCGTCTCATAATCCATACCCACCAGATCCGCTCTGGCCACACCCATGCTGACAGAGATGTCAAACTCATCAAACCGGCCTGTCAAAGAACGGAAAATACGTTCGATAATCGGCTCCAAATCCTCCGTATACTCTAAGAACACCAGGAATTCATCACCGCCTACACGAGCCGCAATGTCCATGCCGCGGATACTCTGGCGAAGCTTCTCCGCCGTATGCTGCAGCACCTGATCACCGAAAATGTGTCCGTAAGTGTCATTGGCCATTTTAAAGTGATCCAGATCAAAAATCACCAATGCGTAAGCGCCATCCGGCTTCTGGGCCATCCGTCCTATAATCTGCTCCTTTGCGCTTGCATGGTTCAAAAGCCCTGTCATCCGATCGTGGGTCGCAAGCTGCTCCAGAACATCCAGCTTTAATCTGGTATCATGTATATCAATCACCTTACCGATGGCTCCCTGGTACTCATGCGGCTCCTCCGAGCTCCACATCGCATGAGCCACAATCCGGGACCAGCGGTGCTCACCCTGGAAATCAATCTTACAGTCATGGGTCACCACCGGATTCTCCCTGTTTGTTTTCCGAAGCTTATCAGACAGTGCATCCCAGTTCTCAATCCCCAGAATCTCCTTCACGCTGTCGCTCATCCTGGGATCTGCTATAATCTCATTGGCCGAAAGCTTCTTAGCGCTCCATGGCGTCAAGGTCAGAATACTGGGAGACACATTGTACTCAAACTGAATCTCCTTAGACATCATGGCAAAGAAACTGTATTTTTCCCGTTCCTTCTCAAGAAGCTGCAGCGTTCGCTCCGAAGCTGTCAGCTCCCCATGGTACAGCATCTCCTGGGCCACGTTCTGAAGGCTCTTTCTATTGTTCCCATCCAGAATCTCCTCCTGGGACAGTTCCAGGGGAAGCTGATCTGCAATATCCGTCAGGCACTCCAGTACCATGGGATTGAAGGAGCCGCACTTTCCGTCCAGAATCATCTGGACTGCCACGTCATGGGAAAAAGCCTTCTTATAGCACCGCTCGCTGGTAAGGGCGTCATACACATCTGCAAGAGCCACAATCTGAGCGGAAATGGGAATCTCATCCCCTTTAAGCCCATCCGGATATCCCCGTCCGTCGTACCGCTCATGGTGCCAGCGGCAGATCTCAAAGGCACACTTCACCAGAGGCTCATCCTGATAAAGAGGCAGATCCCGGAGAAGATCGCCGCCAATGGCCGAATGCGTCTTCATAATCTCAAATTCTTCATCCGTAAACCGTCCCGGCTTATTCAGAATCTTCTCGTCTATGGCAATCTTTCCAATGTCATGCAGCGCCGATGCCATACTGATCGTGGAAATATCCGCCTGAGACAGTCCGTATCGATCTGTCTTCTCAATAAGATGTTCAAGAAGAAGCTCCGTGAGCGTATGCACATGGCGCACATGCCAGCCGCTTTCTCCGTTCCGGAACTCCACAATATGACTTAAGATATCAATCATCATATTGCTGCTCTTCTCTTTTTCATAGATCTGATCCGCAACCATCCCCATCAGCTTCTTCTGCTTTGCATACAAAAGAATCGTGTTCACCACCCGGCGGCGGACTACCATCTCATTAAAGGGACGGACAATAAAATCCGTAGCTCCCATCTCATAAGCCCGGTCAATGTAAACAGGACTGTTCTCCGCAGAGATCATAATCACCGGAAGATCCTCTATCCACTTATGCTCATTCATCACCATAAGCACACCGAAACCGTCCATCTCCGGCATCACAATATCAAGGAGCAGCAAAGACAGATCCACGCCGTACTTCTCAATGGCAGCCACCGCCTGGACGCCGTTCTCCACCTCCATAATCTCATACTCATCCTCCAGCATATCTGCCAGAATTGAACGGTTCATCTCCGAATCATCCGCTATTAAAATCTTCTGCTTCCGTTTCGCTTCCACCATATTTTTACCTTTCTGATACCCATTGAAGGAAGTTACTCCTTTTCTGCCTCTTCTTCCTTTCCTTCCTCGTCCGTCAGGCTCTCCCAGATACTGTTGACCTCCTCCACACAGTCGATATACGCCTGCGCCAGGATATTCGTCTCCAGTCCCAGTTCGCCGGCCAGGGCCTTTGTACCCTTCCAGTCTGCCCGCTCGTAGGCCAGCACCAGATCGAAAAGCTGTCCGGCCTTGCCTTCATGCTTGATCATACCGTCCTTCACTACATCGGAAATCGGAATCTCCTGCAGAATCTCCTCCAGGGTAGCATCCACAATATACTCCAGAGCCGAGAACATACCCATCATATAAGCCTCTGACCGGTTGATGGGGAAGGGCCGCAGGTAATTCACCAGACGGGCCGCATAATTCGCACGCAGGAAGGAGAGCTTTAGTACCTCCTCTGCTCCCGGGGTCATATCCTGGGTACTCTCAAAGCTTAAGAGGTATACCCACTGCTTAAGCTGATTCAAGCCTACGGTAACCAACGCCTGATGAATGGAAGCCGTTCGGCGTCTGGTTGCAAAATAAGCAGAGTTGGCAAGCTTCAAAAGGGAGTAAGTCAGAGCCGCATCACGGCTCACAATGCTCTCCAGTTCATCCAGATTAGGCTCCTCCTTGGTCACCTCAATGATCAACTGATAGAGATTCCCCTGCAGGTACTCTACCTTGTTCATCTTGGTCACCATGCCCTCGGCCACATACTGGCCCTCCACATAGTCCGCATCCAGGGACAGAGCCATATCATAGTCTTCCTTGGAATCCACATTGTAGGCGATACAGCTCTTTCCGAAGCCATGGGCCATCTGAATCATATTTGCAAGAGAATCCTTGACCCTGCGCTCCTCGTAGCCCGTTATATCCAGGCGGATAAAGTCCATATACTCCAGCATGCTGAAATATTTGGGCGTAAATTGGAAGTTGTTGATGGCAAAGCGATAGCCTTCCTTTCGATGCTTCTCAATCATCACCGCCGCCAGAGGATGAATAATCAGATTCTCCTCAATCTGAATCACAATCTTTTCCTTGTCAAACATCTTGGCTGTATTTCGAAACAGCAGAGACGGGGTAAAGGTAATAAAGATTTGATTATCTTTAAAGATTTTTCCCGTGTTATCCATTAAAAAGGTAGCAATCGTATTGGCCGCATTGACCTCGGAGTTGTTGTAAAGGCTGTCGTCATCTTCCTGGAATAAAAGCTCGTAGCCTGCAATCTCATCCGCCTTTACATTTTTAATGGCCTTTCTAACCACACACTTATCCATGTGTCTGTGTCCTTTCCAGTAATCTGTCAATCACTTCCACCAGATGCTTAATCTCCGGCTTGGAGAGCTGCTCGTCAGCCCCAAGCTGTTTTCCCTTTAAATGCATCTCTTCATTAATCAGGGAGGAGAAGATAATCAGCGGAAGTTTCTTAAGCTTTTCATCGGATTTCACCAGCTTGGTCAGACGGTGTCCGTCCATCTCCGGCATCTCTATATCTGTGATAATCAGGCTGGCCTCTGTCTCCAGATTCTCCTGATCCCGGATGGCATGCAGGAACTCCCATGCCTCCTTACCGTTGTTAAAGCGCTTCACATTGGAAAATCCCGCTCTCTTCAAAGACTCGCAGATCATACTGGCCAAAAGCACGGAATCCTCCGCCAAAACGATAGGAACATCACAGCGTCTGCGCTCTCCCAGAAGCTCAATATCCGACATCTGGATACCCGTCTCCGGCGCAATCTCCGTCACAATCTTCTCAAAGTCCAGAATGGTCACCAGCTCTCCGCCGCACTGGGCGATACCAGTAGAAACGCCTTCCTTTCCGTTGCTGATCGTATCGTCAGGCTTCTGGATATCCTCCCAGGAAATCCGGCTGATGCCTACCACCGTATGTACCCGGAAAGCAATATTCAGCTTATTAAAATTCGTAATGATAAACAAATCCTTCGGATGCTTCTCACACTCATGCCCCATCAGGTATTTGGGAAGATCCACCACCGTAAGCAGAATCTCACGGGGCTTGAAAATTCCTTCCACCGCCTCATGGGCATGGGGCACGGGCTTTACCTTATCCGACATCATAATTTCCTTAACCTTTGCCACATTGATGCCGTACAGCTCATCGTTGATGGTAAACTGCATAACCTCAATCTCATTTGTACCCGATTCCAATAAAATTTCCGTTTCTGCCATGTCGCAGCTCCTCCTTCATATCCTCTTATTCACTCTTATGGGACTGGCGTTGTCCGATAAGATGTTTCCTCTTTCCTTTTACATGCGCAGCTCCGGCCGGCCGAAGGTCTTCACCAGCACCATGCCGCTTGCAAGATCAATGGACATGGTTCTCGCATAATTGGCTCCGGTGTCCTCCTTCACAATGCGGATTCCCTCCTGCATCAGCACACGCTTTACCATCTGGGCGTTCCGCTCGCCGATATTTCCCATGGCAGAGCTCTTCCCCTTCATGTCGAACATCTTGGCGCCTCCTGCGATCTTGGCCGTCAGCCGGTGCTTCACGGCCCCGTATGCGTAAAGCTTCCGCAAGGTCTCCCGGACCCCCGTGTCCGCATACTTAAAAATATTCGCGTCTGAATTGACCCGTTCCGGAAGCATAATATGTACCAGAGCTCCCAGCTTGATCATCGGATCGTACAAAGCAATTCCTATACAGGAGCCAAGAGCATAGGTTATAATGGTTCCCTCCTGGCGTCCAAGCTTCATATCACCAATTCCTACCACTAACTGCTTTTCCATTATACATTCGCAACTCCCAACTTTTTCAAAAGGAAATTTAATGATTTAATATCCGGAAGCAGAAGCAAATCTCCTTCCAACTGAGTATCTCCAATCAGGAACTCACCCTGAATCATCATCAACTTGTCGGAAATCTCTCCAAACATAGCCATAGGCACGCTTAGGATGCCCCCCAGCATATTGACCGAAATCGAAGGCACGGACAAAGGCACCTCCAGGCCGGCCAGCTTCGTAATAGCGTTGATATAGGAGGAAATAATAATGTTTCCCGTCTCTTCCAAAGCGGAAGCCGACAGCTCGTCAATCTGAGAGTAATCCTCCACATACTTTCCCACCAGACGGGCCAGGATCGCATTAATAAAATCCAGCTTCAGCATATAGAGCATAATTCCCTGAATATCGCCGCCCATCTCAACTAAAATAGCCGCCACCATATCCTCTGGGTGTCCCATACTTGCGATAGCTTCATCGTAGCCCTCAATGGAAACCTTGGGAAGCTTCATCTTCACCTTGACTCCCAGAACCTCAGAGAGGGCTGTAGCCGCATTCCCCACACCGATACTTCCGATCTCCCGGAACACATCCAGGGCCACGGCATTCATATCTTCAAATCGTTCTATTGCCATAATACGCCTGCCTTTCTTATATCTTTAGAAAATCCTTTCGGGATCTTCCGTTCTTTCACCTAAGGATCACCGAGACGCAAAGGCCTAATTCCGAAGGGTATTCACTGTCTGCACCACCTCGTCGGAGGTCTGAACCATCTTAAGGGCATAGGAATAAGCTCTCTGGCTCTCAATCATCCGCACCAGCTCTGTAGCAAGATCCGTACCGGGAGATTCCAAAGCCCCCTGCAGGGGAGTCTCCATCTGAAGAATGGGATCGCCGTTCTTCTCCACAGGAGCGTACTCATTGTCTCCCACATTCAGCATACCGTTCTTGATTTCAAAATCAAAGATGCCCGGCAGCGCCTCAAGCTCTCTTCCCGTTGTATCATCTCCCACCAGACGGATGGGGTTCTGATTCCGGTCAAGAACCAGGTTCTCTGCGTCATTGATGAGATAGAACTCATCCCCTCTCTGGGAAAGGCTGAACCGGCCGTTCCGGGTGTAGGTAATCTCATCTGTCACAGGATTGCGCATCATAAAGAAGCCGTTCTCTACAATGGCAAAGTCATAATCCCTCTCTGTGATATCGTAACCCGAGGGAGCGAAATTCGTATCCGCCTTCTCAAGTACAATGCCTGTTCCCGCCTGGATCTTCGTCTCGTCCCCCTCCCAGTTGTTGAGGTTGTAGTACATCAGATCCTGGAAGAATCCGTTCTTAGGCTTATAGCCGTAGTTGTTGATATTGGCCAGGTTGTTTGAAATCACATCCATACGTGACTGCTGTCCGATGGCCCCCTGCGCCGCTGCGTAAAATGATGAATACATATCTCCTACCTCCTATTTCAGTCCCGTATAATCCAATCCAGCACTATGACATGCCTCCCAGCGTCACGGTTCTGGCGTCGAGCTGATCGTACATCTTAATCAGCTGCGCCGCCGCCTGCAGAGACCGCTGGGCGCTCATCATGGAGGTCATCTCCTCCACCATAGAGGTATTGGACCGCTCCAGCATCCCCTGGACAATCTGGGCATTGGCTGCTGCCTGGGGCGCAGCCCCGTCCTGAACGGTAAAGGTGCCGTTGTCCCCCTTCACCAGATCCTCGTAGTAATCTTCAAAATCATCCAGACGGATGGTGCCGTACACCGTACCCGTCTCCTCTCCGCGGACTGTTCCGTCTATATCAATCACCAAGGCATCCGTGTCCACATGGATAGGCGCGTTATTGGTGCCCAGGATACGTCCGATATTGGGAACCGCCAGATATCTCTCGTCATCGATGATAAAGGAACCGCTCCGGGTGTACACCACGCCGGCGTCTGCCCCGGCCCCGGTCTGCACTGCGAAGAAGCCGTTTCCATTGATGGCACAGTCCAGAGGCATCTCTGTGGGCTCCATGCCACCCTGCTCATAATTGGTCACCCGGTCATTGGTGGCCTGAATCATGGCCGTAGTACCGATGGGCGTCCGCTTATTCGGGGTAATGTTGCCGCTCCGGTAGAGAACCTCCTCCCGGAAGGTACTGGCGATATATTTATCGCTCTTGTAACCTGTGGTGGCTGCATTGGCCATATTGTTGCTGATCACATTCAGGTTCCGGTTCTCGGAAATCATGGCGGAACCTAAGGTATAAAAGCCCTGAAACATCTATCTGTTCTCCTCTCCGTATTCCTTATTGAGATAGGTCTTTAACTTCTTAACTGCGTTGGCATGTATCTGGGAAACCCGGGGCTCGCTGATGGACATGACCTCCGCAATCTGCTTCATATTCAGCTCCTCCACATAGTAGAGGGAAATCACCATCTGCTCATTCTCCTTAAGGCTTCGGATGCCTTCTGCCAGAACCTCTCCGGCTTCCTTCTTAAGACAATTAAGCTCCGGCTGTTCGTTCTCATTCTTGGAAGGCAGGTACACCGTCTTCTTACTCTCGCCGCCGTCATCCAGAACCAGGTCTAAGGAGAGCACATTGAAAAGGGTTGTTTTTCTCTGAGCCTCCTGGTATTTCTCCAGGCTCATATTCAAATGGCCGGCAATCTCCTCCGGTGTTGGATACCTTCCCAGTTCATTATACAGCTTTGTGGTCACTTCATCAATATCTCTTGCGTTTTTTCTTACACTTCTTGGAATCCAATCCTGCTTTCTGGCCATATCAATGACCATTCCCTTGATGCGCTTGGAGATATAGGTCTCAAATTTTACATTTTTTTCCGGATCAAATTTGTCCAGGGCGCTCATGATCACAAGAACACCCTCGTTGACAATGTCCTCTATCTGGGCAAAGCTCACATACACATCTCTCATCTGGATGGCAATGCTCCGGACAATATACACATAACGCATTACCAGTTCCTGCTTCAGAGACAGCCCGCCGGTTTTCTGATATTCTGTTAAAAGCTCTTCGTTGGTCAAACCGTCGAAATCCTTTGAGGCTTCCACACCTGCACACTCCATTCCTGGTTTCCTTTTATGCACCAATATTTCCTACTGCCTGTATCTGAATATTGTTGCTGATCTCATTGAAGGACAGCACATACACATTCGGATAAAACTGCTCGATCAAGTGATAGAAATGCTGCCGCACCACCTGGCTTGTGAGAACGATTGGGTCCTGGGCAAGCTCCTGGAACTTCCGTATCTCGTCCCCAAGCTGCTGAATGATACTCTGCATCATATCTGGGCTCAATGCCAGATACATTCCCTGCTCTCCCTTGGTCAGACTGGTGATAATGCTCTTCTCCAGGTCGGCGCTTAAGGTAATCACACGCATCACGCCGCCATCGCAGAACTTCCGGGTAATCGTCCTCTTTAAAGAGGTCCGGATATTCTCGGTGATGGTATCCATATCCTTCACAGTCATAGCGGAATCCGCAATGGTTTCCATAATGGTCTCCATATCCTTGATGGGGATTCCCTCTCTTAACAGGTTCACCAGAATCTTCTGGAATACACCGTAAGAAATCACATTGGGGAATAATTCCTCCACAAGCTGGGGCGCATTCATCTTCACATTGTCCACAAGCTGCACCACCTCCTGGCGGCTTAAGAGCTCGTGAGCATGCTTGCGCACCGTCTCCGACAAGTGGGTTAACATAACGGACAGGGGATCGATAACCGTGTAGCCATAGATCTCCGCCATCTCCTTTTTATCAATGCTGATCCATTTGCCGGGAATTCCGTAGGCCGGCTCAATGGTATCGATACCGTCAATCTCCTTGGTGGGATTCACAGGCTCTAAAGCCAGGTAGTAATCCACCAGAATCTCTCCCCTTGCCACTTCTTCGCCCTTAATCTTCACCACATACTGGTTGGTGTTAAGGCTGGAGCTGTCTCTTAAACGGATGGAGGGAATCACAAGGCCCATTTCCTGGGCGTACTGCCGGCGGAAGATCACGATTCGGTTAATCATCTTACCGCCGCTTGACTCATCCACCAGAGGAATCAGGCTGTAGCCAAATTCCATCTCAATGGCCTCCACTCCAATAAGGGAGTAAACATTGTTGATATCCTTGAAGTACTCCTCCTCGCTGACCGGCTGTCCCTCTCCGGGAAGAAGCTGCTCCGCTTCCGCCTCAGCCGCCATGGTTCCAAGCTCATCCATCCGCTTGCTCAGCTGCCAGCCGCCTGCCAAAAGACCGCCGCCCAGCACAATCATCTGGAACTTAGGCATACCAGGTACTACAGCCAGCACCAGCATGGCAACGCCGCCTGCCATAATCGAAAAGGGCTGCGCCATAAACTGCTTGGAAACGTCGTCGTTCAAGCTTCCCTCCGACACGGATCTGGTTACAATCATACCCGTTGCCGTAGAAATCAGCAAGGCCGGAATCTGGGATACCAGGCCGTCGCCCACCGTAGCGATGGAGTAGACGGACAGCACCTCGCCAAAGCTCATGCCGCCCTGGACAAGACCGATAAGTATGCCTCCCACAAAGTTGACCAGCGTCATAATGAGAGACATAATGGAATCGCCCTTTACAATCTTCGTAGCACCGTCCATAGCGCCATAGAAGTCGGCTTCCTTCTGAATCTTGTTCCGGCGCATCTTAGCTTCCTGCTCATTGATAAGGCCGGAGCTTAAGTCTGCGTCAATGGCCATCTGCTTACCGGGCATAGCGTCCAAGGTGAATCGTGCAGCAACCTCGGCCACACGCTCGGCGCCCTTGGTGATAACGATAAACTGCACCAATACGATGATTATGTAGATGATAAATCCGATAACAACATTTCCCTGCAGTACAAAATCACCGAAGGACTGTATCACCTGTCCGGACTGTCCCTGATTGCTCAAAATATTTCTCGTGGAAGAAACATTGAGGGCCAGGCGGAACAGCGTTGTAATCAGCAGCAGGGACGGGAAAATGGAGAATTCCAGCGCCTCCTTGATATTCATGCTGATCAGCAGAATAATGATAGCCAGGGATATATTCAATATAATCATTACGTCCATTAAAAACGGACTTAATGGAACAATCAAAAGCAGTACGATGGCTACAACCGCCAGCGAAACTGCGCTATAGAGAAATTTTTTCATATCCTATCCTACACCAGTTTCTTGTTCTTGAGTTTGTATACCTGAACCAGAATCTCCGCTACCACTCCGTAGTATTCTCCTGGTATCTCGGCATTCAAGGGAGTGCTTGCATAGATTCCTCTTGCCAGAGGCTTATTCTCAATCACCGACACATCATGTTCCTCCCCCACCTTTACAATCCGCAGAGCCAGTTCATCCTGCCCCTTGGCAATCAGGTGAGGCGCGTTGTCTTTATTGGGATCATATTTTAAAGCCACCGCATAGTGGGTCGGGTTTCGGATAATTACGTCCGCCTGCGGAACCGCCTGCATCATACGGGAACGCGCTCTCTGACGCTGCATATCCCGAATCTTTCCTTTGATCTCGGGATTTCCTTCCATCTGCTTATACTCCTCTTTTACCTCGTCCTTAGACATTTTAAGCTTTTTTTCATAGGACCACCACTGGTAAAAATAGTCAAGCGCCGCAACCGCCGCAAAATACATACAGACCTGGAGCACCATGGAAATGATTTTTTTCAGCACATAGATGGTAGAAAGGCTTAGATCCATGTACATGGTATTGATGAGACGGAACAATTCCCCTTTCAGCATATTGTAGAGAATCACCCCTAAAAGGATAATCTTTACAATTCCCTTTAAAAGCTCCACCAGGCTTTTCATGGAAAACATATTCTTAATACCGTTTAAAGGGTTCAAATTGCTGAACTTCGGCTTAAATGACTTGGAAGCAAAGAGAAACCGCGTCTGAATGCCTGAGGAAAGAATCGCTAAGGCACAGGCAATCAGAAGAATCGGCAGTGCGCCTTTCAGCACCACCATCCCGGCCTCAAACCCAAGCTTCGGCACATCTCCCTGACCCAGCTCCGTGATCACGCCTGCGTAAGCGATAAACCGCACCAGGCAGTCCCGCAGCGTCCGGTAAATCATAGGAAATAAAAGCTGCAGACAGCAAAAGCTTCCAAGGAGAGAAACCACGGTAATGATATCCTTACTTTGAAATACATTACCTTCCTTCCGTTGGTCCCGTCGCTTTTTCGGTGTGGCTTTTTCTGTCTTTTCACCTGCCACGGATCAATCACATCCTTCTTGTCAAAGCATATCCGGCTTTCTGCCGAATGAGACGTAAGCGCTGTCCGCCGGACAGCTTCTGCAAAACCTCTCCTTATCAGAGGTAATTCAAAAACTCCTGCATGGTCATCAGCATCTGATGCATCAGATCCTCAAGCCAGGACTTCATGGGCGAAAGCAAAAACAAAAGCACCAGAAAGCCCACTGCAATCTTTATCTGAATATTGATTACAAACACATTCACCTGGGGGGCCATCTTCATCATAATGCCCACCGCCACCTCCACCAGAAACTCAATGGCAATGATAGGAAAGGCAAAGCGGACTGCCAGCACCACGCAGCCCCGGAAGAGATCCAGAACTGCCAGGGCCAGGCCCTGGGTAAAGACCACTTCCCCGTAGGGAACCAATTCTCCGGATCGAAGAAGCATCCGGATCAGCACCAGATGACCGTCCACTGCAAAAAAAATCAATGTATAGAATATCTGGTACAAGTTGCCGCTCATAGCAATCTGAGCGTTTGTCTGGGGATCGTACACCATAGACATGGACAATCCCATATGAAAGTCAATGATACTTCCCGCATGGGTAATGACGAAAAAAAACAGCTCCATCACGTACCCTAGCACATATCCCACCAAAAACTCTTTTAAGAGGAAAAAGCCATAAAGAAATGAGGAAGCAAACTCATAAGAAAGTTCCGGCTCTTCCATGGTAGAATAAACCAGAAAGGTAAAGACCAGAACCATGGCTGCCTTCGCATTGTTCGGCACATTTCTTCTGCCAAAGAGGGGATTCATAAAGATAAGGCCCGATATCCGCATGGCAATCATGGAAAACAGTACAATATCCATAGGCTATCCTACCTGTATCAGACGGAACAGCCGGATGGTAAAATCCTGCAAAGTAGCAAGCATACTGCTTCCCGTAAACACCAGCACCAGTCCAATCACCAGAAGCTTCGGCACGAAAGTCAGCGTCTGCTCGTGAATCTGGGTGGCCGCCTGGATAATGGCAATCAGGATTCCGATAAGCATACTTAAGAGCAGAGGCGGACCGGCAAGCTGAACTACCATCATAAAAAACTCATACATCAAATCGGACATTCCGCTGTTCGTTATCATAGTCTGCTTTTCTTCGCCTCCTTAATTAAACCCGGTTACAATGCTGGAGAACAGCAACTGCCAGCCATCCACCGTCACAAACAACAAAAGCTTAAACGGCAGAGAAATCATCGCCGGCGGAAGCATCATCATACCCATAGACATCAGGGTACTGGAAACAATAATATCTATCAGGAGAAACGGTATATACAGCAGAAAGCCTGCCGTAAAGGCCCGTTTTAATTCCTCTGTCATAAAGGAGGGAATCACAACGGTAAGGGGCAGATCTACTGCCTCCTCCACAATCTCCTCATTCGCCATATCCATAAACAGGTTCAGCGTATCCTCTCCTGTATTTCGAAGCATAAACTCTTTTAAGGGCACCTGAGCCCGGGTCCACGCCTCTCTCTGTGTTATCTCCTCCCGGATATAGGGCTGGTAGGCCGTCTCGTTGATCTCGTCAATCACGGGAGTCATAATATATAAGGTCAAAAACAGCGCAATCCCCACCAACACCATGTTTGGGGGGCTCTGCTGAATTCCCATAGCATTTCTTAAAAAAGAAAGCATGATAATCGTCCTAAGAAAGGACGTACACATGATGAGAAGAGAGGGAAGCAGGGAAATCAGCGTGAGCATCAGCAGAAGCTCCAGAGTTGGAATCTGTTCTCCGTTGATATTCACAAGCGCGTCATTGGCAAATGTCTCATTTTCCATAGCTGCATCCTTACTCCTCGTCCTTTTTCCGCCCGATCTTGGACAGAAGCCGGCCAAAATCCACCGTCTGTTCTCCGTCCTCTCCCCCAATGGGGATGAGCTCCTCCTCGGAAAGCTCCAGCAGCATGTCGATCCGCTCCGGGCCCACGCCCAGAAGCAGATAACGATCGCCTGCCTGAACCACCGCCAGGGTACGATTCTGTCCCACAATCATCTGATCCAGCATACGCATATACCGGGATCTGCTGGTACGCACCATTCCTTTTCCCATATACTTACTGCACAGATAACTGAGATAAATAATCACTGCTGCCATCAGAAAGGTTACGAATCCGGTAAAAACTCCTGGCATAACTGTTCTGTCCTTCCTTACTCGAGGCTCAAGATATTGGGCTTCATGATCTCCGTAATACGGATACCGAAATTATCCTCCACTACCACCACATCACCCTTGGCGATACAGCGGCCGTTTACAAACAGATCCACCTGCTCGCCTGCAAGCTTATCAAGCACAATGAGAGATCCCTTGGTAAACTCTAAAATGTCTCTTACACGCTTCTGGGTTCTTCCAATCTCCACGGAAATGTCAAGGGGCACACCCATGATCAGTTCCATGTTCTCCTCCTGCTCATCATCCAGTACCGTATCCTGGTGCAGATTCTTCTGTACCGTAGGCTGTACGTTGATGGTCTTGGGCGCAGGAGCCTCCTTCTTCTGGGGCTGCTGCATAGTCATCATCTGCTGCATCATCTGCTGCATCATCTGCATCTGCATCTGCATCATCTGAGCAACCTCAGGACTTGCCGCTGCCTGAACAGGCGCTGCTGCAGGTGCTGCCGGAACAGGTGCCGGCTGTACGGGCGCCGCTGCAGGCGCAGGGGCCGGGGCTGCCGGAGCCGGTGCAGGCGCTGGTTCTTCCGCAGCTCCGCCGCCGCTTAAGAGACGCTCAATCTCCTCCTGGGACAGTACTCCGCCGGAAGACGCAGGTGCAGGAGCCGGGGCTGCCGGAGTCGGTGCGGGCGCTGGTTCTTCCGCAGCTCCGCCGCCGTTTAAGAGACGCTCGATCTCCTCCTGGGACAGTACTCCGCCGGAGGACGCAGGTGCAGGAGCCGGAGCTGCCGGGGCTGGTTCCGGTGCTGGCGCAGCATCATAATCCTCAGGCAGAAAGCCCTTTACCAGACTTTTCGCCAGATTCATAGGCATCACGTTAAAGAATTCGCTCTCTAACTTATCTGCAATCTTCAAAATAAAGGATACCACAACCCAGGGGCTGTCATCCGTAAAGTATTTCTCAATAAATTCCTGTTCATTCTTCAGCTCAAAGGAAACAGGTGTGGAAATATTCACCATTTTCCCGAAAAACTCCGAAAGCGCCGTGGCGGAGGCTCCCATCATCTGATTCATAACCTCACAGACCGCGCTGATGTTGATCTCGTCTAAGACAAAATCCTCATCCGACACCTCAAAGCCCATCATCATCTCCACAATGACCTTCACATCGTGGCGCTTAAGAAGCATGACGTTGCTTCCCTCCAGACCGGCCACATAGGTAATCTCTACACCTACTGCGGGCTCGATCCGGCCCATCTCAAACTCTTCCTTGGTAACAACCTTTACCACAGGGGTTGTGATATCTACCCGGGTGCCCAAAAGATTTGAGATTGCGGTAGCGGATGATCCTAAGCTGATATTTAGTATTTCACCTATCGCATCGATTTCCAATGCGCTTAAAACCTCAGAACTCATAATTTCCCTTCGCTCCTTTTGTGAATATTAGCCTTCACATGTTATTTTCCAATCTCCAGTGCCTTCTGGGCCATCAGCTTAATTGCATTGAAGGCCGTAATATTCGCCTCGTAGGATCGGGTTGCGGACATGCCGTCGATGGTCTCCTTCACCCAGTCCACATTGGGCATCTGAACATAACCGTCCTCGTCCGCATCCGGATGCTCCGGATTGTAAACCGGGATCAAATCTCTCTGGTCCTCCACAATCTCAGCCACCCGCACGCCGCCCCGGTTTCCGTTCTGAAGCTGGGACGCCTTTGCCAGATGGGAACGGAAAGAAGAATTGTCCCCAATCTCCTGGAGCACTACCATCTTTCTCCGATACGGTTCTCCGGACTCTGTCCGTGTGGTCTCAATATTTGCGATATTCTCGGAAGCCACGTCAAGCCGCTTCCTCTGTGCCGTAAGACCGGAAGCACAGATGTTGAATGCACTCAAAAAAGACATGGCGTCCTCCTAGGAAAGAATTTTTTCAGCTGTTGCCAGAATACGATCCGGCTTAAAGGGCTTTACGATAAAGTCCTTGGCCCCTGACTTGATAGCCTCGATAACCATAGCCTCCTGGCCCATAGCGGAACACATTACAATGTTTGCATTGGGATGAGCCGCCTTAATCTCCTTGAGCGCCTCCAGGCCGTCCTTATTGGGCATGGTGATATCCATAAACACCAGATCCGGATTCTCTGCATTAAACTTTTCTACAGCCTCTGCGCCGTCCTGTGCCTCAATCAGATCCGTATAGCCTGCCTTCGTGAGCGCGTCCTTCACCATCATCCGCATAAACGCAGCGTCGTCAACTAACATAATCTTTGCCATTTCTCATACCTCTTTCTTTTTCATAATCTTGTTGCGTGAGAGCCTTATTCTTCCTCCACGCGATCTTGGATTTTTACCGCCATATTTTTATTATGAACACCCAACTGGCCCACAAACCACGGCTGGCCCGCTATATGGAGTGTAACATCGGAATCCTTGGGCTTATTCAGATTAATCACATCGCCCACCTGGAAGTTGTATACATCATCCAGGCTCAGTCTTGCAATTCCAAGCTGTGCCATGACATCCAGCTCAGAATTGCGGATGCTGTCCAGAATATCGTCTCTGTCGCTCTGACGGACGCCCGCATCATCCACATCTGCCAGATGCTTCGTCTTGTCAATAACTTCAAAGATATCTGACATCAAGGTTCCGGGAATACAGACATTTAAGACGCCGCTCAAGCCCTGCATCTTAATCTCAAGCATAATGATTACTACGGCCTCGTCCACGCTGACTCCCTGGTACATACTGGGGTTCTCCTCCAGACGATCGAACTCTACCTCCAGGCCCACGTTGCTGTTCCACACATCATGGTTGATATTCAGGAAATAGCGGATGATACGCTGATACAGCGCATACTCGATGTCCGTGTAGACATAGGACATAGGCACACTGTCTGTCCCCATTCCGCCGATCATCCGATCAATCATGGAAATCATAATCGTCGGTGTAATATGTAAAAGCATGGGAACCTTCTGCACCTCACCCTGGAGCTTTACCTTGGCAATGGTCAGCACGTCCGTATCGCTTAAAGCGTTGCCGAACTCGTAATATCTCTGTTCCTCCACGCCGATGACCTCTACCTCGCTGGCCACCTTAAAAAGGCCGTTGATCTGAGAAGAAGCGATTCTGGCATAGTTGTCATAGATGGTCCGAAGCATCTTAAGCCTGTCTTTGGTATACTTCTTTGGGCTGTAGAAATCATATTTTTTGTATTTTATTTCTGGCTTTTCTTCTTTTTTCTCCTCCGCACCGCCGCCGCTCTGCATAGAGTTCAGCAGTGCGTCAATCTGGCTTTGTGATAATACCTCTGCCATCTTTTCCCCACCTTTGCTTATTCTGTGTCTGTGGTATCATAGATCTCATTATAATACTCTTCGAGACTTTGCACAACTGCATCGTCCTTCGTTATTAAAATTTCCACACGACGGTTCTTGGCTCTCTCCTCGGAGGTGTCAAAGCCGGCAATCGGACGATGCTGTCCATAGCCGATAGCAATGATCTTCTTCGGATCCACCAGGCTGTTCTGATGGATATAAGCCGCCACACGGGCCGCACGCTCACTGGAGAGCACCCGGTCATTCACCGGATTGTTGGGCCGTTCCGGATCGGCCTGGGAGGTGTGTCCCAACACCTGGATCTCCCCGATGGTACTGCTTACGCTGTTGAGGGCATTGATAAAGGCATCCAGAATTCCTTTTCCCTGATCCTTTAAGACAGCGCTGTCTCCGTCAAAAAAGATATTATCACGAAAATTGATAAATGTATAGCCCTCACCCTTTTCCAATTCCACTTCGCCTTCCAGATTGTTCTCCGCAATGGCTTCCTGGAGCATATAATAGAGATCTTCAAAGTCCTCAATCTCATCCAAGGGTACATCCGTTCCGCCGGGAACCTCCATACCCTCTTCATTCATCTCCGTCTCCATAACAATCTGGGAGACCTCATCCGCCTTGGGATTAAAGCTCTTTACCACCAGCTCCCACTTCATGGCGTCTACGGTGGAAATGGAGTAGAGAAGTACGAAGAAACACAAAAGCAGCGTCACCATGTCGCCGTAAGTGTCCATCCAGCTTGCGCCTTCCTCCGGCGCTTTTTGCTTTCTTGCCATATCCTCACCTTATTTCCGGTCCGTGCCCAAAGGCCCGGCCTTTTTGAATCCTTATTTTTTGGACTTCTTTTCCTTCTTCTTCTTTCCGCCGCCTTCGTCGCCGCCGCCTTCTCCGGCGCCGTCACGAAGCTTAGCCTGGGTTTTCTGATCCAGATTGGAGAGAAGCTTCTCCCGAAGGAGTTTTGGATTGTCACCGGCCTGGATGGAGATGATACCTTCCATCATAATCATACGGTACTGCATCTCCTCGTCGTTGCGGATACGCAGCTTCTTGGCTATGGGAGACATCAAAAGGTTTGCTATAATACAGCCGTAGAAGGTAGTAACCAGAGCCACAGACATATCCGCACCCAGGGAACTTGCCCCTCCTTCATCCACATTCATGTTCTTCAACATGTTTACCAGACCTACCAAAGTACCGATCATACCGAAGGCCGGTGCATAGCCGGCGGCCTTCTCGTAGATAGCTACGCCTGCATCGTGACGATCTGCCATATTATCAAGCTCATTCTGGAGACGCGCCCGGAGCTCTTCCTCTTCTGTGGCGTCTACTACAAGCATCAAGCCCTCCTTGAAGAAGGGATCGTCGATCTCGTTGGCCTTTTCCTCCAGGGAAAGAAGACCGTTCTGTCTGGCGAGCTGTGCCATCTCTACCATCTGCTCAATCAAAGCGCCGTAGTTGTAACGGCCTCCCTGAACCAGAATCTTGAAATGACTTCCCATTCTTTTCAGCTGACTGAAGGGGAAGCTGGCCACAACTGCTGCAACAGTGCCGCCCAGGGTCAGAGCCAAACTCTGCGGATCCCAGAAATTGGGAAGCTGTGGGATCTTGATTCCCCATACAATCAAGGCAAAACCAAGCACAATTCCGATAATTGTTGACAAATCCATTTTTTATCTCTCCTCTTACGCTTCTATGCTGACTTTATTTGTACGGATGCCGCTGATAGCTCCCTTGTATTCGATGGTCTTTTGGATAATCTCCTCCGGTGTTTCCTTCACCACATGAAAGCGGCCGTTCATCATAATAACCTTGGACTCCGGAATTAAATCAATGCACTCTACTTGATCCTCGTTGATTACAATACGCTGATCATTCAGCTTTGTCAATATAACCATGGGTATTCTCCCTCTCCTTGTCGCGATTTCTTTTTCGGTTTGTTCTGCGACCGATACCGAATTGATAACTGTCCGTTCCTGGAACAGCGCCTGTGTAAGGGTTCTGTCTGCTTTGCCCCGGAGCCGGAAGGCTCCGGGGGAAAACAGTTTTTAAAGACTTGATTTACAGCAAAAATTATGTTTACAGTTTCAACTAACGCTTCATGTTTACAAGCTCCTGGAGCATCTCGTCGGTAACGGTGATGATCTTGGAGTTAGCCTGGAAGCCTCTCTGAGTGGTGATCATATTGGAGAACTCGTTGGCCAGGTCTACGTTTGGCATCTCTAAGTACTTGCTGCGGATAAAGCCTGCGGCTCCGGAGCCGGGTTTTACAACTTCTACGCCGCCGGCGTTGTCGCCTAACTGGAAGTAGTAGCCGTTGGTCTTCTCCATACCGTTGGGGTTCTCTACGGCTACGATGGCTAACTGTCCTAAAGTGATGGGACGGTTCTGGGTATCGATACCGGTAATAACTCCGTTGTCGCTGATGCTGTAGCTTTGGAGGTTGTACTGGGCGCCTGTGTAGGGATCATAAGGAATCTGGATTGGGGACAAATCCTCGTTGAATTCTGCTGGAATTCCGGCTACAAAATCTCGGCCTTCTGTTGGTACCCAAGTATCCATATCTGCTGTATCCCACTTACCAGCAACACCTGTGTCCGCATTATTATCATATTTTGCTAACGGATTGATTGCAGCTTTTGCACCCATTTCCTTTGTTGTAATAGTCAATTTTACGGTCTTAGCACCATTAACTTCGCTTACACCATTATTGGCAATTGTGCAATTTGATAAGGGTCCTCCCGTTGTATCATCAATTGTACCGTCTGCCTTCTTTTCTGGATTTTTTGTAACTTTATTAAGCCATGCCTGAACCTGACCGTTCAAATCTTTCGCAGTTGTTTTTACTGAATAGCCCAAAATTGTAACCGTATACTTCCCATCTGCTCCGGGAGGATCAACCTTAACATTAGCCGTTCCCGAAGTCGTATACGGAAGTGCGGTAATTTCCGGAACACCCGTGCCATCTTTCAAGGCATATCCATACACATAATTCTTCTGATCGTCCACCAGATAACCATTGTTATCCACGGAAAAGATACCCACACGGCTTAAATACAGACCAGAATTCTTAATACTGTCCGCCGTAAGCTGTCCATTCACCATTCCGCCTACCAGGAAGAGTCCTGTTCCGTCGATCATACAGTCCAGATCGTTATCCGTAGGCGACGGAGCTCCCGTGGTATACTGGAAGCTGATGGACGACATAGCGGAACCGTAACCAACCTGGGAGGGGTTCCGTCCGCCGTATGCGCCTGCGGTAGTTTCGCCGCCGGAGCTTCGTACCGAAGTGCTATAGATAGAGTCCTGGAAGTTAAAGCTGTATGCCTTGTAACCCCAGGTATTTACATTTGCAATGTTATTGCCGATTACATCCATTTTACGCTGATGTGCTTTCAGACCAGACACACCTGCAAACATTGATTTAACCATTTGATATCGTTCCTTCCTTACTTGCTATTCTTTCGCTATTCTCTCCGCCAGGGCTTCTGCCTGTGGAACAAACCTCCATAAATGGTCCGGCTTACAATAGAACAGCGCTGTCAATATTGGTAAAAATATTCTGCTTCATTTCCTGGCTCGTCATGGTTGTGACCACTACATTGTTCGGTATATTCACAATGAATGCACCCTGCTGGCCAATGACTACCACATCCTTTGCACCCTTTTCCCTGGCCTTGCCCACTGCCTGGTTCAGATCCTTAAGGAGACTGTCTGTCACCTCAATGCCTCTCTGCTCCACACGGGCCGCTGCGTGCTTGGAAAACCGTATATTCTGGCTGTCCTCCATCGCATTCTGGAGTAATGCCCCGAATCCGGCTCCCTGCTCCCTGCCAATGGAAGAATGCTGTTCATGCTCCAGCCGAAGCTGCTGGACGCTGACGGTCTGATTTAATTTCTGCAGCATGTTTTCCACCGCCTTTCCCCCTCATAGCTTAAGCTTATGAGCTTCGCCTAGACAGCCTCGGTACTGTTGTCCCCGCTGCCCTCTTCCTTGTCTGTATCCTCTGTCGCAGTATCGTCCTTGTCCCCGTCTTCCTCTTCCTTCTTGGGAACCGTACCCATCGATACAATATGGCTTAACGAATACTGCTTTCCATTCACAAAAATGTATGGATTCGTACCTGTAAGAGCGATACCTTCTACCTTGCCCGTAGTCTCGCCCACCAGCTTTCCGTCCTTATCCACGTCCGCCACCGTAATCTCTTTTCCCAAAAGCCCGGTTGCATAGGAGGATAACGAAATCTGGGACAGGCTGTTCATAGCATCTGTAATGGTCGTGGACATATTGTCCATTGCGCTCATCGTACCCATCTGCACAAGCTGGCCCATCATCTCACTGTTGCTCATGGGATTGCTGGAATCCTGGTAACGAAGCTGCGCCGCCAAAAGCTTCCAGAAGTCATCCATGGATAAGGCGCTGTTATTGGGCTGCACATCCTTTCTCACATAAGTATCCGCAAGATTCACTCTTGTTGTGCCGTCTACTCCTGTTGTCTCTGCCATTCTCTTTCACTCCTTTCATCTGCATATGCTTTTTTAAATCAATCCCAGCCGAAGCTGCTGAAGGAAATCCATTCCCTCTTTTTCCTGGTTCTTTTCGTCCTGTTTTCCGGACTTGCCCTCTTGATCCTGGTTACCGCCGCTGCCTTCCTGGTTCTGCTTCTGCTGCTCCAGATAGCTGGCTTCCTTATCCTCTACCATAATGGTCGTGGGCGTTCCCAGATTCTCCTCCATAATGGCCCCGAGCTCTCTGGCATTCTTTGCCATCAGCTCCATGGTCTTCTGCTCGGTACACAGAATGGATATACTGGTGTGCTCCTTCCCGAAAGCTGCCTTGATAATGATCTTCCCAAGGTCGTAGGGCTCAAGCTGAATCTCAAATTCCTTGATGCCTGCCGTGCTCTTCACCAGAAGCTGGTTCAAAACCTTCTCCGGAATCTCCTCCGGCTGTGCCACGCGTACATGCTCTGTGGGAACCTCCTTTGTAACCGGTGTCCGCTCCAGGGGCTGTGTCTCCTGGCGTGTGCTCTCTAAGGGCTGCTCCGGTTTTGCTTCTGCCTTCGGCTCCTCCTTCACTTCTGTCTTTGGGGCCTCCTTTGGCTTCGCCATGGTGATTTCTGCCTCCGGCTGTTCGGAAGTATCCTCTTTTTGCAGTACTGCCTGTTCCGGCTTCACATCGGCCGCAAGCGCTTCCTCGGGAATTCCCGGCTCCTCGGTAACGGTCTGCACCGGCTGCTTTGCTGTAGGCTCTGTCATCGGAACCGGAGCCGTCTCCTCCACCGGAACTGCTCCCGTCTCTACAACCAGCTCTGTTATCTCCTCCGGAACGGCTTCCTGTGTCACTGCCTCCGGCTGGATTCCGAATAACAATGCCGCCTGCACCTGCTCCAGAGCCGTGCTGTCTGCCAAAACTGTAGTTTCTTCCGTCTCTTCCTGGCCGTCCGGCTTCTTCGGAGCCTCATCCTTGGTGACTTCCTTGCCGTCTTCATCCTTCTTGCCGCTGTCTGTCTCCTTGGTTCCGGTCTCCTCCTTGGACTTGCTGTCCAGAAGCTTCTGGAAACCGTCGTCTGTCTGCTCTGCCTGCCGGGCTGCCTGGCTCTTTACGCCTGCATTCACCTTTCCTGTCATGGCTGACGCCATATCTGCACCCTTAATGGCTGCATTTCCCATGGTCTTCCCCTCCTTTCTTTATTTTTTATTGTGACACCGGGATTTTCGGAAGACACCTTTGTGTTCCCGGCCCTGTGTCTCTATCGTAAACTGCCTGCCGAAATAGGACGGCTTACAGTATTACGCACCTTCACGCCGCTGTCCTTAGACAATCGGCCGGCTACGCCCTTGCCACAGCACGCTTGTTGGATACGAATTCGTCGATAAACTGCTCGTCGGCCTTCTGCACCTCTTTGTCGTACTGTGCGCGCTTCTTATCCTTCAGCTTCGTGATAGAAGCTGTTTCCTTCCGGGCTTCCACTACCTGCCCGCGCTTGCGCTCCTCCCGCAGAAGAATCTCTGCCAGGCGCTCACGCTCACGCTCAATCTTTTTTCTAAGGCTGGTGAGGAAGCGATCATAGGTCTGCATATCCGTGATACTGATTCCGAAGGTTTTCTTTTCCTCCATCTGCACCATGCATTCCCTCTGCTCCTGTTCCAGAGCCTCTATTCCTCGTTCGCACTCCACACGCTCTGCAATAATCTGTGCGTGTTCCGCCTGTAGGTTCTCAAGAACCTGTTCTTTATAATTCAGCACCGTGTCCAGTGCAAAGTAAAATTTCTTCATAGCTTACATCCTGCACTCCTATTTCACCTTATGCCCTCCGGCAGATATGTGAAACCTGCAAAGCCTGTATACTTCAAAGCTTCTCTACGCCAGAATCTTCCGCATCTCTGCCAAATCTTCCTCAATGGAAAAATTATCCGCAATCCGCTGCATCAGATATTCATTGACTGCGTCGATCTTCCCCACCGCCGTATCAAGCCTCGGATTGGTTCCCGCCTTGTAGGCTCCGATGGAGATCAAGTCCTCATTCTTATTGTAGATACTCAGCAGATCCCGCATCTTAGCCGCCAGCCTCTGATGCTCCTCCGGAACAATATTCACCATCAGACGGGAGATGCTGGCTCCGATGTCGATGGCCGGAAAATGGTTCTCATTGGCAAGCTTCCTGGAAAGCACGATATGTCCGTCCAAAATACCCCGGACCGTATCGGCAATGGGCTCGTTGGTGTCGTCGCCCTCCACCAGCACTGTGTAGATTCCGGTAATGGAACCCTTCTCAAACTTTCCGCTCCGCTCCAGAAGCTTCGGAAACTCTGCATAGATGGACGGCGTATAGCCTCTTGCCACCGGCGGCTCTCCGGTAGCAAGCCCTATCTCTCTCTGGGCCATGGCAAACCGGGTCAGGGAATCCATCATCAGCAGGACGTCCTTCCCCTGGTCCTTGAAATACTCTGCAATGGTGGTTGCCACAAGGGGGCATTTCATCCGCAGCATGGCCGGCTGATCGGAGGTAGCTACAACGAGTATCGATCGCTTAAGCCCTTCGGGCCCCAGATCCTTCTCTATAAACTCCCGAACCTCGCGGCCCCGCTCTCCCACCAGGGCAATTACATTGATATCCGCCTTAACATTTCTCGCTATCATGCCCAGCAAGGTGCTCTTTCCCACACCGCTGCCGGCGAAGATCCCGATTCTCTGCCCCTTTCCCACCGTGTTCAGACCGTCTATGGCCTTAATGCCGAACTCCAGGGTATCCGTAATAGGCGGACGGGTCAGCGGATTGATATAGGGGTTCTCTACATAATAATGCTGCTGGGACTCAAAAGGTCCCAAATCATCCATGGGATTTCCCAGAGCGTCTATGATACGGCCCCGAAGGAACTCTCCCACCGGTATCTTGAGACGCTTTCTTGTGTTGCGCACAAAGCTGCCTGCAGATATACCGCTCATATTCTCGTAGGCCATCAGCTGGCTTCTGCCGTCCTTAAAGCCCACCACCTCAACAGGAATCTGCCTTTTCTTATCCTCGTTGTAAATCATGGCAATGTCCCCGATACTGGCCCGGTTTCCCGACGCTTCCATGGCCATTCCCACGATGTTTTCGATTTTTCCTATGTAGCTGACAGTCTCAGCATTGGCAATCAGATTGGGCAGCTCTGCAAACATGCACTCTTCCTCTCCTTTTCCCTAATCTGCGAAAGGGCCGTCCTACAGGGGACGGACACACTCTCACCCTCTACACACGGGCATTATTCAGAATATCCTTGATATTCTCAAGCTGTGTGCTGACGCTGGCGTCTATGATTTCATCGGGCAGCTCGATAATGCAGATGCCCTCCTCGTCGCTGTCCATGGCTACAATCTTAACATTGTCCGACAGATGGGACAGAGCGTTTAGGAATTCTACATCGGTGTTCATGGAAATCTCCGTACCGCATTTGGTAATATAGATCTTCGCCCATTCCGTCTTTTTCAGCTTATCGGTGGCCGCAAGGATCATGCGGTGAATCACATTCTCGCTGGACTTAAGGCTGATATGGATGACCTTTTCCGCTATGGTCAGGACGGTCCGTTTCAGATCGTCCAGGTATTTCTCCATGACCATGCTTTTTTCCCGGCGGATGGTATCCATAAAGTCGGAGGCTTCCTTTCGGAAGCTCTCAACCTCCTCCTCATACAAAGCCTTACATTTTAGCTGGGCTTCCTCCACGCCGGCTTTTACGCCTTCCTGGTGGCCCTCCTCGTAGGCCTGCTCCCGAAGAAGCTCCGCCTGGGTTCTGGCCTCCTCCAGGATCTGATCCGCTTCCCTGCGGGCCTCTGCCAGTATCTCGCTGGCCCGCTCCTTTTCAGCCGCCTCTTTCTCAGCCCGGATACGGGCTTCCTCTTCTTCCTCCGCCTTCCGGGCGCTCTCTTTTGCCTCCCGGAGGGCCGCTTCCTCTTCTGTCTCGGGCCCTTCCTCCTTCTCTTCCTCCAGTGCGAAGTCCGAGAAGAACTGATACATCTCCGTCACATTGATGGCTTTTTTGCCTTTGACTACCCTAGACAATGATCTCATCCTTTCCGCCCTTAACGATAATCAGCTCTCCGGCCGCCTCCAGTCGCCGGATAACGCCAACGATTCTCTGCTGGGCTTCCTCCACATCCTTCCGAAGCACGTTGACCGTAATCTCCAGGTCGGACTGGATACTTTCCGCCATACGTCCGGACATGTTGGCAAAGATAACCTGCCGGACATTCTCGTCGCTGCCCTTGAGGGCGTATACCAGATCCTTGACATCGCAGTCCCGGATAAATCTCTGAATGGAACGGTTGTCAAGACTGAGGATATCTTCGAATACGAACATCTTCTTGCGGATGGTCTCAGTAAGCTCTTCATCACGCTTAGCCAGTTCGTCAAAAATAAACTTCTCGTTGCTGCGGTCCATATTGTTCATAACGTCCGCAATGTAATCAATACCGCCGATAGCCGTGTAGTCGGTGGTCATAATGTTCTCGAACCGTCTCCGAAGCTGGCTTTCCACAATCTTAATGGCCTCCGGGGACACGCTTTCCAGCCGGGCGATACACTCTACAACCTGAATGGACACGTCCTTTGGCAGGTTGCTGATAACGCCGGCCGCCTGGTCTGCATCCGCATAGGACAGCACAAGCGCAATGGTCTGGGGCCGCTCATGGGCCAGAAAGGTATATAGGTTCTTGGGATCGGATTTCCTTATAAACTCAAAGGGCCGGACCTTCAAAAACTTGGTCACGCGCTCCAGAAGCTGCTGGGCCGTGGACTCGCCGAAGGCCTTCTCCAGCACGGAACGGGCGTACTCCATTCCGCCGTCCGTCACTACCTTCTGGGTCATACAGGACTTATAGAACTCATCCAGAATTTCGGCTGTCTGATCCGCCTCCAGATGCTTGAGCTTCGCTACCTCCAGGGTGAGCTTCTCAATGTCGTCCTCGCTCAAATGCTTATAGATCAAGGATGCTTTGTCTGCTCCCATGGAAACAACAACCGCCGCCGCTTTCTGTTCCGGGGTGATCTCTTCTATCATTTCACTGCTCATGGTTACTCGCCTCCCCCACCGTTCAGCCAGGTTTTCAGTAACTGGGCGGATATCTCAGGATTCTCCTCCGTAAAGTCACGGATATTCTGCTTTAACTCCATGCCTCTGTCGTTCTGGAAATCAAGAATCTCTTTATTAAAGTCAAAGCTCGGCATCTGTTCCAGTATTGCTGCCGCATCGCCTTCTGCCGCTGCCGCTTCCTCCGCTGCCTTTTTCTTCTTACGCTTGCTGTTCAGCACAAGCAGGACAATGGCTACAACCAGCAGTACCAGCACAACTACCAGCAGGATATAGAAGAGCGGGCTGGAAACCATCTGACTGAAGACGCCTCCCTCTTCCTCAGGCTCTTCCGGCTGGAAGGTATCCTGATAGAAGGGACCGCTTACAACGGAAATCTTACTGTTCCAGTCAATCTCTGCAATTCCTGCCGCATTTCCCACCAGAGACCGGAGGTCTCCTACTGTGAGACTGCCGTAGCTGTCGCCGTTCACCGCTACGGAAACGGTCAGATCCTCCAGAGCGCCCGGGGTTATCTGCCCCTGTTCCTTAATCTGATTTACCAGAAACTCTTTGTCCCAGCTTCGGGCTCCATAGCCCTCCACTCCGTCCTCCTCGGCTCCCGTATCGTACACCGGGGTGTCTGCATTGGTCTCGGCTCCGGCAACGCCGCCTTCTACCGCGTCCTTGGTGCCGGAGATCTCGATGGTTCCCTGGTCATGGGAAACGATTCCTGTCTTATCGTCCTGGTTGATCTTATCCGGCGTTGTGTATGTAATGGTCTCACGGAGCAGGGTCTGCATATTAATCTGGGCCTTGGCGGAAACGTAGATGTTTTCCTCCCCATAGAAAGGAATCAGTACATGGAGCACCTTCTCGCAAATCTGATCCTCCACCATTCTTGCAATCTCGTCCGTATCCTTGCTGGTCAGGCCGCTCTGTTCGTCCTCCGCAGTGTTGATCTCATTTCCTGTGGCGCTGTCAACGACTACCACATTCTCTGCTTCCAGCCCCGGTACGCCGGAGGCTACCAGAAGCTGAACTGCTTTGGCCTGCTCGATACTGGGAGAAGCGCCGTTCTCCATGGTCAGCATAACGTGGCCTGTGGTTTCGTTCAGCGCATCTTCTGTAAGCACGTATTTCCGCTGCTCACCCAGGGCAATGGTTACCTTGGCGTCCTGTACCCCGTCAATCACCCGTATGGTAGCTGCAATCCGTTCCTGCAGGTCATACAGGGCATAGCGGTCCTTGTCGGTGTCTGTGGTCATCAGACCTGCATTCTCGGTATATACCTGATAGCCGAAGCCGCTCTTTGGATAGCCCTCGAAAGCCAGGCTTGCCCTTGTCTGATCCAGTATCTTCTCCGGAACCCGGATGACCCCGTTCTCGGAATATTGGTAATCAATCTCCGATTCCTGGAGCTTGCCCATAATCTCCTGGGCCTCTTCTGCGTTCAGTCCGGAAAACAAGACCTCATAACCACTGTTTCTGTTCAGAAGCAGGGCTATCACAATGGAAAAAACGATCAGGCCTCCAACACCGGCCAGTATAATCTTTTTTGTCCTGCTCTCCAGTTTAGAAACAACCGCCTTTAACTGTTCTAACCGTTCTTTTACATTCATGGTCGTTTCTTTTCCCTTCTATGTTAATCTGTGGAATTCTCTAAACTTACAATATATTCTCTGACAATATGCGCTTCTCACAAGATGCCGTCCAAAGCATTCTTCTTACTACACGCAAAATACATCTGCCTGTACGTGTAAATCATTGCACCCAAGAAGATGTACTTAACGTTTCTATCCAGAAGAACCTTACATGGATATGGTAATCAGTGAATTGTAGGCCTCCAGAGCCTTATTGCGCATCTGCACCAGCAGATCCGTAGCAAGCTGAAGCTCTGATCCGGCAATCGGCACCGAATGGGGATCGTCCAGCTGTCCGGTGGAAAGGAGGTACTGCTGCTTCATATAATTGTCCTCCAGCTCCGCTACGCTGTTGATCATATCTCCGAAAATACTGCCGAACAGGGAGGTCTCTTCCTCATCAAGCTTTTCCACGCCTCCGAGTGTTCCAAAGGTACCGAAGGTTCCCAGCACATCGGATACGCCGGCTGTACCGTTCACTCCCTGCATAAAGTTGACGGGTGTCATTGGTGTTATAAACATATCACTCATATAAGCTTCTCATCCTTTTTTCTAATCTATGTTATGTCACAGCCCTCTTCGGGGTTCCTCCTGCTTACTGGCCTCTGATAACGCCCCTTAACCTGGTGAAATCGCTGTTCATGGCATTCAGCACATACTGATACTGAAGCTGGGCCCTTGCCATCTCCACTTCCTCGGAGTCGGCATTCACATTATTGTCATCCAGACGGGCGGAACTCTCTGTCTCGTTTATCGTATAAGAGGAGTTCTCTATGATGCTGCGTGTACGGGAGGCATTCCCCGCCGCTCTCGCAAGCTTCAGACGGTTTTGATATTCATCCTCGAAAGTTACATACTTGGACTTGTAACCGGGGGTGTCCACATTGGATAGATTGTGAGCAATGGTAAGCTGCTTTGCCCACAAGAAGTCTAAGGATTTTGAGGTCATGGAAATGGAATTTCCAAACATCAGATTCATAATTAATCTTCCCTTCCGCTGTACCGGTATCTGCCGGACGCATTTCTTCCCACTATAAAACTATCTCATTCAACATTTTACTGCTTTTTCCGCTATTTTTCAACAAAAAATTCTCGGAATTTTTTCACAATTACAGATTTTATTTGACGTTTTCGGTTCTATTAAACGTCGTTATGATTACTAGCTTCGGCCGTTTTAAAACCGCATTTTCTTATAAAAGAGAGTCTCCTGCACTGTCCTCCTCGTCGGAGAACACATTCGCATTAAACATGGTTTCCATCTTTAGACGCATCATCTCTACCATGTATTGGGCGTCCTCCTGACTGAAGGTAAGTCCCGTGCTGCCTGTCCCGGCCGCCAGCTGGGAGAGAAGCTCAATGGCTGACTGATAGGCGCTGCTTCCGGCGGCTCCTGTAGTGAGAACTCCGCTTAAGTCCATATCCTCCCCTGCATAAGAAAGCACCTTCTGCACATAATTCTGAGTCTCTTGAAAAGGCGGAATACCGCCGTACTTGTCAACGTTGCCGCTGCCGGCGTTGTAAGCGCTTAAAGCCAGAGCCTTATTGCCCTGGTAACGCTCCAGAAGACCGGCGATATACTTGGCGCCTCCCATGATATTGCTGCGGGCGTCAAAGCTGTCTTCCACGCCTAAGGAACGGGCTGTGGCAGGCATCAGCTGCATCACGCCCTGTGCGCCTGCAGAGGAGACTGCCTGAGGATTGAAGCCGGATTCTGCCTTCCCGATGGCCTTCAAAAAGTTGACATCCAGTCCATAGAGCTGTGCCGCCTCCTGGAAGATGTTCTCCATGCTCTCGGTAGTCTGCAGAGCGCTCTTCACGCTGTCCTGGAAGCTTGCGCCTTTTGTCCTGGATGATGCTGCATTGTTTTCATAAACCGTATGTATGCCCTGCTGTCCGCCTGCGCCCATAAGATACGGATTCAGCCGGGCGGTCTGATTAAACTCCATATATGCCTCTTTCCTTTGCTATAGTCTTGAATATCTTCATCTGAAAGGATGCCTCTTCATTCAAGGCTTTGACTTGATATTCTTTATTAAGCTATGTTTCTTTTCCTCTGTCTATGAGAGATTTTTTCGCCACAGATAAGGAATACCATTTGCCCAATTGCCCTTTAGAGACAAATTTCTCCATTTAAAGGACAAAAAGGCCCATACAGCTTCTATAATATATGAATCCATAAAAATTGTCAACCAATCCGGCGCGGCATGGGTCACAATTATTTCTGGAAATTTGCCGTGAGATTAAGAGATTTTTCCCAAGCATCTCAAGAAAACAGGCAAAAATGAGAGACCGCCGGTCATAATGGACTAAATTTTTCAAAAATATCATCCAATATCTCCTAACAGTCCCTAAATTTTTCCAAAATTCTCTCAGCAGGCTGACGAGAATTTTTAGTGTGTTACTTCTCTTCCTTTTTCATTATCTTCTTCACCGCGTCCAGTGCGCAAGGGCCGGTTTTTGCTGCCTCACGGTTCACGCTGGCTGCTTCTGCCAGCTCTTTGCGGAGGATGGACACATCCTTTGGGGCGTCAAAGGCCAGCTTGATCCAGTCCATGCCAATCTCCAGAACCGTAACCTCTATATTTTCTCCTATGATGACAGATTCATTCTTTTTTCGTTGTAAAATCAGCATCTTACTCCTCCCTCCCCTTCTGCTCACCTAAGGCATGGCGGAAAGTGTAGGCCGGATCATCCAGGATAATCTGCCGGGCATCCCGGGTTTTTGCATTTACGGCAATAGGCGCTTTCAAGTTTGCCGTACTGTCAGCAGCCTGCTCCCGGATCACGCCAATCACATAGTAGGAAATGTCCTCTTCCGCCGGGGAGCCAATCGCGCTCCTGTCTGCCTCTGAGATCTTTGGATCGTAATCGGTAAAAAAGTAAAAGGGGTTCAAAAGGATAAAGCTCAACGCCTCCTCATCCAGGGACTGCAGGCAGATCAAGGCGTCTGACCCCTCGTCAAAAGGAATGGGAAGAAAACTTTTCTGTTCCTCGAATCCAAACAGCCCTTCCGGAAAATGAATGGTTTCCCGGTCTGTGTACTCAATTTCTCCAAAATATTTGTTGTTAATCTTCATCTATGACCTCCGTAAAGACTTCGTCCAATCTTAAGGGATTCTTCTTTCCTGTCAAAAAAAGGAAATTTTTATAAAGGAAAAAGGGCTTATTGCTAAGCCCTTACATCTAACGGTTCAAAATTGGGATCAGAACTTGGCGGAACATAGATGGGGCCGCCAATATACTCAATCCTTACCTCCGGATGCTGTGTGATGGAAAGCTCGATGTCGCCGGGAACGAATTCAAAGTTTCCGTTGGCAACCTTCATGTCAAAATTCAGCTTATCCATCTGATAATTGATGATCAGATCTCCAGCCTGGTAGTCCAGCTCCACTGGTGCGGAAGGTGTAAAGCCAAGCTCAAATTCTCCCGTAGGCTGCGGATTCCTGCTGGCAAAAATCTGTCCCAGCACATCCTCCCCTATCTTTGCCTTCAGCATCAAATGCCCTTCCTGGGCCAGCTGGGCCGTTGCCTCATAAGCGGACTGCTGTCCCTTCTGCGCCGTCTGTTTTAAGCTGGTGGCAGGGGTGGGAACTACTGAGTTCCGCGCCTCAAAAGAATCAATATTCAATTTTACCGGCCGGCTTTTGATGGTCATGCCACCCTTATCCCGGCTAATCTCCACCTCAGCAGTTGCATTCTTATACTGCATACGTGCATTCTGTATCTTCAACTCATACTGAATCGGTACGGTTGTGATATTAATTAACTGCTTCATACCATGCTTCCCCTCCAAACCATGTAAAATTCATTCTATTGCTTATTATCCAGCCCTCCGCTGCCCTCTGTTAATTCATAAAGTCAATAAAGGACGGTGTAAGAATGTTCGTTCCTATCTTCAAGGCTGCATTGTATGCATATTGCGCCCAGGAGAATTCTGTGATTGCTTCCGCCATATCTACGTTGACTACATTGTCGAACTGCTCAGTCAGGTTGATCTGCTGATCCTCCAGTCTGCCCTTGGTGTTCTCAAGGAAATTGGTTCTTGTACCGATGGTAGTTAAATTATCGGCGAGAAGTCCTCTGGCGTCGTCGAAAGCATTCAGAAGCTCCTTATACTCCTCCGTATCAAAATCTTCCTTCTCTAGAACATCTGCTATCTTGCCGGCCAGCTCAATCAGGTTTTTGCTGTTGCCGTTGCCATCAGTTCCATAGCCCACTACGTTGATACCCGGAAGGGAAGTATTGAAGGCGCTGGAATTCACTACATCGTTTCCTTCCATAGTCAAGCCAAAGCCCAGATCTGTATATACCTGTTCGTTTGCCATCTTCTTTAACTTTTCCAATTCATCCGCATTAGTCGTGCTCACATCCACTCCACGATAGTAAAGCTTCTTCGAGCCATCCGCCTCTGTACGAAGCTCAAAGGGCGGCTTATCTCCCGCAGCTCCGCCGAAGGCAAACTTATCGCCATAGCTGGCATTCATACTCATGGTCATAGATTCCTGAGCTTGTCGAAATGCCTGGGCGTAAGACTTACGCACGTCATGAGTCCAGTTGGTGCCGTTCATGGCCTCCAGTCCGTACTTCTTGCTTAAGAACCGGGCCTGGGTGTTAATCTGTGTAATGGCATCCTCCTGGGCGTTCTGGAAGGACTGAGCGTCGTCAATAGCATCGATATAATCCTGATTCCTGGCATACTTCCAGTTAAGAGCAGACTCTCTCACTACTCCGGTGGGATCCTCATAACCCTTGTTAAACTTCCGATGTGTCATTACCCTTGTACGGGCCGTATTCAGATTCGTAATAGAATTATTTAAATTCGACTTATAATTCCGAATTAATGCGCTTGTCGTTATTCTCACTGTGATCTCCTCCTAACTATCGTCCTACTACTCCGGTTCCGTTGATCAGCTTATCCAGGGCCTCATCCAGGGTGGTCATCAGTCTGGCCGCCGCCGAGTAGGACTGCTGATAGTGGAGCAGGTTGATTCCTTCCTCATCCAGAGACACGCCGGATATGGAATCCTTCAAGTCCGCTGTCTGGTTGATAACGGTAATCTTATTTTTCAGGGTACTGTTGCCTGCTTTTAAATCAATGTTCAGCACATTCTCCATGTTGACAAAGCAGTTGTAGAAGTTTCCTTTAAAGAACGGATCTGTGGAACCCGGCTTACAGAACTCCTGATCCGCTGACATCGCTTTTACAAACTTCAAGACGTTCTCGTCGGCTGTAGCGCCCTCGCCGTCTGTCCCCGGCTTGCCATCTGCATTAGGCACCTCAACCTTTGAAGTAGTAATACCATATTTGCCGTTGGCCCAGCCGTCTGCAATCTTAATGTTGGAGGCTGATATGGGTTTTGTAGCATCTATCGCTTCAAACAGTACATTGCCATTCTTCTTTATCCCACTGTCTGGATCTCCCGGAGTATTGTATTCAGGATTCCCATCTTTATCCAACACTGTCGTATTCAAATCATTCAGCACTTCCGCAAACTTATTCACCAAAGCATCCAGAGATTTCTCATAATATCCAAGCCCCCGCACATCCGTAGGCGGATCGTCAAACCCGCCGGACTTGTTCAGAATATCCAGGGTTCCCTTCAGCACGCCGTCCCCGATGGTGTCGGTAATCTCCTCCGGCCCCTTGCCGTAAGCATCCGTAATAAACAGCCGCACCGGCTGGCCGTCCGCATTGGCGGAAAGCATTCCTGCTTTATTATCGGAAATCAGCTTATAGCTGGTGCCGTCCGCATCCGTATAGTAGATATCCAGCTCCTCCACCGTAAATCCCGCGCCCAGATCGTGATCGCGGTACTTCACAGTAATCGGAAGGTAGCTTGCCAGCTCGTCAATCAGCTCGTTCCGCTCATCCTTCAGCTCCAGTGCCGGATTGCCCAGAATCTCACTGTTCTTAATCGTCTCATTCAGCTCGGCAATATTCTGAATAATCTTATTGGCATCCGGAATGGTCGTATCACGGAACTCATTGGTCAGATCCGTGCGGACCTCCTGGAGATTCGTTGCATTCTGATGAAAAAGGTTCAGAAGCATCTGGGTGGAAGAACGCACCATGGAATCGTATTCCTTGCTGTTGGGATTCTGCGCCAGCTTCTGAAGCTGTGACGTCAGATCGCTCAAAGCATTCTTAATACCATTCTGGTTCGTCTCATCCAGAATATTCGCCAGCTTCTCATATCCGGCCACCTGGGAATCGGTAGTGCCCAGCTTCGCCATCTGGTTTCTGTACTGAATATCCAGGAAGGGATCCCGAAGCTGTGAAACTCCTGTAATCTCCACACCAAAACCGATTCTGGCATTGGGATTGGAATTGTAGAACTCTCCTCCCCGAAGATATAAGCTCTTGATATCCAGACGCTGTCTTGTATAGCCTGGCGTATTAATATTCGCAATATTCTGTCCGGTTACTTCCAGGGCCCGGTGGCTTGCGTTCAAAGCAAGCGTAGCCGTGGTAAAACCGGCAAAGGTTGAGCGCATCATACTTTGTATCCTCCTTTATATGCGGCGATCGGTAAAGTGGGCCGGTCCGGCCTCCACGGAACCGTCTTCCTTGTAGGTCTTTGTTCCGCCCCCCTGCCTGGCTGCCATCTGATTGATAGCATGCAGATTCACTTCCATGATGGTCTTGGAACTCTCCGTTACAGACTGAAACTGTGTAACCCGGGCAGCCAGCTCGTCAAATAGCTGCTTCATGTCCGGCCGTTCCTCCTCCGGAAGCCTGCGAAGAATCTCCTGGAAGGTCAGATCCTTCCATCCCAGCTCCTCCTGCATCCGCTCACGCCTCTGATCCAGTCCCCGAAGAGCCATAATCTCCGCCTGTTCCTTCTTAATAATATCCTCCAGCAGCGCAACCTGATTGCGGCTTACCACCTCGAGCTTTGACTGCTCCAAAGGAAGCATCCGGTCAAAAAGCTCAATAAACTGCCGGATCAATTCCCGAAAGGCCGATAAGTCATGCATGGGCAAAAGCCTCCCCGCTTACCAGCATACGGGACGCAATCGCATAGGGATCAATCTGATAGGTTCCTGATTCCACCTGCCGTCTTAAGTTCTCCACCTTATCCGCAGGCGCTCCCCCTCTTGCATCCGATACCACCTGTCTGGACAGAGCTTCGGAAAAGGTCTTTTCCTGAATCTGTCTGGAGCTGGACTGGATGGTCAGGGCATCATAGTTTCCCTTGACCCCAGTGGAAACCTTGCCGTCGGTCCTTGCGTGGCCGGTGGTTTCCATACGGTATGGATTTATATTATTTAATGTTATTTTCATACATGAAACTCCTTTCAGAGAAACTTACGTCCTGCTTCTTATTATATTTATCGGCCGGATCGGAAAAAAAATAACAAAAGAGTTCATAAAATTTCCCCAAATCCCCAAAACATCCGAAAATCCAAACAGGGCCGTACCGGAGACATCCTCTCATCGAAGAGCATTCCCTGTACAGGCCCTGTAAAATTCTACATCTTCCGAAGCTGATTTAACAAAACATTGGAAATATTGGTACAGGAAGCCTGAACACAGACGCCTCCGATATCATAAGCCACCATGGGCATGCCGTATACCACACAGGACTCCTTATCCTGGCCGATGGTAAAGGCTCCGGCCTGGCGCATCTCCAGAAGACCGCTGGCCCCGTCGCGTCCCATACCGGTCATAATGATTCCCACAGCGCTCTTCCCAGCCTTCTTGGCCACGGAGGAAAAGAGCACATCCACCGACGGACGGTGTCCGTTCACCTTCTCTCCCGGCTGGCAGGATACATAGAAGCCCTTCAAATCCTTTTCCACGCGCATCTGCAAAGGACCGCCCGGAGCAATCAGCACCAGCCCCCTGCGTACCCGGTCTCCGTTCTCGGCTTCCTTGACCTCCAGCTTGCAGATACGGTTGAGCCTCTCCGCATACATCTTGGTAAAGCCCTCCGGCATATGCTGCGTCACCACGATTCCGGGCATATCCGCCGGCAGTCTCTGCAGCACCTCCAGCGTAGCCTCGGTTCCGCCTGTGGAGGCGCCGATGGCAATCAGCATGGTATTCTGAACCAGCTGGGACAGGTTGGAGCTGAAAGCCGCCGTAGGCACTCCCGCCGGCACGGCAGCCCCTCCCTGGGGACGGCCTCCCGCCTGGGGCTTTACATTCACCCTGGCCCTGGATGCAATATAAATCTTGCTGTTCAGCACGTTAAAGAAGCTTTTGACATTGTAATCCCTGGACATATTGGGCTTCTGCACAAAGTCCACCGCTCCCGCGGCCAGTGCGTCAAACACACTTAAATTCAGAGAAGAAACCAAAATCACCGGAATGGGATGCTTGGGCAGCAGCTCCTTCAAAAAATCAATTCCGCTAAGACCAGGCATCTCAACGTCCATGGTGATCACATCCGGCTTTATGGTTGGAATCTTTGTCCGCGCCTCAAGAGCACTGGCCGCAAAGCCCACCACCTCCAGATTGCTGCGCTCCTTCAGATCGTTGATCAGCATCTGCCGGAAAAAGATAGAGTCATCCACCACGAACACTCTTATTTTTTTAATCATCGTTCATCAAAGCCTTTCTAAATATAGAATTACCGGTTACGGTTCCGTTTATGAACCATAGTTGATATTATTCTTTTCGATATGTGGCCGGCATCAGATACTTGTAAGGCGTATTTTCCTTATTCAAACTCTCTGAATGGCCAATCAGCAGATATCCTCCCGGATTGGTAGCCTGATAGAAACGCTTCACCAGAGCCTCCTTCGTCGCCTGGTCAAAGTAAATCATAACATTTCTGCAGAAAATCACGTCAAACTTCAGCTTGAAATGGATAGGCTCCATAAGATTAAAGGTCCGGAAAATAACATTGTTCTTAATCAGCGGCGCAACCTCATAGATTCCAGGCTCCGGCGTCTTGACAAAGTACTTGGTCTTCCAGGTGGGAGGCACTTCCTTTAAGGAGCTTTCATCGTACACTGCATGCTGGGCCGCCCCTAGGGCATTCCTGGAAATATCCGTGGCCAGCACCCGGGTGTCCCATCCCGGCTTAGAGCCGAAATACTCCTTCAGCAGCATGGAAATCGTGTAGGGTTCCTCTCCGGAGGAGCATCCAGCGCTCCAGATGCTTAAGACCTTATTCTTCTTGGTCTTTTCCAGATAAGGAAGTATGGTCTCCGTAAAGAATTTGAAATGAGCTTCCTCACGCATAAAATATGTGTAGTTTGTAGTAAGCTTATTCAGCATCAGCTCCAGATCTTCCGGCTTTTTGTTCTTCAGCAGATAATCCACGTAATCCTTAAAGGACTCAAAGCCCATAGACATAATGGTTCCTGAAAGCCGGCCCATAATAAGCTGCTTTTTCTTAGATAAATCAATTCCGTAATTGGCCTTCACAAAGTTAATCAGCCGCAGAAAATCGCCATCTGTGATTGTAAGCATAACATCCTCCTATTCCAGTTCCGTTTTAAAGCCGCTGTGTGACAGCACTTAAGGGTAAAGCCGCTTAACTCGATATACTCCCGGAAGGCTCTGCGTTTTTTGCAGGCCCCCGGGAGCTCATCCTTAATACGTGCGAATTAACTCCTGGCAGTTCAGGAACAACAGCACCTCCTGGCTGCTTAGGGAAATCATTCCGTCCACCAGTCCCTGCTGATCCTCCACAGGAATCGGCGAAATCTGAGTCTTATCAATATCCAATACCTGCTCTACTCCGTCCACCTGGATTCCCACACAGGTAGAATCAATCTCCAGGACAATGATGCAAGTGGTATCTGTGCTGTCGGCAAACTTGCCCATCTTAAGCCGCATGTCAATAATCGGCACAATCTGTCCGCGCATATTGATGATTCCCTTGATAAAATTGGGCACCATGGGAATCTCGGTAATCATCTGATCCGTAAGAATCTCAATAACATAATCGGTACTCACGCCCATTGTAGTGCCGTCTGAACGAAAGGTTAAGTAACGCTCCATGGACATGTCAGCCTCGGGTGCCGCATTCTCCTGACCGTCCATATTTGTATTCTGCATTTGTTCCGTAGACATGTATTTTCCTCCAACTCTCTATATATTATACATTTGCCGCATTATAAAGATTCATTACTTCCAGGATAATACTGATGTTTCCGTCACCCAGGATGGTACAACCGCTGATTCCGTAATCCTTGATATTGAAGCTATTTAAATAGGAAGGAAGCGGTTTTACCACTATCTGGCGTTCTCCCAGAAGCTCATCCACAAACATACAGTAGGAATGGTCGCCTGCCTCTACCCAGATCAGAATGCCGTCCTCAATGTTCGTTACCTCCGGCTCAATGTTATAGAACTCATGGAGACGGATAATGGGATAAAACTCATCCATAATTTTCACAATCTCGTTGCCCTTGGCGTCATGCAGCACATTCTCCTTGGCAATCTTGATGGACTGGCGGATATTGGAAATGGGAATGGTGAAAATGGACCGTCCCACGCGAATCTCCATACCGTCTACAATGGCCATAGTCAGCGGAATCTTCAAGGTAGTACAGCTTCCCTGTCCCAGCTCGCTTGTGATGCTGATGGTTCCGCCTACGCTCTCCACGTTCTTCTTCACAACGTCCATGCCAACGCCGCGGCCGGAGAACTCCGTCACCTCTTCGTTGGTAGAGAAGCCCGGCAGCATCAGTAATGCAAGAATCTCTTTCTTCGAATACTCGCTCTCAGGTTTTGTCAGAAGTCCGTTTCTCGCTGCCTTGGCCAGGATCTTCTCCGTATCCATGCCCTGCCCGTCGTCGGAAATGGAGATAATCACCTCGCTGCCCGTATGGGAAGCGGATAAAACAAGTTCTCCCTGCGGATCCTTGCCGGCTGCGATACGCTCCTCCTTGGTAACCTCAATGCCATGGTCCATGGAGTTACGCACAATATGCATAATGGGATCGCTGATGCTGTCGATAATGGTCTTATCAATCTCTGTATCCTCACCGATAATCGTCAGGCGCACATCCTTACCCAATGCCTTCTTCATATCCCGGACAATCCGGTTCATCTTCTGGAAAGTACCGGAGATGGACACCATTCTAAGGGACATGCTGATATCCTGAAGATCATCCGTCAGCTTCCGAAGCTGACGCGTGGACTTCAGGAAGCTGTCCAGCTTCAGGCCCTGAAGCTCCGGCGAAGACGCTACCATGGACTCTGTGATTACAATCTCTCCCACAATAGCCTGCAGCGCATCCAGCTTGGAAAGGTTCACGCTGATAAGGCTCTGCTTTGCATGCTGCTGGGGCTGGGCGCCGGCAGCCTCTTTCACGGCCGGATTCCCCTTGGCCGGTTCTGCCTGGGCCGGAGCTTCCTTCGGTACATCTGCCGCCTTGGGTTTCTCGTCCTCCGCCTTCTTCTCCTGGGCGTGAATCACCTCGTAGGTCTGGATGCTTCCCTGCTCCTCCACTACGGCGATGGCCTTATTCACATCCTCCTCGGAATGCAGGCCCACAAAGAAGCCATGGTCGATAATGGCCTCGCTGGCAGCTCCGTTGCTCTCCACGTCCTCGGGATAGAATTCAAATTCCATGGCCGTTCCGTGAAGGGCGTTCACCAGCATAAAAGCTCTGAGATTCTCCATGCCGCAGCCTTCGTCAAAAAAGATCTGAAGGAAAAACGGGCATTTGCTTCCGAAAGACTCCACAAGCTTCTGGCCTGCCTCGCTTCCGCCGGAGGCCTTAACTTCCGGTACATCCTCCTGAGCGGCCGGGGCTTCCTCCTCCGGTTCGCCTGTGCCGCTAATTTTATTCAGAAAACTATTAATTTCTGAAGTCATACTGTCGATATTAGTACTAAGAGGCTCGTTATTCTCCAGCTTCTCAACTTCGCCCCGGAGCACATCCGTGGACTTGAACGTTAGATTAAACAATTCGCTCTTATCCGTACTGTTGAGGGAATCGATACCGTTTTCCCGAACAAAGAAAAACAGGTCTTCAATCCGGTGGGCAATTGTCATCAGAGAGTTGAATTCCATCATGGCCGAGGAACCTTTGATCGTGTGCATGGCCCGGAAGATTTCGTTAACATCATCCGTAGTAAACTCCTCATTCTTCTCTGCCTCTATTAATAGCTCGTCTAACTGCTCAAGTAATGAATTTGTTTCAAAAAGATACATGTCCAGCATGTTGTCCATACCATTGTCCATAATATTAGCACCACCTTATTTTGAGATATATATTATATATCGGAAGATAATAATAAAAAAATAAGAGAAATTTATCATATCGGGAGAAAAAAATGGCAAATATTTTACGAGTGACCACTCCACCAACAGGCTATGAGAATAATGTAAGGAATAATACCCAGAACCAGCCGGACAAAATGCAGATTCAGAATCCGGTGGATCCAAACCGGGTAGTGCGGCCCGACAACCGTTCCGACGCCAATTCCCAAAGCGGCGCCCAGCTAAGCGCAAGCTATGATTCCAATTTCGGAGCCTTTGTACAGCTTCTTAGGGACACGCCGGAGCTCTCGGACACCATGTCCAAGCTGATGTTCGGCGGCATGGCGAATCTGGTGGAGGCCGGCATCGGCGCAGACACAGCGGAGGATATTTCCACCTTTTTCCAGCTTTTGAAGATGACCGACGCAGAGCTTGTGGAATTTCTGAAAAATCAGTTGTCCGGCTCCGTCCGCTTTCAAGGGCCTTTTTTTGCGCTTATGCGCGAAGCCCTGAACAACGCCCCCACGGTGGAGCAGAGGGCTGCTATCCTTGCCTTTTTAAAACGGTACTCCGATATGTCCTCGGGCAAGCATCTGATGGAGAATATGAAGGATCTCCTAAGCGATATTAAAAAATACATGTTCCATGAGCAGCGTGAGCTTCTGGATCAGCTCACCCAGGGCCTGGGCCACAAAGGCCCCCAGGATACGGCGCAGAATACGGCCCGCCTTCAGCAGGATATCATTCCCTTTCTTGCAAAGTACATAGCCCAGACCCGGAATATGGGTTCTCTCCGTGATCTGGTAGCGCAGCTTACTTACAATGCGGCCCGGTATGAGAACGGGGATTTGGATCAGCTCATCTCGGATTTTAAGAATCTGCTGAAGTTCCCCTCCTTCCAGAAGACCTTTGAGGGCATGGACGAGGAACAGCTCCGGGAGCTTCTGATGCGGATGAATTTTGACAAGGCCGCCGGAAAATGCGCCTGGGCTGATAAGTTCTTAAGCATTGTAGAAAGCGGAATACGGGGGGATGCCGGGCTTGAGAACCGCCAGGTATTTGAGAATGTGGTTAACGCCCTGCTCCTTAACGAGAGCGTGTATATGCCGGTTCTCCATCTGATGCTTCCCATTGAGCTGAACGGGCAGCTGATGTTCTCGGAGATGTGGATTGATCCCGATGAGGACGGAAGCGCTTCTGCGGACCCCAAGGAGCGGACATCCAAGCTTTTGATTAAGTTTGACATTAAGGATGTGGGGTTCTTCGATCTTCTGATGGTGTATGAGAAGGAAAATATAAGCATGCGGCTCTTCTATCCGGAACACTTGTCCACCTTTGAATCGGATATTAAGAAGGGAATGGGGGAGATTCTGGAACGGAACGGTTTGAACTGTGAGTACCTGGGAGTGGAGCAGGCCAAGGGGTCGATTCCGGTATCCGCGGTATTTCCAAAGATTTTTGAAAGGAAGAATTCGGTCAATGTCACAATTTAATGAGGTTTTGAACAAAAAAGCAGTTGCTTTAAAATATGATGAGAACCGGAATGCGGCTCCGGTGATTGTGGCCTCCGGGATGGGGTATCTGGCGGAGAAGATCGTGGAGGTGGCCAATGACAACGGAGTGCCGGTGTATGAGGACAATTCACTGGCCACGGTGCTGACGCAGCTGAATCTGGGATCGGAGATTCCGGAGGAGCTTTATCAGGCAGTGGTGGATATTTATGCTTATTTTCTAAAGTTTGTTCCAAAAGAACCCCGGGGGGAAGCGGCAGATGACGCTTCTGCTGACGGGGAGCAGAATGCAGAAACGGCAGACAGCAGCGCCGGGGCATCCCCAGAAGGATGAGCCCCGGCGCCGGTAAGCTTTCTGTTTTTTGTAATGTGACGGCTTACAATCTGCCTTCAGGATTTTTCTCTAAGAATTCTACCGTGTCAGTTAATCCCTCTTTGATGTGTACTCTGGGCTGCCAGCCTATCTTTTTTAAACGGGATGCGTCAAGCATTCCTTTTGTGGTAACGGAATAACCTCTGCGCTCGGTTTCTTCCGGAAGCTGAAAGATCACCCGGGAGCCAGCCAGCCGGGCCAGGTAGGCGGCCATGTCTTTCAGAGTGATATCGGACTGGTCGTCGGCTGCGTTGTAGGCTTCTCCGGTCTCACCCTTTAACAGGGTGTATAAGATGGCGGAGGCTGCGTCAGTGACATAGGTGTAGGAGTATTTTTGATTTCCCTCGCTTTTTAATATGATGTCTTCTCCTGCAGCGGCTTTTTTGATGAACTGGGCGATTGCTTTGGAGTCTGTCAGCAGCATGGTCGGACCGTAAACGCGGCTCAGCCGGGATATGACAAATTCCAGATTGTGGGTCTGGCGGTATGCGTTGCACAGGGCTTCTCCCAGGCGTTTGCTTTCGGGGTAGCCGGCCCGGACGGTGTTGCAGTCGATGTAGCCCAGGTAATTTTCTTCAAATTTTTCCGTGTCTCCGCGGTTTTCTCCGTATATCTCTACGGAGGACAGGAAGCAGCAGCGCTTCGTCTTGTGGGAGACGGCATACTCCAGGAGATTCTGTGTTCCTGTGATGTTGGTGGCTATGGTGCCGATGGCGTCCTGGGAATACTGCATGGGATGGGTGTTGCTGGCCGCATGAATGAGGTAGTCCGCCGGGCCGCACTGGGGTATGGGAATATTCACATCGCAGGACAGGTATTGGAATTCTTCCCGATCCCAATATTGGGCGAAACGCTCTCTGGCCTTTTCTTTGTTTCTGCTGAGGGCTGTGATGCGGATTTTTTGTTCTGCATGTTTGTTGTGCTCCATCAGAATGTCTATCAGACATTTTCCCACCATTCCGGCAGCGCCGGAAAGGAGGATGGTGTTTCCTTCCAGGGGGGATAAAAGGCTGTCTTGTGCTGCCCAGTAGCTTACTTCTTTTTTGTATTGATTCATCCGATTAATACCTTCTTTCCTTCAAAGACAAAGCCGTATTTGCGGATTCGATCCGGCGCGATGCCTTTGGCCTCCAGAGCGGCGGCGTAATGTTTTTCTTCTATCTGAGTGAGTGCGGCTTCCAAGGTGTCCTCCAGGCTTTTTTCCTTTTCCGGCCGAAATACTTTAAATTCTATGATAATCGCATCGTCCGCTTCTCCCGTGGGCTCAAGCATCACATCATATCGGCCGAGGCCGCTTTCACGATTGGAGGTCAGGATATACTGCTCTCTCAGATCTGCCAGCAGCCCCAGGACAAAGCCATGATAAAAGCGCTCCGGCTCTGCTGTCTTGGAGGCCTTTTTTCCTGTATCAAAGAAACTAAAGGTTTGTTCTGTCACACGACTCATATAATAGTTCATTTCTTCCAGATCGCCTCGAAGCAGAGCCTTTACAAATCCATTGTAAGCCGGCGTAAACTCTGCAAACCAGTCGTCTATCATTTCTTCAAACATTACACGGACTTCCTGGTTTGTCAAGAGAACTTCGCATTTTATTCTTCCCGCTTTGAGCGTATAGCTTTTCAGCTTTACATAGCCGCTTGCCAGCAAAAGGCTCCAGACGGCGCTTTCTCTGCTTTCCAGCTGGCTGAATACAATCTGTTCGTCCAGTCCGGTAGAAAAGGCTTTTCCATGCAGAAGATCTTCCATTGCCATCTTGATGCCGGGATCTCCCTCCCGTATCAATTTTCCTATCAATCCATTACTGCTGGTGTTTGCCCAATACGGACGGTATTCACGCTTATCCAGATAGTTGATAATCGACCATGGATTGTAAATATTGCTTACGTCTCCAAAGGTAAAACCGTCGTACCAGTACTTTACCTCCTCTTTCTCTTCCGTCAATCCATACTCTTCTAAGGCGGCGGATATCTCCTTCTGTGTGAATCCAAAAGCATCTCCATATTTGCCGGTAGTCGCCGTTATCACTTCCAGATTATTCAGATCCGAAAAGATGGATTCCTTGCTGACACGGGTGATTCCAGTCATAATGGCGCGCTCCAGGTAGGGATTGCTTTTAAAAGAAGTGTTAAACATACTTCTGACAAATGCTGCAAGCTCTTCCCAATAGCCGCCTGCATATGCTTCCTGCAGCGGCGTGTCATACTCATCCAGAAGAATCAACGTCCGCTTCCCGTGATGGCGAAAAAGAAATTCCGACAGCTTCTGAAGGGCCATAGCCGCTTCCACATCCCCCATATCCTCCCGGACGCTCTCAAAGAACCGCCTGTCTGCCGCTGTGAAAGCATCGCTGTTCATAAGGTAATAGTGCCTTGCATACAGCCCTGTCAGCATTTGATTCATCCTTCTGCGGACATCTCTATAGTTACACTCTTTTATTTCTGCAAAACTTAAGGCTATCACCGGGTAAGTGCCTTGGAGCTCCCGGTATTTTTCTTCCTTCCAAATGGACAGACCCTCAAACAGTTCTCCGTTCTCTTTGTACTTTATGGAGAAAAACTGTTCCAGAGTATCCATCATCAAGGTTTTTCCAAAACGCCTGGGACGGGTAATTAAGGTGACATCATCCTGGTTTTCCCACCATTCTTTGATAAATCCTGTCTTGTCCACATAAAAGCAGTTGTTTCTTCTTATTTTTTCAAAGCTTTGTATGCCGATCCCAACGGTTCTTGCCATCCCTGCACCATCCTTTCGAATTCCCTTGATTCCTTATCAGATTAACATAAGACAGCCTGTATGCGCAATCTTAAAATCCTTTTCATGGTATAAAAAGAACAGGGTGGTTAAGCTCTCTCCCAGATAGCCGATGTAGCGATCCTTCCGCTCACTGCCTTTGGGAACGCTCAGCTCCTCCGTCCTTGCCAGAATCGGAAACATCCAGTCGCAGTATTGCCGGTATATCTCTCTTTTTGCAATCAGCATATTGAAATTATAAAAATACTGCCCCTGAAACAGCTTCGGAAGAGCTTCCCCATAGGCCGGCTCCAATTCCTTCAGCGCAAGAAGCATAGCCTCCCAGTCTGCATCTTTCAGATAACGCTTGCGGTGCTCCCGGATATCCGGGCAGTGCATGGAGGGGTAGGGAAGAATCACGTCAATGTCATTGGCCCCGATACGACGCAAGTCTTCCCCCGTCACATCCAAAATCCGCCGGTAATGATACAGCCCCAGATAATCTGCCGTTCCGTGCTTTCCGGCCCAGTAGGAAGCCGTCAGCTCTGAATAATTGGGATTTTTCATGGAAATATGCTCCCCCTCATTATCCAGAATATCCGCAATCCGGCTTTCTGTAAGAGCCGCCCCGGCCTGAATGGGATGCACCCAGGCAGGCAGCTCATAGGCGCTTTTCAGCGGCCTGTCTTTGTAAAACTTTGACATATAGACCGCAATATTGAGCGGAACCCCTTTTGTATGCTCTATATTCTCTATATTCTCTGCATTCCCAGCCGTCTCTGCGGGCCCCAGACTATAAGAAGCCAGAGGGCAAAAACGCCCTTCTTCTCCATAGAAAGCTTTCAGAAGCTCTGCCTCTGCCTTGGAATCTATGCATTGATAATTCGTAAAATCTCTTTTTTCCAGGGCGGCAGCCACTTCACTATGGTGTACATCCGGAGCCGCAATCAGAATCCGCATGTCTCTTCGGTGAAACTCCTTAAATTCCATAACCGGAATTCCGTCAATGGAGGAGGGATTGCCTGCCTGGCTGCTGACAAGAAAAACCTCCGTCCGGACATCCGGATACAATTTCTTCAAAGCAAAGTATACTCTCACAGCCACCATCTGGGCGCCGTAAATTGCAACGGAACATTTCATAAGGGACATTCCTTTCCACCTTACAGGTACTTTCAAAGCGTTTATGTAAAAGAAGGTGTCAGAAAATTATTTTCCAACACCTCTTCTTATGGTTCGCTAAACAAGCATTCTGCCTGTTCTATGATTCTGCAGCGGTTCCGGCTGCAGAATAGTTACATTATTTTACATCCTTCATGCTGAAGCTCAGCCGGCCCATCTTGTCCTTGCCAAGGCATACAACCTTCACCACATCGCCCAGGGTCAGCACATCCTCCACATGGTTGATTCTCTGCTTTGCAATCTTGGAGATGTGAACCATTCCTTCCTTACCCGGAGCGAACTCCAGGAAGGCGCCGAACTCCTTGATGCTGACTACCTTGCCGGTGAGCACCATGCCCTCTTCAAAATCGGTCACAATGATCTTGATCAGCTCAACCGCCTTGTCCATGCCGGCCTGGTCTGTGCCGCATACGGATACGGCTCCGTCGTCGTCAATGTCAATCTTCACGCCGGTCTGCTCAATGATGGTATTGATGGTCTTTCCTCTCTGGCCCACCACATCGCCGATCTTCTGGGGATCGATCTGAATCTGGATAATCTTCGGCGCATAAGGCCCAACCTCTTTTCTGGGCTCTGCGATACAGGGCTTCATGCAGGTATCCATAATGAACATCCGCGCCTCACGGCATCTTGCAATGGCGCCCTCTACGATAGGACGTGTCAGACCGTGAATCTTAATATCCATCTGAATGGCCGTGATACCCTCGGTAGTTCCTGTTACCTTGAAGTCCATATCTCCAAAGAAGTCCTCCAGGCCCTGGATATCCGTCAGCAGAACATAATCATCATCGGTCTCCCCGGTCACCAGACCGCAGGAAATGCCGGCTACCATCTTCTTGATGGGCACGCCTGCCGCCATCAGAGACATGCAGGAAGCACAGGTGGAAGCCATGGAAGTAGAGCCGTTGGACTCAAAGGTCTCGGATACGGTACGGATAGCATAGGGGAAGTCCTCCTCAGAGGGAAGCACGGGCAGAAGCGCACGCTCTGCCAAAGCCCCGTGTCCAATCTCCCGGCGCCCCGGTCCTCTGCTCGGCTTTGTCTCTCCTACAGAGTAGCTGGGGAAATTGTAATGGTGCATATAACGCTTGCTTGTCTCATTTTCATCCAGGCCGTCCAGTCTCTGAGCCTCAGATAAGGGCGCAAGGGTACAGATGTTGCAGATCTGGGTCTGGCCTCTGGTAAACATGGCAGAGCCGTGTACCCGCGGAATCAGATCTACCTCCGCTGCCAGCGGACGGATCTGGGTAATCTCGCGGCCGTCGGGACGCTTGTGATCCTTCAAGATCATCTTGCGGACGGTCTTCTTCTGATACTGGTAAATAGCCTCTCCAAGAACCTCAAGCCACTCTTCCTTCTCCGCAAATGCTTCCTCCAGCTTTGCGGTAATCTGGCGGATGTTTTCCTCCCGCACCTGCTTCTCGTCTGTAAATACGGCTTTTTCCATTTCCTCAGGAGGAACCTGCTCTCTGATGGCTGCAAACAGCTCCTCGGGAACTGCGCAGCTTGTATAAGTATGCTTTTCCTTGCCGCACTCAGCAACAATCTTGTCAATAAAGGCAATGACCTGCTGATTGACCTCATGGGCCAGGTAAATGGCTTCGATCATCTTGGCCTCAGGAATCTCATTGGCCCCTGCTTCAATCATAATCACCTTTTCCCTGGTAGATGCCACCGTCAGCTTAAGGTCGGATACCTTATACTGATTCTGGCCCGGATTCACGATAAATTCTCCGTCGATCATTCCAATCTGGGTCATTGCACAGGGTCCTGCAAAAGGAATGTCGGAAACAGCCGTCGCAATGGCGGATCCCAGCATAGCAGTCAGCTCAGGGCTGCACCCGGGATCTACGGAAAGAACCAGATTGTTCAAGGTTACGTCGTTGCGGTAATCCTTGGGGAACAGGGGACGCATGGGACGATCGATAACACGGGAGGTAAGCACGGCGTTCTCGGATGCCTTGCCTTCCCTCTTATTGAATCCGCCGGGAATCTTGCCTACGGAATACAGCTTCTCCTCATACTCTACGCTTAAGGGGAAGAAATCAATGCCTTCTCTCGGTTTGTCTGATGCTGTCGCCGTGGACAGTACAGTAGTTTCGCCGTAGTGCATAAATGCGGCTCCGCTTGCCTGCTTTGCCACTCTTCCGATGTCTACGGTCAGTGTGCGGCCTGCAAGCTCCATGGAATAACTCTTGTACATGGGTAATCTCCTTTTCTTTTCCTCGCTGCTGTTCAACGCCGTGGCCAGCAGCCTTTTACTTACATTTTCTGGTTCAGGAGAATCTTGTCTGCCGCTCTCCGCTTTCCGGACTGCGGCCCCGAAACTACTGATCTATCTATGAACACTCTGCGTTACTGGGCACGGCGTGAGCAGTAACCACTCTGCCGCTCATACATACATCAGTGGTCTCGGTTCTGTTCTCCTGTTTGGTTGATAGGTTTACATAAACGTAAATGAGGGCGGAAGTATCCCTCCGCCCCTTTTTAAGCTTACTTTCTCAGTCCAAGTCTCTCAATCAGACTACGATAACGTGTGATATCGGTTCTCTTCAGATAAGCCAGCATATTACGTCTCTGGCCAACCATCTTTAAGAGTCCTCTTCTGGAATGATGATCCTTCGGATTCTCCTTCAGATGCTCGGTTAATTCCTGGATACGGGCGGTCAGGATAGCTACCTGCACCTCCGGTGAACCAGTGTCACCCGGCTTTAAGCCGTACTCGGCAATGATTGCCTGCTTTTTTTCTTTTGCGATCATAATGACTGCCTCCTTTTTTTCATAAGCCGCATATCAAGTAAGGGTCGGAGTGTCCGATTACTGAATACCGGCAATTTCCATACCTTTAGACTTTACCATAGGTTCCGGTTTGTGTCAAGAAATATATTGCGGCAATCATCTTGTTTGCAATCGTCTTGTTGCATCTTCTTGTATGCAGTCGTCTTATGTGCAGTCGTCTTGTGTGCAGTCATCCTTTGGTAAAACGATAAAAGACTTTCTATGACTTTCTGTAAAAAGGATTGTAATACATCCCCACTTCTCCCAGCTCCTCCTCAATCCGCAGAAGCTGGTTATACTTCGCAACCCGGTCCATACGGCAGGGTGCGCCTGTCTTAATCTGGCCTGCATTCACCGCAACAGCCAGATCTGCAATAAAATCCTCCTCTGTCTCACCGGAACGGTGGGAAATCACTGTGGTATAGCCGCTCACCTTTGCCAGCTCAATGGCATCCATGGCTTCGGAAACCGTTCCAATCTGGTTTACCTTCACCAGGATGGAATTGCCCGCATGCTTCTCTATGCCCATGCCGAGTCTTTTTACATTCGTTACAAAGAGATCGTCCCCGACTAACTGTACCCGGCGCCCCAGACGCTTTGTAAGCATCTGCCAGCCGTCCCAGTCCTCTTCCATCAGCCCGTCTTCAATGGATACAATAGGATAGCGCTCCAGAAGGTCTTCGTAATAGTCCACCATTTCCTCAGGAGAACGCAGAACCTTTTCCCCAGTCATACGGCTCTCTCCGGGGAATACATAAGCTCCCGTTTTCTCATCGTAAAGCTCGCTGGATGCCGCATCAATGGCAATCTGTACCTGCTCTCCCGGCTTATAATCTGCCATCTGAATGGCTTCTACAATACAGTCCAGCACCTCTCTGGAGTCCGCAAGGTCAGGCGCAAAGCCGCCCTCGTCGCCCACTGCCGTGGACAAGCCCCGTTTTTTGAGGAGCAGCTTCAGCTTGTAGTAGATCTCTGCTCCCATCCGGAGTCCTTCCTTAAAACAACACGCCCCCACTGGCATAATCATAAATTCCTGCAGGTCTACCGTATTGTCCGCATGCTTTCCGCCGTTCAAAATATTCATCATGGGAACAGGAAGCCGCTTAGCATGGGCGCCGCCCAGATACTGATACAAGGGCAGCTCCAAAAACCTTGCCGCTGCCTTTGCCACTGCCATAGAGACACTTAAAGTAGCATTGGCGCCTAAGTTAGACTTGTTGTCTGTGCCGTCAGCATCAACCAGCAGATGATCGATACGTGACTGGCGAAGAGCATTCTCCCCGATCAGTACATCCGTCAGCTTTACATTTACATTGTGAACCGCTTTCTCAACGCCAAGGCCCAGATAGCGGTACTGGCCGTCACGCAGCTCCACGGCCTCGAATTTGCCCGTGGACGCTCCCGACGGCACAGAAGCCCGGCCGGTGATGCCGCCCTCCACCGTAACCTCCGCCTCTACGGTAGGATTTCCCCTGGAATCTAGAATCTCCCTGGCCGTAATATCTGTAATCGGTAAAAATAAGTGCATAAAAAACCTCCTTTTTCTGCAAAATAGATAACGCTTTTGCGCTGTTCCTGCTTATCGTCTAATAAGGTATCTTTTGCAGAAAAAAGAGGTTCTATACTTCTTTCTATCTCTTATGCGAAACAATCAGAAAAACTATCATTTTATTTTACCAGCAGGGACTTTCCTGTCATCTCCTTTGGCTGTTCCATTCCCATCAGTTCAATCAGCGTAGGAATGATATCCGCCAGACAGCCGCCCTCACGCAGCTTATAGGCCGGATCTGCATTAACCAGAATAAAGGGCACAGGATTGGTGGTATGGGCTGTAAAGGGCGCACCTGTGCCGTAGTCTACCAGCTGCTCCGCATTGCCGTGATCGGCACAGATAAACATCTGGCCGCCCACCTCTTTGACAGCCTCAACAGCCTTGCCTACACATTCGTCCACTGCTTCCACAGCCTTAACGGCCGCAGCCTCGATTCCTGTATGGCCTACCATGTCCGGGTTGGCAAAATTAATAATAATCACATCATACTTCTGAGACCGCACCGCCTCTGTCAGCTTATCGCAGACACCGTAAGCGCTCATCTCCGGCTGCAGATCGTAGGTGGCAACCTTGGGAGACTTCACCAGGATACGATCCTCACCCTCGTTTGGCTCTTCCACGCCGCCGTTGAAGAAGAAGGTTACGTGTGCATACTTCTCCGTCTCGGCAATACGGGCCTGGGTCTTTCCATGAGCGGCCAGATACTCGCCGAAGGTATTGTGAAGCTCTACCTTGTGGAAAGCGACCAGCTTATTGGGGATGGTTACATCATATTCTGTAAAGCATACATAAGTGAGATCAAGCTTCTTCTCTCTCTCAAAGCCTGTAAACTCATCGTCACAGAAAGCCCTTGTAATCTCTCTTGCCCGGTCGGGACGGAAGTTAAAGAAGATAATGGAATCTCCATCCTGAACGGTTGCCAGAGGCTTCCCGTCCTTCATCACAACAGCCGGAACCACGAATTCATCATTGACACCCTTCTCATAAGAAGCTGCAATGGCGCTGACGCCATCGGCTGCTTCCACACCCTCGCCCTTTGTAAGAGCTTTGTATGCCAGCTCTACACGATCCCAGCGATTGTCACGATCCATAGCATAATAACGTCCCATGACGGAAGCTACCTGGCCTATGCCAATCTCCGCCATCTTGTCTGCCAGCTCCTGCACATAATCCTTGCCGGAGGCCGGAGGCGTATCTCTTCCGTCCAAAAAGCAGTGAACATAAACCTTCTTAAGCCCATGACGCTTTGCCAGCTCCAGAAGGCCGTAAATATGGGTATTATGGCTATGCACGCCGCCGTCGGATACAAGGCCGTACATATGGAGAGCGGAATCCTTTGCCTTTGCATTCTCCACAGCTTTTACCAAAGCTTCGTTTTCAAAAAACACGCCGTCCTCGATCTCTTTTGTGATACGTGTCAGCTCCTGGTATACGATACGGCCTGCTCCCATATTCAGGTGGCCTACCTCGGAATTGCCCATCTGCCCGTCCGGAAGTCCTACGGCCAGTCCGCTTGCATTGCCCTTCACAAAGGGATACTCTGCCATCAGCTTATCCATCACCGGCGTCTTTGCCTCGGCTACTGCATTGCCGTCTGTTCTCTCATTCAGGCCGTAGCCGTCCAAAATCATCAATACTGTCGGTTTCTTACTCATTGTTCTTCTCCACCTCTGCTATTGCTGCTTTTTTCATAGGAATTCTGCAGTTTCGGTTGCTTCCGAATTCCACAATCACATCGTCCTCAGTAATGTCAATCAGAACGCCGTAAAATCCGCTGGTTGTCACTACCACATCCCCCACCTCCATGGTGGAAAGCATAGCGTTCACACGCTTCTGCTCCTTCTTCTGGGGGCGGATTGCCATAAAGTACATCATGGCGCCGATCAATACCACATACATAATGATAACTTCAAATCCCATTGTTCCGCCGCCTGTTGCCAGTAAATTCATATAATTTCCTCCTAAAATCGAACCTGCCTGCCCGTCCGGGCGCTGCAGACGCTCTTCTTTCTGCCTTGAAGCTGCTTTTTTTCCTGCTCTAAGGCATCATTATCATACTAGCACAAATAGGAATTCTTGGTCAAGAGTGTATGGAAAAAACTCGGAATTTCCACACATAATATAGGGAAATTATCTGAGCTGTCTGAAGTTTTTATTCATCCCGGCAGCGGAGTTCTTTTAAAATATCTTCACTCCGAAATCCTCTGCGCATAAGAAACAGATACAACCTGCGCTGTTCCTCCTGGGTAGCTTCCTCCGGGGAATAATGCTTCTTCTCCATCCACCTTCGAATCAGAAGGCTTTCATCCTGAGGTTCCGTCTCCTGGCAGGCCTCCTCCAGTACATCACGGGAAATCCCTTTCTTATAGAGAAGCTCCTGCTCTACCTGCCGGCGGCTCTTTACCTGGCAGCGGCTTTTCAGATAATTGACGGCGTATCGTCTGTCATCTATATAACCATACTGCTTTACATAACGGACCGCTTCATCTACAATCTCCGGATCATAATTCCGGCTAAGCTTCGTTCGAAGCTCCTGTTCTGTCCGATCACACCGTTCCAGAAGATAGAGGGCACGGTGCTTTGCCCGTTTTAATTCATCCATTATTTTTCAGCAGCCGCCTTTGCCTTCTTTTCCTTTGGCTCGCCAGCCGGTTTCTCCTCCGGAATCACAGCGGAATCCAGGCCGAAGCCCTCGCGCACGCGCTCTTCGATCTCCTGACACACAGCTGCGTTCTGCCGCAGATAAGTCTTGGCATTCTCACGCCCCTGCCCAATCTTGTCGCCGTTGTAAGCATACCAGGCGCCGCTCTTATTCACCACACCTGTATTCACTGCCAGATCCAGGATATCCCCCTCACGGGAAATACCTTCACCGAACATAATGTCGAACTCTGCTTCCTTAAAGGGCGGGGCAATCTTATTCTTAACTACCTTGATCTTGGTGCGGTTGCCTACCATCTCTCCGCCCTGCTTCAAGGTCTCCACACGGCGCACATCCAGGCGGATGGAGGAATAAAACTTCAGGGCGCGGCCTCCTGTCGTAGTCTCCGGATTGCCGAACATCACGCCAATCTTCTCACGGAGCTGGTTGATAAAGATCACGGTACAGTTAGACTTGCTGGTCACGGCTGTCAGCTTCCTTAATGCCTGGGACATCAGTCTCGCCTGAAGACCTACATGGGAATCGCCCATGTCTCCCTCAATCTCTGCCTTCGGCACCAGGGCCGCCACAGAGTCTACGATGATGATATCCACTGCTCCGGAGCGCACCATGGTCTCCGTAATCTCCAGAGCCTGTTCGCCGTTGTCCGGCTGGGATATGTACAGATTGTCAATGTCCACTCCGATATTCTTAGCGTAGACAGGGTCCAGAGCGTGCTCCGCATCAATGAAGCCCGCGATTCCGCCGCGCTTCTGGACCTCCGCTACCATATGCAGGGCAACCGTAGTCTTACCGCTGGATTCCGGTCCGTAGACCTCGATAATCCTTCCCTTGGGAACGCCTCCCAGGCCTAGAGCCATATCAAGGCTTAGACATCCGGTGGGTGTCGTCTCTATCTGCATATGGGCTCCCTTATCTCCCAGCTTCATAACGGAGCCCTTGCCGAACTGCTTCTCAATCTGTCCCAGCGCTGCATCCAATGCTTTTAGCTTTTCTTCTTTTACCATCTTCATTCTCCTATTCTGATTCCGCAATATCCTTCTTGTATGCTCCTGTCTGTGTCCATGTTCAACTGCAAAGACCAGGCTCTGTAAACCGCTTTGTTTACGGACGGATACTGCTGGCTTCTTATGCAAACATTTGTTTTCGAATATTTGTTCGCTTTACTGGTTATTATACTATTACATTTCTTTTCTTCTGTCAAGTAAAAACAGAAAAAACGGTGAACAATTTAATCTATTAAAAACTTTTTTCAAAGATAAATCTGTACTTCGTGATGTGTTCTGACAGGATTTCATTTTCCGCAAATCCTTTGTAAACTTTGTCATATTCGTATAAAGTAGTTACTTTTTCTTCCGCTTCTGATACCACAGAATAAATTCTTCTTTTCTTTCCTTTACGCGCTTCTTTGCCTGATCCATGGAAATGATACCATCTTCCACAAGTCCTGCTAAGATTTCAAAGCTTCCAAGTGCTATTCCTTCCTCTCTTCCTTCTTTTCTTCCTTCCTCTCTCCCTTCTTTTCTCCCCTCTTCCCTTCCTTCTTTTCTTCCTTCCTCTCTCCCTTGTTTTATCCCTTCCTCCAGGCTCTCTTTCCGAAGATACTCCCTGTCTGCCTTCTCATTGTACTCTTCTAACAGCATATTCCGAACCTCCATCTGACCTTTTCTCAATATGTCCGCTAGTATCCCGTGTGCCAGGCAGTATTCTATGGCCCGCTCTACTGCTCCTTCCAGTCTCATTCCTTTTTGGAGATTATCGCGAATCCGCTGGATAAATTCGGCATATTCTTCCAATCTGCGGCACTTCTCCATCAGTTCCCGGTTATGGCCGCTGTTGATGTTCAGAATCGTGGCACGACACTCCAACGCTGGTTTCCGGTCTTCTCCTTGTTCCTCAAATGCTTCTGACAGAGTCAGCTCCGTCTGTTCTGCTTCCCATTCCATGCCATTATAAAACACAATATAATTCGGAAACGGCAGCGGAATCCGTGTGCTTCCTGTCAATCGGTAACCCTGGCTGTTTACATACCGCTCATACAGCTCTGCAAAATAGAACAGGCCGCGCAGAGGCATATTGGGATTCCAGGTGCTCTGGTGCTCATAGAGATTCATGGAAGCCCCTACCAGGAAAGATAAATCATTTTTCATCTTCATGTAAATGACATTTTCCAGAGTATTAATCTCCAGTTCTTCCGGATTTTGATAATCCGTACCGTTAATAGCATTGTACAGGGACAGCAGATCCTTCTTGTCGCGAAAGATAAACCGGAACAATACATCCTTGTATTTTCGATTCACCTTTCTGCGAAAACGGAATACTTTGCTTAAATTTAGTTTCAAATTTTTCTCCTTTCATTATACGGTCTTCTACATTATCCTGCAAGCCTGGAAATAAGCAGTCATAGGCATCACACTCACTTTATCGTTCTTTTATACTATCTTGGGAATCAGAAGACGGAAGCGTCTTCTTTTAGAATCTTTGAGATGAATCATCTATAGAGGTTGTCTCTCAACATTTAATTTATTTTAGCATGTTAAAATACATAGTGCAAGAAAAATTTACAGAAATTTCTAATTTCTAATTACGGAGGCCCCCATTGCTTATACCAAACAAAAAGCTGCCGAATATAATGTAAAAAAGAAAACTATCGTCTTTATCAGGACAACATGCAAAATAATAAATGCTGACCGTCTGGAAGACCTGAGGTTCTATGAAGAAAAATACGATGGTTACCATGCGATTGCTGCCAATCCGGATGATTCCGCCCGGATTCTTGAAACATCTTCAAAGCAGTATAAAATAAAAAATAAGTATACAGGCTCTTGAGATTATTCTCAAAAGCCTGTGTAAAATTAACCTTTTTTATATGAGTGTGCACGAATCGTCTGCATGTCACTTCTCCAACAACTGTCTCTTTTTCTCTTCAAACTCCGCCTCCGTCATAAGCCCGGAATTCACCAAAGACTGATAGGAACGCAAAGAAGCCTCCTTTGTATCATCCTCTCCAATAAAGGCTGAGCCGCTCACACAATGAGCATCCGTATAGATGTTGACTGGCACAGATGTCGAAATATGCTCCCTCTTCTTTGCCATAAACCAAAGTCCAATCATCAGATAACCTCCAGCCTGTACCAGATACATCAAAACCGCCTTCCAATTACCAAAAAAATCATATCCCCCCATGAACGCATATTTCAGAATATAACTAAAAAAATGCAGCGCTCCCGGCAGAAACCATAGGATTCTCGTAATTCCAGCCGCCTTTTCCTGCAGTGAAGGCAGAATATTTCCCACTGCCATCCCAAGCAGAAGAAGAATCCCAACAAGCTCCAAGGGACCGGAAAACTTCCCGGAAAAAATGACATAAACGCTATAGAGAACAAAAACAGCCAAAGTTGCCGTATTCTTCCTTCCTATCAACAGAAAAACAGATAAAACAATAAGAACAGCCACATATCCCACATCCTTTGGCAGAATCACAGATACATAATAATTCAGCAGAAAAATCCCATAACACCGATACAAAGTCACAATCAAAAAGAAAATGCCGGCCGCCGCCGCATACATCCTTCCTTGATCCCCAACACTTTCCTGCGTCGTTTTTTTTCCTGGATCCGTACTGTAATCAGCAATAAACATCACATGAATCATGGATATAAGAAACAGCATCCACCCGTAAAACCACCACAGAACAAAGCTATGTCCCTTTTTCTTAGCAATCGATGCCGGAATCAGACCGAGAAAAGCTCCGAACAAGGCTCCGAACAACATAGATATTATAGATACCCAATAATACTGCATAGGTCTCTCCTTTCATTTGTATGATTATTTGTATTTAATGATGGCTTATCAAAATTTCTTTAGCCATAGAACCGGCACACTATATCTATATCGTTATCTTTTCTTATGTTCCTGATACCACAGGATAAACTCTTCCTTTCTTTCCTTTACTCGCTCTTCTGCCTGATCCATGGAAATGATGCCATCTTCCACAAGTCCTGCTAAAATTTCAAAGCTTCCAAGTGCTATTCCTTCCTTTTTTCCTTCCTCCATTCCTTCCCCTTTTCCTTGCTTTATTCCTTCCTCCATTCCTTCTTTTCTTCCCTCTTCTCTTCCTTCTTTTCGTCCTTCCTCTCTCCCTTGTTTTATCCCTTCCTCCAGGCTCTCCTTCCGAAGATACTCCCTTTCTGCCTTCTCATTGTACTCTTCTAACAGCATATTCCGAACCTCCATCTGACCTTTTCTCAATATGTCCGCCAGTATCCCGTGTGCCAGGCAGTATTCTATCGCCCGCTCTACTGCTCCTTCCAGTCTCATTCCTTTTTGAAGATTATCTCGAATCCGCTGGATGAATTCGGCATATTCTTCCAATCTGCGGCACTTCTCCATCAGCTCCCGGTTATGGCCGCTGTTGATGTTCAGAATCGTGGCACGACACTCCAACGCTGGTTTCCGGTCTTCTCCTTGTTCCTCAAATGCTTCTGACAGAGTCAGCTCCGTCTGCTCTGCTTCCCATTCCATGCCATTATAAAACACAATATAATTCGGAAACGGCAGCGGAATCCGTGTGCTTCCTGTCAATCGGTAACCCTGGCTGTTTACATACCGTTCATACAACTCCGCAAAATAAAACAGGCCGCGCAGAGGCATATTGGGATTCCAGGTGCTCTGATGCTCATAGAGATTCATAGAGGCCCCTACCAGGAAAGATAAATCATTTTTCATCTTCATGTAGATGACATTTTCCAGAGTATTAATCTCCAGTTCTTCCGGATTTTGATAATCCGTACCGTTAATAGCATTGTACAGGGACAGCAGATCCTTCTTGTCGCGAAAGATAAACCGGAACAATACATCCTTGTATTTTCGATTCACCTTTCTGCGAAAACGGAATACTTTGCTTAAATTTAGTTTCAAATTTTTCTCCTTTCATTATACGGTCTTCTACATTATCCTGCAAGCCTGGAAATAGGCTGTCATAGAAAGTACCCTCACTTTATGTCCCTTTTTACTATCTTGGGAATCAGAAGACGGAACCGTCTTCTTTTAGAATCTTTAGGATGGAATGCTTATAACAATTATCTCTTAATAATCAATTTATTTTAATTAGGTTATGCCTCTCTGACGCCAGTTCTATGGCTATAGCTTATCAAAATTTCTTTAGCCATAGAACCGGCACACTATATCTATATCGTTATCTTTTCTTACGTTCCTGATACCACAGGATAAACTCTTCCTCTTTTTCCTTTATGCGCTCTTTTGCCTGTTCCATGGAAATGATGCCATCTTCCACAAGTCCTGCTAAGATTTCAAAGCCACCAAGCGCTATTCCTTCTTTTCGTCCTTCCTCTCTTCCCTCTTTTCGTCCTTCCTCTCTCCCTTGTTTTATCCCTTCCTCCAGGCTCTCTTTCCGAAGATACTCCCTGTCTGCCTTCTCATTGTACTCTTCTAACAGCATATTCCGAACCTCCATCTGACCTTTTCTCAATATGTCCGCCAGTATCCCGTGTGCCAGGCAGTATTCTATCGCCCGCTCTACTGCTCCTTCCAGTCTCATTCCTTTTTGGAGATTATCGCGAATCCGCTGGATAAATTCGGCATATTCTTCCAATCTGCGGCACTTCTCCATCAGCTCCCGGTTATGTCCGCTGTTGATGTTCAGAATCGTGGCACGACACTCCAACGCTGGTTTCCGGTCTTCTCCTTGTTCCTCAAATGCTTTTGACAGAGTCAGCTCCGTCTGCTCTGCTTCCCATTCCATGCCATTATAAAACACAATATAATTCGGAAACGGCAGCGGAATCCGTGTGCTTCCTGTCAATCGGTAGCCCTGGCTGTTTACATACCGTTCATACAACTCCGCAAAATAAAACAGGCCGCGCAGAGGCATATTGGGATTCCAGGTGCTCTGGTGCTCATAGAGATTCATAGAGGCCCCTACCAGGAAAGATAAATCATTTTTCATCTTCATGTAAATGACATTCTCCAGTGTATTAATCTCCAGTTCTTCCGGATTTTGATAATCCGTACCGTTAATAGCATTGTACAGGGACAGCAGATCCTTCTTGTCGCGAAAAATAAACCGGAACAATACATCCTTGTATTTTCGATTCACCTTTCTGCGAAAACGGAATACTTTGCTTAAATTTAGTTTCAAATTTTTCTCCTTTCATTATACGGTCTTCTACATTATCCTGCAAGCCTGGAAATAGGCTGTCATAGAAAGTACCCTCACTTTATGTTCCTTTTTACTATCTTGGGAATCAGAAGACGGAACCGTCTTCTTTTAGAATCTTTAGGATGGAATGCTTATAACAATTATCTCTTAATGATTAATTTATTTTAATTAGGTTATGCCTCTTTGACGCCAGTTCTATGGCTATAGCTTATCAAAATTTCTTTAGCCATAGAACCGGCACACTATATCTATATCGTTATCTTTTCTTACGTTCCTGATACCACAGGATAAACTCTTCCTCTTTTTCCTTTATGCGCTCTTTTGCCTGTTCCATGGAAATGATACCATCTTCCACAAGTCCTGCTAAGATTTCAAAGCCTCCAAGCGCTATTCCTTCTTTTCGTCCTTCCTCTCTCCCTTGTTTTATCCCTTCCTCCAGGCTCTCCTTCCGAAGATACTCCCTCTCTGCCTTCTCATCGTACTCTTCTAACAGCATATTCCGAACCTCCATCTGACCTTTTCTCAATATGTCCGCCAGTATCCCGTGTGCCAGGCAGTATTCTATCGCCCGCTCTACTGCTCCTTCCAGTCTCATTCCTTTTTGGAGATTATCGCGAATCCGCTGGATAAATTCGGCATATTCTTCCAATCTGCGGCACTTCTCCATCAGTTCCCGGTTATGGCCGCTGTTGATGTTCAGAATCGTGGCACGACACTCCAACGCTGGTTTCCGGTCTTCTCCTTGTTCCTCAAATGCTTCTGACAGAGTCAGCTCCGTCTGCTCTGCTTCCCATTCCATGCCATTATAAAACACAATATAATTCGGAAACGGCAGCGGAATCCGTGTGCTTCCTGTCAATCGGTAACCCTGGCTGTTTACATACCGCTCATACAGCTCTGCAAAATAGAACAGGCCGCGCAATGGCATATTGGGATTCCAGGTGCTCTGGTGCTCATAGAGATTCATAGAGGCCCCTACCAGGAAAGATAAATCATTTTTCATCTTCATGTAAATGACATTTTCCAGAGTATTAATCTCCAGTTCTTCCGGATTTTGATAATCTGTACCATTGATAGCATTGTACAGGGACAGCAGATCCTTCTTGTCGCGAAAGATAAACCGGAACAATACATCCTTGTATTTTCGATTCACCTTTCTGCGAAAACGGAATACTTTGCTTAAATTTAGTTTCAAATTTTTCTCCTTTCATTATACGGTTTTCTACATTATCCTGCAAGCCCGGAAATAAGCAGTCATAGAAAGTACCCTCACTTTATCGTTCTTTTTACTATCTTGGAAATCAGAAGACGGAAGCGTCTTCTTTTAGAATCCTTACGATGGAATGCTTATAACAATTATCTCTTAATGATTAATTTATTTTAATTAGGTTATGCCTCTCTGACGCCAGTTCTATGGCTATAGCTTATCAAAATTTCTTTAGCCATAGAACCGGCACACTATATCTATATCGTTATCTTTTCTTACGTTCCTGATACCACAGGATAAACTCTTCCTCTTTTTCCTTTATGCGCTCTTTTGCCTGTTCCATGGAAATGATGCCATCTTCCACAAGTCCTGCTAAGATTTCAAAGCCACCAAGCGCTATTCCTTCTTTTCGTCCTTCCTCTCTTCCCTCTTTTCGTCCTTCCTCTCTCCCTTGTTTTATCCCTTCCTCCAGGCTCTCTTTCCGAAGATACTCCCTGTCTGCCTTCTCATTGTACTCTTCTAACAGCATATTCCGAACCTCCATCTGACCTTTTCTCAATATGTCCGCTAGTATCCCGTGTGCCAGGCAGTATTCTATCGCCCGCTCTACTGCTCCTTCCAGTCTCATTCCTTTTTGGAGATTATCGCGAATCCGCTGGATAAATTCGGCATATTCTTCCAATCTGCGGCACTTCTCCATCAGCTCCCGGTTATGTCCGCTGTTGATGTTCAGAATCGTGGCACGACACTCCAACGCTGGTTTCCGGTCTTCTCCTTGTTCCTCAAATGCTTCTGACAGAGTCAGCTCCGTCTGCTCTGCTTCCCATTCCATGCCATTATAAAACACAATATAATTCGGAAACGGCAGCGGAATCCGTGTGCTTCCTGTCAATCGGTAACCCTGGCTGTTTACATACCGTTCATACAACTCTGCAAAATAGAACAGGCCGCGCAGAGGCATATTGGGATTCCAGGTGCTCTGGTGCTCATAGAGATTCATAGAGGCTCCTACCAGGAAAGATAAATCATTTTTCATCTTCATGTAAATGACATTTTCCAGAGTATTAATCTCCAGTTCTTCCGGATTTTGATAATCCGTACCGTTAATAGCATTGTACAGGGACAGCAGATCCTTCTTGTCGCGAAAGATAAACCGGAACAATACATCTTTGTATTTTCGATTGACCTTTCTGCGAAAACGGAATACTTTGCTTAAATTTAGTTTCAAATTTTTCTCCTTTCATTATACGGTCTTCTACATTATCCTGCAAGCCTGGAAATAAGCAGTCATAGAAAGTACCCTCACTTTATCGTTCTTTTTACTATCTTGGAAATCAGAAGACGGAACCGTCTTCTTTTAGAATCTTTGAGATGAATCATCTATAGAGGTTGTCTCTCAACATTTAATTTATTTTAGCATATTAAAATAAATAGCGCAAGAAAAATTTACAGAAATTCCTAATTTTATTTTCAAGTCTAGCGCAACTATTGGTACTGTAGATAGAGCACTTCTTGTTTGTGTAAAGTTTTTATAGGTATTTAATATTTATCGTTTATGAAGCATTCTTATTTTGATACAACAGAATAAAACCTGCCAGAGACTTGCTCTGGCAGGTTTTATTCTTTGTTATTCTTTTTTACGGAACTGTAATCTTATTAAGACAATAATTAGAATCAATAGCAGGCAGGCCACCAGTGTTGCTATCATATAGAAAGCAATCTGCGCTGTGTCGCCGGTTTTGGCGGATGTGGTCTTTGTGGTTGTCGTGCCCTTCGTTGTTGTGGTTGCTTTGTTGTTATTATCGTCTTTCTTGTCGTTATTGGTTCCGTTGTTGGTTCCATTATTTGTTCCGTTATTATTGGTCCCGTTATTCGTTCCGTTATTCGTTCCGTTATTGGTCCCGTTATTCGTTCCGTTATTGGTCCCATTGTTATTTCCATTGTTGTTCCCATTATTGTTGCTGCCATTGGGATCATCTGGGTTATTTGGGTTATTCGGATCATCCGGGTTATTCGGATCGTCCGGGTTATTCGGATTATCTGGATTATTTGGGTCATCCGGATTAATTGGATTTGTACTTGCCGGAGCCCATGCAATAGCTACTGGGGAAAGCCCTGTTACTTTAATTGTAATTCCTTCATCTGTCTGCATAATCTCATCCGACATAGCAAATTCTTCTATCGTTCCCGGAGAATCCGCTCCATCAATTTGTGACGAAATCATATGAACCGCAACAAACCGATTAGATTTTGATGTACCCTCAGGATAAGGAAGCGTAAGAATCAGCCCACCTTTCTGGAAGTCAGATACAATATCGTTGCTATTTTTATCCCTCAGTACTACATCATACACTTGATATTCGCCATCAGAGTTATAATTAAGCTGATTCTCGCGAAGTTTCTTAACACTTGAAACTACTGCATTTTGCAATCCCTGTTCATTTATTGTGCCTTCCAAGGCTTTTGGCACATGAACAATACTACCTTTTGTTACAGTCAAATAATACGCTGTATCTGAAAGCTCAACTGTATTCTTAGATGGTAAATCATAATTCCCTGCGTAATTCACACTTGCATTTTCGAGAACATTGATAAGTTTTGGGGATAATACCGTTAAGGTAGCTCCATCCTCACTCAATTTGATGTCCTCATATGTCACTACCACTTTACCTTCATCCTCAGGCAGCAGTCCATGTAACTTCAAACCACCATATACATGATACTCTCCATTATCATTTGCAACAATGATATTACTGGTATTCCAGCTCAAAGGCTTTTCTGTAATTGAGAATTTATAATCTGCATAGAGCGAAATATTATAATTAGGATTATTCTTTCCATCTATTGAACCAGCATTAATTGTATAGGTACCAACTTTATCAAACTTATCATCGCCAAAATCAGTGCCATTTCCATTATTTTTATCTCGCTCACGAGATGGCATACCCACCAGTTCATCATCCCCTACAAGGAAATAAGCCCCCTCCCCTCTCATACTATCATAATCAATTTCAATTGGTGCTTCTGCGTCTGCGTCTGACGTACCATATGTCTTATGAGGATCGCCTTTAATTTTTAATTGAATGTCTTTACGTGCGACATTAACCACCTTATAGCCAACGCCTGGGGTTGAATATGTGGTAGCTCCCACACTTACCTTGACCACATAGTTTCTAGCCATAGTATCATTCCCTGTGATACTTTCTACCCTCTCTTTTGTCGGGAATTCAGAACCCAAGGTCTGTGTAATAATACCATTTGCAACTTCCTCTATAGTATCACTGCTATACCAGTCATAAGTAATTGTATTATTTCCACCAACAACAGTAAGAGTTTTATCTGAAATTGAAGGATTCTTAATTTCATCTCCATATGTGTACAAAGCCGGATATTCCGATAAATCAACTGTTGTCATACGTTGTATCACAAGGACATCTTCTGAATCTATCAAATACTTTTTTTCTTCTTCTGTAGTAGGTTTAGAAGTATAACCATTACCATCTGGAGCTTCAACATATTCAGCCAAAACTTTATATTTTTTATAATTCATATCTTTGTCAAAGGCCAAGTCCCCAGTCCCACCTGTAGTCGGAATTGTAATTGTTATCTCAGCCAAACCCAAATTATTAAATTCAACCTCGTGGTTTTTATCCTTCATAACTTCAGTGGTTACAACATCAGCTCCATTTAATTTTGCATAAACAGCTGCCGTAGAGCCATCTTCTCCTACAAGGGAAACCTTCAGCCAATTACCCCTACCTGCCCAGGCATTGCCGTGTTGACCTCTGCTTTCTATGGCCATACGAATCTTAATCGCCATAGGATTATCATGCTCATATGCTCGTGCCTCGGCACGTTCTTCCTCCGGAAGTGTCTCTAAATAAGGATGATCTTCTGGTATTACAGGTGCCTGTGTATCAATTATCAGCGATGCAGGTACCATTTCAAAGGATTTACTCTGTGGTTCTCTGCCATTCTTTTTGTAAACAACATAATATGTGCCTGACCACTTCACTCGATCGCCCTGCAAAGGCGTTGTTCCCTTATCATCCTGATATATATCAAAACTCCAGCCATCAAGTTCTACTGTAAAATCTATTCCAGCTATCGCTTTTGTCTCTACATGACCACTCTCATTCAACACATCGCTATATTGATCATAACCATTATAAGCTAATGTATCTGGCACTACTATCATTTCTTCTATAATACTTGTAAGATAGAACTCTCCAGCCTCATCAGCACCTTTTTGTAAGGAAATGTTTTCTAATGATTCCTCATATGCTATTCGTAATACTCCTTCATTAACCAGAGTCTGAGAATTGCCACTTCCAACCAACTTGCCGGTATCTTCGATCTTAATCGTTCCAGTATTATTTGATTCAGCGCCGATACTTACAGTACTTCCGTTAACAATAACCAAATCCTGTTGAGAATTAAGAAGAGAATAGGTTATGTCCAAATTAACACCATCTGCCAACTTCAATGTTCCTTGATTTGTCAGATTACCTACTTTAGCTGTATTATTCTTTTTTAATGATAAAGTTCCTGTGTTATCGAATGTACCATCAACTGATAAATTCTTTCCACTTGTCAGTTTTGTTGTCTGCTCTTCTGTCTCCACAGTTCCTTCATTTACAAAGCTACTTGCAACTGCCAGTCTACATTCTGTTCCGATCTTTATATTAGCACTGTTCGTAAAAATACTTACCTCAGTTTCACCTGTAGGTGTAGTGGTAGTAGTTTCATTAACTGTTACAATCGCACCATTTGCCAACGTCAACTGTTTACGATTTGAAAATGTGCCATTTACTGTTAAAGAACTTTTCTCACTAACTATCAAGTCACCTTCATTAATAAAAGTACTAGTTTCAACTACACTAGGGTAATTCTGGTTACTTATGTCATGCGTAATTGTCATGGAACCTTTATTAACAAACGGCCCCTTACTATCAATTCTACTACCTTGCTGAACTATAAACGTACCACTATTTAATATCTCACCAGTAATATCCAAATTTGCACCTGTATTTATTTCAAATTGACAGCCACTGGGAATGTTTATAACAGGCTTAAAATGCCCAGCCTTAGTCCCTTCCTCAGATACTAAAACGCTTTTTGTACCAGCCGATGTAGTCAGCCTTATAGTTTTAACATCTCCATTTTTCTCATCAATGCGGAAAATTGCATTATAAGGTACCTTGCTAATATCAATTTCAACATCAGCGAATTCTATATTATACTCATCACCATCACCGTTTCCTGTCAAAGTAATAAAAGAAGTTCTCGCAGTAGTAGTCAGGTCCGTCGGTGCGCTCCAATGACCTGTAACATAATAGTCACCTGGCACTAATTCAATATGATTATTCTCCACTATATATGCAGAATGATCCTTTCCAACGAACGTTAACCCATGAAGCGTTACTGAACTGTTCGATGATTGCCAATCATTAGCTTGAACAGAGGGCGCATTTGCTTTATCTAGAGAGTCCATTTTTTCATCAGAACCTGTCTCTGTATTCACCGAGCTTTCGGGAGCACTCACTACCTGCACCTTAATAACTGGCACCTCTACATCTGCTGACTTCACCAAAGTATTCCCAACTCCATCTACCGACGGAGCAACTGCCTTAAAAACATACTTCGTATTACTTTCTGAGCTGAAAGTACTATGTGTACTCTCATTCGTATCTATCTCCCATGTCCAACCGCTGATTTCTACAGAAACCGGAGCCGAATTATTCGCTATCGATGCGGACAAAACCGCTTTTGCTCCAAAACTGCCTGGTACTTCATCTGAATTTATAGTAACAGCTTTTACTTTCAAAACAGTTGGCAGCTGTGGTTCCATTCCTTCAGCCAAAGTTTGGAAAGAAATATCTCCTAGAGACTCAAATCCTTTAATTGTTGTTGTCCCACTAACTGCTTTCTGCGTGTCGTCTTGCGAATCCGTATCCGATACATCAAGCGTATTTGATGTTTCTGGTGTCTCTGGCGTTTCTGGTACACTTAATGTATCAGACTGATCTGACATATCCGCCGCCATGACCGGAATCCCTGCCGAGCTTCCGATCAGAACTGCGCCAAGCATCACCAATGTGGATCTTTTTAACCAATTTCCCCATCTACTCATGATTACATTCTCTCCTTTTATGTATCTGCCGCTTATTTTAACATATTCCAGGCATGTACTGCTATATTCCTAACCGGCAGTCTCCATATTCTGATAGAAACCGTCGATAAACTGTTGCTATTGTTCTCATTTTACCAAAAAATTTGTCGAATGGGAAGCATAGAAATAGTTAATTTTTTGTTATAATTCGGAATATATCTGTCAGAAACTCCATAATTGGAATACATCTTAACGTCCCTTTTACAAAGTTACCCGTTTCTATAATGTATATCGGCAGATACCCTCACAATTATTATACTTGCGGAGAAAAAAATCTGCTACATTTTTCATGTACCCGCTCTAAGGCCCGGCAGGACAGGCAGAATTATAATATGGTAGGAAGTCAAGCAGAATCTGCTTAAAGAAAATTTTTATCTATTTTAATTATATCTGATATTCTTTGTACTTAATTCAGAAGCAATATGAAAGGTGTCTTCCAATTCCTGCAGATAGGCATCATTTATCTGCTCCTTCGGACAGCCCAGGAATATGGTTTCTCCTGTATCTATTGTTCGTATATGTATGTCCCAATCTTTTAGGATGTCCATTCCTATCAATATATTGCCTTTCCTGTTATAATTTACATAAATGTAACTATGTGATATAGGCAGCCCGTTTATTTCAAAATCGTATATGTCATGTCTGAACTTTAATGCCTCGCACACCATTTTTTCATCATATGTTTTAGGCACTTTATGATTTTTTCCGCCTGTTTCTACTCCATAACTTGTTATATAATCAATATTATTTGTTATATCGTCTCTCTTCAATGTGTCAAAATTTAATCCATGTGCTTTAAATTTAGCTAAGGGTATTGTACTGACTGAGCATCCTGTGTCTATCTTTACATCTACATTTTTAAATGGAGTATTGACATTATCCAATTTAAAAGATGCCGGCACTGAAAAAGCCCCTCCAATGCCTATGCCTGTGAGCCGCATCCGTATTTTTATATATTTACTCATCATAAACAATACCGTCCTCCCATTCTTCACTGTTAAAATATATCGGGGTAATCGGCTGGGTCTGGTGAAACCATTTTTCATATTCATCTTCCCTGCATATCGTGTCACAATATACAAGCTTTCCCTCTACATCTGTATCTCCTACTATTTCTGTATTAATTAAAATAATGTGTGTATCTAATATATTTGATAATTGACTCTTCTTTACTTTCATACCGACCTTTAAATCTGATAATGTTAATTGATCTGCCATACTTTCACGCCTCCCTTTCCAATATCATACCTGCTCCGCCGCACCGCAGTCCTCCCCCAGGCTCCTAAGAAGTGCAAAGATATAAGGAGCTCCAAAGACATTCAGCGACTTGGGGCCGGTGATCTTCTCCGGGTCTGCCTTAATTCTGTCCAGTGCTTTTAAAAAAGTTGCCTTTGTGATAGACTTGGATCTGCGATCCACAAACATCTCTCCGCCTCGGATGGCATAGGTGAAGGGGAGCTGTTTTGCCGTATAGAAGGTCTCTCCCTGACGCATCTTAAGTAATCTCCACAAATCATCTCCGCTTAAGTTCAAAATTGCTCTCTCTAACTGTCTTCCCATGCTGTTCCTCCAAAGCTGATGCCTCTTTTGTATGTTTTTTTTATTCTAACACATTACCTCCTCTATCGTACAGTATAAACCTTCCCTTTCTGACAGCTTTTCTATCTCTTCCCCCATTCTGCTTCCTATAACTGCCCTATCATATTCCCGGCCGTATCCTTATGATACGGCCGGAATAATCATTCTGCTGCCTGTTTCTTAAGAATCCTCTCTCTTATTCCTCTTTCTCCGGTTTCGAATGAGGCCGCCTGCAATCCCAGCCGCAGCACAGCTCATAAGCAGAACCCACAAAAGAATCTCTGCCCGATCCCCTGTCCTGGGGGCAAGCATCCGAAGCAGCGCGCTTCCGTCGTCTGCCTGGGGATTCTCCACTACCTTCACACGCTGTACGCTTTCAGGCTTAGGAGGATTGGCTTCCTGTTCCTTTACCTTCTTCACAATCTCTTCAATCCGCTTTCCTTCTTCCTCCGGCCCTACCGTGTCCACGATCTCGTATCCCGGTTCTTCCTCTGTCACCGCCGGATAGCTGTTCACGCTCTTAGAATAGAGCTTTGTGAGGACGGCCGCCTCATCCCGGTGCACCACGCCGGCCTGCATTCCCGTCACCTCTATCTCGTTGGGGATGCTTCCCTTGGCCCCTGCATGGCTTTTCACCATATAAGCCGGGGCCTCTTCTCTGCTGAAGCCTCCGTCCACTGTCCCGTAGCGCATCCGGAAAGCCTGGATATGCTCCCCCTCCCCGGCCAGCTCCTCCGGAACCGTAAGATGATGGTTGGTCTTTGTATCCAGATCCTCCGCCCAGAGAACCCAGTCCTCATCCTTGTTTGTCTGGTATTCCACGCTGTAGGTGAGTTCCTGGTTGTAGGTTCCCGTCCAGAGCTCTGTGGGCCATACCTGGTCTGACAGGCTGTCTGTAAGGGTGAAGTGCTCCAGAGGATATTCTGTATTGTTCTTCACCACATTTACCGTGCTCTTGTAGATATCTCCGGCCTGGGTCAGCGCTATGGTAGATTCATCCACGCTCACCATGGCGGCCAGTATCTGGGCCGGATCATTTTTTATTACTCCCGAAAAAGCGGCCAGGGCGCTCTGATCCCTTCTATTATAAGAAGCGTCTATCTCTATGGGTTCATCATTCAGCCTATAGCCCACAGGAGCGGACAGCTCCTTCACATAGTACCGGGCATGGGGCAGATCCGGTGCAAAAACAGCCTCCTTGATCTCCCCGTTCCCAGCAAGGGTGGTTTCTGCCGTGGCAATCAGCGTATCTGCCTTGAGGATCCGCTTCCCCTGGTATCCTTCGATATCCTCTGCCGCATACAGGCCGAACACGGCTCCTGCAAGAGCCTGCTCATTCTGCGCATCCTGCTTGGCTATGCTGATATGCACCTTCTGGCGGGGATTCGTATAGGCAGTATCCCGGTAAATCACCGGAATCTCCTGGCCTGCATAAGCGATCTCAATCTCCCGGGGCACAGCATTCTCTTCACTCAGTGCAAAGCCTTCTCCGGCTGCAGTCTGTGTTACTGTATACTTTCCTAAGGGAAGTCCCTCCGGGATATCTGTCCCTTCTTTGTCCTTCTGCCCCGTCCAGGTCTTTCCGGCCGTGTCTGTGGACAGCGTTGTTACCAGCTCACCTTTTTCGTACAGCTTCTCTGCGTTCGCTCCTCCTTCCGGCGAATAGATATCCTCCGCCGCCCGGATCTCAAACTCTGCGCCTTCTATGGGCTTCATTTCATATTGAAATACATAATCCCGGTAGGAAGTCAGCTCCTTCTCGCTTATGCCTTCCTCATCCTCCGTTTTCACAAAGATTCCTGCCAGATAGCCGAAGAAGCTCTCTATCACATCCCCCAGGCGGTTTAAAATGGTGCTGCCCTCCTGTTTTGCGGATGTGAGCTGTTCTCCCTCTGCATAAATGGAGATCTTGCCCACTGCCGGATCGTTGCTCTGTCTGGCCAGAACCACAAAGGCACCGACGCCTTCGTCATAATGGGCCTCACTGGAGGATACCACGAATCTTGCCCGTCCCTTGGGCGCCGCTGTCCACATGCCGTCCGCCTCTCGTTCGTAGAAGGTATGGTTCTCTGCACTGGTTTCTTTTGTATCCTTGGCGATAACTCCTTCTTTTCCCTGCAGGATATAGCCTTCCGGGGCTTTAAGCTCCTCCAGCTCGTAGATGCCGCTTGGCAGCTTGGCCGGAGTTTCGATATAGACATTGCAGGTCTCGTCTGTTTCCCCTTCCACATGCTTTGTGGTAAAAGGCCTGTCCTTTGTGCCCGTCCATGCGCCCTGGCTGTACTGAACCACCAGATCCCCGTATTTCAGCTTGTAGGCCGCCTTCTGGGCCGTCGTCATTTCCCTGGTGTAATAGTCAAACCAGGCGCCTTCCACATCGTGAATTACATAGGCTGCGCCCTCCTCAAGGACAGGCTTGTTACGGAAGGTATCGTATTTTACAATCCGTACCAGAGACATAATCGGCCGGTCCATAAGAATCTCCAAATCAGAACGTTCCTCTCCTTTCCCGTCTCCGTCTATCACCGCATCCTCATCGTCGCCTGTGATTGTGACGGCTATGGGCCGGGTGGCAACGGCATTCTTCGGCACTGTCGTTTCTATAATCAGATAGCGCCCGTAAGGAAGCCTGGGCGTAGTTACCACGCCCTTTTCATCCGCCTCGATTTCCGCCGCCAGGTAGGCGTTCTCATTCCCGCTGTCCGCCAGGTATTCTGTCCCGTCGGAATACTGCACCTTCTTCACAAGCCGTCCGCTGCTTACATCCGGGGAATCCTTCTCCTCGTAGATTACTGCCGGCCTTACGCTGCGAAATGCCTCATAGCCCAGGGTCTGTGTATTCCGGTAATCGTCAATCACGGCCTGGGGCAGCTCCTCATCCGTCAGATGCATATATTTTCCATCCGCCACATCAGAGAGCAGGTAGATGCTGAATTTCGCCCCCTTCATGGGCTCCAGCTTGTCGGCATTGTCCGCCCCTGTGACCTTATAGAAGGAAACCGCCTGCTTTTTCACCTGCTCATAGACAGAATAATCTGTAATCTCTACAACTGCCTTCTTTTCTCCCTGATACGCAATCTCAAAGGGATACGTCTTGGGATCCACAAGATAGCCCTCGCTGGCCGTCTCCTCCTTCAGATAGTAACGGCCGATTTCCAGGCCCTCCACCGCAAGCTCCGCCCCGGCAGCTGTCTTCATTACCGCCGTGCCGCCTGTATCATACCGGTAGGTGCGGATTCCGTCACCGCTGCTCACAAAGCGCACCTTCACCTCGGCATCCTTTGCATAAAGCACGCCGGTGGTTCCGTCCTGATGAAGGATATCCTCTGCCGCATACAGACGGTATGCGGCTCCTGCCAGGCTTGCGTCTCCCTGGGGAAGCGTCTCCCCTCTTTCCAGATCCTTCTTGGAAAATGCCAGCCGCCCCAGAACTCTTGTATCGCCGAAGGTTCCGTCCGCCTGGTTGGATACCTCCACAGTTGACTTATTCTCTGCCCCGTCTGGGGAAATCGCAAAATCATATACGTTTTTGTCTGCATCCGTGGAACTGTCCGTGACGCCGGACGCATCCTTCCAATCGCCGAAATACCCTTCCGGCGCCCTGGTTTCTATAATGCGGAACCTTCCCTGGTTGTCCCGGGAATAATAGAGCCAGGACGGGGTTGTATACGTCCCCCTGCTCCCTTGTGAAAGCGTCATTCCGGTTCCGGCTCCCTCCATGGTTCCCGTTTCATGGGGCTTTGCGCCTGCATCCGTCGTTCCCAGATACGGCACATAGTCTTTGCGCTTCTCACTCCAGGCATACACGGAAAAAACGGCTCCGCTTAAGGGATTTCCCGTCTCCCGATCCACCTTCCGGATCCGTGCCTTTACTTTAAAGGGCTCGTTGTACAGCTGGGTGTCTATTACCACGCCCCCGTCCGTTCCCGATGCTTTCTGGCTTACAACGCTGTCAAGCTGGCAGTAAAACTGCGGAACACTCTCGGTTACCTCATACCGGACGGCACGTCCGTTCTCGTCATACTTGATCAGCGGCTTCTTACTACCGTCGGGCATTAACCGGTATGTAAATTCATAACGCCAGTTTTTCGACCCATTGGTTACAGCATTGTTTACCTGGAGGGAGCGGCTCTGCCCCGGCAGGGTGCGCATCAGCCGGACGGTGATGCTGTCCGGTCTGGATCCGGATACCGTCCAGTGCTTTTCTCCTGTAAAATGAACGGTTCCGTATTTAAGCTTTGGCGTAATCACTCCCGTCTCCCGGCCTTCTTCATTATAAATGCCGCCTTTGATCCGGTAGGTTACAACAGCCCCTGCCTTCCCGGGCGTGTTCTGGATATCCCCGGGCGTCGCCCCCGGCGTGTCCCGGTTGGTGGGATACAAGGCATCGGAGAGCAGGAAACGGTAGGCATCCTTTAGCTTCAGCTTCACGGTGCAGCTATAAGTCTTTCCTGCGCCTTCCGGGATATTCCATACCAGCCGTCCGGTGTTCTTATTAAGGCTTACATTCTGGATTCCTCCGGCTGCACTTAAAACCTCAACAGGCTCCCAGTAATCTGTTTCAATCTGATCCGTAAGAACCTTGCTGACTGCTCTTACCTCGCCGCCCTTCTTGTCGATATTGAACAGGGTCTCAGCAAAAGCAGATCCGCCGCCGCCGGAAAAAGAAAGATTCTGCCAGAAGCTTGCCGTGTGGGCGCTGCTTGTGGCCAGCTCCCTCAAAAACCGCGTGCCTTCGGAATCGGGGGTCATGCCTACAGCCAGGGTGAAAAGCTCTGTATTGGGCAGGGATTTCACCTGGCCTGCAAGGGCTTTCACTTCATTCAGATTGTCGTCGCCGCACATACCATCGGATATAAATATCACCTTGGTGTAGACATCCTTGTGCCTGCTGTCCGAAGCGTTCCGCTGGCTGATGATGCGGTATGCTTCCTTCAAAGACTCCTTGTAATAGGTTCCGGAATAGGTCTGCACTGCATTGACCGCATTTTTCACCTGGTTATAGTTTTCCGTCAGCCCGACGTAATTATAAAGTCCCTGATCCCTTTTATCTCCCGATGCAATATATGGGCCTGCAAAAGACCAGAAGGCTACCCTTGATCTGTTTTTGGATGCCGGGATGTCTTTATTCTGCTGCTCAATCCTGGTCAGCAGCTCGCCAATTCCTTGTTTTGCCATTGTAAGCCTGTCCTGGCATCCGTTTCCATAGACAGGGGAAATGCTCTGCTCTGAGGAATTGTAATGATTATTCCAGAATTTCGGCGAGCTTGGCAGGTCGGAAAACCAGTGGCCGGAATGAAGGGCATACCCGGTACGGTGATCCACAAGCTTTAACCGCACATCTCCCCTCATATAAAAATGCTGAGGATTGATACATGGCGAATTCGAGTTCTGAAACTTTACCGACTGACCGCCGCCCTCCCAGGTAGATTCATTCAAAGACATGGTTCTTGTGCGATCCAGAATGATAATGTAATCCACCGGTGTATTGCTGTAATCCGAGGTGTCCTTTTCCGTGATAGTCAGCTCCGCATAGCCGTCCTCAATATCTGTCCACCTGGCGGACTTCCCAAGCTCCACATCCGGCTCATTGTCCTTTTTCGTGGAAGAGGTATTCCCCTGCCAGTCGCCGTTGATGCTCAGATCCTCGCCGGAAAGATTTCCATAATCAATGGCCTCCCGTTCATACAGCACAAGCTCCACATCCTCATCCGGCATGGAAAATGAAAGCGAATCCCCCTTTACCACAAACTCCACCTCTCCGGAAGCCGAAGCTATATCTGCCTCCCAGAGCTTATCGCCGGTATTCGTTACCGAAACCGTAACCTCCGCGCCCTCATAAAGGACTTCCGGGGAAACCTCTGCCGATAAACGGGCGCTGGGCTCCTTCAGCTCATCCAGGCAGGTAATCCGCACATTTCTTATGTGTCTTGCCGATGCCGCAAGCTCCATATCGCTCTCGGCAGCCTCAAAAGAGACTGCAACTGCACCTGCCTCATCCGGCCCCTGGATCTCCAGTTCAAGCTCCGTCCCTTCTGCGTCCCTTACAACAATGCTCTCTGCAAGAACCACGTACCCCTCCTCCGGTGTCAGCGTGGCAGTGATAACCTGTCCAGCAGTGAATTCCTCACAGTCAAAAGCAGCGCTTAGATTCTCCACAACCGCCGTCAGCTGAAGCTCCGCATCCAATTCTTTATCCGATCCCTCACCTGGCTCCTTATCCGTTTCTTTATCTGATTCCTCACCTGGCTCCCTATCTGTTTCCTTATCCGATTCTCCACCAGGTTCTTCATCTGTTTCTTTATTCAATTCTCCGCCAGGCTCCTTCTCTGTTTCTTCATCCAATTCCATACCCGGCTTCTTATCTGATTCCTTATCTGTCCCCTCCCCCAGCTCCCTGCCGGCATTCTCATTCGTATTCTCATCGGCCTTTAACTGCTCCACTGCTTCTTCTGTACTTACAATCTTCTTCGTATATCCTGCATTTACTGCCGCGGCAGATATATCCGCTCCAAAAGAGCCCGTCAGAATCGCCATCGCCAGGAAAAACGCCGCCGCCCTTTTTCCAATCCTATACTTCTTTCCTCTCATTCACCAAAATCCTTTCCAAAATCCCGTTCCCAAAGTACAACTCATCACATCTCATTCAATCACCGAAAACAGAACCACATCCTTCAGCTTCCGGGTAATCATCCGCCCATCCGGGCATTCAATATCCAGAATCCCGACCCTGCTGCGCTTCCGGAAATACTCGGACATCTTAATCTTATACTTTCCAATCTCCGCCCTCTCCGTCAGGAATTCCGACAAAACAGCCACATAGTGATCCTTCCGGTACTTCAGGCGGATTCGGCCAATCCTCTTATAACCGCCGCTGTACAAAGCCGTATAAATAGGAGCCGTATGAAAAAACACATACCACAATACCGCCGCCAGAAGTCCCGCAACAGCCACAACGGCCGCACCTGCGGCAAAAGCTCCTCCCGGCAGTCCCAGAGGCACAGCCTCATCCTCAATATCAAACAGCCCAAAGTCCTGCTCCCCTTCCGGTTCCTCTTCTGGTTCTCTTCCCGTCTCCTCCTCTGCCGCCATCGGCACAGTCTCATCCTCAACACGCTCCGTACCTTCCGTTCCTGCTTCTTCCATTTGGACGCCTTCCCCCTCTGCCAGAGCAGTCCCCTGCCCCGGGAAAACATTCCTTACCGCTTCGGCTCCGCTCGCTTCATTCACCACAGGCGGATTCCGATACTCATAGAGATACTCCACCACCGGAGACTGAATACTCGATTCAATCGGATGCCCCGTATAAGTCATCACAGCCTCCCAGGCCGCATCATAATCCACCTTATATTTACTCAGGCCCCCATACCAGCACAAAGCCTCATACTTCAGAGGCATCCCCTCCCCGCTCTCCTCCGTAACCTTATAACTCACATACAAAAGCTCACAAGAAACATCCCCCTCCATCTCCGTCATCGGAATACGCTCCAGATCATTATCCGGCAGTCCCCCAATCACCTTCGTAACCGTAACCAGCTCAGCCCCCTCCGCCGAATCCGTCCGGACCGTCCGCAGCGAAAGAGAATCCTCATCCAAAACATACAGCACATTCCCATCCACCTCATACCGCGGAATCGCCGTCACCCCTCCCGCCGGAAGAATCACCGTCTTCGTAAGCACATCCCCCTCAACCACCCTCTGCTCCCCTTCCTGCCAGGCATCCGCTCCATAAACATTCATCCCAAAGGCCAAAACCATAAACACCCCCGCCAAAAACCAACATCTCTTCATCAAACAACAACTACTCCTTTCCTTTAAACTAAAATCTCAAAAAACAAAGTGGAATAAAAAAAGAATCCGGACAGATCTCACAGGAAGCAGGGAGGAATTCCCCGAATCTCCGAATGATATGTTATGTCCTTGGCATATACCATAACCCATTTTCCAAAAATTGTCAACCATTTCCACCCAAAAAAAGTAAAAATTTGCTATTACCCACTCCATGACCAATACCAAATTTTTACCACTACCAAGACCTCAGCCATGCTGCACAGCTATCGCCCCTCTGCTGTTTCCAATATCCAGGTGTCCGGCTGTTCGCGCACAGACTGTCTGATATGTACGGACATTGACCCCACCACAAAAAACATCCCAGTCCCCAAAAAGGTCAATGTACGCACAGAGCAGACAGTCTGTACGCGAACCGTCCGAACACCGGATATGGAAACAGCAGAGGGGCGATAGCTGTGCAGCATGGCTGACCACCACCACCCCCCCCCCCAATTTGTGAAAAAAATCAAATCCCCCCAGATACTCTTTACATTTCCTCCAAAAAAACTTATAATATAACCCATAAAACACCAACTTTTTGTGCAACCTGGCAGAACCAGCACAAAAAAACAGATTTAGGGGGACTGACCTATGATTTCCAACCAGATAATACAGACATCCATAGACGACTTACGCGGAATAACACGAATCAACCTATGCGTACTAGACGTAAACGGCAGCCTGGCCGCATCCACATTCGAGCCCTCAGAGATATCCAAAGACATACTCAGCGCATTCGCCGGTTCCCCGGCTGAAAGCCAGAGTTTCCAGGGATGCCATTTTTTCAAAATATACGATGAAGGACAATTAAGCTACATTCTGCTGACAAAAGGCACCGGCGACGACGCTTACATGATCGGCAAGGTCGCCGTAAAACAGCTCGAAGGCCTTATCATCGCCTACAAGCAGCGTTTCGACCGCAATAACTTCATCCAGAACCTGCTCCTTGACAACCTTCTCCTGGTAGACATCAACAACCAGGCCAAAAAGCTGCACATCAACCAGGACACCCTGAGAGTGGTATACCTGGTAGAAACCCAGACGGCAGAGGACGTAATCGCCATGGAATCTGTACGAGGCGCATTTGCGCCGGATTCCCAGGATGTAATCACAGCCGTGGATGAAAAAAACGTGGTAGTGGTAAAAGAACTCACCGACCAGGACGACTACGAAACCCTGGACAAAACCGCCCGTCTTCTGGCCGGCATGCTGAGCACGGTGCGCGTATCCTACGGAACCATCGTAAGCCAGCTTAAGGACGTGTCCAAATCCTACAAGGAAGCCCGGCTGGCTCTGGAAGTGGGAGAAATCTTCTACCCGGAAAAAATCGTAGTCGCCTACCATACCCTGGGGCTCGGCCGTCTGATATACCAGCTTCCCCTGTCCCTGTGTAAGATGTTTATGGTAGAGGTTCTGGGGGAGAACCTGCCAAGTACCTTTGACGAAGAGACGCTCTCAACCATAGAAAAGTTCTTTGAAAATAATCTGAATGTTTCCGAGACGGCCCGGCAGCTCTTTGTCCACCGCAATACCCTGGTGTACCGCTTAGAGAAGCTGGAAAAGACCACCGGACTGGACATCCGCGTCTTTGAAAATGCCCTGGTATTCCAAATTGCCCTTATGGTGGCCCGTTATATGGAATATCTGGAAACAAAGGAGCTGTAAAAACAGCCTTTTGGGATTTTGCTTGTCCGGCAAGCACGACTGCGGACGAAAAAAGCAAAAAAGGGGACAGACAGGAGTAACATTTCCTGGCTGTCCCTGTTTTTTGTATTTGATTACTGTGGGGCTTTGACTTATGTCCAGCTGACTATGAAGCTTCGCTCCCTTTTTTCTTCCCTTTCTTTTCCGAACCCGGAAGCCGATCAATCAGCTTCTCTATCACATGCTTTTTCACATACACATCAAAGCTGAGCATGCAGATAAAGGAAAACATCTCCAAAAAATCCTTATCCTCCTCAGAGGCTTCGCTGAAGGTCTCCCCGGCTGTCTCATATTTGGAAACAAGATCTGCTTTCAATGCCTCGATCTGCTTTTTCTCCAGACTGAATACTTCCGTATAGATCCGCTCCAGCTGAATGGCATGATCCGTGTGGAAATACTTCTCCGTCAGCGGCGCAAACAGGCTTTGAATATCGCTGATAGATAAAATATTCTTAAAGTAATAGATAAATACAAGTAAAAGCAGATGCTCCTTGGAATACTTTTTCTTCTCCGGAGGGGGAAGCAGGTGATTCTTTGCATAATTATTGATCATGGTTTTTGTAAGGATCTTGTCCTCTTCATAGCGCTTGGAGGAACCAAGCTGCCGATCCATAAACGTCGTAACCTGATCCATATATAAATCAATCCCCGGCACATCCTCCGGACGGATATAGTCTATCTTATCCAGGCCTTCCAAAATGTTTTTCAAAATATTCTGTATATCCATTGTCATATAATCACCTCATAGCTCATTATATAGTATTTAAAACTATATGACAAGTAGCAAATATTCTAATTTTATATTACTGCTCACTTTGGGTTACTGTCACTTTGCGGCCAGTAACACGCTTCGCTGGATTTTTGTCTATATCTCTCCATTCATCCGCCCGAGCTTTTCTTTTTTGTAAGCGCCGTAGCGTCCTTCCTCAATGGCTGAGCGGATCTCGGTCATCATCGTATTGTAGAAATACAGGTTGTGGAGCACGCAGAGCCGCATGCCCAGCATTTCCTTTGCCTTCAGAAGATGCCGGATATAAGCCCGGCTGTACCGCCGGCAGGCCGGACACTGGCAGCCTTCCTCAATGGGCCTCTCGTCCAGCTCATACTTGGCGTTAAAGAGATTGATCTTCCCGTAGTTGGTATACAGGTGTCCGTGACGGCCGTTCCGGCTGGGATACACGCAGTCAAAAAAGTCCACGCCCCGCTCCACGGCCTCCAGGATATTGGCCGGCGTTCCCACTCCCATCAGATAGGTAGGCTTGTCCTTTGGCAGATAAGGCACTGTCTCTTCGATGATATGGTACATTTCCTCATGGCTCTCACCTACAGCCAGGCCGCCGATGGCATAGCCGTCCAAATCCATCTCCGCTATCTGCTTCGCATGCTCAATCCGGATATCGGCAAAAATCGCCCCCTGGTTGATGCCGAAAAGAAGCTGTTCCCGGTTGATGGTATCCGGCAGACTGTTAAGCCGCTTCATTTCCGCCTTGCAGCGTCCCAGCCACCGGGTTGTCCGGGCCACGGAACGCTCCACATAATCCCGTTCCGCCAGGGCCGGGGCGCACTCATCAAAGGCCATGGCAATAGTGGAGGCCAGGTTGGACTGAATCTGCATACTCTCCTCCGGACCCATAAAGATCTTCCGGCCGTCCACATGAGAGTGAAAGTATACGCCCTCCTCCTTGATTTTGCGCAGAGAAGCCAGAGAAAATACCTGGAATCCGCCTGAATCCGTGAGAATGGGCTTGCCCCAGGCCATAAATTTGTGCAGGCCGCCCAGCTTTTTTACTATCTCATCTCCCGGGCGCACATGGAGATGGTAGGTGTTGGACAGCTCAATCTGCGTGCCTATCCCCTCTAGATCCGATGTGGCAACCGCTCCTTTGATGGCTGCCGCTGTTCCCACATTCATAAAAACCGGCGTCTGAACCACGCCGTGTACTGTGGTCAGCTCCGCTCTCTTTGCATTTCCGTCTTCTTTTAAAATCCGATACATTAATTATAACCTCTTTTCTATTCCAGTTCCGTAATATTACTGTTCCGGTTCCGTAATATCCCGTCCCCAGATTTTTTGCAAATATTCCATCCGCGCGCCCATTCCCTCCAGGAGGGCATCTGCCAGGACAAGCGCTGCCATGGACTCTACCACTACCACGGCTCTCGGCACAATCACCGGGTCGTGGCGTCCCCGGATGCTGATCTCAATATTTTCTCCATTTTGATTGACTGTGCGCTGCTTCGACGAGATGGAAGGGGTGGGCTTGACTGCCGCCCGGAATACCAGCCCGCTTCCGTCGCTGATCCCCCCGAGAACGCCGCCTGCATGGTTTGTCTCCTTGGATATTCCCGTCTCCCGGCTAACAAAGGCATCGTTGTTGGCGCTGCCCTTTGCCCTGGCCGCTTCAAAGCCGTCTCCTATCTCAAATCCCTTGACGGCTCCGATGGACAGCACCGCCTTCGCCAGATTGGCGTCCAGCTTGTCAAAGCAGGGCTCTCCCAGACCGGCTGGAAGTCCGCGGACTACGCACTCAATTACGCCGCCGGAGGAATCCTCCTCCTCCATACAGGTCTTAAGATAAGCCGCCGCTTCCTCTGCAGCCCTGGCATCAGGCATAAAAAATGCATTTTCCCAGATGGCTTCCTCCGAAAAATGCGCCCGGTCTATCTTCACCGGGCCAATGGCACAGGCATAGGCAGTGAGACTGATGCCCAGCTCCTTTAAAAGCTTTGCGGCAATGGCTCCCGCCGCCACCCGTCCGATGGTCTCCCGGCCCGAGGAGCGTCCGCCGCCCCGGTAGTCGCGAAAGCCGTATTTCTGGTCAAAAGTATAATCCGCATGTCCGGGACGGTAGTAAGAGGCAATCTCACGGTAGTCTCCGGAACGCTGGGAGGTATTGGGCACCAACAGAGAAATCGGCGTTCCTGTTGTCTTTCCTTCAAAAACACCTGAGAGAATCTCCACCTGATCCGCCTCTGTCCGGCTGGTGGTATACCGGGACTGCCCCGGCTTTCTCCGGTTCAGATACTGCTGGATATCTGCTTCTGTAAGAGGAAGTCCTGCCGGACAGCCGTCCACTGCCACGCCGATGGCCTTTCCGTGGGACTCCCCCCAGGTTGAGATACGAAAATATTTTCCAAATATAGATCCTGCCATAGCTGCTCCTGTTCTGTCTTCTGTTCTAAAAAATCTTCTACTATCATAGCGGACTTTTTCCCATTCGTCAAATACTCTTCTGCAATTATTGCAGCATTAATATTCAATTCCCGGCCAGTGCTTAGACATGGTATAACAAAAGAGCCGGACTCCCTTAAGAATCCGGCCCTGTTACGATTCACTTTGCGGCCAGTACTGGCCCTCTTTTACGGCTTACTCCGCTTCCGCCATAGGCGTAATCACAATATTCTCCCCAGAGATTCCGGTCTTGCGCTTCACAATGTCTTCAATCTGTGCGCGGCCTGCATCGTCGATCTCCGTCATATTCACAACCACATCCGCCTGCCCGTCCGTGATGCTCACCACCACATCCTCAAAGCCCTTGGCCTGCAGCAGAATCTCTGCAGCGGATTCCCGCTCTGCAACGTCAGTCAGAGCAATCATGCTGTCAATGGCCTCCTGCTTCTGGGCGTCGGAAATATTCGTGTTGTTGATGACCTCCAGAAGAATTTCCTTATTCCTGGAGCGAAGCTGCTCTCTGGTCACCTTCGCCTCGGCGGAAAAGCCTACCCCGGAAGCGGAATTCGCCAGCACGGCTTCTCCCGGATTCTCGTCCTCTCCAAGCTCTGCTGTATCCAGATCCGCTGCATCCTGGTCAAGACTTGCAATGTCGCCCTCTGCGAACTGCAGCTCCTCCAGTCCTGTCTGGGCGTACAGATCCTCTGCGGAAATATCCGCCGCAATGTTGTCCTCATCTTCTTTTGCAGCTGCGTCTGAGCCTGCCGTAATGCTGGCAGAGTCAAGCTTTGTTCCGGAATAGTTTAAGTACCCTGCTACCGCGATCATAATAGCCAGCGCGGTAATGATCATCTGGTTTTTCTTGAATATGTTTTTCACTTTGAACCCTCCATCTTCATTATTTTTATTTTATGTGCCTCCACAGGAAATAATGCCTCAACTGCCTCCAGAATATTCTGTTTTACCTGGGCATTTCCTCCGCCCTCTGCAATCACAATCACGCCCTCCACCCTGGGCTCCAGCTCCTGCACAACATAGGGGGTCCTTTTCCCATCCCCGTTTTCCTCATAAACCGTCGTCTCCTCCCGTTCGTTTTCCTGTGTGATTCGATTTCCCCCCTGGGAATCCGCCTCCTCCACCCTCTGGCTCCGGGAAGGCGCATCCTTCTCCACCACCTTTTCCGAGGACGACTGTAAAGTAATCATCACTTCCACCCGGCCTACGCCCTCCACCTTCTGCAAAACCTCCTTTAAGCGTTCCTCCTGCTGCCGCTCATAGGAGCTTTCCGAAAATGCTTCCTCTGTCCCCTTTAGGGCTTCCCCGTTATGACCGTCCTCCTCCCCCTGGGGATTTTTTTCCTTCTTCGGCTCTGACGGTATGGCTATCACCAGCAGAAGGACACCGAAAAGCAGGAGAATCAACAGCTGATCCTTCTTGGGCTTTTTAATCTTCTTTTTGTTCTCCGATTTCAATATGGATTTCAGAAATTCCACTGTCCTCTCCTTCCTCCTTTTCTTCTTCCTGCTGTTCCTCCTTTAAGCCCTCTGCCTCGTCCCTTGCTTCATAGAGCTTTTCCTCCAGGCGCCTTTGATACTCCTCCTCCACAGCCTCCTGTTTCTTGAGGAATTCCTGGAGTTCCCGGTCATAGGTCTGTCTGGCGTAAATCTCATCCAACTGCCGATCCAGCCCAAGGGCTGACAAAAAAGGAGACATGACAAGTATCATCAGAACAATTCCCATAAAAAACTGTAAGTATTTCCTCTGATTTTTCTCCGGCAGCACATGGAGCACCACCACCATCAGCAGGGTGTAAAACGCAATGTCCTGTATCCATCCAAACAATAGCTCTTTTATCTTTCACTCCTCCTTTACCCCCTCACCGACACAGTAACCACCGCTATGGTGAGCATAAACAGCACCGCCGTTGTGAACACCACCCGGAACAGCAGGCGGATTCCCTCCCCCACCCCGGCCACGCAGCCTGTCATCCGCTTATCCGACACAGGCTGGAGAAGAGCCGCAGCCATCTCCAGAATCAGCATCAGCATTCCAAGCTTCGCCAGGGGCGTCAGGCAGATGAGTACAATCACCACTAAGGCCGCGACGCCGATGCCGTTTTTTATGAGAACGGAAGAGCCGAGAACCACATCTGTCACAGAGCCGGCGATGTTGCCGATGCCGGGAATCATTTCTGCCGCCCGGGTAAACAATGTTGTTTTCAAGGAATCCACAGCCGGATTCAGGATCCCCTGGATGGTGTTAAAGCCAATGACTACCGCAAGCATGGATTTTAGAAGCCAGATGGTTGTCTTGGAGGCCATTTCCTTCATCTGAGACAGATATTCCTCCTTGGTGAGGTGATTCACAAAGACAAGAATCACATGCACCTGTATCAGCGCCATGAGCCCGTTTTGTATCAGCCTTTGGATAAAATAAATCAGCCCCAGGAAAAACTCGTAGAACACCAGGGCCGTAGTGCTGCCCGAGGCCATGGTCACAGCCAGGCAGAAGGCCGGAACCAGCACATTCATAAAATCCTGAATTCCCATGAGCACCTCCCTGGTGATCTCCATGGCGCCGGAAAATATCTGTAAAAGAATCAGAAACAGCATCAGGTAGGTAATCTCAAAGCTCACCTCCGCAATCTGCTGATTATGGAAAATATTTGAAAAGTTGGACATCAGGGCCGCCGCTATGCCCAGCAGCAGAATGGAGAGTAAAACATGCCTCTCGGTGCGCCAGTTATTTCCCATCTGCTCTGCCGCCGCCGTCACAAAGCCCTCCAGGGTAAAGGGCTGCTCTCCCTTTAAAAGCTCCATCACCGTATTCTCAAACTGAAATTCCCCTCCCAGGATCTCGTCCACCGACTGCTCAATCTCGTCAAAATCAAGCTCCTCCACCATGGAGAGATCCTCTGCCTGTGCCTGTATGGGCGGACAGAAGCCCCAGAGCAGGATACCAAATATCAAACAGCAGATTTTCATAGTCATGTCCCCAGAAACCCACGGATGGTTTCCAAAAGAGCCGTGATAATCGGCATGCTGACAGCCAGAATGGAGAGCTTGCTGAACACCCCGATCTGTCCGGCGATGGCCCCATAGCCTGCGTCCCGGCAGATATCCGCGGCAAATTCCGCTATGTAGGTGATGCCGATAATTTTAAGCAGCGCCTGAATGTAGGTGCTCTGGATGGAAATAGAGCTCTGTATCAGCTTTACGCTCTCCACCACCACCTCGAGCTTCTCCGCTGCCAGAAGCAGCAGAAACACGCTGGTGGCAATGCTGAGATAGACGGAAAATTCCGGTTTTACTGCTTTTATCTGAAGCGCCAGTAGAACACCGGCAATTCCAACCATGGCTGCCTGCAGCATATGACATGACCTCCTATTCCAGTTTTATTCCAGTTCCGTAATATCCCTCACAGTGCACTGATATGAAATCAATTTCCAGCCGCAGAAAACCTGCGTCTGTAAATCGATTTGTGCACTGTGAAGGATATTACTGTTTTGTCTAATCACAATGCGAAAAGTCTCTGCATGGTATCGAATAAGTCAAAAATATAAGGCAGAATCCAGAACAGCACCAGCACCAGGCCCGCGAGGCTGGTGAGAAAGGCCTGCTCCTCCCGGCCGCTGTGCTTGAGAATCTGGCTCAGCACGGACACGAGGATTCCGACCGCCGCAATTTTAAATATGAGATTGACGCTCATAGCTTCCTCCCATTTACACCAGAAGGATGACCAGGAAGATACCTCCGGCCACTCCCAGGCTCTGGTACAATTTCTGCTTTGTTCTGGCCGCCTCCTGGGCCTCCCGGATGCCAAGCTCCAGCTGCTCCAGGTAAAGATCAATGGATGACAGCTGCATTTCCAGATCCAGGTATCCTAAAACCTCGCCTAATCCCCCAAGCTGCTCCTTGTCCTCTCTTTTCAGATGGGTGCCTGACAGCCTGGTCTTGATCCGCTCCTGCCACAGCTCCCCAAAGCTTCCCTTTCCCGGATTTCCCATCTGCTCTGCCAGTTCCTCCAGAAAGCTTCCGAAAGGCTCCCTCATACGGACGGCAATGCTTGCAAATGCCTCCGGCAGAGGGGTTTTCGTATATTTAATCTCTCCCCGCAGCATGTAAATCATCTGTTTTAACATCCGAAGCTCCATACACCGCCCCTTTAAGTCATTGCCGAAGCTGACGCCGATTCCTGCCGCCGAAGCCAGAATCAGCAAGGCGCCGATTCCCTTTATCATAGAACGCTCCCCCTTTCATCCAAGATCTTCCAAACCGTTCCCGGCCCCATGCCATAGCCCATAATCACATAGCGCTCAAAAATCTGCTCTTCAACCAGTCTTTTAAGAAGAGGCTTGGAACGGATATCCTCAAGAGAGCTTCCGTGAACCGTGGCAAGAAGACGGCAGCCGCAGAACAGCGCTGTCTCCATGGCCCGGATGTCTTCCTCCCGGCCTATCTCATCCACCGCCAGAACCTCCGGAGCCATAGAACGGATCAGCATCATCATTCCCTCCGCCTTGGGGCAGGCGTCCATTACATCTGTGCGGATTCCCACGTCATTGGCCGGAATCCCCTGGAAGCAGCCGCAGATCTCAGACCGCTCGTCCACCACTCCCACCGTGCTGCCCTTAAGACCCTTTGTCCCGTTGGAAATCTGCCGGACGAGATCTCGCAGAAGGGTGGTCTTTCCGCCCCGGGGAGGCGAGATAATCAAGGTATGCTTCAGCCCTGTCTCATCATAGAGAAAAGGCAGTACCTTGTCCCCGCAGCCGATGATCTGATGAGACAGGCGGAGGTTAAGGCAGGAAATATAACGGATGCTCTTCACCTTGTCCCCCTCCAGGACGGCTTTTCCCGACACCCCCAGACGGTGTCCCCCCTGCAGGGTGAGGTAGCCCTGTTTCAGTTCATCCTCATAGGCATAGAGGGAATATTTCCCCACAAGCTCCATGGTTTCCCGGAGCTCCTTTTGCGTCACGCTCCAGGCTCTCTCCGGCTCTTTTAAGACCTCCCCCTGCCCAGAGAGAAAATATTCCCCACCGCCCATACGGAGCAGAAAGGGCTTATGAGCCCTTAAGCGTATCTCCTGGAGCTGTTCAAAATCAATCTCTGCCTGCTCTAACATCTCCCGGATATGCCCGGGGAAAAAATGTATGATTTCATCCTTGTCCTTCATTTTTACCTAGTCTCCTCCCCGAAACACCTGTGCGGCAGTCCGGTTATCTGAACTGTTACAAGTATATGAGGGCAGGGGCAAAAAAAGACTAGCCTATGGAAATTTTCGGAATATAGGAGCGTCCTTGTTCCGGGTCATGCTCTCTTGAATTGTACAGGCGATGGATTGCAGATGGAAAAAATTTCTTTGAAAAAGCTCCTTAACCAGCGCAGAAAATGATAAAAAAAGAACAACAACGAAAAAAGCTGTGGGAACAGCCCCGATAAAAAGCGGCTATTATCCCACAGCTTATTCATAAGTAAAGAATTATTTTAAGGCTCCAAGTTCACCACAACCAGCTCCGGCCGGTTGAAAATCCTTGGGATCGGGGTGCTTTCCCTTGCCAGCCCACGGCTTACAATCATAGTCATATCGCCGCTCGCATACCTTCCTCCGGCATATTTAGGAAACATGCCCTGATCCGGTGCAAAAACTCCGTTGATAATCCCGGGAAGCCGCCACTGGCCTCCGTGCGCATGGCCGGACAGAACCAGATCAAAATTATATGCCCCATAGATGTCTATCCACTCCGGCCGGTGGGCCAGCAGAATCGTATAAAATCCATTGTCAGCCGTATGCTCCAATTCTTGAAGCTGCTCTTCTGTCCCTGCCGTTGAATCCGTATATCTTATAACATCCGGATCGGAAATTCCGCAGATATTGATGCACTGCCCCCGAATCCCTATGGTCTCACTCGTTCCACTCAAAACCGTCACACCATAAGCCCGGAACAAATCCAGAATATCGTCAATCCGGTTGCTCCAGTACTCATGGTTTCCTGTCACATAATAACAGGGATATCGCTCTGCAATCCCTTTTAGGAGAGCCTCTGTATTGTCATTCGGAATCTTATCATCACAGATATCGCCGCCCAGCAGAATCACATCCGGCTTTTGTCTGTCAATGGCCTCAATAAGCGTTTTCTGCCCCTCACCATAATTACAGGAATGCAGATCCGTTACCAGAACCACCCGGAGAGGAATGCTTATTTTATCTGAACAGACAGTATAAGTTCTAATCTTAAGCCTTGTGTCAAAGGCAGCCAGTAAAATCAGTAAAATCCCCAACAGCACTGCTGCAAAAACAACTTTTCTCCGCCGGTTCACCGACCTCCTCCTTCCCATCCAAATCCGCTGTACACAGTCCATGATATGCAGACCCGATATCCGTTTTCCAACTCAATAAACGCTGATATCGGGCAGGAACTACATTTCGTTACTCCGAAATCTGAAAATGCTGATAATCCTTCAAGCTCTTCCAGTCTCCTCCCCAGGTAAAACCATGCTGGGAAAAAAGCTGCCAGCACAGATCCCCGTCCTTTCCGATCTTGTGAGGGAAGTCCGCCTCTCGATCTGCATAAGGCTCGCTGCCTTCGGGAGAAATGTGCTCCACGCCCCCGGGATAAGTCACATAGGGATTGTAAAAAGGATTGATATCAATGGCAAGCCCGTATGCATGACGGGAAAGCTTTTTACTCCCTTCCACAACCCGGTAATTAAAGGCGGATGTGTTGTTGTCAAGAAGGGAGGCATGATCATCTCCGCCGTAATCATCAATCAACCGCATCTTTTCAATCTGATACCCGTTTTCGTAAAGGGTCTGGAAAATCTCCAGTATTGTATCTGCAATGGATGCGTGGACGATAAGCTCTCCCACATGGGTCTGCTCGTCAAAGCCCACGTACAAAAGCCGAAGGTAGCGCAGATCCGCAAGAGCAATGTCCTCATTTTCCACATAAGAGACACCATCCATCCTGGCAAATACCTCCTGTGGAATCTCCTGTGCGTAAAAAAGGGACGAAATCTCTTCCCCGGTCAGCTCCTGCTCCACCACCGTTCCGGACATGCAGGTGCGGTAATCCGGCTCTTCCTCTTCCGGCTCCTCAAGCCCGGCATCTTCCAAGCCCATATTTTCTGAGCCCGCATTTTCCAGGCCAGCCTCCTGCTCCTGCCTGCTCTCAGTTTTCGCTTCATTTTTATCCTGCCGGCAGCTGCACAGCAGGCAAATGGCCATTCCTATAACAGAAATGACCATTTTGATAGAATTTCCCTTCATCTTATTTAACCTTTCGCCCGAATATATCCTTGTGCCTTCAAAAACTCTGCGCAGAGAACAGATCCGCCGGCCGCACCCCGGACAGTGTTATGGGAAAGACCCACAAACTTCCAGTCATAGACATGATCCTCACGGATTCTTCCGATGGAAATCCCCATCCCCTTCTCAAAGTCCACATCCAGCTTCACCTGAGGACGGTTATCTTCCTCCATATACTGGATAAACTGCTTCGGCGCGCTGGGCAGTTCAAGCTCCTGGGGCAGTCCCCGGTAGCTGGTAAGCTTCTCTATCAGCTGTTCCTTTGTAGCTTTTTTGCGGAACTTCACAAACACGGCCGCCGTGTGGCCGTTAAGCACAGGAACACGGATGCACTGGCAGGTGATAACCGGCTCCTTGGCAAGCTTAATCTCACCGTCCTCACAGGTTCCCAGAACACGTAAGGGCTCCTTCTCGCTCTTCTCCTCCTCGCCGCCGATGTAAGGTATCACATTCTCCACCATCTCCGGCCAATCCTTAAAGGTCTTTCCGGCTCCGGAAATTGCCTGGTATGTAGTCGCCACTACCTCATAGGGCTCAAACTCCTCCCAAGCCTTCAGGGCCGGGGTGTAAGACTGAATGGAGCAATTGGGCTTCACGGCTATAAAGCCTCTCTTCGTTCCCAGACGCTTCTTCTGCTCCTCGATAATCTTCACATGCTCCGGATTGATCTCCGGAATGATCATAGGTACGTCCGGAGTCCAGCGGTGAGCGCTGTTGTTGGAAACTACCGGGGTCTCGGTCTTTGCGTAGGCTTCCTCGATGGCCTTGATCTCGTCCTTGGTCATATCAACAGCGCTGAATACAAAGTCCACCTCCGCGGCAACCTTCTCCACCTCGTTTACATTCATAACGATAAGCTTCTTCACGGCCTCCGGCATGGGGGTGTCCATCTTCCAGCGGCCGCCCACAGCCTCCTCGTAGGTCTTGCCGGCGCTTCTTCCGCTTGCCGCAATTACCGTAGTCTCGAACCAGGGATGGTTCTCCAGCAGGGAAATAAAACGCTGCCCAACCATTCCGGTGCCTCCTAAGATTCCAACTCTCAATCTGTCACTCATTTTTCATATTCTCCTCTTGATCCCTCTGATGTACGGTATCCCAAATCCGCCGCAGGCCGGAAAACACAGCCTGCTAAAGCTTCCCTGGATTACCGCTGTTTTTCTATGTATCCTATCGCATTTTTTGGGAAAATGCAAGTATTTATTTTCTCACATCTGCCCACCTTATCTAACCGCATCATAATGTGACCACATACGAATAACCTTTATTGTTCCTTCATATGCTGTCCCGTCAATAACCGCAGGCTCATTATATACTTGATAAACCAATCTATGCTGAATATTAATTCTTCTGGAATAATAACCATTTAAATTTCCCACCAGTCCCTCATATGGCGGCGGATTTTGAAAAGGATTCTCCGCTATCATATCCAGCAAGGTTTTTGCTTTTAAAACAAGCCCGGCTCCTTTTAGCAGCTTTTTATCCTTGTCTGCCCGTTTACTAAATCTAATGATATACATTTACCATTCCTCATCCGGATTATATACGGAACATTCTTCTAACGGCTCTTTTCCTGCCTCGATAATACTCTCTGCCATACCCGGTATAGAATTTAAATATAAGGTCTCCTGAATCGCATTCCAATCCTCTTCTGATATGAGAACAGCATTTTTCCCACGATTATTCGTAATTGTAATCGGCTGGCTGCTGCTGTTAACCTCAGATAGTATTTGATATATATTTTCCCTTGCCTTTGTCACACTAATTGCAGTCATGCTGTCATCTCCTTTTTATCGCATTATAACGTACGTATTTACGTACGTCAATAATACATTTAAACTTTCTGGCACATCACAGGCCGCACAATCGCTTTCGCCGGGCACTTCTCCATGCACTTCTCACAGCCCACGCATTTATCATAATCAATCTGGGCCAGATTATTCTCTACCTGGATGGCCTCTGTCTCACACTGCCTGGTACAGAGCTTACACCCAAGACAGCCTGCCGCGCATACCTTCTTAACCTCCGGCCCTCTCGCCTTGCTGGAGCAGGCAACGGCAGCCTTCGCATCGCTGCGGATCAGCTCAATGAGGTTCTTGGGACAGACAGCGACACAGCGGCCGCAGCCCGTGCATTTCTCCGGGTCAACCACTGCCGCGCCCTCCTTTACATGGATGGCGTCAAAGGCACAGGCTTCTACGCAGGAGCCAAAGCCGAGACAGCCGTAGTCGCATTCCCATACCGGCAGGCCGGACAGAACTGCAGATCGGCAGTCGCGGATTCCTACATAATTGCATTTCACGGAGGTTTTCCCACAGGTTCCGGCGCAGCGGACAAAGGCTCTTTTCTTCACGGTCTGAACGCTGTCTACTCCCATAATCGCACTGATTTCCCGGATGGCCTTCTCATTGCAGACCGGACAGACATTTACCTCCGCCTCTCCTCTTACAATGGCGGCCGCAGCCGCATCACAGCCGGCCTGGCCGCAGCCGCCGCAGTTATTTCCCGGCAGGCACTCCCGGACAAGGGCTTCTCTCTCGTCCACCTCCACATAGAACTTTTTCCCGGCCGCCACCAACGCAGCGCCAATCAAAAGCCCGATCACTCCCACAATAAGAGTCGCTATTACAATTCCCTGCATTTCCATTCCCCCTTATGATAAACCGCCGAATCCCATGAACGCAATCGCCATCAGCACCGCACACAGCAGTACAATCGGAGCTCCGCGCAAGGGCGCAGGAATCGCATCCTCGTCAATCCGCTCCCGGATACCGGCCAGAAGCACAATGGCAACCGTGTAGCCCACAGCCGTTCCAAAGCCTGCCAGAACGCTCTCCAGCAGGTTGTAGCCGTTCTGTACATTGGTCAGCGCCACGCCCAGTACCGCACAGTTCGTCGTAATCAGCGGCAGATAGATGCCGAGGGCCTGATAAACAGCCCGTGAGGTTTTCTTTAGGAACATCTCCACCAGCTGCACCAAGGCCGCAATCACCAGAATAAATACAATCGTCTTAAGATACGTAAGGTTCAAAGGAAGCAGAACAAAGTCATACAAAAGACTGGCTACCGCAGAGGAAATGGTAATAACGAAGATCACCGCTCCCCCCAGGCTTGCAGAGGTCTTAATCTGCCTGGACACGCCCAGGAAGGAACAGATGCCCAGAAACTGATTCAGCACCACATTGTTAATCAGCGCCGTTGAAATCACAATCATAATCAGGGAAGTCATTTTTCAGTTCCTCCTTCCTTTGTGCCGCAGGATTGCGCACATGAGGCACAGCAGCCGTCGCAGCCCTCCACTACCTTATTTGCCCGGGTATTGATATGTACTGCATTCATAATCATCACAATAATCATCAGCACCAGAAACGCTCCCGGCGCCTTGATGAAAATGGCAATGGGCGGAAAGGCATCCGGCATCACTTCAAAGCCAAAGGCCGTGCCCGCTCCCAAAAGCTCCCGGACAAGGCCAATCACCGTCAGCGCAATGGTAAAGCCAAGCCCCATTCCAATGCCGTCCATTGCAGAGAGCACAGGCGGATTCTTAGAGGCAAAAGCCTCCGCCCTTCCCAGGATAATACAATTCACCACAATCAGAGGAATGTAGATTCCAAGCGCGCTGTAAAGCGCCGGAAGGTAAGCCTCCGTCAAAAGCTCCACCACCGTAACCAGGGAAGCCACAATCACAATGTATGCCGGAAGCCGGACTTCATCGGGAATCACCTTTCTAAGAAGGGAAATCACCAGATTGGATACGACCAGCACCGCCAGGGTAGATACCCCCATGCCGAATCCGTTGACAGCCGAGGTGGTAACCGCCAGGGTGGGACACATGCCGAGCATCAGCACCAAAGCCGGATTTTCCTTTAAAATACCATTATAAATACGCTCCATACATGGTTTCATTTCGTTCCCCCCTTATTTGATGTGTGTACCAAAGAAATCCAGAGCCGCATTGACCGCATTCACCACCGCTCCTGAGGAGGTGGAGGCCCCGGACACTGTGTCAATCTCATTGTCTGCTGTGGAACCGCCCGCCTTGTTCAAGGTAAACCGCTCCACATTCACCCCGGCAAACTGACTCTTAAATGCCTCCTCTTTGCAGAGCATACCCATACCGGCCGTCTCATTGATCTCCGTAAAGGCAATGCCGTTGACCGTGCCGTCTGCCAGAATGCACACGGACATGGTAATATTGCCCTCGAAGCCGTCTCCGGTTGTGACGCTGATCACATACCCCACCGGAGAGCCGCCTGCGTCCACGCCCACGGCTGCCTCATTGATATAGGCTTTGCCAAAGTCTGTGCCGTAAACCCCGCCGTCCAAAGCTTCAATGGCACTGTTTATCTTCTCATCCGAGGTAAAGTCCGCAGCTTCGGGACATACTTCCCGGTAGGAGGCCGCCTTTGCCTCTGCCTTCTGCACTGCAATCTGATCCTCTGTCATCACGTACACGCTGCTTAAGGCCGCTCCTGCAATCAGCGTAATCACACAGAGAATCACGGCGGATTTCGGAATTCCCTTCTTTCCCTTTGAGGGCTTTCTCAGGCCGTAGGGCACGGGAACGGAGATTTCGTCAATCAGGGGAACTGCCATATTTGCAATGATAATGGCGTAGCTGGCGGAATCCGGCGCACTTCCGTACACCCGGAAAATTCCGCTTAAGATACCGATGAGGCTGCCGAAAATCAACTGTCCTTTCGGCGTTACCGGACTGGTCACCGGGTCTGTTGCCATAAACAGAGCCCCCATCACAATGCCGCCGGACACCAGGTGAAGCACGATAAATTCAAAATCCAGCCCATGTCCGCCGAACAATGCCAGGAACACAGAGAAGGATACCAGGACTGCCAGGGGAATTTCATAGGTAATAGCCCGGACTGCCAGAAGATAGATACCGCCGATACACAGGGCAAGTATAGAGCTTCCGATGACGCCGTTTCCAAAACCTAAGAAGGTTTCCGCCACATTTACCGTCTGCCCGGAGGCAAGAGCCTCCAGAGGAGTTGCCGAGCTCATTCCGTCCAGGGAAAAATCAGCTACCACGCCGCTGAAGGAAATCAGCAGAAAGCACCTTCCTGCCAGGGCCGGGTTCATAAAATTATGTCCGATGCCGCCGAAGAAGCATTTTACAAACAATATAGCAAAGATGCTTCCCAGACAAGGTACGTAAAGGGGCTCATAAGCCGGAAGGCAGAGTGCAAGAAGAAGCCCTGTGACGACTGCGCTCCCGTCCTTTACCGTATTGGGCCGGCCGGCAATGCGGTCAAACAGGTATTCTGTCAACACGGCAGACAGAACGGAAGCCGCAATCACAAGAAAGGCTCCTGTTCCGTACCGGAAGATGCCGAATACAGCAGCCGGCATCAAGGAGAGAATCACCTGATACATGGCTTTGCCTGTGGTCAGCTTGTTTCTTACATGCGGACTGGAAGAAACATAATATAATCCATTCATTGTAAAAGCCCCCCTATTTTCTCTTCGCTGCCATAATCTCGGCCTTCGCCTGTTTAAAGAGCTGCATCAAAGGCCGCTTTGCCGGGCAGATATAGGTGCAGGAGCCGCAGGCGATACACTCTAAGCCATACAGCTTCTTTTCATAACGCTCATAATTCTTCTTTTCTGCGGCAGCGGCCATCATCTGCGGCGTCAGTCCCAAGGGACAGACCTGATTGCAGCGTCCGCAGCGCAGGCAGGCGGTCTGAACCTTTTCCGCCTCCGCCACCGGATCCGTAGAAAGAACGGTCAGCGCATTGTTATTTTTGCAGACAGGAACTTCCAGGGAGGCAAGAGCTATCCCCATCATAGGGCCGCCGCAGAGCATCTTCCTGGCCTCTGCGCCCTCCCGGATGCCTCCGGCTTCCTCAAGAACCTCTGCAAAGCTGGTTCCAATCCGCACCATCAGGTTGCAGGGATTCTTAACCCCGTCCCCTGACACGGTAAAGCCCCGCTCCATCACCGGCTCTGATTTGCACACAGCCCGGTAAATGGCGTAAACCGTGGCCACATTATCCACCACGCAGCCTGCGTCTGCAGGAAGCATGCCAAGCTTCAGATGCTTTCCTGCCACCACGCTGATAATCGACCGCTCTCCGCCCTGGGGATATTTTGTATGTACTGCCTGGACACGCACCTTTCCCTGGCCTGCGCAGGCCTGTTCCATAGCCTTTATGGCCTCCGGTTTATTTTCCTCAATGAGTATCACGCCCTCTGCGTTGGGAAACAGCCGCAGCATAATCTTAAGCCCCTCCACAATCCCGCTGCCCTGGGTACGCATAAGCTGATCGTCGCAGGTGATATAAGGCTCGCACTCTGCTCCGTTGGCTATGACATATTCAATCTCCTGGGGATTTTTCGGCGCAAGCTTGACGTGGGTGGGAAAGCCCGCTCCTCCAAGCCCGATGATGCCTGCCGCTTTGATCTTTTCAAGAATCTCCTGACCTGTGAGAGATGCCGCATCTGTTTCCTTTCCAATGCCTTCGGCCAGGGTGTAGTTCCCGTCATTTTCCACCACGATGCAAGGAACGGCAGATCCTGCCACTGTCCTGCGGTTTTCCACTGCTTTCACTTTGCCGGAGCAGGAGCTGACGATATTGGCCGACACAAAGCCGTCTGCCTCTGCAAGAAGCTGGCCTGCAAGAACCAGATCACCTTTGTGCACCACCGGCCTGGCCGGCTTTCCGATATGCTGGTTCAGCGGAAAGACCAGATCGCCTTTGGGGAGATAAGGGCGGTAAGGCACATTCCTGGCAAACTCCTTTCCGTCCGCCGGGTGCACGCCTCCTTGAAATGTTTTTCTTAACATAAGCACTCTTCTTTCTATTACAGTTCCGTAATTTGACTCACAATGTTTCCAGTTCCCTCTAATATTTTATTTATTTAACACTTTACCACATTTAAGTCAAAAAATCCACTACTGAATTCCTGCCGCCAAACTGCTGCTTTTCAAATCCGGCATGCCAAGCCCCGCTTACTGAACCAGGCGCACGGCATCTGCCACTGTCCGCACGCCGCAGAGACGCACGCCTTCCACCTCTCCGATCTGCTCCCGGCAGACCTGGGGCAGGATAATCGTCGTGAAGCCCAGCTTCTTCGCCTCCTGTACGCGCTGGCCGGCCTGGCTCACTGCCCGGACTTCGCCGCTTAAGCCTACCTCACCGAAGGCAAGCACCTTCTCGTCTATGGCCCTGTCCTTATAGCTGGAGATCACCGCCAGCACCACGCCAAGATCAATGGCCGGTTCGCTGATCCGGATTCCTCCGGCAATATTCACATACACATCACTATTGGAAAGACGCAGATTCAGCCGCTTTTCCAGGACTGCCAGAAGAAGGTTCACCCGGTTATAGTCCATTCCGGCCGCTGTCCGCCTGGGAACCGCCAGGGTGCTGTGGCAGACCAATGCCTGGATCTCTAAGAGAATCGGCCTGGTTCCTTCCATGGAACAGGCCACCACCGAACCGGAAGCCTCCTCCGGCCGGCCGTTCAGCATATATTCCGAGGGATTTTCCACCTCTGTAAGACCGGCCTCGCGCATCTCGAACACGCCGATCTCATTGGTGGAGCCGAAACGGTTCTTTACCCCCCTTAGAATCCGGTAGGAGGCGTGGCGGTCTCCCTCAAAATAGAGTACCGTATCCACCATATGCTCCAGAACCCTGGGTCCGGCCACGGTTCCCTCCTTGGTCACATGTCCCACGATAAACACAGTCACTCCAAGACCCTTTGCAAGCTGCATCAGCACGGAGGTCGCCTCCCGTACCTGGGACACGCTGCCGGGAGCGGAGCTGATTTCCTCATGGTACATAGTCTGGATGGAGTCAATAATCACCACTTCCGGCTTCTGCTCACGGATGGTCTCACGGATCAGTTCCAGATTGGTCTCGCAGAGCAGCCGCAGGCCGTCGGAAAAGCTGCCAATCCGGGCAGCCCGAAGCTTGATCTGCTTTAAAGATTCCTCCCCGGAAATATAGAGCACCTGCCTGCCGTCCCCGGAAAGCTTCTGACAGACCTGGAGGAGCAGCGTAGACTTGCCGATACCCGGATCTCCGCCCACCAGAACAAGGGAGCCCGGCACAATGCCGCCTCCCAGAACACGGTTCAGCTCTTCCATATGGGTGCTCATCCGCTCCTCTTCTGCCGTATCAATAGAAGAAAGGCAGACCGGACCTGCGGCTGCCCTTTCTTTTTGTATCCTTCGGACACTTGTTTTTTCAATCGTTTCCTCCACAAAGGTATTCCACTGCCTGCATCCCGGGCACTGGCCCATCCACTTGGCCGACTCATGGCCGCAGTTCTGGCAGAAAAATACGGTGGTCTTTCCTTTTGCCATTCACTTTATCCTATGCTTTTACAACCTTCACGCTCACGTTCTCTTTTCCGCCGAGCTCCACGCTCAGCACCAGCTTTCCGCCTCTGCCTGTCTTGATTCTGCCAGACTCATGGCCGTCCACTTCTGTTAAGTACTCTGTATTCTCTTCCATTCCCAGGGTAATCTGGGCATCCTCCGGGCCGTCCACCTCAAATTCCACGCTGTCGGCCAAAACCCGGAAGTTCTGGACTGCTGTGCCTGGTACTGACTCATAGACAAACAGATCGTTGCGCTCCAGCTTGGTGATCTCCTTAAAGGTCTTTACTTTATACAAATCTCCCTGATGGTTAAAATCTCCAAGCTTCGTCTTGGATGCCAGCTCATAATCTCCAAAGCTGATGCTCCCGTCTGCTTCCACACGTATGAGTTCTTTAACTGCTGCCATTTCTTTTGTCCTCCCAATCGGAATTCATAATTAACTGGTTATTGATATTTTGATTATAAACGATTCCGTGTTTCATTTCCAGTTTTTTTATAAAAACTTTATCTTTCCCTTCTGCATGGTGACCGTTACCTCGCTGTCCCGTTTTATCCGTCCGGCCAGAATCTCGTCTGCCAGCGTATCCTCTATCTTTGTCTGAATGGCTCTCTTTAAAGGCCTGGCCCCGTATTTCACATCGTAAGCTTTTTCCACAATATGAACCTTCACGCTGTCCCTTACCTTAAGACGGATTCCAAGCTGCTGCTCACAGCGCATAGAAAGCTCCTTGAATAGAATGGATACAATCTTCTTCATCTGCTCTTTGTTAAGGGCATGGAATACAATGATTTCATCAATCCGGTTTAAAAACTCCGGCTTGAACATCCGTTTTACTTCCTCCATAACGCTGCCCTTCATGGCCTTGTAATTCTCTTTTTCATCTTCCACAGCTGCAAAGCCCAGGCGCTTGGGGGAAATGATAGACGCCGCCCCTGCATTGGAGGTCATAATAATCACGGTATTTTTAAAATCCACCGTCCGCCCCTGGGAATCTGTGATCCGCCCGTCGTCCAGAACCTGGAGCAGGATATTAAACACATCGGGATGGGCCTTTTCAATCTCATCAAAGAGAATCACCGCATATGGATTCCGGCGTACCTTTTCCGAGAGCTGTCCCCCGTCATCATGGCCCACATATCCGGGAGGCGCTCCTATGAGCTTAGACACGCTGTGCTTTTCCATATATTCTGACATATCTACCCGGATCATAGCCTGCTCACGGCCAAAGAGCACCTCTGCCAGAGCCTTGGACAGCTCGGTCTTTCCCACTCCGGTAGGCCCAAGGAACAGGAAGGAGCCGATGGGACGCCCTGGATCCTGAAGGCCTACGCGGCCCCGGCGCACTGCTTTCGCAACTGCCGTCACTGCTTCTTCCTGGGCAATGACACGTTTGTGAAGAATGGCTTCCAGCTTTTGAAGCCGCTGGGTCTCTGACTCCGCAAGCTTGCTCACAGGAATCTTCGTCCAGTCGGAAACAATCTGGGCTACCTCATTCTCTCCCACGGTCAGCGTCTTTTTCCTTGCATTCCTGTCCGCCTTTGCCCGTTCCTTATCCAGAAGCGCAAGCACCTTCGCGCGCTCCTTCTGAAGTTCAGCGGCCTGTTCAAATTCCCCGGCTTTCAGCGCAGACTCCACTTCTTCCAAAAGCTCCGCACCCTGCTGCTCAAGCTCTGACAGGGTATCCAGCCTTTTATAGCTGCCAAGACGCACCTTGGCCGCCGCCTCATCCATCAGATCGATGGCTTTATCCGGGAGAAAGCGGTCATTGATATAGCGCCTGGAAAGCTTGGCTGCCGCTTCAAGAGCCTCATCGGTAATCTCTACCTGGTGATGGCGCTCATAGCTTCTGCGGATTCCCTTTAAAATAGCAACCGTCTCCTCCTCACTGGGCTCTTCCACTGTAATAGGCTGGAAGCGCCGCTCCAGGGCTGCGTCTTTCTCAATGTATTTGCGGTATTCCTCCAGGGTTGTAGCTCCAATCATCTGAAGCTCCCCTCTGGAAAGAGCGGGTTTTAGGATGTTGGAAGCATCCATGGCCCCTTCCGCACCTCCGGCTCCAATCATGGTGTGAAGCTCATCTACAAACAAGAGAATATTTCCTGCCTGGCGCACCTCTTCCATTACCTTTTTGATGCGTTCCTCAAATTCTCCCCGGTATTTGGATCCGGCCACCATGCCGGATAAATCCAGGGTCAAAAGACGCCGGCCCTTCATGGAATCAGGCACGGTTCCCTCTGCAATCCGCTGTGCCAGACCTTCCACAATGGCTGTCTTTCCTACGCCGGGCTCTCCGATCAGGCAGGGATTATTCTTGGTTCTCCTGCTCAAGGTCTGAATCAGGCGGCGGATCTCATCCTCCCGGCCAATGCAGGGTTCCAGGCGCTTCTCACCGGCCATGGCTGTCAAATCACGGCTGTACTGATCAAGGGCCTGCGTTCCTCTTGCCTGGCCTTTTCCGTTACGGGCCAGCTCCTCCCGGTATTGCCGGCCGGTTCTTCCCATGGAATCCAAAAGGGCGGCGTAGAGCCCCTTTACATTGATATCCATGGTGTTGAGCAGACGGCTTCCCGTGCACTCCGCATCCTTTAGCATGGCAATCAGTATATGCTCGGTGCCGGTGCTCTGCTCTTTAAACTGTGCCGCTTCGCGGTCTGCTTCCTCCAGAACCTTTCTGGCTCTGGGGGTAAATCCGGGGCGTTCCTTCTGGCGGACGGTGTGCTCCGGGGAAATCAGCTCTTGAATCAGCTGAAGTATCTTTTCTTCCTCTGCTTTGCGCTCTGTGAGAAGCTGGGAGGCGGCACAGGTCTTTTCCCGAAGCAGACCCAGAAGAATGTGCTCGGTTCCTACATAATTCTGCTTTAGTTCACGGGAAATCTTTTCTGCTTCCTTAAGAACTTTTTTTGCTTTTTCTGTATATCTTTCAAACATTTGTTTTGACCTCCTATTTTAAGTCGCTGCGCGACGGCACTAAAGGGTAAAGTCGCTTCGACACACCGGTAAGGAGAGAAACTTTTATTCGAAAAGCACTCATAAAAGTTCCTCTCGTGCGCCTTTGCGACTTTACCGTTTAAATTTAAGTCGCTGCGCGACGGCACTAAAGGGTAAAGTCGCTTCGACACACCGGTAAGGAGAGAAACTTTTATTCGAAAAGCACTCATAAAAGTTCCTCTCGTGCGCCTTTGCGACTTTACCGTTTAAATTTAAGTCGCTGCGCGACGGCACTAAAGGGTAAAGTCGCTTCGACACACCGGTAAGGAGAGAAACTTTTATTCGAAAAGCACTCATAAAAGTTCCTCTCGTGCGCCTTTGCGACTTTACCGTTTAAATTTAAGTCGCTGCGCGACGGCACTAAAGGGTAAAGTCGCTTCGACACACCGGTTGATATTTCTTTGCTGGACTATTTTAAATTCCGGTTTCGCCGTTTAAACGGGCGAGGTAAGCACCTCGCCCGTATCCATTCCGGCTTTTTCCCTTATATACCCAAATCCTCAAAGTCCAGAATCTCAATATCCAGATCGTCGTCGTCCTCTTCCTCTATAACAGGCTGCGGGGCTTTTTTCCTGGGATTTTTCTTCTGCTTTTCTTTGGCTGCCTCTTCTTCTATCTCCATGACAGCGCTCATATCAATCTTGGGAAGCTCTTTGGTTGAGAACAGATCCGGCTCCGGCCCATCCTCCTCAAAGAGATCCTCCTCCTCGTAATCGTCTTCATCGTCGAACTTGTCTTCTTCATCGTCTGCGTAATTCACTCCACGGGCCTCCCGTTCCTCTTCCTCGGCCCATTTCTTCTTCACTGCTACCAGAAGATCATCGAAATCGCTTCCTTCTATCTCATCCTCTTCCTCGTCCTCTTCATCCCGGGAACGGCGGCGGAAAAGGCCGCCTCTCTTTTTCTTTGGCTCTTCCTCGTAATAGTCGTCATCCTCTTCCTCGTCTTCCTCATCCTCGTCATCGTCGTAATATTCGTATTCCGCATTCCGAAGCTTCACGGAAAGGACAATGACCAGTATCAGCAGGATAAGGCTCAGGGCAGCAAGGCCTATAATGATATAGAGACGCTGGCTTAAGCTTTTTTCATTGGCTTCCTTTGACTCTGCCAGTTCCTTCTGCAGAGACTCAATCATTCCTTCCGGCTCCCCGGAACCGCTGCCGGAAAACTGGCCCATCTCTCTTTGGAAGGTTGCCTCCTGGGGATCGTAGTAAAACCAGCCCGGATTTCCTCCGGCATCCACGGCCCAGACAAGATACAGCTCCCGTCCTCCTGTAAGGCCCGCATCCACAACCCATGCGGAAAAGCTCTGCTCCCCTACGGAAAGCGTCGTCTCAGATAAAGCGTTGGCAGCCGGATAAGGCTCTACGGGCTCCTGAATGGAATAAGCGCCTGCCGATACAGTACCGCCAGTACTGCCGTTATCTCCTCCTTCGCCGGTCTCTGCCGGATCCTCTGTCTCGGTAACATTCACCATATCAGAGCGGATCCATCCGGACTTCTCGGTTCCCTCATGGGTAAAGGTCACGCTGTACCAGACCTGGCCGTCGCTGCCTGTGGTCTGATCTACGATGGCAAGCTGGGTGTCCTTGGTCAGCTTACATACCCTGTCCGAATTCGCGCTGGCCTCTGTCCGTACATTTACATTATCACTGAGGACGGTTCCCACCTGGGCTGCACGTCCGGTTATTCCATACATCATCAGCATTACGCCGACTGCACATGCAGCCGCCCAGTGACGAAATCTGCGGCTTATTTGCTTGTGAGGCAGTTTTTTCATGTTCTTTTTCCTCCATATAGGTATCTTTCCGTTATGCTCTCGTTCATCATTACATTACTTTTAAAGTTAACAGGGATTCGTTTTTTATGCATTCTATTGTTTATTATAATCGCAAAAGAGTGCCTTGTCAAATAGCATATGCTGCCACGATTACCCTGCCTTTACCATGCATCTTTTTCTCTCACAGGCAATTCCGTATTTGAAAATTGTGGTCATTCCATCCTGATAAAGCCTCGTCTCATAACCCTTTTCCTCAATCTGCTTCAATGCCGACAGACAGCCTGACTCAAGGCTGCTGTTATCCGGATACTTCACCTCGATTACAATCCCGATTTCCTCCTCTTCAATCTCAATTAGGATATCGCTGAAGCCTTCTCCCGATTCTGCATTGGATCGGATAACCCACTCCTCACGATGGCTTAATAAGCCTAAAAGGACGCCATGGTAGAAGTTTTCCTTTTTCCCCTTGCGCACGCTTGTGTCACGGATACTGATGGTTTTTTTCAGAAAAGCGGTAAACAATGCTTCCACTACATCTGCGTCGCCTTTGGGAAATGCGTCACAGAACGCATCAAGACCCGGCGTGTCCTTCCTTGCTTCCTCCTGTATCCATTCCATTACCTGTTCCATAAAAATCTTGCGGATTTCCAGATTGGGGATGGTCAGGCGGTATACACCGTCCTCCTCTTCCTTAGCTGCTTCCTCCCCTCTGCATCTGGTGAGATAGCCCGTGGTGAAAAGTACGCTCCAGAGGTTGTCAATGTTACTATACATATCGCGGTAGGTTAATTCTTCCTTGAGCTTTTTTATTACGGTTCCCCCGTTAAGCAGCTCTTCAATTTCCCGTTTTACTCCACCCTTTGCCATCTCAAGAAATGTACGTAAGATATCGTTTCCGCTGGTATTGATCCAGAAATCCCTGGGAAATGCCGCCGGATCGAAACGCAGCAGTTCTACATAATTAACCACATCCCAGGGACAGTATACATCCGTATTGCCGAAATGATAACCGTCATACCATTCTTTTACCAGGCCATATTTACCTTCCAAACCATAAAATCCCAGCATTTCCTGGACTTCGCTGTCCAAAAGTCCAAAATATTTATCAAAACGGACATCCGTCACTGTCAAAACCTTGAGATTATTCAAGCCTGTAAAAATACTCTCCTTCGCAACCCTCAGACAGCCTGTGAGCACGGCAAGCTGCAGGCTGTCGTTCGTCTTCAGCGCCTGTCCCAGCATTCCGCGGAGCAGACTGACCATCTCATCATAGTAGCCGTAATGCTGTGCTTTATCCAACGGTACATCGTATTCGTCAATCAGAAGAATCACTTTCTGGTTATAATGCTTATGAAGAAGTCCGCTCAAAACCCGCAGACTGTCTTCAAGCACCTCATCCGGCATAACAAACGCCCTCTTGCCGCTTGTATCCACATTTACCAGTTGTTTATATTGCTCTTTCTCCATGCTGGAAAGCTTCGGGCTTTCTTCAAGAAAGGAAAAGCGTATGGCTTCATTTCCTATAATAGAACCAAGCATTCCCCTTGCTGTCGCAAATTCTCTTGAGCCCACCCCCTTCAATGTAATGGAAATTACCGGAAATTTCCCCATATACTCTTGGCAGAGCTGATTCTCTTTCGCTATGACGAGTCCTTCAAACAGCCTGCTGTCGCATCCATATTCAAAAAAGTATTTGAGCATGCTCATATTCAGAGATTTTCCAAACCTTCTGGGCCTGGTAAAGAGGCTCACCTTTGACTTACTGTCAATCAGTTCTTTTATCATCCCCGTTTTATCGATATAGTAAAAGCCTTCCCTGCGCATTTCTTCAAAAAATTCAATGCCGACAGGCAGCGGTTTTGCTGGTATCATACTTTGTCACTCCTTTGGAAAGCTTTCCATCTTAAGGCTTCTTGTTTTTTTCTATTCTAACAGATACTGGAGAAAGTTCAAAGAGATTGGCAATATTTTCTTTATATTCTTTATCTTATCATACACAAGCACAGCAAATAAGTCTGGACGGAATGCATTTTATAGAGTGCGGCATCAAATCACTAATAAGATGATCTGTATGGAGCTGCCAAGGCACTAAGGGTCAGTTAGCAAATGTTATCAAAAAAGTAGAGCCGCTGCAAAAAAATTTCTTTCTGCAGCGGCTCCTTTTATCTGTCCTATTTCATTCCATTCTTTCATCCTTTTATACGAAACCATGTTGCACCACACGGCGTTAGTTTTGTCAATACTTTTTTTCTGCATAGCCAGATATATTTGTCCATTTTTATTTCTTCATGCTCCATAATATCAAAACCCATTGTATTGATAAACTGCCATAATCTTTTTGAAGAAAATTGGTAAACCGTATCAAATTTAATCATCCGGAAAAACAACTGCATCAGTGGATAAAACCATCTTTCCAGATATTCAAACCATACTTTTACCGTAGATTCTACAATTAATAGTTGTCCGCCGGGTTTTAAAATACGCATACATTCTCTCAAACCCTTTTCAACATTTAATTCTGTCTGTCTCAATGTTTTCCCTGCCAGATGATGTATCACTGTTTGCACAATTATAACATCAAAGGTATTTTCCTGCCATTGACTCAAATCCAGCATGTTAGCTTCGCAAAAAGAAATATTGATACATTCTGCATATCGGTTTATCGCTTTTGTACTTATAGATAAATCTGCACACACAAGCTTCTTCAAATTACGATGATTATAATTAATTACCCCTCCATTTCCAATATCAAGGACTGTCTTCCCGTCAGAACCAGTTTGTTCCATTGCTTTATTGATAAATTTTGCTGCATTTTCATAAAACTCTGGTTGAATTGCAACAATTTCATCTGCATACTCATCTATAAAACTTTCAAAATAATTATTCATTTTACTTTCCTTTACGTGTTTGCCAAGAGGATAATAAAAAAACAGCTTATTCAAAAATAAACTGTTTTAGTCGCATTCCTTTTGCTTTAATCAAATCACTTTTTTTAAATATTAAGCAAATATTCTATTTTATCTTCTTATTACACATATTAAACTGACTCCAATAAAAAAATTCTTATGTGCACATATTCTGTATTTTTCAGAAACAAATATCCGGTACAATAAGTAATTCAGGAAGCTGTCGCTAAATCCATACTCTAAACGGCTGCCAGAATTATCAAGCTTTAATAAATTTTCAATTTTACGAACCAAGAAAACAATAGGAAAAAACCAAAAATTATAATAACTGCAATATTCCACTTTCAGTCCACTGGCTTTAATCAGATTTTCAAGCTGTGGTTTTGTATAGCGCCGTTTATGCATACAATTTTTATCATGTGCACTCCAAAGCATATTCAAAGCTGGTACTGTAATCACGCATACCGCTCCTTTATTCAGCATATTCTTTATGTTTATCAATGCTTTCCTATCATCTTCCACATGTTCCAAAACATCCAAGGCAATTCCATAATCATACATCTTATTTGAAACATATCTCTGCAAATCCGCCTGCTCTAATCTCCCACTAAAATTCATTCTGCAGTATTCCAATGCCTCTTCTGAAAAATCAATGCCTGTAACTGCCCCATACTTTGAAAGAACTTCAAGCATAACGCCGCAGCCACAGCCGATATCCACTATCTGATAATCACTTTTCTTTTTAAGCCCATATTTTTCCAATATCCCTAAAACAATTTCATACTTTGACTTAAAATACCAATGATACGTTTCTGTCTCATACATTGATTTATACATTTCTTTTTTCATTAATATTGAACCTCGTACAAATAAATTAACAAATCTGTCAGTTCACTACGGAACACATTTTTCAGGCACAGATGACTGCTGCCTGCGTTAAGAATTTCATACGCAGACATTACATACCTTCCGCCCATTTTTTTCAGCTGTAAGCCATTTATCTCCAGATCATTTAATGCCAATCCTGTATCTACAAATTTATCATTTTTCAAAACATCCGTTCCATCTTTCCCCAATTCCGCCACAAACATATAACATCTGCTTCCCCATAAATCAAAATATTCTTTACATACCTCATCTTTGTCTAACTCCTTCTCTATAATCTTTCTAAAAAATCTTTTATATTCCGCTGAATAGTTTACAGAATATCCGTCCAGACAATAAAAACCGTTATACAAAGCAACTCCCGGAGAAATGCCAATGTTCACCACTCTATAGGAGCTCTGCGATACTCCAATATAATTTCTAATCCTTGCATATAATTCCTCATCGTAATATTCCTTCCAAGAGCATTGATTTACTTCTTCCCCGATCAGGCTCCTGACATTTGCCTGATAGCAGCTATTATATTTATAGTTTATATCTGCTATACGCAAAACACATATACCAATTATGATATTTACCATTATTCGTTTCAGATGAAGCAAAGAAGCAAGGATCGAAAAAAGCAGCTGTAATGTAATTGCATAAATCGTAAACCAAATCGTTGGATATAACACATACAGTCTGCTTTGAAACGACTTCAAAATATTAAGATGATTCCTTAATTCAACACCCGCTTCTCCATTATAAATATTTTCAAATATGCCAATGCACATGCTTAGGACAATGCATGCGCACAAATATTTTACTAGCTTTTTTTGATATCTGTTAAGCCGGGTAAACAAAAGAATTCCAATCCCAGTTATGATTAACACCGGAACCACAAAGGATTCCTGATTGCTTGGAAAATGGTAGCTATTTTGCGATAAGATATCCTTTATTCCCCATCTGGCAGTTATTGGTTCCAATCTCCAATCCACACGATGGCTTGTTTGCTTAAACAAGCTGAAAAAAGTATAATAATGTGTTGTCAAATAGCAGATACACAATATTGTACCGGCCAAAAATATATTTCTGTTATAACGCTTTTTATAATTTAAATACAAAAAAACTATGCATAAATATATAATTATAATATATCCCGAATATACAAGTGACGATGATAATCCATAAAGAAAAATTGCTATCCAAGCCTTTCTATCCGCCTTTGCTTCACATAAAGAATGAATCGCCCATAATACAAATGGAATTCCCATTGCACTCAGCCCCTGATTTGGATAAAATGGCATTACTGCATATAAAAATGAAATTCCAAATGAAATCCAACGATTATTATTTTCAAAAAATAAATTCAGTAATAAAAATACACCGCAAAAGGCAAAAATAGAAATTAAAATTATCGAAGCAATATAAGCAGTAACGGGTTCCAATATTGCAAAAAGTACCACCGTCAAAAAAGAACTTGTCTGTATGGCTCCTCTTAAAGCCCCGTTAAATAACTCTGGTATCAATATATTTGTACTCGTAATTAATTGACTGTTAAGCTTAAAATATGGAATATCTACCTCCAGGGCATCATGTATTATAAATACTGCATTATCTTTCAAAATAATAATCGGAGAATAATACAGGAATATCAAAAGAATCCCGATTAAAAACCATAATTCCTGGTTTTTCCTTTTTTTCTGTAAAATTCTTGCAATGCGTTCTCTTAATCTAATCATCTCTTTTTTATTTGGCAGATACTCTTTGCAATACGCTCCGCACCCTTCCCATCTATCCTTTGTCTCATCGCTTCCGATACCCTGCTTCGATATGAAAAATCCCGATATTTCCCATCCAGCAGCCCTGTTATTCTCTCTATAACAGGCTCACGCCTCAAATCACCGGCATATTCCATTATCCCTTCCTGCTGAAATACCCTGGCATTCCCCTGCTGGTTATCCGCTATTGTATAAGTGACAGCCGGCACTCCTGCTGCACACAGTTCATAGGTTGTTACGCCTGCCGCCGTCACCGCAGCATCTGCCGAAAGCATATATTTCTCTATATCCTTTACCGCTTTATGGAAACGGAGCTTTGGGATTCCTGCAAACTTTTCTGTCAGTTCACCATACTTGTCATAATACCTTCCGCATATAATCCGAACCGTTTCCAATGTCTCAAAAAGGGCGCTTTCTGTCAGCTTTTGAGAAAAATTCCACAAAAAATCATACGGGTCGGCCCCGCCGGAAAGTACAAGCACTTCTTTTATCTCCGGTGATATGATTTTCTGCGGAAGATTTGAAAACTCCCTGCGCAGAGGCGCATACCTTGTCCCAAGAAGCAGCTTTACATTTGACGGATACCTCTCTTCCAATTCCAGCTCTCTATAATAGTCTGCATAGCAGATGGTACAATCCACATCATAAACCTCTTTCCCCAAATCATCGATGTACATTACCTTCATAAAACTATGGATTCTTTCAAAGTATGCCCTTGTTACATAATATGAATCTGCCAGCAGCAGTCCTATATGATACCTATCGATAACCGCTTGTAGCTGTTCTATCTCTTTCTCCATGTGCTTCCAATCCGTTTGCAGGGAAACAAATTCAAATCCCTTCTGCTCAATCAGAGGCCTTGGAAAATCATCCGCAGAAATAAACAACAGCTCCTGGCCTATCTTTCTCAATTCTTCCGCTATGGCAAGGCATCTCATAACATGCCCTGTAGCGACAATCTCATTCGCGTCTACCCGTATACCGATTTTCATCATTTTATATAATGCTTTTTACTACCCTTTCTTTAAATTCAGTTACTTTCAAATCATAGGTATCTATTACTCTTTTAATCCGTTCTCCATCCTTTAAAGAATGGTAGCTCCCTGTACCCAATGGAACCTTTTTCATCTCCGGCCAATGGTTATAAAAAGCAAAGGCTTCTTTAAATACTTCTTTTGCCGCTTTGTCCAGTTTTTCATAACTGCTCCGCAGGGTATCACCGGTATCTTCTCCAGCTAATTTCTGGGCAATGATATAGCCTTTGTCCAGCTCAGCATCCATATAATGCAGCGTTACCCCGCGCGGCGTGCCATCCACAATGCTCCAGATATTCGGATCTGCCCCACGGTTCCATGGCAGATAGGAATTATGGATATTCACTGCATTATCCTTTAACGCCTGCAAAATATCTTTTCTTAAAATATATCTATACGTATAACTAACCGTTAAATCAAATTTCTGCGCTCTGCACCACAAAACATTTAATTCTTCTGAGCTGCAGACAACTTCATGCCCTTGTTTCCTTAACCATTCAAAAAGTTCTATGGCACACTCATTATTATATAAGCAGAGAATTTTCATGCAGCCGCCTGATGCGCACCCACACCAAGGGTATGGCGCTTTACTTTATTTGACCAATACCCCCCCCCCCAATTTTTCCTTATACTCAGACATATCAAATTCATATAAGCTGTACTTTTCTATAAATCTGTTTCTTTTAAAACAGCAGACAGACGCAGTATTATCTGATTTCACTTTTGCAACAATTTTTTTAACACCGGCGAAGTTTTTATGCACCGCTTCTTTTGCAAGCTCCACAATCAAAGTGCCATATCCCAGGCCGCGCTCCTCTTTTGAAATACTGTATCCGATTTCCGCTCTGTCTTTAAAAATGGACAGCCTTATCTGACCGACAGGCTTTTCCCCCAGCATCATAATATATTGGAACTGGTTTCTGTCCTGCATCAGCTGTTCAAACCACTTCTGATGTTCTTCGTAAGAAATCGAATCCGAATGGAAAGAATTTTTTCTTACCTCTTCTTCGTTTGCCCAATAAAAAAGAAGCTCCATATCCCCCGGCTCTGCTTCTCTCAAATATGGCCCTGTCTGCTTCCTTTCACTCATTCTGCCGCCGCATCCTCCAAATCTTTCTTTGTAATTCTCTCTCCCCGAAGGATTTCCCTGCTGCTCTTCTTTCCCAGCAAATCCTTCAGATATTTGGGCGCTATCCCATATCCCGGCCGGATAATCCGAAGGTTCTCATCTGTAAATACTCCGCCTTCTTTAATATCCTCTACCGCAAATACGCTCCGCCGGAATACGGTTGAAGCCTTCTCCCCTGCCGTCAATGTATAATCAGGCCCTCCGGCAATTAACTTTGCATTCCTTACATCCGCTGCCATCCGGCTGAACTCCTCCAGAGTCATGCTGAATTTACTGTCTGCACTTTCTACATCATTCAGACGGACATGCTTTTCGACCACACAGGCGCCCAGAGCTGCGCCCACAACTGCGCCGAGGCTTCCGGCGCTATGATCTGACAAGCCCACCGGCACCTTAAATTTTTCTTTCATATGGGGGATATTTCCCAGGTGCATATCCGCCCAGGCTGCCGGATATTCGCTGCAGCATTTTAATAATACGATCTGCTCGTTGCCCATCCTGTAACATGCGTCAACAGCATCCTGAATCTCTTCCACGCTTCCCATCCCGCAGGAAATAATGACGGGCTTTCCCTTTGATGCCGTATACTCAATCAGCGGAATGTCTATCAGTTCAAAACTGGCTATTTTATAAGCTTCTATCTGGATACTTTCTAAAAAATCTACCGCGCTTCTGTCAAAAGGCGTTGACAAAAAATCAACGCCGCATCTTTCGCATTCTTCCTTAATGCGTTCCTGCCATTCCCAGGGCGTACCGGCATCTGTGTATAAATCATAGAGCTTGTACCCGTCCCAAAGGCCTCCCTGAATACGAAAATATTCATTGTCACAGTCAATTGTCAAGGTATCCGCCGTGTACGTCTGAATCTTCACACAGTCTGCGCCCGCTTTTGCTGACCGGCGGACAAGCTCTAATGCATTCTCAATGTTTCCGCCGTGGTTTGCACTCATTTCGGCAATGATATAAACTTCATTTTGGTGTATTCTTTCAAAGAGATGAAACATTCTAAGCCTCCGCTTTCTGGCTGAACAGCCTGTATTTGATCTCTGCCAATTTCCAGTCTGACCAGCTGTCAATATCCTGGACTTCCTCTTCCGGCATAATCATCGGTACTGTATCCGGCATAACCATGCTGTTGTACTTAAAAAAAGACTCTGTTCTGCAGAAATAAAACTGGCCGCAGTCATGATACACCGGCTCTAAGTCCTGGCTTCTTGAATTTTCAAATTCCGGATACTTATATGCCGCATACCCGTCTTTCATTACCAGGCCCCTTTGGGGCGGAAAGCTGAATCTCACAACAGGTATCAGGGAATCTGCCTTTCTGCACTCCAGCAGCTCTTCTGCCTGTTTCAGCTTTTCTGCATTTATAAACGGCGCTGTCGGATAAATACAGCAGAAGAATTCAAATTTTTTCCCTTGAGAGGCGTAATTTTCTATTACTTCTTTTAAAACATCTGCTGTAGCTGCCCAGTCGCTGCTTGCGGCTCCGCTTCGCATAAACGGCACACTTGCTCCGTATTGCTCTGCAATCTCTGCAATTTCTTCGCTGTCTGTAGATACCATTACTTCTTCAAAAATTCCGCTTTGCAAGGCTGCTTCTATGCTGTATGCTATAATCGGTTTTCCGCAAAAATCCTTTATATTCTTTTTCGGTATTCTCTTAGAGCCGCCCCTGGCTGTGATAATCGCTACTGATGACATATCTGCTCCTTATTTACGATAATGCTGGACAATTTTCTCCACTGCCCGAATAACATCCTCCACATCCTGCCCTGTCATCCTTGGATACAGGGGAATGCTTACAATTCCCTTATAGATCTCCTCTGCATTTGGACACAGCCCCTTCTTATATCCCAGATGCCGGTAGTAAGGAAACCAGTAAACAGGCACATAGTGAATCTGGCACTGCACATTTTCCGCCGCCATGGCATCATAAAACTGACGTCTTGTACATGCCAGCTTTTCAAGGTCTAACCGGATAATATACAGGTGCCGGCAGGTATCTGATTCCGGTATCTCCTCCTGCACAATGATTTCCGGAAGCATCTGGAAAGCCTCATTGTACCTTCTTACAATTTCTTTCCTTCTTTCCGCAAACCGGTCAAGCTTCTTTAACTGGCTCAGCAGCAGCGCTGCCTGGAAATCTGTCATCCGGTAATTATACCCCAATGAAATCTGCTCATAATACCAGGGGCCTTCATGGGGCCCTTCTTCCATCTGCTCCTCCTCATGGGTTATTCCATGGGTATGGGCCAGAACCAGCTTTTTATAAAGCTCTCTGTCATTGGCCGTGACAGCTCCGCCCTCTCCCGAAGTGATGGTCTTTACCGGATGGAAGGAAAAGCAGGTCATGTCCGCCAGACTGCCTGCAGGCTTCCCCTCATACTTTGTTCCGATGGAATGGGCGGCATCTTCAATGAAGATAAGCCCATGCTTATCACATATCTCTCTTATTTCCCTGATTTTTGCAGCCTGCCCGGTAAAATCCACAGCTACAACCGCTTTTGTCTTTTCCGTTATATGGGACTCTATACTGGCAGGATCGATATTATAAGTCTTCGGATCCACATCCGCAAATACCGGCTGTGCACCGCAGTACAGGGCGCAGTTTGCGCTTGCTGCAAAGGTCAGGGGCGTAGTGATGACCTCATCCCCCGGCCCGATGCCTGCCGCTATGCATGCACAGTGAAGCGCCGCTGTCCCGTTGGAAACTGCCACGGCGTACCCGGCTCCTGTATATTCTGCCAGCGCCCTTTCCAGTTCCGCCACCTTCGGACCGCAGGTGACAAAGTCACTTGTAAGGACTTCGCTCACTGCCTTTACATCCTCTTCATCAATCCATTGTCTGCCATAATATATTTTTTCTGTCCGGACCGGCATGCCGCCGTCAACTGCTAATCTATCCATGAACCGCTTCCTGCTCCTTACCTGTTTTTCTGCATAAAAAAAAGAGCCTTTAATGCTCATCCAGATCTGTCTTAAGCTTTTCTTTCAAATCTTCTATACTAAGCCATTCTGTATTTGTCCCGGAGCTGTATTCAAACTCAGGCTCCGCCAGTTTTCCTCCCGGGATCACGTCTTTTTTCCCCCACCAGTTATAATGGGGATAAACGATAAAGTGTTTTTCATACTCATAGGTGTGAAGGGAATCTTCTCTTGTAACCATAATCTCATGGAGCTTTTCTCCCTCGCGGATTCCAACCTCGGGCATCCCACAGCCGGGAAGCATGGCCTGGGCCAGATCCGTAATCTTAAAAGAAGGGATTTTTGATATAAAGGTTTCGCCGCCCCTGGCTTCCTCCAAGGCTTTTATGACCAGCTCTACCCCCTGTTCCAGGCTGATCCAGAAACGGGTCATGCGGTAGTCGGTAATGGGAAGTTCCTTTCCTCCATTGTTTATGATATTCTGGAAAAAGGGGATGACGCTTCCCCGGCTGCCTGCCACATTTCCATAACGGACTACGGCAAATCTCGTTCCATCTGCTCCGCCATATGCATTTGCCGCGCAGAAGAGCTTATCGGAAACGAGCTTTGTTCCGCCATAGAGGTTTACCGGGTTTACTGCTTTATCCGTAGATAATGCTACAACCTTTTTTACTCCGGCCTCTAAGGAAGCATTGATTACATTCATTGCACCGTTAATGTTTGTCTTAATTGCCTCGTTTGGGTTGTATTCGCAGGCAGGAACCTGCTTTAAGGCTGCGGCATGGATTGCATAGTCTGCGCCTTTCATTGCCATCTTAAGCCGGGCTTCGTCCCGGACATCGCCTATGAAATAACGAAGGACATCCCTGTATTCCTTATATTGGTTGTCCATTACAAACTGCTTGTACTCATCTCTGGAATAAATGATGATCTTTTTGGGGTTGTAGTGTTTTAATACATAGTCCACAAAATGATGGCCGAAAGAGCCTGTTCCACCTGTAATTAAAATTGTTTTCTTGTTCAACATAAAACGATTCTCCTTTGCTTTTAAAATTTCTTTTTCAATTACAAACCTTACATATTTTTTGTTAACGTTAACCACAATCATATTGATTTCCGACGTATATAAGCCATTATATTTTTTATCTCATCCGTCTTTAAAAGTATAAGTATCATAAAATATGCAGCTCCTCCTAAAAGAACTTTAAAAATAAATAATAAAAATGATAGTGTACTCGAAGCATCGCCAATAAAATTAATCTGTAATATATTGGCAAAAGAAAGAATGCAGTACATAATAATAGAGGCCAGAATTGATTTCAAAAAAATTACTGCCGTCCTATTGTATTTTATTTCTGACAATTTTCTTTTTGCTATAATTAACAAATATGCACTTGTTATCAATATACTAACTACACTTGCCAAAGCTACCCCGATTGCTGCAAATTGTTTTGACAATATAAGATTTAAAATCACATTTATCATTACCCCAATCATTGAATTAACCATAATCGTGTGAGTATCCCCACACACTGTTAATAATTTTACTGCAATATTTTGCAGTCCTGAAAACAAGGTGCAAATCATATAGCAGCTAAAAATGCCTCCTACAACAGGTATGGCCGCAGCATTAAAAGCGCCTCTTGCAAAAACAATGGTAATAATTTCATTGCGTAGAACAAAGCTTCCAAAAATCAAAGGCATACACATCAAAATCAGGAAGTTTATTGTCCGTATAAAAATCTTTGCAAGCTCCGCTCTCTTTCCTTTCGCTGCATATTCTGAAAATGCAGGAAACATAAGAATCACTACATTATTTATAAAAACAATTTGTACAATACTGGTCAGCTTAGACGCATAGCTTAAAGAGGCCAGGCTTCCGCTGTCTAAAAAAGAGCCGATAATTTTATCAACAAATTGATTTACTTCTCCTATACTGGATCCTATCAGAATCGGGACTATCAATCTGCAGGCTTTTTTAATATATGGCGCTTTTACATCTATATATGGAACAAACCTGCTGTATTTTTGAGCATAAAAAAAACAAACAAAGCACTCAACTGCTATTCCCAATACCAAACCGATAACGGCTGCAAATACTCCAATCTCTTTATAGAAAAAAATCAGAAAAAGAATAAGGCCTATATTCCGAAAAGTATTTATAATCTTAGGCAGACCGAATCTTTTATTTACATTCAGCACACCTGTATAAATACGTATGATCCCCTCAAAAAAGAGCATAGGCATAACACAGCGCATCAAAGCTGCCGCCAAATTGTGTGCATCCTCCGGCAAACCAGGAGATACTGCAAAAATAATTCCTCTCGCAAATATTTCTGCAAAAATGATAAACCCTAACAGTCCAATACACACAATGGATAAAATATTCGAAATAAATAGAGCTGCTTCTTTATCACCTTTTAAATAACGCTGTTCTGTGTAGAGTGGAATATTTATTGTATTTAACGCTTCCCATACAATTGCAACAAGTATTTCCGGGGTTTGTACTGCAACAATATATGCATCTGCTGTTGAAGTCACTCCCAGATAACCTGCAATAACTACCTCCCTCAAAAAAGAAAAAAGGGCTACAATCACAGATAAAACCGATAACAAAAATCCAGCCCTTACCATACTAGTTTTATGCTTCATCTGGTTTACCTTTATTTCCCATCGTATACTTGTATTGTGTTCCTTTTATATCATATATTTGAGGATAAAAAACAAAAAGCAGCCATACGATATCTCCCCAATTAAACCAAAAAACATAATCAGACATCCCTCGTAAGAAAAAAATAATTGCTAATCCTGCCAAATAATAGTACTTACTTTTTATATACCCCCAAAAAGCCCTTATACTTAGCAGCAAATTCATCATCACTCCCAAAATTCCAACTGTAGCATGACAATTCAATATAACATTATGAGCATTCCCCCTATATATGCGTAAAATCTCCTCCACTTCAAAGGAAACTCCAAATACAAAGGTTTCTATATGAAACAGATTTTGTATATACGCTTTCCAAATTCCTAGCCTTGAATCGGCTAAACCAGAAATCGAAACCCCATCCTTTGCAAATCGCTCAATAAAACGCTGTAAAAAGGAAGAGAATATAGTTGTTGCCAAAAAATAAGCAGCAAACATTACTATCACTATCAACGGAATTGCTTTTGCTATTTTAAACCTGGCTTTTTTCTCATCATAGAGCAACTGAAAAAACACTAAAAGCAGCCAAATAATAATTCCCATACGTTTCAAAGAAAGAAATACTGGTATTGCACCCAAAAGTACCGGAATGTATCCTACTTTTTCTTGCTTTCTGTAATAAGCCGCCGCCATAAGCAAATATAAAATTAATAGGACAATGTCTGTAGAAAGCGCTCCTCCTTTATTAAATATATATTGATTTTTTTCATCTGCCACAGCATATTGGTTTGCCAAGCCTAACAGGTGCCGCACTATATACCAAAAAACAGCTATATAGTATATTTTTTTATAAACATCAGGCTTTATATCTTCGTACAATAAAGCCATTGCAATACCTGAATATGACATAATAGTGACAATGAATTGAATGCTTTTATTATCAGAAACACTTTTACACAAAAACGAAAGACTAATCATTGCAATTGTATACAAAATCATATATCTGGTTGTATTATTCCTTCTATTGCCTGCTTCATATAAAAAACATGCTGCTCCTGACACCGCCATAACCAAATTACACAGAGTTGTGCTCATCATCGTAAAATTCTGTAAATAAAAAAACAAAATAAATAAAAATAAAAGTGCAATTGGTATCCGCACTTTTATTCTCCTTCGCATTTTGCTTATACTTTGAATTTTCATCATACTTTACATCATACCTTTATTATCGTCTTTATCTCTTTTGTTTTTCTGCATGCTGTTCTATAAAATGAGATAACATCATTACACCTTTATGAAGCAGAAAAAAATCTTCACCTTTTAATTCTTCCAAATACTTTTCGGAACTATAATCATCAATCAGAATTTTTTTCCCGTTAAACCAGGCCTCCAATAGTACCGTTGAACGAAAACTAACAACATACTCTGTCGTGTTAAGCGATTCGTACAAGCTTGTTGTACGGATGTCTTCTATCGCAATATCCGGCAGGCACTGCTGCAGTATACTCCATTCGCTTTCCCTTGGATGGGGCCTTACTTTACATCTATAGCCTTTCTGCTCCAAACGCTTTAACATGTCTCTTACATTCCTAAGCTCCTCTTTGCTCTGATTTTGTAGATAGTAAGTAATCTCATATTCGTAATTTCCTTCCTTATTCCTTTCGCATGCCTTTAATATGGAGTCTGGAAGTTCAATAACGTATGGTACTTTAAATCCCGAAAGTGTATACAATGCATCATAAAAATAACGCTCCCACACATACATCCTATGGAACCGCATCCCACATGCTCTTGTATTATAAGAATATTCTCCATGTTGAATATTAATATGTTCGACACCTAAATTCTCACAATATTTCGTCATCAAAGCACAGGTAAACGATCCTTCCGTATAGGAAATAACCGCTTTTGGACTATATCGTCTGATGGCGGATGAATAAATTGATAATTTAGCCAATATTTTTAATTGAAAATAAGGCTGCCTATATTTTTTATAAATCTGTCTTACAAAAACAAGATCTTCTCTTATTAATCCTAAGTTTGTCTCAAAATCAGTTTCTTCCATTTGGGGAAATTCTATCTTAAGGCTGTTTGGTATAATTTTATCTGAAATACCATTGCTAATAAATACCGCATCGGACTTGTTTAAAAGGACTTGTTTTTTCCCCCTCCTAAGCATAAGCATCTTATAAAAAGGAATCATAAAAAATGACGATATATTAAAAAAAATATCCTTCCATGCCGGCTCATTCTGCTTTTGGCATAGATACTGGTAATAGGCCCTTTCTACATCATCCTTTGGCTCTGGAAATGAATGCATAAAATCTAATTGCTGTTGTAAGGCCGGTTTTTTAAACCCTCTATTTCCCCTATGCTGTATCCACTTCAATATTCTATGCATAAATTCCTGTATGTTCATTCAAAAGAACCTCCGCTCTTGAACCATTTTCTCATAATGCTCTCTATTCCTTTCTGCAAATACCTTTGCCGGATGCCCGCCTGCAATTGAACAGGGCGGTATATGACCAGCTACAACACTTCCTGCCTGAATAATACATCCCTCTCCCAATACCGCACCTGGCAGAATAATGACTCTGCTTCCAATCCATACATTATTTCCTATCTGCACATTTTTACTTATGTTTGTTGCATCATAGGGCACACTTTCACCCTCGTAATTATGGTTAGATGTTAATATAAGACAGCCTTCACCCGAATGAAAATTATCGCCAATAAATACCCTGCCGAACCCTCGTATACGCATGCCGTTAAAATTACAGTTTTTACCTGTCTCACATCTTTTCCCAAGCCAGGTAAAACCATTTGCCGTAATGTTTTTACCCCCCCCCAGATGAAAAGCAGGCAATTTGGGTAAAAAATACCGTTTGCATTTTCTTAATGTTTTTTTTGATTATATTCATCGAATTTTTTCCTCTTGAAAAGCAGCTCTCCCAAACCAATTAGATAGGATAAATTTAGGGCCGCAAAATACTGCATCAAAGACAAAAGTTTACCAATACTTCCTTTTATCTCCTTTTTGCAGCTACGTGCTTTTGCATAAATACCAAGAATTATATAGCCGGCAAGCTGGCTTAAAAATAGTATATGTACCCATTTATACCTGCTTCCCAGCAACGCACTGCTAAAAAAGGCCGCAATCATATTAAAAGGGACGATCCACTTCATAACTCTATGGCTTATATACGTGAAGCTTCCCCTGGATGGTAAAAGCATCTTTCGAAATATCCATAGTGCCTGATAATAACCTGCTCCCTCCTCCACATGCTTGTTAAATATCTCAGCTGACGTATTGTCACTTTGTTCGTATGCAATTGCATTGCGTTCAAACACTGCATCCCAGCCGGATTTGATAACCGCCGTTGAAAGAAAGAAGTTCCTATTGATTGTATTTTGGGGTATCTTTGATACCGCTTCTTTCCGAATCGCAAATAAAAAGCTATTTGCTCCAGACACCCTTCCTATCTTTCCTTCTTGCTCTCTCACCCAATTCTCATATTTCCAGTAAGCGCTTTCTTGTCCGTTCTCTTTACGTATTTGGCCGCAGACACTTCCCACGCGAGAATCGGAAAAGTTAGCTGCCATTTTCTTTAAAGCTTCCTTATCCAATCTTGTTTTGTCATCTGTAAAAAGAATTATTTCCCCTTGTGCATCAGAAATCAAATTGTTTATTTTTTCTGCTTTACTTAAATCCGTACCATTTGCCGTTTTTTCTGTCTGCACTGAGATATTTTCCAGAAAATACTCTTGCTCATATAGATTCTTAATCTTTGCTTCCGGATGATGTCCTAGTATAATTACAGACACTTTAGGCATATATTCCGACTTTTTATAGTTCTTTCTTCGGAATCCAGCCAAAAGAAAAGGATACATCACATATGTGTAAACCGGCTCAAACAATGATACTGCGAGAACTATCCAAAGAAAAACTGTCATAAAAATTCATCCTGCTTATTTTTTAAACAAATACTTTCTAAATGTTCCAAAGGCCTTCCATGTCCGAATGAAATCCTCTTTGCTTGTCAGACACTCTCCTAGCTTCATTAACATGTAGCTTGGCCTTAAATAAAATTGTTTGCGGGCATAATTACAAAATTCAACCAATTCCTGACTGCTTAATTCAGGCCTTGAAAGTACACAGTTGTGCATTCCATCTGCGGTAAGCCATTCGTCATAGCTTTTTGCATTGATATAGTGATTCTCTTTTGCCCATGTCCAGGCTTCTGTCCCCGGATATACAATCAGTGGAAAGTATTGTACGGTATCCATACGAAGACTTTTGCTAAATTCCAAAGTTTCTTTCATGGTAGCTTTTGTCTCACCGGGATTGCCTACCATAAAGCAGCCATGAACCCGCATTTTGGCCTTTTTAGCCGCTGCATTAAATCTTCTGGACTGTTCCAAGGTAATTCCTTTATGCATTCCATCGAGTACCTTTTGACTGCCGCTCTCATATCCAACGACGACAAGCCGGCATCCTGCTTTTTTCATCAAAACCATAGTATTATATTTAAGTGTTACACGGCACTGCACCACCCATTTAAGCCCCAGCTTACTTTCGATCATCAGCTTACAAAATTCCTGGACATTTTCCTGATCAACAGAAAAATTATCGTCATCAATCAAAATCTCTTTTACATCCGGAAAGTTCCTTTTGATATACACACATTCGTCAAAAAGGTTTTTTGCACTTCTTTTCCTATACTGCTTACCAAACATAACTTGAGAATACATGCAGTAAAAACACTTTGAAGGACAGCCGCGGCTGGAAAAAATACTGATTGTGGGAAAGCTTACATGAGCGTAAAAATAATCTTCGATATCCAAATATTTTTTATAAACTGCAGAAACAAATGGCAGGTCGTCCAGATTTTCAATGTAAGGGCGATCCTTATTCTCTTTCAGCTCCCTATTCTCACAATAACTAATACCAGGCACATCTTTTAATTGCATTTTTCCTTCCAGCGCTTTTGCAATCTCTGGAAGAGTATAGTCATATTCATGCCGTGCGATAAAATCAACATATGCACTTTTCTCCGGTAAAATCTCTGATACCGCTGCCGAAACATGCGTACCTACAAGACAAATCTTTACTTCTGAAATACACTTCTTTATTGCCTGGGCAACAGCAAGATCATTGTTAATACTAGGGGTAGATGTGTCAATGACAACAAGGGAAGGGGAAAATTCTTTTACCATCTTCAGCGTTTCTTCCCTTGATAAGCACTTTGCCGGAGCGTCAATTAATTTTAATTCATGGCCCTCTTTATCTAAGACCCCTGCCGCATAAGAAAGCCAAAGAGGGAAATAAATTGTGCCGCTCTTTGTAACTGCCGGGCTGCGGGAGCTTTTTGAATATTTATTTATAAATGGGGGGTTTAAAAGCAAAATTTTCATGTGTTTTCTCCTTAAAACTTATTTTGTTTATGATTACAAATGCCTTTTAACAGCATTTAAAGCATAACGGGCAAAATAAAAACTGCTTTTTATAATAGAAAATCCATAATATTTTCTATAAGTTTTCCATTGCAATTTCGCTGAATGCTTTTTATTCTGGGTTAGAGAAGCTTCATTTCCTTCTCTATAATATGCAAGAATTTCGTCTATCCCATAAGCAGCATTTTCTTTCTGTAAAATTTTCTGCCAAGTTATATTGTCCTCCGTATGATCCAAAATCGGCATATGGAAATCTCCTGCCATATCTCTGTTTACCATAACGGTTAAACAGCCAATTGCTGTATTACTGTAAATATCCTTTGCTTTCATTTTGGGCGGAGCCTTCATAACTTTTCCTCTCCTGCCTGTATCGGAATTAAATTTCTGATAGTTTGTATAAGTCAATACATATCCATTTTTTTCCATAAAAGAAAGCTGCTTTAAAAGTTTATTCTTGTCCCAAAAATCATCGCTGTCCAAAAAAGCAATATATTTTCCTCTTGCAGCATCCAATCCTGCATTTCTGGCCGCCGCCGCTCCTAAGTTATAATTCTGCTTAAGAAGTCTGATTCGTTCATCCCTTTCTGCATATCTCTGTACTATCTCCGCCGTATTGTCAGCAGAACAATCGTCTATAATAAGCAGCTCCCAATTTGGATATGTCTGATTCTGGACACTCTCTATTGCTTTCAGTAAGTATTTGGCAGAATTGTAGGCCGGCATAATAACAGAAATCAATATGCCCGTATCCATATTATCTGTATCAAATTCCTGTTCTGGCTTTTTTCCGGTTCCCCCTTCCATTACCCCATCACTTCTCAGGACAGAAAAAATCGTCTCAAAAAAGCATCTCACATCAAACCAAAAACTCATCCTCTGTACATACTCTCCATCCATCCTGGCTTTCAGCGGAATCTCCAATTCATCCCTTCCGTTAATCTGTGCCCATCCTGTCAATCCGGGCAAAATATCATTGGCCCCATACTTATCACGCTCTGCAATCAAATCATACTGATTCCAAAGCGCCGGTCTGGGGCCAATAATACTCATATCTCCTTTTAAAATATTAAAAATCTGCGGCAATTCATCCAAAGATGTTTTTCGCAGAAACCTTCCCGTTTTTGTAATGTATTGTTCCGGATTTTCCAGCAGATGCGTAGGGGTATCCTTAGGCGTATCGATCCGCATGGTTCGAAATTTCAATATATAAAAATACTTTTTATGAATTCCGATCCGCTTCTGACGAAACAATACAGGCCCGGGGGAATCCGCTTTAATTGCCAAAACCAATATCAAAAATAGAGGAAATAACACTATCAAACCAGCAGCTGATAACATCACATCTAATATCCTCTTCCATTGTTGATAGCTCTTTTTTAACATTACGACTGCTCCCTTTCCCTATATGAAAATCCCATATCATCCTGCCATTCAGTCTCCTTCCAGCCGAAGCCCCAGCAGAATCTCCCGATCCCTTCCAAATAAATGCACGCGGATAATCACATACCGCATCCTGATCCGCTTCTTTATCACTCTATCCATATAGCCGTCTAATGGCTTTCTGCACTCCACAATATTTCCCTGCTCATCTACTTTCACAGGAGAAAGCCTCACCGTATACTCTTCATCCTCATTGATAAGCTCCTTCAAAAAGCTTTCCTCTTCCAGCGACACCGGATAAAACTCCTCTCCCTCTTTTCCCAGCATCTTTGTATAGAAAGAAACCCTCTTTAGCTGCTGATATAATTCCTCCGGATTCTTTGTGGAAACAAACACATATCCAGGAAACAGCAGTTCCACATAAACTCTGCATGCCCCCTGTATCCGCCAGACCGCTTCCCTCTTCAACAGAAAACACTCTTCATAAACCTCTTTGTCTACCAGCCTTCGAATACTCTCCATTGCCTCTTCTTCATTCCCTGTCATGGTTTGAATGGCATACCACATATCCGCTTCCCTTTCTCCTGCTCTTCCTATTTCCTTCCTTAGTCGAGGGTATTTTATCTTAAAAATGGGCATGCTTCGCCATTTTGCAGCCCATGCCCCAAACTTTAACCTCCCTATGTGGTACTCTCACCCACGCCGCAGTCTATACTGCAGTACAGCCGTCATACTTTTTCATAAATTTCCAGTCCCACATTTACATTCCGAAAACTTCCCGGCATCTCCAGCTTCGCAATCCGTTTATGCCTGTCAATTTTTCGAATCAGCCTTTCCTTTCCCCGAAGAGGCCCCTCTGTCACACAAGTACACCCACCCCGAATATAACCCTTAGATATACCCGAATGGCGGCTTTCCCCACACAGATCCCGAAGAAACTGCTCCTCCTCCTTACACACCGGAGCCAAGGCATCCCGTCCCCCCAGGACAGCAAAAATCTTCCCATATTGCTTAATCTCTCCAGCAAGCCGTTCCCCGTCCTCACTCTCCAAAAACACATAATGAGGAAACATCAGCCGTTGCTCCACATGCCAGCTGCCCTCATATCTCCGCATCCGATCATAAGTAAAACAGAACGCATCCTTTACAGCCGTCCCCGTCAAGTGCCGCATACAGGAACGCACAATATCCTCTTCCCTGCAATCCGGGCAATACAGTACATACCAGATACCAATGCCTCCTTCCATCCCAAGCAGAAAAACCACTTCCCCTGCTGAAAACCAAATTTTTCGTAGAGCATGTTACTCTACGAAAAAACAAAACAAATAAAGTACAAAAAAGGAAATAATAGTAAGATATCTTAGACTTGATTCAGAACATCTCATCCGCCAAACCAGGAAAAACAGAAAAAAAATGTTATAAATTTCCATTTATTACACAGTTACAAAAGAAAATCACGATTTATATTGAAATATTTTAAGAATTTGGTTATAATAAGAAACATTGAAATAAAGACAAACAATTCTAATTTACGTAGAGTAACATGCTCTACGATTTTTTTATCAAAAAATCCCCTCAAAAAACGCCCCATCCCCAGCAGTTCAGCCAGTCGTCAGCAGCCTGGGACGGCAGACTTTTCCAATATCAGGTGTCCGGCTGTTCGCGAACAGTCTGTCTGATTCCGGCGGACATTACCCAAAAACCAAACCCCTACTCCAAAACCCCAAAAGTAATGTCCACCAAAAGCAGACAGAATGTACGCGAACCGTCCGAACACTGATATGGAAAAGTCCGCCGTCCCAGGCTGCTGACGACTGGCTGAACTGCGTCCCCCCGTCCCCCCCTGTCACCTCTCCCCTCCTCCATCATACAATAATAACACCATAAACTTACCTCAAGGAGATAGCCCCCATGTCCAACCATCACTGTCTAAACGATATGAAGCCCGGTCAAACCGCCCGAATCCACTCCCTCACCGCCGCCGGAAGCACACGCCGCCGTCTCTCAGATCTCGGACTTGTAGACCAAACCCTCGTCCAATGCATAGGAAAAAGCCCTTCCGGCGACCCCTGTGCCTATCTCATCCGCGGCGCCGTCATCGCCATCCGCTCTGCAGAAGGGAAAAAAATCCTCATCGAAGAGCCTGCCTCCGGCCACAAAACCATTGCCCTGGCCGGCAATCCCAACGTAGGCAAAAGCACCCTTTTCAACAGCCTCACCGGAATGAAACAGCACACCGGCAACTGGCCGGGCAAAACCGTGGAAAACGCTCTGGGCCTCTGCCACAGCAGACGCCATGACTACATACTTGCCGATCTCCCCGGAACCTATTCCCTTATGCCTCATTCCCCCGAAGAAGAAGAGGCCCGGAACTTCCTCTGCTCCGGCAGGGCAGACGCAGCCATCGTCGTCTGCGACGCCTCCTGCCTGGAGCGGAATCTCAACCTGGTTCTCCAGACCATCGAGCTGATTCCCCGGGTACTTGTATGCGTCAACCTCATGGATGAAGCAGCCCGGCATCACATCCACATAGACCTTCCTGCCCTGTCAAAAGCTCTGGGCGTCCCCGTGGTCGGCACCACTGCCAGAGACAGGCACAGCCTTGACGCCCTGCTGGATGCTCTGGACGAACTGTTCGAAAGCCCTGCCGGTTCCAAAACCGGAACCTGCCCTGTCACCTATCCGCCTCTGCTGGAAGCAGCTCTGACCATTTTAGAGCCCACAGTCCGAAACCAGTCCGGGCTCACACTTCCTCCGCGCTGGACTGCCCTGCGCCTTTTAGAGCACCGCCTGAATCCCGAAGCTGCCCTTCCCGCCCTACTTCCCTCCCTCCTGCACACGGATCCGGCTGTAAAACAAGCTCTCACAGAAGCAGAACATATCCTAACAGCATCCGATATCCACAAAGAACAGCTCTCCGATCTCATTACATCCGCCCTTTTCCACCATGCGGAGGCCATCTGCCAGACTGTCATCCAAAAAGAAAAGCAAGATGCTCACCGCACCCTCCGGCGCCTGGACACCCTTCTCACCAGCCGCCGGACCGGCTATCCCCTTATGCTCCTTTTACTGGCCTTCGTATTCTGGCTGACCATTGCAGGGGCCAACTACCCCTCCCAGCTCCTTTCCGGCCTGTTCACCTCCCTGGAAACACCCCTGGCCGCATTTTTTGTCCGCCTCCACGCCCCGGTCTGGCTCCAGGATCTGGCCGTATCCGGCATATACCGTGTCCTGACCTGGGTTGTCTCCGTCATGCTTCCGCCCATGGCCATTTTCTTTCCTCTGTTTACCCTCCTGGAGGACGCCGGCCTCCTGCCCCGGATCGCCTACAACCTGGACCATGCCTTCCAATGCTGCCATTCCTGCGGAAAACAGGGACTTACCCTCTGCATGGGCTTTGGCTGCAACGCTGCCGGCGTGACAGGCTGCCGCATCATCGACTCCCCAAGAGAACGCCTCATCGCCATCCTGACCAACAGCTTTGTCCCCTGCAACGGCCGCTTCCCTGTAATCCTCACCCTCATCACCCTATTCTTCACAGGCGCCGCCGGGGCCTTTTCTTCCAATGCCCTGGCCGCCCTTCTGCTCACCGGTGTCATCCTCTTAGGTATAGCCGCAACCTTCCTGGCCTCCTGGCTGCTGTCACGGACCATATTAAAAGGAGTTCCCTCCTTCTTCACCCTGGAACTCCCTCCATACCGCCGCCCCCAGTTCGGCCCCGTCCTAATCCGCTCCCTCCTGGACCGGACACTCTTCGTACTGGGCCGGGCCGTCACCGCAGCCGCCCCGGCAGGCCTCATCATCTGGCTTATGGCCAGCCTCACCTGGCAGGGAAGCACCCTTTTATCCATCTGCGCCGCAGCCCTCGACCCCTTCGCCGCCCTCTTCGGCCTGGACGGCGTCATCCTCATGGCCTTCCTCCTTGGAATGCCAGCCAACGAAATCGTCCTCCCCATCATCCTCATGGCCTACCTAAACCAGCAGACCCTCACTGCCCCCGAAAACCTCCTGACCCTCAAATCCCTCCTAATCTCCCAAGGCTGGACACCCCTCACCGCCGCCTGCACCATCCTCTTCACCCTGTTCCACTGGCCCTGCGCCACCACCCTAATCACCATCCACAAAGAAACCAAAAGCCTCAAATGGACCCTCCTGGCCTTCCTCCTCCCCACCGCCTTCGGCCTAACCCTCTGCCTCCTCACCACCCAGACCGCCCGCCTTCTGTTCTAAACACACTATAAACAATCCCACCATCCTCTCCTACCGCCCCCAACCCCAGGGTTCGGATCAAACCGGGCGCTGCGTCTTTTCCAATATCAAGTGTCCGGCTGTTCACGCACACGCTGTCTGCTATGTACGGACACTGCCAAAGAGCCAAACAAAAAAATCCCCAGCAGTGTCCGTACATAGCAGACAGCGTGTACGTGAACCGTCCGAACACAGATATGGAAAAGACGCAGCGCCCGGTTTGCTCCGAACCCGTCCGTCCCTCATCTAAACCTCATCAATAGCCTTCCCAATATCCCCCCTGCAATAAGCCTTCTCAAACCCCACCAGCTTCACCGCTTCATAAGCATTCCTCCGAGCCGTCTTAAGGTCATCCCCTGTAGCCGTCACCCCAAGCACCCGGCCTCCATTCGTAACAAACTGCCCGTCCACCTTCTTCGTCCCGGCATGGAACACATAATACCCGTCCTTATCCTTAAAATGCTCAAGCCCCCAGATGGGAAACCCTTTCTCATAAGACACCGGATACCCGCCGGAAGCCAGCACAACACAAACCGCCGCGTTATCTTCAAACTGCAGGTCAACCTGATCCAGCGTCCCATCCACACAGGCCTCAAAAACCTCTACAATATCATTCTTCATCCTTGGCAGCACCACCTGGGCCTCCGGATCCCCGAACCGCGCATTATACTCCAGCACTCTCGGCCCCTTCTCCGTCAGCATCAGCCCAAAGAAAATAACTCCTTTAAACTCACGTCCCTCTGCCGCCATGGCGTCCACCGTAGCCTGGTAAATATGCTCCCTGCAGAAGGCGTCCACTTCCTCTGTATAGAATGGACTGGGAGAAAACGTCCCCATTCCCCCTGTATTCAGACCCTGATCCCCATCCAGGGCGCGCTTATGATCCTGGGCCGAAGTCATACATTTGATCGTCTTTCCGTCCACAAAGCTTAAGACAGAAACCTCCCGTCCCGTCATAAACTCCTCAATCACCATGCGGTTTCCGGCAGCGCCGAACTGCTTGTCCTGCATAATGGTTTTCACGCCCTCTTTTGCCTCTTCCAGCGTATTGCAGATTAAAACGCCCTTCCCAAGAGCCAGACCGTCAGCCTTCAGAACAATGGGAAACTTTGCATGCTCCAGATATTCAAGAGCATCCTCCGGATTATCAAAATTTTCGTAGGCTGCCGTAGGAATTCCGTACTTTTTCATCAAATCCTTCGAAAAAGCCTTTGAGCCCTCCAGGATCGCCGCATTTTTCCGGGGCCCGAAGATTCGAAGGCCCTTTTCTTCAAACACATCCACAATGCCGCCCACCAGAGGATCATCCATGCCGACTACCGTCAGATCAATCTCCTTCTCCTGGGCAAACGCCGCCAGCTTCTCAAATTCCATAGCGCCGATGGGAACACACTCTGCGTATTCCTCAATCCCGGCATTGCCCGGCGCACAGTATATCTTTTCCGCCTTCGGGCTCTGGGCCGTTTTCCATGCGATGGCATGCTCCCGTCCCCCCGAACCTACGATCAAAATCTTCATACTAATCTACCCCCTATTTCATATGATTCCAGTTCTGTAAGCTCCTTTGCATACACCATTGTAAAGCGCTTACTGTTTTTATTGTTCTTTCCGGGCTATCATGTCAATCGCCTTGGGCAGCAGCACCCACTCTGCCTCCTCCATCACCCGGCGCTGAAGAACCTCCGGCGTATCCCCTTTGCGGACCTCCACCGCCTTCTGCAGCAGAATCGGCCCCGTATCCGTGCCTTCGTCCACAAAATGAACCGTAGCCCCCGTTACCTTCACGCCCCGTTTCAGGGCTTCTTCGTGAACCTTCAGCCCATAATAGCCTGTTCCGCAGAAAGAAGGGATCAAGGATGGATGAATATTGATCATCCGCCCCTTATACTCCCGGATAATGCTTTCCGGAATCACCACCAGACACCCGGCCAGAACCACCAGATCTGCCCCGCTGTCCTTAAGAGCCTTCAGAAGGGCCTTGTGAAATTCCTCTCTCGTCTTGTATGCCTTAGGCGAAATACACAGAGCAGGAATTCCCTTAAGCCGGGCCCGTTCCAGTGCGTATGCATTGGGATTATTGCTGATCACTGCAGAAATCTCTGCATTTTGTATTTCCCTGCGGTCCATGGCGTCCAGAATCGCCTGCAGATTCGTTCCTCCGCCGGATACCAGCACCGTTACCTTTAACATAAGGTCACTCCCTTTTCACCGGAGCGTACCTCTCCCAAGAGATACGGCGTTTCTCCTGCTGCCCTGACAGCCTCCATGCACTTGTCTGCCTCCGCCGGATCCACTGCCATCACCATGCCGATTCCCATATTAAAGGTATTGTACATCATCTGCTCTTCAATTCTTCCGTCCTCAGCAAGCATCTTAAAGAGCACAGGAATGGGATAGCTGTCCTTCTTCACCACAGCAGCCGCCCCCTCCGGAAGCATCCGGGGAATATTCTCATAAAAACCGCCGCCTGTAATATGGCTGCATCCCTTAATATTCACACCCGCTTCCTTTACTGTCCGCAGAGCCTTCACATAAATCTTCGTCGGCTCAATGAGCGCCTCTCCAAGGGTTCTGCCAAGGCTTTCAAAATGGGTATTCATATATTTTTCTTTCATGGTAAAAACCTTGCGCACCAGAGAAAACCCATTGCTGTGCACACCGGAGGAAGCCATACCCACAAGCACGTCCCCCGGCTTTATCCCTGCGCCGGTAATCAGATTCTTCTCATCCACGATTCCAACGGCAAAGCCCGCCAGGTCATACTCGTCCACAGGATAGAAGCCCGGCATCTCCGCCGTCTCACCGCCGATAAGCGCTGCGCCCGCCTGGAGGCAGCCTTCTGCCACACCGCTTACAATCGTTGCAATCCGCTCCGGCACATTCTTGCCGCAGGCAATGTAATCCAGAAAGAACAGCGGCTCTCCTCCGGCACAGGCAATGTCATTCACACACATAGCCACGCAGTCAATTCCCACCGTATCATGCTTGTCCATGAGAAATGCCAGCTTCAGCTTCGTCCCCACGCCGTCCGTTCCGGAAACCAGCGTAGGCTTCTCCATGTTTTTAAAAGCCTCCATGGAAAATGCTCCCGAAAATCCTCCGATTCCCGTCAGCACCTCCGGGCGCATGGTTGCCGCCACATGCTTTTTCATCAGCTCCACCGACTTATAGCCGGCCTCAATGTCTACTCCTGCATTCTTATAATCCATTTTTTTCCTCCCGACACAATGAATGGCCCCTCTTTCCCGGACGCCGCTCTTTAATAGTTTTTATAGCCTACCTCTTTCAGTCTTTCGTCCTTCTTTACCACCTGGTTTTTCAGTTCCTCGGAATATGCCTTTAACCGGTTCAGCAAAGCCTCGTCCGAGACAGCCAGAATCTTCGCCGCCAAAAGGCCCGCATTCGCTCCCCCGTTAATGGCCACGGTTGCCACCGGAATCCCGGAAGGCATCTGTACAATCGAGTAAAGAGAGTCCCTTCCTCCCAAGGATGTGGTATGCATGGGAATTCCAATCACCGGCATGGGGAAAATCGCCGCACACATACCCGGAAGATGTGCCGCCATGCCCGCCCCTGCAATAATCACCTTGAAGCCTCTGCTCTCTGCTGATTTGGCATATTCAAAGAACACATCCGGCTCCCTGTGGGCAGAGATAATCGTCATCTCATAGTCCACACCCAGCTGTTCCAGAATATCCGCCGCCTTACTCATAACAGGCATGTCCGAATCACTGCCCATTACAATTCCTACCTTTGCCATAGAAAGTCCTCCCCTTTTCCTTAAAATCATGTTTTTTCAAGCTGTTTTAAATATGATAAATATTTATTAGCATTACTTATAAATACTTATTTTCTGTCAAGAAATATTAATAAAAAGTTTAACCCGTATCAGATTCCTTGTCAACCAAAATCAGGCAAAAAGCTGCTCCTTTCCTATCCGGACTGTTATGCCATAGCGTCAAAGGGCCTGTTCAATTCTTCCGTCCCCGGCAGGACAAAACGTCCCTGTTCAATAATCGAAACAGTCCTCCCGTCACGGCAGTTTACCCGGATACACCCCAGCTCATCATAAGGAATCGTAATGTCTGTATGGCAGTTAAAATAAGCCTTTGACAAATCCTCTTTCCGCAGAATAGAACACTCGTTGTCCTTCGCCCTCATACGCTTCCCGTCCGAATTGTAAGTGGGCGTATCCTCCGCCCAGGAAAAGCAGGTATCTCCCAGCGCAAAGTGCGGCCCCATTTTCTCCGCTATCAAAATAGGAAGCTTTGCCCCAATGTCATACTTTTTCGCCATCATATAGGCCGTTGTATTCGTTCCGATTGCAAATTCCCCCAGAGGAAGGGTTTCATGGTTAAACAGCACATTGGTGCGGATATAGCTCTCATTTTCCTCCTCGGAAGAAAAGTTCTTACAGGTGCAGCCCGTTACCATTCCATTTTCAAGCCTTATTTCCAGATCGAGATATTTCAGTTCATTTAAATAAACCTCGCTCACATGGAGGATTCCGCTGGTGCCCTTAAGCCGGGGCGAGGTAAACACCTCCCCCACCGGTATATTCACATCCGCCACACAATTTTCAAACAGTGTCTCCTTCTTTGGATCCTCAAGCTCCCAAAGCCCCACAGTGAGAGCTGTCCGGTTGCAGCCTGTACCCTGTATATACACGCCCTCTCCCTCATCCAGGGCATCAATCAGCTTCTGCTGAAGCTCCTCATACAAATGATAATCTAAGGTATTAATCTTTACCGTCTCTGCAAATATCTCCGGAAACTGCGGGCCAATCTCCGGAATGGGATATGCGATAATCGTGAAGCTGCGCTCATCCCCGGGAATATACTGATTGGCAAGCTGCCCGGCTCCGCTGTTGTAGCGGACATTCAGTTCCCGCTGCTTTTCACTGAGCCGCAGCGCAGCAGGACAATTCTTCGGCAGAAAAGGCTGCTCTCCGAAAATCTCCATCACCGCCGGCCCTGCATGAACGGCCGCCAGCTCCCGGCACTCCTCATAAGCCGCCCTCAGCACAGACAGCCTGCGTTCCACCAGCTTACTGTCCAGGTAAAGGGCCGCATCCTCCTTATGATCATACAAGTACTGTTTGGAAAACGCCGTGCTCTGATAGCCCGGATTTCCCTGGGGCCTGCGGTTGATGCTGTGTCTGGCCTCCCTGTAAATAATGCTCTTAAGGCCCATTTTCTCAAACTGCCCTACAGCCTCCCGGACAATCCGCTCAAAGCCCAGGCAGTAACGGATATTTACGGTTCTCTTCCGGCTCAAATCAATGCCGGCATTCTCAAAGCCCTTCCGGTATCCTTCGGTAAAGGTTGAAGCCATAGCCTCAATCTCCTCCTGGGGCAGCTTCGCCAGAAACCGGCTTATTTCCAGTTCATTTTCCGTAATATATTCCCCGAAACGATACAGGTAACGCACATCGTTCAAATCTGCCTGGCAGATAATGTCCTTTGCAAAGGAAAGCCTGGGGTCAAGCTGTTCCCGGATGCGGTTCGGAATCCACACGTCGCAGTAGTCGCTGATATGCCAGTAAAGGATCTCCTTAAGGCTCTGAAGCTTTGGCATTCCCCCCTCAAAAGCATTGTATATCTCGATAAAGAGTTCCGCCGCAACCGTCAGATCTGTAAACCGCTGTTCATAAGCCCAGACAATCATTCCACGAAGCTCCGTATAAAGGAAGCTTAAAAACTGGCCATAGCCTTCTCCCAGCCTTTCCACTGCCGTTTCCGGGCAGGCATAGCTCTCCTGGTAGGCTTCCTGGGCCACATCCTCATAGAGCTCCCTGTTCTGTCTCTGAAGCTCCTCCAAAGGAATATCGGCAAATCCCTCCCTGCCTGCCGCCTGGGCGAGCTCATCCATCTTTTCAATAAACGATGCCATTTTCTGAAAATAATCGTAAAAGGGAGCAGCCACAGACGCTTCTTTGTGCATCGTCCGTATCCGCTCCATACTCAGCTCATACCGTTCCAGAATCTCTTCCTTTTCCTGCTTCCACAGTTCTTTTTCCATCCTTGCCCTCCATCTGATTTCCTGTTCTGACTATACCTTAATGGACGAAGTCCATCCGCCCCACAGGGGCATGCATTAATGGGGTACCCGCAGGGTATACCTTAATGGACGAAGTCCATCCGCCCCGCAGGGGCATGCATTAACGGGGTACCCGCAGGGTATGATTTTCCGGCCGGGAACAGTCGCTACATGCCTGCAACAAAAATCAGCACCCATAGAACAAACAGAATTCCATTCATTCCTATCCCGATTTTTGAAAACAGATAATAGACATCCTCCTCCTGAAATCCCCTGGCTCCCAGCACAAAACCTATAATGGAAAACGCCATGGACAAAAAGCCCATAAGCGCCGCCAAAGAGCCTGCTCCGCCTGCCATGCCATAAGCTGTAACAAGCCCGGACACAAGAAGGACCAGCGATGCAGCTCCCAGAATACAAGAGATAATTCCCTGCTTTGTGTGCTTTTTATCTGTAAATTTATAGCTTCTCTTCGCCATAGCTTCCCCTTTTCCAGAAATAACGGCGCAGAATCCGGTATCCCAGATATCCGATGCAGCCGCCCACGGTATTCAAAAACAGATCATCCACATCAAAGCAGCCCACCCGGAGAACAAGCTGCATTGTTTCCGCCAAAAGACTGATGGCAAAAGATAAAATCAATACCTGGCCAAAGCTGTGAATGCGCTCGAATAAAACGGGCAGAGCAAAGCCCAGGGGAATAAAAACCGCCACATTTCCGGCCACGTTAATAAGAACTGCTGTGGTTCCCAAAACATGACGATACTGAACAAACCGCCGTATCTCCCGAAACAGCACCAGATTATAATGGTAGTCCCGATTAACTGCCGTCCGTCCATAGCTCTCTGAAAAAAACATAAAGTAGATCAGACACGCAAGATAAATTCCCAGCAGCAGCCGTCCGCCTAACCGAAGCTTCCTAATTGATTCTTTTTTCATTCACTCTGTCCTGCTCTAAAATATCAGATCTGATTTTGCTTTCAGAAGCCTGCCGCCGTTCACAATCGCCAGGATTCCCGTTGTAAGGCCTGTGACCAGAAGAATGATTCCAATTACCAGACTGCATGCGCCTGCGCCTGTCATGGTTTTATATGCTTTTTCGTTCATGTGAGCCCTCCTATTCCAGTTCCGTAATATCCCTCCAAGTACACGGATATGAAATCAATTTCCAGCCGCAAAAACATGCGTCTGTAAATCGATTTGTGCACTTTGAGGGATATTACTGTTTCCAGTTCCGTAATATCCCTATATCATTTATTTACCCCATACTTTAAGTAGTATGCATCAATTGCCTCTTTTAATGTATCGTCAATGATAACCTTTCCTTTATAAGGCCGGTTATAGAGATGCTCTACTACCTCTGCCATGGTGACGATCGCTGTTGTTTTGAGCCCGTATTTTTCCTGGATCTCCTGCAGGGCGCTCTTTTCTCCCTGGCCTCGCTCCATGCGGTCTACGGACACCACCAGTCCCACAGGGGTTACCTCTCCCTGGGCGCGGATAATGGGCAGCGTCTCTTCTATGGAGGTTCCGGCTGTGGTGACGTCCTCAATAATCACAACCCGGTCTCCGTCCTTAATGGGGCTTCCCAGAAGAATTCCTTTGTCGCCGTGATCCTTTACCTCCTTGCGGTTGGAGCAGTAACGGATATCTGTCTCATACAGCTCGCTGATGGCCATGGACGCAGCGACCGTCAGAGGGATTCCCTTATATGCCGGCCCGAACAGCACATCAAAGTCAAGGCCGAAGGCTTCCTTCACAGCTTTTGCGTAATACTGGCCCAGCCTGCGCAGCTGGGAGCCTGTGCGGTAAAAGCCCGTATTTACAAAAAAGGGCGTGTTCCTTCCGCTCTTTGTCACAAAATCGCCAAATTTCAGCACCTGGCAGTCTATCATAAATTCAATAAATTCCTGCTTGTAGCTCTCCATCTTCTTCCAGACACCTCCTATATTAAGTTCTGTATGTTTTGCGGCATCCAGTAACGGCGTATTTCTAAGCCCTGTACAAAGAAGCCGGACGCTCTGTTCTTATCTGCATTTTTGTTTCCAGATAGCTTCCTTATACTACCATAAAACAGGCAAATGTTCAATGAATTTTGCCAAATGAATGTAGATAAAAAAACTTTAAAAAAACTCTTGACTTTTATTGTCATATAATAGTATAATAGCAAAGCAGGTCAAACATGACGGCCTGTACGAATGGGATCTTAGCTCAGCTGGGAGAGCATCTGCCTTACAAGCAGAGGGTCATAGGTTCGAGCCCTATAGGTCCCATTATGGCGAGGTAGCTCAGCTGGCTAGAGCATGCGGTTCATACCCGCAGTGTCGGGGGTTCAAGTCCCTTCCTCGCTACTAGCCAAAAGCCTTGAAAGTACTGTATTTACGAGGGCACTGAAAAAGTCTGATTCTTTGAAAAAGAATTGGGCTTTTTTCAGTGTTGGTATTATAATAGAAGTATAGGGAAGGAGGACTCCGAAATGCTGAAAGATCATTCACAGTTGAAATTACCATTATCACCTTATCAGGGGATTTACAATGCGATCATTCCTGCAAATCATCTTTTGCGGAAGATAAAAGAGAACATCGATTTCAGTTTTGTAAATCCTATGCTGCGGAAACAGTATTGTGAAAATTTCGGACGCCCGGCAAAAGAACCAGAGATGATGTTCAAACTATTGTTCTTGAAAAAGCTCTACGACCTGTCTGATGAAACTCTGATCAGTAGCGCCCAGACAGATATGGCATATAAATTTTTTCTAGACCTGGAACCGGAAGCAAAAATGATTGACCCCAGCCTTCTCACAATGCTCATGTACGGTAAAGAAGCAAGTAACCGAAAACAAGAGATAGACTGCCAGTACCACACTATTCCGAACCAAAGAAGCTAAAGACCAAAAGACAAGCACCGTGGGAAAATCTAAACTTTTGGATTTTACCACAGTGCCGACTGCTACGGAATCCCCCTATCTTTCATATCTTTTTATAAATTCTTAAATTTCCTTTAGGGTATTGCATTATCACCTACAAAGCGTTAAGATGTTTATATACCCACAAAATGTTAAGATAAAAGGAGGACAAAATGACACAGCAAATTTCTGAATCCGAACTGGTACTAATGAAAATTATTTGGAAGAATGGAGGGGCAGCTTTATACTCCCTCATCATGGAGGAATTGGAAAAAGACAAGAATGAATGGAAGAATAATACTGTACTCACGTTGCTTTCCCGATTAGGAGAAAAAAAGTTTTTGAAAGTCAAAAAAATCGGCAGAAAGAATGAGTATGTAGCTATGGTAACAGAAGCAGAATACCAGACCATGCAGACCCACAGCTTTCTTGATAAAGTCTACGGCGGGAATGTGAAAAATTTAGTGTCAACCTTGTTGCGGCAGGATATTCTTTCAGCAGACGAGTTGAAAGAAATAGAAATCTTTTGGAGAAAAGAAAATGAATGAATTTATGAAAATATTATTGTCGCTGTCTGTTTCCGGCACACTGCTATTACTTCTCATTTTGGGATTGAAACAGATATATAAAAACACATTTAGCAGACGCTGGCAGTATTATATTTGGGTAATTGTTGTATTGCGCTTCGTGATTCCTTTTACTCCTGATACTATGAATGTTAGAAACCTGTTTGAATTGCTTAACACAACGGTTATAACAAATGATAGTCCTGTTCGCCCGAATATATCTGCGGCAGTAGATACAAATGACGATGTAGCGGAACAGTTGCAGATACCATCAAGTGAAAACGTAGTTGTGAACGACACTACTACACAGAAGTCGCCTAATGTATATTTTTATATATTTTTTGTATGGTTAGCATTGGCACTGGTTCTTTTTGTGCGTAAGGTAACGATTTATCAAGGATTTATCCAATACATCAAGGCTGGTAATACAGAAGTGCCGGATATTAAGACCTTAAATTTGCTATCTGATTGTGAGGAAAAACTGAATATCAAAACGAGAGTAGAATTACATCATAATGCAATGATTACATCACCTATTATGATTGGTTTCTTCCGTCCAAGTATTGTTTTGCCTGTTGGAGAATTGGAAGATAAAGAATTGTTTTACATTTTTATGCACGAATTACGACATTATAAACAACGGGATATGTTTTATAAATGGCTGGTACAGATTGTGGTTTGTATCCATTGGTTCAATCCTTTTGTTTATTTACTTGAAAAAGAGGTAAATAAAACGTGTGAATTGTCATGTGATGAAGCGGTTATATCCATACTTGACGATAAGGCAAGGCGTGAATATGGAGATACATTGATTTGCTTTTTGAAGTCGAATAATCTTTATAAAAATCCTTTAGCTTCCGTTACTTTGACCGAGAACGCAAAACAATTAAAAGAAAGGTTGGGTGTTATTATGAATTTTAAAGAAAAAAGCAAGATAATTCATTTTTTAATGGGTATATTGACATTGTGCATTATCTTTGGAGCAGCTTTTGTTGGTGTTTATCCTGTTGCCGCAGCAAACCATTCAGACCCGGTTGAAGCAGACAAACCGACCATATCGGAGAAGAATAGCCGTAAAACGGACACATATATTTATGACGAAAATTTAGATTCCGGCTGGTATTTGGATGATGAAGATTGGGATGATAAGGATTGGGATTTTGACTGGGATGATGAAGATTGGGATTGGGATGATAAAGCACTTATTGAATCGTATGCAGCCTTTGGCATTGAAAAAAGTGGGAAATCTTATTACTACCAAAATGAATTAGTAAATATTATTAAGGATCAGCGCCCCGATAGTTCGTTTTATATGCTTGACATAAATTCAAAAGGAACGGTGAGCATCAAAGTTATCCGGAATACAGAGGGAGAAATTACTGGTGTTTCTTATATGACCGAAGAAGAAATAGCGGAAATATTAGAACGGTCTACCGGGGATATAGAAGAAATACCTGTAATCAATACAAAGGAATGGGATAGCTCGTCAATTTTAGCGGTTGAAATATATTATGAAACAGATAATATTTATATCTTGCCGAGTACAACAAACAAAATTATTTTAAAAGAATATTTGACAGAAGATAAATCCAACTATTACGCCAGTACAGAGATTAAAAATGATGAACTTACTATTTACGCTGGTGATAGACCCACGAGTAATTACAAGTCATATATTGAAATTTACATTCCGAATGATGTTCTTGATAATGTCAAAGTCGAAACGGTTAGTGGTGCAATTACAGTAGATGATTGCGCAGGTGTGATTACACTGTCTACAACAAGCGGCGGGATAAATATTTTTGATTCAAATATAGCGGGAAATGTTAATACAGTTTCGGGTACTATTGGGCTATATCCTTCTGATATGTTGGGAAATTTGAATGTTAATTCACACAGCGGAAAAATATCAGCTATTTTGCCAACTTCTATCAGTTATAACATAAAGGCAGAAACAGCCACGGGAAAAATTAAAGGCAGTTATTTTGATACACAATCCGGGAATGAAAAAGAATTTTCGGGAATTGTTGGGGAGAATCCCAAGTGTACAATCACGCTGAAAACATTTTCTGCAAACATAGAGATGAATTAAGACAATCCAAAAGACGACAGCCTAAAGTGCAATCGTTCTCTGAATCATAATCATGCAACCGTAAACCATACACCGCCCTAAAGCCCGACCCGTCCGGCAGTCAGCCGGACAGGGAACGGCAAAATTTTTTACACTTCTTTTACTTCTTTATCTCACATGAGCAAAAATTCAGGAAAACCCGCATTACAGAAGATATTCTTGAAGAGCTGTTAAAGGAAACGATCCGGCAGGCTTTGGATAAAGGTCTGATAAAATCAGGAACCATTATTGTAGATTCCACCCATACAAACGCATCTGTCCGTGCGAAATCCCCTACACAGATTTTGCGGGATATGAGTAAACAGCTCCGGAAGGAAATCTATAAAAATGCTTTTGATTTATCAGAAAAATTCCCCGAAAAACCATCCCTGGAAGCCGGACTGGAGGAAGAGATTGCATATACAAAAAATCTGCTAAAGGCTCTGGAGGAAGGGATAGCAGCCTGTGGCAGCGGGAAGATACAGGAGCTTGCCAGGGAAATGAAGGAACTGCTTGAGGATGAAAAGATCAGGGATATACGTTCAAAGGATGACAAAGATGCACGGTTTGGGCACAAAATGCCAACGAGCACATTTTACGGATATAAAAACCACCTGGCAATGACAGAGGAACGTCTGATTGCGGGGATAAGCGTAACGCATGGAGGTGCGCCGGACGGCCAGGAGTTACCGGGACTGATAGAAAAGGTGCAGGAAACAGGGATAGAAGTGACAGAAGTAATAGGGGATATGGCATATGTCAGCGATGATAATCTGGAAGCCTGTGGCGAAGGGATTACATTAATTGCACGGACAAATACGGCGTTGGCAGCGGCAGCAAACGGAAAACTGGAAGAAGGATTCTGTTACAATAAGGATGCCGGAAATGCCCGTTAAGAGAAAGCTGCCGTGTAGGGAGAGGGAAATCAAAGGAACGGAGTTACAGCATTACCCAGGCAAGCGAAAAGAACCTGGAAAGACTAAAATTTGAGGAGAGTGAATATTTCAGGGAACGGATGAAGATTCGGCATCGGATTGAAGAAAAGAATGGTGAATTAAAAGAAGCCCACGGATTACGCAGAGCGGATTCGAGAGGGCTGTTTGCCATGGAACTGCAAATGTATATCACAGCATTTGTGGCAAATGTCAAGAGAATCACGAGGCTGACGGAGCCGGTTATGCAGTAAGGGAACGCTTTTCCTTGCATGCTTTAGAGCAAATTTGTACACAGATGCTGTTTATATAGAGATAAGAAAACTCCCAACAAAAAAGTGGGAGGTTTTCAGTGCCCTCTATTTTCAATGGTTTTGCCTTTTATTATTTCCTCAAAGTGTTTAAAACGGGATTATACCGAATATACGTTCGGTTGCCAAGGGTAAAAAAATACCAGCCGCCATTTTTTATTTTTGATGGCTGATATCATTGCTCTAACCCTTTTTAACTGATTTTAATTTGAGTAAATATGTTTTCCCTTTTTCTGTAAGTTTAATGAATTCGATAACTCCCATTCCTGTTGATTTCTTTGGAGACACCTCTATCAATCCAAGTGCATTTAGCTGAATCTTTATCGTTTGTATACAATCCTCATTGATACTTCCAAAAAATGATTCATTATCAATAACTGAATTAATACCTTTTTTTAATGCACTTGAAAAACTTTCATAATTCACATATGAAAACAAATATGGTGCAAAAGCTGAAAATATTGCATCCCAAGTCATTTCTTTTACTCTTTGTTCATCTTTATATTTTTTATGGCCATACCCATCAGTCCCGTTATATACCTCTTTCATTCCTACAATTTTATAGTAATTTCCTCCACATGCCAAATCATCCGGCATATCGGTATATTCTTTTAAAGCCTTTTGTAATGAATGTATCTGTTTTTCTTTTTCATCTAATTTAATTCTCAATTCGTTAATCTGCGTTAAAAGCTCAACACTATCCTCTATGCTCCCCCTTGTCCATCCTATTTGTGGATTATCAGCAACCTCTTCACCCAAACTGATAATGACTGATGATATTAATTCCACTGATGTATGCCACATTTTACACAATCTTCCATCAGATACTTTAGCTCTAAACTGCTCTAATAATTCACGTTTATCATCATCTCTTTTTTCTGCTGGCAAATTATAGGGATCATCATGAAAAAAAGCTAAAACAGGGATATTCTTTTCAACAGCATAATCATATTCCTGTTCTGTAAAACTTTTACCTGTACTTGGATTAACCGTTCCATATCTTGCTTCTACAATCAGCACATAATAATCACAAGTATCTATGATCTTTTTAATATATTTAAACTGTTCATCATTAGAAGCAGAAAACATCTCCATTCCTGCTGGTATATATTTAGCATTTAACAATCCTTCAATAATCGCTTTTCTTTCTTCCTTTAAATCTGTAAATGTAGAACTAACAAACACTTGATAACGCTTATCCATATAATATCCCCTAAATCCCCACACCCTACCAATTCACCTAACACCCCTAAAACCCAAAATCAGCCTTAAAATCCTTTACACACTATACAATCAGAACATAATAAACACGCAATTCTTTCGTAGAGTCTGTAAGATTACGTTCAATTCATAAGGCTCTTTGAAGATTACGCTTAGACATATTAAGATCTTTTGCAATTTCATCTAAAGTAGAAAGTCCATTATGGTCTTTCTTCTTTCTACCGTTGCCAATTTCTCCATGTTTATATCCTTTCAACTCAACATAAGCAGCCAACGCTTTTCTATCCTTAACAGGATCATTCTTTCGACGACCAAAATTATTTGATATTAAAGCACGAAGTTTAGAATTTTCATTTTTGTATTGCTAATCGTTATACAATAGCATATAATAATATAAAACCAAGAAGAAAGGCGGTATGACCATGGCTGCAAAAAGCGCAAATGTACTCGCACGTGTTGAACCGGAAGTAAAGGAACAAGCAGAATCTATCATGTCAAAGCTCGGATTACCTGCATCGGTTGTTATCAATGCATTATATAAACAAATCATTATGACCAAGAGCATCCCGTTTTCATTATCTCTGCCAAAAGAACCTATCACACTGGATTCTTTGACTACAGAAGAATTTAACTCCATAATAGAAAAAGGATTGTCACAAGCCAAAGCGGATCAGTCACGTCCTGTTGCTGATGTATTTGCAGATTTAAGACAGGGGTTACAATAATGGATAAAACTTACAATATTAAAATCACATCTCAGGCAGAAGAACAGATACAGGAAATCATACATTATATAACCTACGATTTAAAGACTCCCGATGCTGCCCTCCATCTGTTAGACACATTAGAAGATTCTTTTACATCACTCACACACTTTCCTCTGTCACAGATGGATATGGAATAGCAATTGGGGGCTGTCGCTTTAACGAATGAAAATTCGTGAAACGGCAGCTTCATTTTTGCTGTTTTTATATGTGATTTCAAGAAAAATCCCTTGAGCGCCCTGTTATTCTATAAAAAGAGTATACTTTAATAAGCCATTTCCCATGGCTTGAAAGTTTGTTTTGAGATGTTTAAAATTAAGCGCTTTTCACTGGAAACAAATGAGTTCCTGTCTGCATTTTAGAAATGTCTTGGCAGCTTGAAGTGTTTTCGTCCTTTCTTCCAGCGGCGTTTTACAATTGCTGCCCTTGATGCATTCAGCTTTATACGGACATCCGCTGCAGTCCTCACATTTGTAAATCGTCTTCTCGCTTCTATAACCTGTTTTGCTTTTGGAATGTCTCACATGGTCTGGCACCAGCCTTTTCGCATTCTGGCAGATATAGGCATCCGATTCCGCATCATACTCCATATTTTCCATTCTTCCTATGTCATTCCTGTACCTGCGTGTTTTTGAAATCTCATAGTTGGCAGGCTTTATATAGGAAAGCTGCCCGTTTTCTTCAAGAAACACATAGTTTTCTTCACTTTCATATCCGGCATCCGCAGTTATGTTTTTATATTTAAATTTCAGATGTTCTTCCGCATCTTTTAAAAAAGGAACCAATGTTGTTGTATCTGTGGGCTGCGGGCCTATGGTAAGCCATGTAATATATTCGGAATCCACTCCATGCTGGAGATTATATGCCGGTTTTAGCTGTCCATTTCCCATGGCGTCCTCTTTCATCCTCATAAAGGCGGCGTCGTGGTCCGTTTTGGAATAACTGTTCCGTCCGCCGCAGATATGTATTTGATGATTATATTTTTTGAGCCGGGACAGATAATCCTCGAGGGTTTCAATACTCTTTTGAAGCGGCGTTTTTCTTTTCCCAATGCCATGAACAAAGACTACATTATCACTCTGTTTGAGGGCATAAAGCTTCTTGCGGAGTTTCTTTACATGCTTCATCTTTACGGTGTCGCCATAAACAATCTTTAAATCGTAGAGCTGTTCGCACTCCGCCACAAAATCAGCAAGTTTTATCAAAAGCTTTGTCTGATTTTTGGTTACGGCTTTCTTCCAGACAAACGTGTATTTGTTTGCGGCCGCTTCGATTTTTGTGCCGTCAATGAAAATCGTTTCACCTGAAATTTCTCCCAAGTCAAAAAGCGCATTGGACATTTCTGCAAGGATCCGCTTAGAACAAGGTGCAAAATGAATGCTCCGGAACCGTGCAAATGTTGCATGGTCAGGAACAGGCGCGCCTTCTAAAAGAAACATGAAATTGATATCTCTTTTACAGTTAAGCTCCATGGAACGGGAAGAATAATCCCCATTCATGTAGGAGTAAAGCACAATCTTCAGAAGTGTTCTTGGGGATACGGAATTTATTCTTTCGTAAGTAGAATATAAGTCAGCCAAATCCATTGCCTCCACAAACTGACTGAGTAACCGCACAGAATCATCTTCCGGAATGATTGTTTCAATATTTAGCGGAAGTTTTAATTGATATCCGCTTTGATTTAGGCTATAATTTTTCTGTAAGTTAATGTGTTTGGCCATACATTAATTTTACACCATTCAAAAGGGCCAGCCCACTATCCGGACTGGCTTTCTTCATCTCCAAATCAATCAAATTAAATTCCTGTATTCTCGTCTTCCATCCACAATCGCATATATAATAACCTCTTTTTTATCCTCATTAATCTTATAAAATACCAGATGCCTTTCCACAATAAGAACTCTATATCCCTGTTTCCTCAAAATAGAATATCGTGGTATACTTCCAGACATGGGAAAGTCTTCTAATCGGCCTATTGCTTTCTCAATTTTATCAAGGTAATTTAATGCTATGTCTATGCTGCCGGAATCATCTGCAATATAAAAAATAATCTCCCTTAATTGTTCATCCGCCTTGTCTGTCCTGACTATATTATACTTCATCCTCTTTTCTCTCCAACAAGGATTTTCTGATATCATCAAATGTGCCTTGCATTGGTGCAACTCTTCCATTTACAACATCATTTTCAGCCTCTGCCAGTGTACGCAATAGTTCCAGTTCTGATTTCATCTGGTAATAATCTTGTAAGCCCAAAATCGCTGTATCACCACGGCCATTTACTGTAATAATGACAGGATTTCTTTCTTCGTGGCATTGTCTGGATATTTCACTATAATGGTTTCTTAAATCTGAAGATGGTCTGATTGCTTCCATAATGCGCCCTTTCTATAGATATTAGTCTATTTCATTCAAAATATAGTCATATTATATCATTTTATGTATATGTTTTTCAAGGATTTTTCTTTAAAACAAAACCAGTCTACTAAACAGTAACGAATAGACTGGCTGTTTCTATGCATCTAATTATTTTATTTCCCTTAATTTCAATCACAAAATTCTATTGTAACTTTCTTTGGAACAGTAGTAATTTTTATCCTTCCAGATTCTTGCAACTTATCTATTGCTTCTTTGACCTCATGCTCTGGAATATTAAGGTCATTAGCCATCTGTTTACTTGTTTGTGGATACCCCTTTTCTTCCATAAAAGATTTCAGATAGTTGTATATTTTCTCTTGATTGTCCATGATATATGTCCTCTCTTTTTAGGGATAGTATGTGATGGAAGACGGAAAAGTATACAAGGTGGTTTTGAAATGGTATAGAAATCTACGCAGAAACTTCTTTGCAAAAATATCCAATCCCGAATAAAAATCTTGTCGTTTTCTGTCATATATGGTAAGCTAATTCTAATCAGTGTAGCAGTATGGGGATAGTTCCTCGGTTGCCCTTTTCGGAAACGGAAAGGAGATTATTGTGAATACGTTAGAAATTTTGACGTTGCTTCTGGTGGTATTTGCCGCCTTAACTTACATAGATAATCACAGCAACCGTAAATAGACAGAAAAAAGCTATCCTCTACCGCAAATAGGGGATAGCTCGTGTAACTTGTAAATCATTTTGCATTAGTTTCCGTCTAGGGTAATGGGGACGTCCAATATCTCCGTTACCTTCTACATTGATTATAAATGATCTGTCTATGGTTTTCAAGTGAAATTTTTTCGCAACTCTACGGATTGCATTTCTTACAAGGAGCATATACCTATTCTCTAAGACATGCTTGTAGATATGGTAAGACTAAATCTATATTACCTTTAATTCTCTTACCACTAACATCATATGCAGATACCTTACACCTCTTTAAGTTTGCATACATGTTATCATACTATAATATTAACCGTTTCACTAATCATTGTATTTTCCCTTCCCTATTCCCCTATATGATAAAAGCAAAATAAATAATCCTTTATGAGCCATATGAAGAAATGCTATTTTTCAATGTTTTTAGCACATATGAGTGCGAAAAATGGCTTGTTTTCGTTGTAGTCGGTCACACTGAATTATGAATCTTTTATTTTCTCCATAGGTTTCTGCAACACAAATTGAATTGTTTTAGTATTCCCTCCTGTTCTTCTAATCAATTCATCCTGCCCAATAATCTTTACTAAATTTGCAATTTTTCTTCCTAACTCTTTTTTGTCAGGATAATAAATCGTTGTATATACATTATCATTTAAAATCATTTCTCTTAAAACATCTTTATCCGTAATATCCAAAGAATGACCAAAAATAAACAGTTGGTTCCTACATTTATTCGGTATCTTATTATATGGTATTTGCACTGGATATTGTTTCTTTATTTTATCATCAATTTCTTGCATATGGTTCTTTATTATTTCTACCCATCTTTTATATTCGTTTCCTGTTTGCTTATATATCCGTTGATAAAATTTCTTGAAAGCAATAAATTCTGTTTCTTCGTTCTTTCTTTTTTTAGGTAGGTATTCATCTATACCAAGTACCATATTATTTGTTTCTATCGTATTATTTATTTTAGCTTCACCATGCAAATAATCAAATGGATCAGCTATCTCTTTTTTAGATTGACTTGATACACTATACAATTTTGAAAATATATGGGTGTAATTGAACGAAAGAATAAAATCAACTTCTAAACCCTGTATATCTGGTGACTTCTTTTCTATTACTAATTTTTCAGCATAATCACACAAATATATTTCAAGCACCCTAATAAGTCTGTTTAAATCATCTAAAAATCTATTTCTTATTTCTTTAAAAGTTATTTCCTCTGGCAAATTTCTTATTATTGACTGTATTGCAATAATATCTTTTCTACCTCTTTTACAATAAAATTCCATATGATAATCATTTATAGCCTCTCGAAAGGTATCATTTTCACTGTGTTTATGCATTTCTTTATCAAATAACTGAATCACTTCAGAAATCTCACTCTCAAAATCAATCCAATTTTCTTTTTTATACATTTTACATTGCTGGAAATATTGTATCCAAATATTATCATATACTAAACGATAAATTTCATCACATATATCTTTATTCATATTATCATAAAAAAGTTTATTGAAATATTTTAAAATAGAATCATTTGTTTCTCTATATCCTGCTGCTCTTTTTCGTGTTGAATATGAATAAAATTGCTGATATTTTGTTATCCATTCCAGAAAATCTGTATATTTCGTTGGCAATCCATGAGCAAGGTCAAATCCATTTCCGATTACTAATATATTCATATGTACTTTTCCTTCCAAACAACTTTATTTAGCATGTTTCGTATCACATCATAATCATGCATCTGTATTTGATAATTATATTTATTATCTGTAATAAGTATTTAATCACATATTCTGCTTAAATCATTTCCATATATCGTATCACAAGTCATTTAAACGCATAAGATATTGTATTTATTTGTACCATATTTTTCTAAACATTATCGAACACAAAAACTCCCTTCCCCTCAATCATCAATAATCCCTTAAAATTTCTAGCATTTCAGCAATACCCATAATTCCAACACTTCTAAATGATAATCATTCTCTTTTAAAACAAAAATCCCCTGTTTTCCCAATATTCACCTCGAAAACCATACCGAACTACTCATATTTAATATAATTCCCACTATTTTACTAGGATTTATGATGTAATAAAATCCGCCATTTTCTTAATATTCCCATAAGAAAATGGCAGATTATTTATTAATGGAATGCTATTAAATTTGCTGCTCTATCGAACTCCGCTCAAAACTTATACATTTTGTATCATAAGAACCGAAAATGACTACTCTAAAATCATAAAATTCCTTGAAACATAAGCAAAAACATCCCTAAATTAATTCCTCCACCGAACACACAAAAATTATTAATATGGTATATATTCTTTTTGTTTTTGCATTCCTCTGGCATATTTTGCCGCTTCTTCATAATCATTCTTTTCTTTTTGTGTTAGCCAAACTTTCCCACTTTCCATTTGTTTTATAATGATATTAAAGTTCCTCTCTAAATAAGCTTCGTCATGTAATAAAAATAATGATAATGTTTTAAGGAGCAATGAAATATTAGACTTTTTATACATTGGCCCTGTAAAATATACACGGTCATTCCATCTACTTCTACATCCATATTGAGATAACTTTTTCCAATATGCTTGTGCTGTTTTATCTTCAACAATAAAGTCATATCCATTTTTGTTTAACAAATCTCTAATACTATTATAAACAGCTTGAAAATTTTTGTTTGTATCTTCTATTATAATATCCTGCAAATTTTCTTTTCCAAACTTATATTGTCCATCCGTAAGTGCATAACATCCTACATTTTCCATAAATTTTTTTAAATGCATCATAAAAGTAACTGGATAAACATACCGCTCATTCTTAATTGAAAAATGTATATATGACTTACTAATTTGCAAAATTTTTATATCCTTATCCTTTAAATGTGTTATAATTTTTCTAATTTTCTTATTCACATATCTTTCGTCATGCACCCTCTTCAATGTATCTACATCAAATACTCCATTATTTTTAGATACTTTCTCCCAAATAGATTTGTTATTTTTTACTAACCATTCAGCTGTTTCTTTATCACAGGACAATGGATTATTTTTTACATTTCTATAATGCTTTTCTGCCTGTTCATATAGGTTAATAAATTTTTCTTTTAATGCACAATAAATTGAAAACACCTCTTTTAAGTCTCCGCCACTCTTTATATAAGCACTTTTAGAAAGATTGAGTTGATAAATCACATCCACAATTCCATTATATAATTTATACGGTAACATAACCGGAAATTCTTTGAATCTATTTTCTGCACCTTCAATAAATCCTATTTCATCTCCTTCAAGTATCTCAAAGTCTATTTTTCTTTTCTGCTGTACCTGCTCCCTCTGCAATTGAGATAAATTCTTCTTCTGTTGCTTGATTCCAGTAATATCAGAATAATTTTTTACGCACTCCGAACCAATATGTAAATTGGTATCTGTAATTTTGTTATGGATATAAAATATATACTTATTAGGTCTTCCACATAATTGACATTTAATAAGGGTATCCACAACATCAAAATTCTTTACAGAATACCATTCTTCCATTATTTTATTCATCATTATTTTTTTGTTTTCCGGATTCAATAATACAGTCCTAGCTTTTTTGTCGAACACTCTATTATTATCCAGATCTGCTTTAGATAATTTTTTATATTCTTGAACACAATCATACAGATTTCCATATACCTCTATGTTTTTGGTTTCATTACTATTTTTAATTAATACCATTTCCTGTTGTGTAATCAACAATCTCTGGACTTTAGCAACCTTAGTCATTTTCATATAGCCCCTTTCAAAACGAATATACGTTCTTACAAAGTATATCATTGAATTCATTCATTTTCAACTGTATATTGTACTTTATTTTTGTAAATCACAACATATTGTATATCTATCTAAAAAACAGAAAAGCCATGCCATCATTGACACAGCTTTCTCTCTAAATAAAAAATAACATTACAACGGCCAATCATTAACCCGAAGCAACCCCAACCCAAGCAAAAAACAAATCCCATCCTTCATACCCTGTATATAGACCCCTTCCAACTCATAATTCTCCTTTTCAATCCCCTTATCATAATACCCCCGTATAACAGACTCTTCTTCTTGCTCCAACTTTTTAAGCAACACATCAAAGTTAGCAACCCCCATTTCAAATGGGGGTTTAGATTTTACCCCTCCGGGGATTATTACTGGTTCCGCCAGAGGCGGGATTTTGCAGTACCATTATTTCTGGTTGCCCTCCTATGTAGGGCTCACTACTTTCTTCCGTCCTCTAGTTTATCATTCTCTTCTTGTTCCTGAATGTATCTGCGTACTGTCTCTTCATTCACATTTCCCACTGTTGAAACGTAATATCCTCTTGCCCAGAAATGTCTATCCCCATATTTACTTCGATACTCTGGGTTTCTGTCAAACAACATCAGTGTACTTTTACCTTTTAGGTATGACATAAATTCCGAAACACACATTTTGGGCGGTATCGCCACATACATGTGAATATGATCCACACATACTTTCCCATCGATTAACTGTACCTGTTTCATCTCACATAGTTTCTTAATAATTTCCACTATGTCTCTTTTTGTTTCTCCATACATAATTTTTCTACGATATTTTGGAATAAACACTATATGATACGTGCAATTCCAACGAGTATGTTGTATACTTTGATTATCCATTTTGGATACCTCCTATGTTTTGATATGGCCTGCGAAACCAATATCATTGTACCAAGTCGCTAGCGCGACGGCTAGCCCTAAGTACATTTAGTTTCAATTTTCTGCCATAAAATATAGCAGTTTTTAAATTTATGATGTATTGTTAAGTTACCACACCAAACAACTTCATAACTTTAAAAACTGCTATGCTTAGTTTATCATGGTTTTTTAATCTCAACAACTACATATTCTTCTTTTTTATCCGTCCGCCTCCCCACTTTTGATATGTAACCGCTGTTTTATTACATTTCAAAGGAGATTTTATCATGGACAATTATTTAGATTCTTTCAGGGAAATGATTTCCCTCCGCGGTCTTGCTGAGCATACCCTTACTAACTACTGCACCTATATCCGTGCCTATCTGGATTACCTTTCCCGCTTTCTCCTTAAAGCTCCCGAAGATGTTTCCTGGAATGAATTGCGTGATTATATCCGCTGGCTCCAGAATTCCAGAAACCTTTCTGACAGGACTATCAACTGTGCCATCTCACAGCTCCGCTTTTTTACCATCTATGTCCTCCACAAAACATGGGACGATACCCAGCTCCCCTTCCGCAGGTTCGATGAATATCTTCCCTATGTCCCCTCCAGACAGGATACCTGGACTTTCATTTCCACTATGCCTGATTTGAAGCAGAAGACCATGACCGCTTTGATGTATTCCTCCGGCCTCCGCATCGGCGAGGTATGCTCCCTGCGTTATGAAGATGTTGAAAGAAAGAATCTCAGGCTCCACATCACTCATGGCAAGAACCGGCATGACCGCTATGCCATCCTTTCAACAGCCGCTCTTGACCTGCTTACCCAGTACTGGTTTCAATACGGAAAACCCCGGGGATATCTTTTCCCCAAGCAGAACGGACAGGACAGGCCCATTGACACCTTTTTCCTTTCCAGACATATCCATGCCCATGAGGACCGCCTTGGCTGGGAACGCAGGCTCACCTGCCATTCTTTCCGGCATGCTTTCGGCACCCATCTGTATGAGGATGGCGTTGACCTGCTTACCATTAAAGCTCTGCTGGGACATAAATCTTTAAGCTCCACCGCCATTTATGTCCATCTGGCCTCCAATGGCACCGGCTCCGCCGTCAGCCCTTTTGACCGCATGGCAGGTGTTTCTCATGGGTGAATTTAAGATCCGGCAGGTATTTGAAGCTTCTTATCAGGCTTATTCCGCAAAAGCGCCTTATCTGTCGGATGTACAGCGTAAAGCGGCACATTCCATCCTGAAATGTAAATCCCCTTCCCTCGGGTGTAACGTAAGCCGCTGTGACTGCTGCGGACATATGGTATTCCACAATAATTCCTGCCGTAACCGCAGCTGCCCTGACTGTCAGGCTGTCTTAAAAGAAATCTGGGCGGACAAGCGCAGGGCCGAGGTTATCGATTCCCCCTATTTCCATGTGGTATTTACTCTTCCACATGAACTGGGGCCGCTCTTTTACCACAACCAAAAGCTCCTTTACGGACTCTTCCACAGATGCTGCGCCCAGACCCTTCTCGAATTAGCTTCAAGCAGGAAATATCTCGGGGCTGTGCCCGGCATCATACAGATCCTCCATACCTGGAACCAGGAGCTTTCCTACCATGTCCATATGCACTGTATTGTTTCCGGAGGCGGCCTTACAAAGGACCATAAGATACGCCTCTCTTCCAATAACTTTTTTATTCCGGTCAGGGTTCTGAGGGATAAATTCAAGGGAAAGTTTATGGCCTGCCTCAGCCTGCTTTATAAGGACGGCTCCCTTGTTTTTCCTTCCTCCTGCTCCGCTCTTAAAAATCCCTGCTCTTTCAGGAAGTGGAAGGATTCCCTTTATGCAAAGGACTGGTGCCCTTACATAAAAGAAACATTCAACGGATTCGGCAATGCAATTGAATATCTTGGGCGTTACACCCACAGAATTGCTGTTTCAAACAGCAGGCTCCTTTCCGTTTCACGGGATTCGGTCTCTTTTTCTGCCAGAGGTTTAAAACCCGGCGGCCCAAAACGCACCATTACACTGGACAACATTGAATTCATCCGCCGCTATCTGATGCACGTCCTGCCTTCCGGTTTTCAGAAAATCCGGTACTATGGTTTCCTGAACAACCGCATGAAGACACACAACCTGACGGTTATTTTTAAACTTCAGGGCGGACAGCGTTTCCGGCAGCGTTATGCCGGTATGGCCATGGCAGAACTGCTCAAAGCGGTCTGGGGTTTTGATATCCGCATCTGCCCGGAGTGCGGCTGTGCTTCCATGAAGCAGCTTGGAAGAATGTATGCGGCTTCCGGATAAAACAGCGTTTTTTCATACTGTTTTTCAAGACCTCCCGGCGGAAGGTCTGTGAAGCATGCCCTTAAATACGAATACCGCATAACAAAGACCTGTCTTCACAGCTTTTTTCATAGGATTCTCCTGTTTAAGGGAGCTGGAAAAGATACTATCCCCATATACATACCGGCTGCACGTCCGCGAATTGGTACAATTGGAAAGAATCACATTCCGAGCAGTTTTATCTTTTGTATAAAGCTGTTCTCTTTTTCTGCTCTGAATCTGATACTTTCCTTAAGAATTGTAACATAGGAGGATTTTTTTACTCTAGGTAACGCTACGGCTTTGCCTCGGCCCCCATTTCAAATGGGGGATATAGATACGATTTCATTATCATCTTTGACAGACTATCATCATTCATCTTTTCCCAATCATTCAGGAATGGAACATCCAGGGCAACAACTCTAATCCCTTTTGATTGTAAGTCCTTAATTTCCATAATTACATCATCCGCATTTCTTCCCAAACGGTCTACATCAGATATAATCAGTGTGTCACCATTCCGAAACTATTTCTTCATATTATGATAATTTGGTCTGTTATCTGCTTTTGTTCCTCCAGTAATGACGTCCGAAATAAATTCATCAATATTGAATCCGTTATTCACAGAATATTCAATGATGGTTTGTTTCTGCCTATCCATCTTTTGGGTTTTATGGTTAGTTGATATTCTCATATAGGCAAATATCTTATTTTCCATCCTAATTCCTCCACAAAATCCATAACTATTTTCATGTAAGATTTTCTTCCCCATTTCTTTATAAAATGATGCAATAACTACCCTACACGAAATCAAATGTATTCATATAAGCTTCGTATAAGCTTCGTTTTATAAGTTCCATTGTCTTTTTCTCCATTTTGACCTATACTATTAATGAAATATGCTGCTTTCCCAAGATACACAATAAATTTTAGGGAGTTGATTGTGATAGACATAGAAATCAGAAAATCAAACAGAATAAAAGATTTTTTACACAAGATATATAACAAATTAGAAGAACTCATATTTTCCATCGTTCAGAAACTACCAGAACACCTTATTCCTCACTGGCTCATGGACTGGATGGAGCAATATCTAAACAAACGTATCACACAATTACAACAGGAAACTATCAAGCAGAATTGGAAAAATATATATCTCCAGAAAGCTGTTACTGAAATCCATAATAGGCAGCAGGACACAAAAGAAGCACCTTCAGATGATTGATTCATCCGTTGGTGCCTCTCACATTTTTAACATTCTGATTTTCCAAATGTTAAATTTTTAATGTTATGCCTTCTGTAGCTTCCTTTCCTGTATTTGTCTGTGTACTTCCATACCACGTTTATTATAATAATCTCGTCTTTCCTGCGGTTCCATATCCTTCGTAAGATAATAGTTATACTCTCTTAATTTATGGATATCCTCTATTGTAAAATTAGGACTTAAAATGGGCTTTTCCATATTCATTCCTCACTTTCTAATAATACAGAGGGATTCAGAATCTCAATAGGTTTATAACCTTTCAGATTTGTAATAGCTCTGACACCTCTGATTGTTTTAATATTGACAATATGCTTAAAGTTCCATGAAATGATACAATCACAAGCATTGACAACAGCAGCGGCAATATGCTGGCAATCATCAAAACTCTTCTTAGTTAATATTCCCATATCAATAATTTGTTGTGCAATATCTGACATATCATCTGTTATTTCAAGAGGTGTATAATCTATCTGCTCCAAATAATCATACATTTTATTTCTTTTCGGCTCTGAACAATCTGCCACTTCTTCCAATGTCACCGTAGACAAATACACCTCATACTTTCCAGCCTTAAACATTTCCCATAATTGCCTTGTATCTGCCATCTTTTCAGGCACATCTTCTTGTAATAAATAGCTGATAACCGATGTATCTAAGTATACTTTTAATTTCCGCATACAGCATCACTCCTATTCTTTCTTATTATGAGAAAATCATTGATACTATCCTCTCAATTCTCTTATATATTGATCTATCTCCTCTGCAGTTCTTCCGCTAGAAATAGCAAAAGAGTCCCATTCAATTAAACTTTTTCTTTTTTCTACTTTTATCTCATCCCTTTTCTTATCAGCTCTATTTAAAATAGTAATAATCACTTCATCTCCAGCACTAAGATTCTTACGCTCATCTTCATTCACAACTATTTGGTTTCCATCATAGTAACCCTTTATTGCTGCTGACATCATAACAACCTCCTGCCATTGCTAAGATTATTTTATACTATTTCACTTCTAAAAATGCTTTATGAGTAAATTTTCTTTTTGAATATTGGCAATTTTACACAGCAAACCGCCTTTCCGCTTGTTAAATATTGTATTTATTATAGCATCTTTTTAATAGATAAACAATCATAACATTTTAGTAATAGGCGCAGCGTTTCCGCTATTCTACATTGTACATATCATTAATCTTTCCATTTAATAAAGACTATCTGTATATAGGCAGCCCCTATTACAATCTCTTCTTTAATAAATTATTATTGTCTCGACTACTTAGTCATCAGCTTTATGGCCTGTTTCATATGCACCTTCCATATGTATTTTTATTTTCTTCCCAAGGTTCCAAAATTCTTCCGCTCTCGCTTTTAAAGATTCAGACATGCCTTTGGTCGGTGAATGTTTCTTTGATATATCCGACAATTCATTTCCATACATCATACAAGCCACATGAATTAACTGTAATTCTTCCTTCGTTAGATTAATTCTTTTATTCATAGTTTTCCCTTTACCCTTTCCGCTATCTGTTATTAAATTGACTATCCTACCGCATACCTGTTATATTTTCCGCTTCTGTTACTATCTCTACATTCTCCACTTATCTGCTTAAAGTACCCATCCAAGCTAAATGAATACGACCTGCTCTGCAAACAGACATATTTCCCATTCTTTAAAACTGTTGTTTCTGATATCACAACATTATTGGTCAAAGAAAGGTGTTTTCTGATAATGCTTTCTAAGGATTTCCGCAAGCCACTATAAACAGTATCCATATAATGCTTGGAACCTTTATTCCCTTCGTTTACAAAAAATATAATCCTATATGAAAACCTGTCCTCAACCATGTTGTAGCCACACAGCCTTGGTCTATATCTGCAAGAATATTTGATATTGTATACATGTTATTTTCTCCATTTTTATATAGAAGGGGAAGTCAAGCTCCCCCTTTCTGCTATGCCGCCTGTCTGACTTCCTTTAAGTACTGTTCCATCACTTTCACAAGATAATCAATTTTTCCATGTACCACGCTTGAATCTCTTGTTGCTTTATTCGCATCCCACATTTCCCAAGATTCCCCATCAATCTCTGTTTCCTTGCCTCCGTTTACAAACCACTCAAGAAATTTTCCAAAATCTTTGTCTTTCCATCCTGATTCAACAAATGTCTTGAATGCTGTCACAAATATATGGGCGTGTTTACTGTTGAATAATGCCCTAATATCCTTTGTTTTTTCCACAGATATGGTCAGCCTTGTCAGCAGATCATTCAGATTATTAAAGTCGGAAATGCTTGCATTCTCATTCAGTGCTTTAAAATTTGTTTTCGTGTCCTTTCGATACAAGTCAGGAAAGTTGCATAGCAAAGCCGTTTCACTGATTACACGTTCCAGTGTCCCGTTTTTCCTGTCATTGCGGCTACAGTTATACACATCAAGAAAAAAGCGGTTTTCTGCGATATTACGTATCTCCGATGCAAATTCATCCATATACGTAAATCCTTTTTGTGCCGTATTCATGGCCGTATGATTGTTATATTTGCGGACTAACTTTGAAATTTCCGTTGTATCACAATTTTGGTGTATGGCAACCTCAATCTGATAACCATTAAACCGATCCTTTAATTCCTCTGGAAGCTGATTATAGGTCTTGTTGCGGATGTCGTATTCTACAGATTCCCATATGATTTCCCCCTGTTCATCTCGCTTCGGGTTTCCGTTTTCATCTAAAATTTTCCGCTGATAGGTTACAATGGATTCATCCAGATTTTTTGTAATTCTGGTATTAGCATAGCGGAACATGGAAAGAGTGCTTGAACGTTGGAGGCCATCTATGATCCATTGTTTTGTGATTCCATTTACAATCTCTTCTCCAAGGATGATAGGCGGAATATAATTTTCCGTAAGCACCGTGAAAATCAACTCATTGACCATGTTAGAATTCCACTGACCGGATCTTCTCTGGCACTCCTGACCACTACGAATTGTCTCTGCCTTCATCAGTTTTAAGTACTGATCTAAACTGTAGGTCTGTTTTCTAATCATGATAATTTCCTCCCTAGAATAAAATTTTTACGTTCTCATAACTTCTCATAGTCTGCATGTTTTCTGCATATCTCTTTTCAGAAATTTCTAATATCCGGCATATCTCATTAACCTTATATCCATCAATCAGAAGGTTTAGTATGTTTACCTGCTCATTGGATAACCTTGAAATGTACTGTTGAACCTTATCTTGATACTGTCCGCCTTCCTGTCTCTTTGCCACTTCCTCAAACGTATCAAAATCAGATGATAAGAAATCTAACAAATTACATTCTTCATCATTTCTCATAATTCCATCTAAGGATATGGCAAACTGATTTAAAATCCTTTTCTGCCGGTGTCTGCGTGTCAGTTCCGTTTTAAACTTTTTCTGTAAACAAGAGTACTGGAACCCTTCGAAGCTGATACCCATATCAGAATTGTATGAGTTATAAGCCCGCCATAAGGTCAAATTTGCGATGGAATAGAAATCATCGTAGTCAGCTTTTGCCAGAGGTTCATTAAACCTTGAAAAGATTGACTTTGAAATCTTTTTCAACAGCCGCATTTCATTATCACAATAGAGCCACAATACTGCCAAGTCCACACCTGCCATAACTATTAGCTCCTTTCCTTTCAAATTGATTTTGTATGAATTGTTTATTGATTCAATGGCCTATTGAATTAGCAGGCGTGCAGGGAATCGAACCCTACAAAAACCATTCGCCCATCCTTTGATTACCTGCTTTCTTTCCTCGGCTTGTCCTGATGCCATTTAACAGAACCGCCGGAAAAATTTGTCTTCTCCTGATAAATACTTGATTTTCCTACTCTGTCAATAACATTGCCTTTCTTCGTGACCGCAATTCTAACTGTTTGTGTCTGCATTTTTGCTGTTCCTTCCTTATTAACTCAAACTTCGCACATAGATCTTAGCTATGCACCTTGCTACGAAAATAAAACTCGTAACCAAGAACTGAACCTTGACAACAAATGTTTTCAACAATCATAAAAGCAACACGATAAAGCAGTCATAAAAATGGCTGCTGTCAGTGAAATATTGGTATTACAGAAAAATCAGGCTTGCACTTCCACATGATAGCCATGTTTCTCTAATTCATGTATGTATCAGGAAAGCTGTTTTTGTTCGCAGCTTTTGCGTCTGGCTTCAAAACAGGATTCATCGAAAAGAGTTCCTTGCTTTAGCATGGTGTAAATAATTACAAGAAGTTTTCTTGCAAGGGCAATAATAGTAGCCTTTTTAGCTCCCTTCTTCTGTTTGAGCCTCCAGTACCAAGCAGACAGATAGGGATTTCGTTTTCCGGCAATCACCCAGGCAATTCCGCAAAGCATACTTTTTATGCAAGGGTTGCCTTTGGTGACGGATGTGCTTTTACGTTTCCCTGCGCTTTCATTATTGCCCGGGCACAGACCTGCCCATGAGCAGATATGCTCCGCAGTTTTGAACGGCTTCATGTCAATGCCGATCTCAGCAATGATTGCGCAGGAAGCCGTTGTGCTGATTCCATAAATGCTGCTCAGCTGCTCCACCTGCAAGGCAAATGGGGACATGTCCGCCTCAAGGCTCTTCTCGATTTCAGCAAGATGTCCTTTTAAGGAATCATAATGGTCCATAAGAATCTTCAAGAAGGCTTTTTGATGTTCTGACAGGGTTCCATTTACAGACATGAGGATTTCATCGATATGATTTCTCGTCTTTGTTTTTAAGCAGGAATCCAAAGAAGCCCTGTCAATCTGCCCATGTTCAATCAGGTGTCGTATGATGTTCCTGCCTAAAGCACCAAAAATATCTGAAATAAAAGAGGACAGACGGAAGCCGGAGCTTTGCAGAAACTTCTCAACCCTGTTTTTCTGGGATGTGATGTCACGGATGACGCTCTTACGGTAACGGTTTAAGTCACGGAACTCCCGGATTTCAGAGTTTGTCGGCTTGCCCAAAGGGCCAGTCAGGATACAGGCAACAATTTTATCTTTGTGGACATCCAGCCCACAGGAAATTTCCAGAAGGTCTTTCATACAGAGCATCTCCTTTGCAATTGAATGGGCAGGAGATTTGCCCGAGGTGATACGGACTTTGCTACTCGTGCTAACCATAAAAGGCGCGACAATATGCTGTGCTCAAGGGCAAAACATTTACGTTGAAAAACGGGGTGCAGATCCTCCAAGGTGCGTCCAAACTTAATCCTGCCTGAAACTATTATAAATCAAGACAGGAAGCTAAAACAGTAGTGGAGCCAGCCCCCTCCTATTTTCATTATAGGCTGTGATAACCCTTCATGATTCGTTGATAATTGAATAGACTTTATACTCTGGATGTGGTATATTTCTATTTAACAGATGGGACAACCAAAAAAGGAGTATGATAAAATGTCAGATAACGAATTGTTACTTGCAATATCTGAAATTATTGAAAAAAAGATAAAAGCAGAAGTCGAACCGCTAAAACTTGATATTCAACAAATAAAAGATGAACAAACAAGAATCAATTTAATAATTGAGAATGAAATTTGTACTGATATCAAATTATTATTACAAAATTATCTACCTGCTGCAAAACGCTACGAAAAAGCTACTGCAAAGATTGAATCAATGCAATCTGATATCAATGTTATGAAAAGCGGAATCCGGGAACACAGCGAAAAGTTGCAAAAAATTTCATAATCTAACTACTACATAACTATCACTAAAAAGAGTGTAAAGTCTATTGAATCAGCAAAGTGCTGTTATGTTTGTTGATGCTATTTTCTCATAAAAAGGAGACGATATCTAGGTACGTCCTATCTACCGCTTACAAAAGAAACATGAAATTGATATCTCTTTTACAGTTAAGCTCCATGGAACGGGAAGAATAATCCCCATTCATGTAAGAGTAAAGTACAATCTTCAGAAGAGTTTTCGGGGATACTGAATGTATTCTTTCGTAAGTAGAATATAAGTCAGTCAAATCCATCGCCTCCACAAACTGACTCAGTAACCGCACAGAATCATCCTCCGGAATGATCGTTTCAATATTTAGCGGAAGTTTTAATTGATATCCGCTTTGATTTAGGCTATAATTTTTCTGTAAGTTAATGTGTTTGGTCATACATTAATTTTACACTAACTGCCGGATTCTTTCGAGGTCTGGCAGTTATTTTTTTGCATAGAAAAGGAGCTGCGCACTAATTACTTAGTGCGACAGCCCCCTCTTTTGCATTACATAGTCCGTTTACAGTTGCTTCTATAACGGAAAGCTCTCTATCATCTAATCTGTTGAGCTGTGCGTCTAAGCGTCTGCGGACAGAACTTTTTTGACTTCCTTGTTAGGGAATATGTACTCGTCAACCGACACATCGAACATCGTAATAAGCTGGATAAACAGCTCGATACTTGGGTACTGCCCCTCGTTTTCAACCGCTTGCAGATGTCTTGGGTCATAATCGACAATACGGGCAAGCTACTCTCTGGTCATTCCTTTGGCTTTGCGGGCTTTTTTGATTGCCTGCCCTAACGGAGTAAAATCTCTTGATATAGGAGATTTAATATCTGCTTATGAGCGATAAAAATTCATATATAAAGCCGATGCACCTACAAAAAGCACATCGGCTCTGTTTTTATGCCAGTATTGGTAATGTGAGTTTCACTGAGAAGCCACCATAGGAGCTGTGTTCAATATCGGTTCTTCCACCGTGTGCGGATACAATCTGTTTTACGATAAGCAACCCTAAACCATGTCGTTGCTCGGTTGTGTTCTCATCGCAAAGCATATAATGAGGTGTTTTGTTGAGCTTTTCTATTAACTCATCTGTTGCTCCAACACCATCATCAGAAACTATTATGGTACAACAATTATCAACCGTAACGCCAATATAGATTTTGCAGCCTTGTTCGTTATGATTGATACTGTTTTGAATGAGATTACTGACCGCTCGTTTTAATAAATCCTTATCAGCGTTTACAGGACATACAGTTAGGGCTTCATCTGTTTGCCATTCAATCGGATATTTATCCTCAATATCCATATTGAAAAAATCAACAACGACTTGGCGAACAATAGCAATCAGATTTTGCTTTGCAGGATTTATCGGCTGCATATTGTACTCTAACTTAGAAGCGAGATTAAGGTCATTGATTAAATTCTGCATACGCTTACCTTGTTTTACAATAACTTCCGCCTTATGGCGTTCTTCGTCAGTCAAATTTGCATCGTCTTTTAGTTGACCTGCATAGCCCATAACCATAGACAGAGGAGTTCTAATGTCGTGCGAAACTCCTGCAATCCAGTTTGCTCTGGCAGTTTCCTTTTTCCTTAACTGTTGCCGCTGTTCTTGCAATATATTAGAAGTCCGATTGATATTGGCAGAAATATCAGAAAGCATACCTTTTTCTGGAATATGAACATGCTCTTCGATGGATAAATCTTGTATGCCTTTTGTAATCGGTTTTACAAGTTTTAAGAATTTCATATTTGCTATTACATAAATCAGCAGGATAACCGCAATATTGACAGCTAAAACAATAAAAACGATTTGTGGTAAGTGGGCAAAAAAGTTATAGTTCCAACTTGCCCTTGTATGTTTCCAAAAGCTGTCTTTAGGATAGCCAAGAACAACAATGCCATTTTTTGTTTCGCCTGTGTAAGCAGGATACCCATTGAGATACCCGACAGATAAATCAGCTATATCAGACAATGAGTAATTGGCAGGTATTGTATCGGGAACATTTTCTGTTCTCCACACGATTTGCAGGGTATCGTTATCAACAACAAATGCCCATATGTTTTGTTCTTTTAATTGCGTGGAAATATCTTCCTGCAATGTATATCCGCTTTCGGATATTTGAAACGCCTTGCCTGTCTGTATTGCCACATTATATGGCGAGTCAGTAACAGATGGCGATTGCCAAGCCATAAGGAACGCTAATATAACAAAATTAGCAAATACCAACAGCACGAAGCTCAACAAAAGAATACCCGTAAAACGCCGTATGAGTTTAGGTAAATTGTACATGTTATCTGCCCTCCACAATTAGTTTGTATCCCAATCCTTTTATTGTTACCAATGAAACAGGTTGTGAGGGATTTAACTCTATTTTCTCTCTGATACGGCGGATATGTGCCATTAGAGAATTTTCATATCCGAATGGATTATCTCCCCATGCAGCTTCGCATAAGGTATCAATCGTTACAATTCGTCCTGCATTGCGGTATAAGGCAGATAACAAATCATGCTCTTTTGCGGTCAATGGAATATGCTCTCCGTTTTTTATTACTTCGGCTCGTGAAAAGTCAATTTGGCTTCCATGAAGTTTAACAAGCGGATTTTCATCTTTGTAACTTCTTCTTAAAATTGCTCTAATGCGGAATAGCAGTTCCTTTGGTAAAAATGGTTTTACAATATAATCGTCTGCCCCAAGACCGAAACCCTTGAACTTATCATCATCTTCGCCGCAGGCAGTTAAAAATAGTACTGGATATTCACCTTTTAATTTTTCCATTAAAGAGAAGCCATCGCCGTCTGGAAGCATTACATCAAGAATAGCAAGCTCTGGTTGAAAACTATCTGCTAAATCAAGGGCTTCTTTTACTGTTTTGGCAGTTGCTATTTGGCAAAAGCCTGCTTCTCCTAAAATTGATACAACCATATCTAAAAGCTCCTGTTCATCGTCGACAAGCAGTATGCGTTTACTCAACAAATAATCGTTGTTCATAAGACAGCTCCTTTTCGAATTCATGCGAAAACGAAGGACAAGCGGCGGACTCCGGCAGCGGCATAAAGTTCTGCCGGAACGCAAAAAAGCGCCTGCATAGACATAAAAGTCTACACAGACGCTTAATTCGTATTTTTCATGTTCTAATTGTTCCTCTTGTTGTCCGGAATATCCCAATTGCAGGGAGTCGCTTTTTTTAAGCGATCACCACTACACAGATATCCGGTTTCAATAAATAGTGCTGCTTCGGATCAGCAGCATAGTTTCCCAACACATAAAAACACCCCTCCTTGCTCAAACGGAGCTTGAAGGGGAACAGGTATGGGCGTGTCTTTATAGCCCGTCAAGATACCGTTTTTTTTGACGGGCTTCGTTAGCTTTTCTTATCCATTATAACAGGTAGCTATCGAATTTCTCTGTAAAACTGCTGTAATGACATACTAATTTTCAGTTTTTTTGCAAAAAACAGTCATGTCAAGACACCATGACTGTTTTTCTATAATGGTTTGACAGCAAAGATATACCCTAAGCTGGAAACCGTTTGTATATAAATGGGATGTTCCTTATCCGGTTCAATTTTTTGCCGAATTCTACTAATCGTATTAGCGATTGCTACCAAAGAGCTTTCACTATCCTCATGCCATACATTTTCAAAAATTTGCTCTTTGCTACATAACCAACCAGGTCGTTGCGCCAGAAATACCAGAACTCCGTATTCATATCTTGATAGTTTCACATCCTTACCATTACGTAGTACCCGCCGCTGATGTAATCTAATTTCCAACCCTGGGTATGTCAGTGTAGAAGATAGGAACGGATAACCTTCATGGTCACCATCATCATGCCAAACCATCAACGGATTCTCAGTTGTTGCTCCGCTATCCTCGGTAATTCTGGCAATAATTTCAATTTTCTTCACAGCTATCCCTTTTGTGCCGAATTATCAAAATATCGCTCATTATTGGAATTCACGTTGATTCAGCATATATGTACTCTAGTTATAATATTTTCTTAAGCACATACAGTAACGCATCAATATGCTCTTTCTCTAAAATCAACGAAGGCAACAGGCGAATCACATGTGAACCTGAAGGAATTACGATAATTCCCGCTTCTTGTAAAGCATTTATATAGTATGCGGCAGGTACAGACAGTTCAATTCCTTTCATAAGCCCCAGTCCGCGCACCTCTTTGATCACAACTTTTTGAGCGGCCAATTCGGACAATGCCTTATCTAAATAGGTCGTCATAGCCCTGACATTCGCCAATATGTTATACTGTTGATAAAGCTGGAATACAGCAGTAACGGCTGCAGCGGCCAGAGGATTGGAGCCGTAAGTTGTGCCATGATCTCCTGCACACAATACACCGGTTGCTGCCCCTCTGGTTCCAATTGCACCTACCGGAATTCCGCATCCCAAAGCCTTTGCCGAAACCACAATGTCGGGAGCAACGTCGTACAGCTGATACGCAAACATATTTCCGCTTCTGCCCATACCACATTGAATCTCATCCAAAACCATCAAAATTTTGTTCTCATCGCAAAGCTTTCGGACTCCTTTGATAAAGTACTCAGTGGTAGGATAAATTCCGCTCTCACCTTGTACTGTTTCCATAAAAATTGCACAGGTATTTTTTGTAATCAAGCGTTTAACGCTGTCCAGATCATTGAAATCGGCAAATTTAACATGAGCAAGCATAGGAGCAAAAGGTTCCTGATAGGTTGCTTTCCCTGTTATGGATAACGCCCCCATAGATCTGCCGTGAAAGGATTTTTTCATGGCAATGATCTCTCCATTATGATTATTATGCTTCAAAAAATGATATTTCTTAGCAATTTTAACCGCACCTTCGATTGCTTCCGTTCCAGAATTGGTGAAAAACACCTGCTCCATGCCAGATGCCTGATTGAACAGCTTTGCAGCTTCAATCGCAGGAACATTATAAAAAAGATTAGAGGTGTGTAGCAGCTTCTCCATCTGTTCTTGCAGTGTACGTGTGTAATTCTGATCGTGATATCCCAAAGCACACACACCGATTCCAGACCCGAAATCCAAATACCGTTTTCCCTCTGTATCATAAAGGTACATACCTTCGCCATGATCCCATACAATGGGATAACGATTATATACAGGAACAAACTGCTGATTTGCTTGTTTGATATAAGGATTCATTTCAGTTCTTTTCCTCCTCTACTTCAATTTTAAATACATTGATTACATCCACATCTGGACAGCAGAATACAATGGAGCCATCTGGTTGGCTGGGGAGTTTTCCCCCATACCGCAGAATGTCAATGTAAGGGAAAGCCACGTGCATGGCCATTGGGCAGAGAGCGCCTCTTTCGGTATCAAAGTCAAAGGTATCTCCAATTCGATGACCACGATGGCACCCCATATGTCCCTTTTGATCTATTAAACTGATTTTAATTTTAGGCTTTTTCATCGTTAATTTCCTCCAAAAATTGTTCAATGGGAATTCCCTTGTATTTGTCAGTATCATGTAGATTAGCATAAATAATTTTTTCGAGTTGTCTCATTGCACTTTGTACGCTCTCTAAAATCTGGCCTGATTTTAAATAATGCCCTACTACAATCGCCATAAAAATATCCCCTGTACCTGGAAAACGCACCGGTATTTCTTCATAAGGAAGCAAGATACACGAATTTTTCGGAGAACTTTTTACAACAGTAAACATTCTTCCATTGATATTTGCGCTTGTAATCACAACGGATTTGGCACCAAGCGTATGTAGTCGATTTGCGATTACTTCAATTTCCGGTTCAGAGTAAGTGTGTTTAACTGTGTATTCGGATAAAAAGCACGCCTCCGTAATATTGGGGACAATCACATCTGCAATAGAACACAACCGTTTCATGTAAGCGACTACTTGATTTGTTACACCATTGTATCGTTTTCCGTCATCTCCCATAATTGGATCAACAAAAATCGAAGTACCTGATTTTTGTTGTTCCTTACAGTATTCATATACAAGAGATGACTGCCTTTCCGACACAATAAATCCGGTACAGATTGCGTCGAAAGAAAACATGAGTTTCTTCCATACCAGAAGCGTATTTTCCATATATTCTGTTGTATCCAGAATATCAAACTGACCATAATCCAGAGTGTTTGAAACAAGTGCAGTAGGCAAATTGAAAGTTTCAAATTTCAAGTGAGATAAAACAGGAATCATGACAGATAAGGCGACCTTGCCATAACCTGCCATATCATTGATCAATAAAATTTGAGTTTGCTTTTTATCTGCCATAGCCATATTTCCTCAGTGACCGAAATAACAAAGTCTGCACAGTGTTTTTCCTGACTCTGTTTGAAAAATCTTCTGTAATGTGGTTTCTATTATGTTTTTTCCCAGATTATCTTCATAAAAATTTACCAAAAAATCTGCTTCCACAAGAATCTGATAGTCAATACCATCTATATCTGCGTAGGTATGATGGTGTCCTAAATAGCAGATTCGATTGATGTCTGCTTCCTCAAATCCCAGCTCTCCCAACATTTTGCGGGCATAAAAAGGACCTTCTTGCTCCTGTAATCTCCCACTGGACATCCCATACTTTTCTTCTGCCGGCCGAATACCAATATCATGAACCAATGCGGCGCATTCGGTCAAAAACTGACTATGCCCATCCAACTGTTCCATACGACCAATCATCTGTGCAAAACTGTGAACTTTTATCAAATGATGAATGCGTTGTGGATCATTCTGGTTAAAATGAATCATCTTCCGCATTAACATATCAATTATATTTTCCTGATACATAATACCCTCCTATTCCATTTCTTTTTTCAAACAAAGTGCCATCAGTTCCTTTCCTCCATCTGTTTGAAAAATTTTCTTTATATACTCTGCTTTTTTATAATCTGGCCGGTTTTCATAGCAGTTTACAATTAGATCGGCTTCCATCAAAAGTTGCAATAGTTTATTTTTGGGCTTGTCATAATCATGATGGCAATTCACCAGTTCAATGATTTTCGGAACATACGACGGAAGATAATTGGCCGATTCTAAAAAGCGAGTCACAAGGATAGATACCACCTGTTTCTGATTGTTCTGACTGGCATCCCCGTTATAATGTTCTTTGCAATATTTAATTGCCACATCATGTAAAATGGCTGCTGCTTGCAAAATTTGCTGATCTTCAACAGAAATTTTTTCTTGCTCACCAAACAGCTTGGCTAATGCATAAACCTTAAGGATATGTTGCGTACGTCTACAATGTCCTTCTTCATAGCACAATACACTGTATAAAAGATGGGTTTCATTATTAATCACGTTGACAAGTATCCTTTCTTGAAAAATTTTTATATCTCTTTATAAGAATAAAGCATTTTTCATCAGTTCTGTGTTGCGCTTGCAACACCTACCACAAAATGCTATACTTTATCTCAGAAGAAAGGAGAGACAATATGCAACTTAATTTCAAACAACTTGCTTCGCTCCCAATCTTCAATGGTATTTGTGAAGAGGATCTTCCAGCCATGTTGAATTGTTTGGGAAGCTTCCAAAAAAATTATCAAAAAGATGAAATTATCCTTCTGGAAGGTAATGAGGTTCGAAGTGTTGGCATTATATTGTCTGGCATCGTCCATATGGCTAAGGAAGATTCAGAAGGCTACCAGACACTCCTTGTAGCAATGAAAGATGGTGAGCTTTTTGGGGAATCTTTTTCTTGTGGAAGCCATTTAGATGCACATGTTAGTTTTTTCGCAGCTGCACCCTGTACAGTTCTATTTTTACCTTTCCATAAAATTATTCACTCATGTAAAATGAGCTGTACCTTTCATCATCGGTTGATTGAAAATATGGTTCAACTGATAGGAGACAAAAATGTTCAGCTGATGCACAAAATTGAAGTAATCTCGAAAAAAACTCTACGAGAAAAAATTCTTACATATTTACAGCAACAAGCCCTTGATCAAGATAGCAGGCAATTTACCATCCCCTTAAGTCGACTTGAATTGGCTAAATATCTATGTGCCGACCGCAGCGCGTTAACTCGAGAACTATCTTATATGCAAAAGGATGGACTGATTTCTTATGAAAAAAACACATTCCAACTGTTATAATTGAATACTACAAGCTCCCCATTAAATAATCTACAGCATCAAACAAAGAAGAATCCACGTTGCACACGCAACATGGATTCTTCTTTGTTTGTGTTACACTCCTTATAGTCAACATGTAGTTATTTAAGTATAAGGAGGAAAATATATGGGCTTTCATATTACTGATATGCAACTGAATGTATTATTTCAGACATGGCAAACAAATTACCATATCTATGCTCCCCGCAACTTTTCTGGCGGCGGACGCTTTTCTGATACAGATTGTATCCGTTATGGAAAAATTGAACATGCTGACGAAATCGTGTTCGACAAAAAATCTGATTATTCCTTCAAGGAAGTGCTGACACCCGTTTCTCAAACCCTGTTCTTCTTTACGGAAGGGCAAACCAAAGAAGCCGATTTTCCCCAAAAAGGCGCAGTCATTTTCTTGCGTAGCTGCGACCTATATGCTCTTAAGCGGCTGGACGATATGTACCTACACAACAGTCCAGCAGATTATTACTATCAGCATCTGCGGGATAACATTAAGATTGTGCTGATGGGCTGTGAACATTCCTTTGAAAATTGCTTCTGCGTCAGTATGGGAACCAATGTAAGCACTAAATATGATATGAGCATCGACCGCCAGCCTGACGGCACCTATCTGGTGGACTGTAAGGATGAGGCATGGGTGAAACAGTTAGTACAAGCTGGATGTGAACAGCAGGAAGTCATCCCTGCTCATGTCACTGAAAACCAAGTTACAGTTCAAGTCCCTGAAAATCTGACCGCAGAGGTGGCCAAAAGTACTATGTGGGAGGAATACAATAGCCGCTGCATCAACTGTGGACGTTGCAATTTTGTCTGTCCTACCTGTACCTGCTTTACTATGCAGGATCTCTTTTATAGTGAGAATGGCAAGGTTGGAGAGCGCCGTCGTATCTGGGCCTCCTGTATGGTAGATGGCTTTACCGATGTGGCCGGTGGCGGCAGTTATCGGAAAAAAAACGGAGAACGGATGCGGTTCAAGGTACTGCACAAGGTACTGGACTACAAACAACGCAATGGCTATCACATGTGTGTGGGTTGCGGACGATGCGACGATATCTGTCCGGAGTATATCTCATTTTCAGGTTGCATCAACAAATTGCAGAGTGCTATGACGGAGGTGACTGAACAATGATGAAAAATGATTATATTCCTTTCCCATCCAAAATTTTGGAAGTAATTCGGCACACAAAAATTGAGTATACGTTCCGTATGGAGTTTCAAGGAGATGTTAAGCCGGGACAGTTTTTTGAAGTGTCGATTCCTAAATATGGAGAAGCTCCTATATCAGTCAGTGGTATTGGAGACAACTTCGTAGATCTAACCATTCGTCGAGTGGGCAAGGTTACCAATGAAGTTTTTGAACATTATGTGGGTGATACTCTTTTGCTGCGTGGTCCCTATGGGAATGGATTCGATGTATCAGACTATGCAGGTAAGGACATCATCGTCATGGCTGGCGGAACTGGTCTATCGCCTGTTCGAGGAGTGGTGGATTACTTTTTCAATCATCCAGAGCAGCGGGGGCATATGACTCTGATTGCAGGCTTCAAAACGTCGCATGACATTCTTTTCCGCAACGATCTGAAGCTCTGGAAAAAAAACATGGATATCATCCTTACGGTAGATTGTGCAGAAGAGGATGTTGCCTGTCATGTGGGCCTTGTTACTCAGTACATCCCTCAAATCAAACTGGATAATGTGCAGAACACAGTGGCTGTTGTAGTAGGGCCTCCTGCCATGATGCGCTTTTCCGTGCAGGGATTACTGGATATTGGACTTCCAGAAGAAAATGTCTGGATTTCTCAGGAACGGAAAATGTGCTGCGGTCTGGGCAAGTGCGGTCACTGTAAGATTGGGGACACCTATGTTTGCCTGGACGGTCCAGTATTTAACTATACCAAAGGGAAATTTTTAGTAGATTAAGGAGGGGTAACATGGATATCAACACAAAAATACTAAAAAAGAATGCGTTTCGTGTCACTAAAGAACGTGGTATGACTGCTTCCAGAATCCGTGTTCCCGGTGGTCATCTGGATGCCAAATATCTGAGCCAAATTCAGCATATTGCAGAAACTTTCGGAAATGGCACAGTTCATATTACCAGCCGACAGGGATTTGAGATTCCTGGTATTCCTTTTGAAAAGATGCCAGAGGTTAATGCTGCCCTTCAAAGCCTGATTGACGGTTTGGAGATCAATCAGGATGAAGTGGGCTGCGGCTATCCTGCTGCTGGAACCCGAAATATCACCGCTTGCGTGGGCAACCGTGTCTGTCCATTCGCCTGTTATGATACCACTGCGCTTGCCCAGCGTATTGAAAAAGCTGTTTTCCCCAACGATCTCCACTTTAAGATTGCTCTGACTGGTTGCCCCAATGATTGTGCCAAAGTACGTATGCATGACTTTGGCATCATGGGTATGACAGTACCTCATCTTGAGTCTGATCGTTGTGTTAGCTGCGGGGCCTGTGTAAAAGCCTGCAAAAAGAAATCTGTTGAGGCTCTGAAGCCAGTCAACTTCCGTCCTCAACGAGATGAGCGGCGATGCATTGGCTGTGGAGAATGTGTTTTGGCCTGTCCGAATGCTGCATGGACTCGTAGTGAAAAGAAATACTATAGACTTACTTTGCTGGGTAGAACTGGCAAAAAGAACCCGCGTCTGGGTGAAGATTTCATCAAGTGGGTGGACGAAGACAGTATTATCAAAATCATTCTCAATACCTACGACTATGTGAAGGAGTACATCGACCCCAATGCTCCCGGCGGAAAAGAGCATATTGGCTACATTGTAGACCGTACTGGTTTTGAGGAGTTCAAACGATGGGCCTTGCGGGATGTCACTCTGCCAGAGATTGCAGAAGTTATGACTCCCATGTATTGGAAAGGTATAACATATTGATATATAACAGCTTGAGAGATTTTTGAAGGACACTTAAAAGTATTTTTTTGATAAAATAGATCATCAGAAAACATACAATGAATCACTCATACTCTCTATTGAAACATCAAGCTATCTTTTAATAAAAATTGATTCTTGCTGTACTCAATAATTCCGTCTTTTTGCATTTTTGAAAGCTCGTTACACATGGCACTGCGGTCCACATTCAGATAATCAGCTAACTGTTGGCGGTTGTAGGGGATCAGGAAAGAATTGCTCCCGGCGCGTTTGGCGCATTCCGAAAAATAGGACATCAACCGCCCCCGAATGGATTTGGAGCTGGTATGCTGGATTCTTTGAGAAAGCTGAAGGTTTCTGTGAGCGCAGACAGTCAGCAGATTTCGGACAAGTCTTGTGTGGAATGGACAGGCATTGGTACAAGTAGCCAGGACACGCCCCACATTCATAAACAATATGGATGTATCCTCCGCAGCGGACACCGTAACCAACATCGGCTCCCCCGGAATGCAGGCATACACCTCGGCGAATACAGAGCCGGGCGCAACATGACCCAAAATACTGGTATTGCCCCAGATATCGTTGCAGGAGAGCACCGCCAGGCCGGACAGCAAGATCCCGATATTTTCCGTGATGTTTCCTTCTGAAAGGATTACCTCTCCTTTTTGAAAACTACGCGTTGTGGCATTCAGGCAACCCAAAAGAGATGTAATCTCTGCTTCTTCCAGTCCTCGAAACAGTTGTGTATTGGATAAATTCATATTTTTCACTCCTTGTTGTTATAACAACAGACTTTCATTTCATATTATAGTATACTAAATCCAGAAACGCAAGAGAAAGGATGAAGCAAACATGATTCGGAAAATTATTCAGATAGACGAAGAAAAGTGCAATGGATGTGGGGCCTGCGCCGAAGCCTGCCATGAAGGGGCTATCGGCATGGTAAACGGGAAGGCAAAACTCCTGCGGGACGATTATTGCGATGGTCTGGGCGATTGCCTGCCCACCTGCCCCACCGGTGCGATTTCCTTTGTGGAACGGGAAGCTGCTGCCTATGACGAAAAGGCTGTGCAGGAAAATATGAGAAAAAAGAACAGAATGAATTCTCCTTCCGTTGGTGTTCATGCGGGTTGCCCGGGCAGCCGAATGCAGCGAATCCAGCATTCGCAGGAATCTGCTCCTTCTGCCCCGATGCAGGCTGAGTCACAGCTGAGGCAGTGGCCCTGCCAAATTAAGCTGGTCCCAGTAGGTGCCCCCTATTTTGAAGGAGCCAAGTTGCTGATTGCGGCAGATTGCAGCGCATATGCCTATGCCAGAATGCACGAGGATTTTATGCGTGGGAAGGTTACGCTGATTGGCTGCCCCAAGCTGGACAACGTGGATTACAGCGAAAAGCTGACGCAGATTATCCAAAACAACAATATCCAGAGCGTGACCATTGTGCGGATGGAAGTTCCCTGCTGCGGCGGACTGGAGTTAGCTGCTAAAAAAGCATTGCAGGCAAGCGGAAAATTCATTCCCTGGCAGGTGGTCACTATCTCGATTGATGGAAAGATTCTGGAATAACCTCTGATTCGGTTCTTCAGTTTTTGGAATATATCCGACAGACAAAAACAAATTATATTGCAGGAGGTGACTGTTATGAGTAAAAAAATGAAAAACATTGCGCAAGCCGAGGTTCTGACGCTGAAGGAGCAGATCTCCTATCAGGAGGGGCAGGTAGTCAGCAAGACGCTGGCGCAAAATCCGGCAGTAAGTATTACCCTGTTCTCATTCGCAAAGGGCGAGGAAATCAGCACCCATGAATCGGGCGGCGACGCTTTCGTAACCTGTCTGGACGGCGTTGGAAAAATCACCATTGACGGCACAGAATATCTGTTGCATGAAGGAGAATCCATCGTCATGCCAGCTGGACACCCTCACGCGGTATATGGACAGGAAGCGTTCAAGATGCTTTTGGTCGTTGTATTTTAATCAAACGTAAAATTGACAGAGGGAGGTGATTTTATGAAAATAAAAGTAGATCAGAATCTCTGCATTGGCTGCGGGCTTTGCTGTGGGATCTGCGACGAAGTTTTTCGTATGAATGAGCACGAGAAGGCGGAAGCATACCAACCAGCAAACGATGACAATCAAAGCGCCGTGCAGGATGCAATTGATTCGTGTCCTGTGTCTGCAATCGCTTGGGAAGATTAATTCAAGCGCATCTATATACTTTTTTGATTGAAAAGTAACTACATCATTTCAAATTTTAAAAGTTTTTAGGAGGTCTATTATGGAACAAAAAATGTTTTGCTATCAGTGTCAGGAAACCGCCGGGTGCAAAGGTTGCACCATGTCCGGTGTATGCGGGAAGAAGCCTGATGTGGCAGCTATGCAGGATCTGCTGGTCTATGTCACAAAAGGGATTTCAGCTGTTACAACTGCACTGCGTCAGGAAGGGAAGCAGGTATCTGCGGAAATCAATCACTTGATTACCCTGAATCTGTTCACCACCATCACCAATGCAAATTTTGACAAAGAGAGCATTGAGGCAAGAATCCGTGCCACACTGACTGAAAAAGATGTGCTGTTGGCGCAGATTGCCGATCCTTCCGGTCTGCCCGAAGCGGCAAAATGGAATGGCTCTGGCAATTGGGAAGAAAAAGCCGCAACTGTCGGTGTTCTTTCTACTGAAAACGAGGATATCCGTTCTCTGCGAGAACTGATTACCTACGGTCTGAAGGGATTGTCCGCATACTCCAAACACGCAAACGTTCTACTGAAGGATGATGAGGAGGTCGATGCCTTCCTTCAGCGGGCGCTGGCAGCTACACTGGATGACAATCTCAGCGTAGAAGAATTGATTGCTCTGACAATGGAAACCGGAAAACACGGCGTATCCGGTATGGCTCTGCTGGACAAGGCCAACACGGAAGCCTATGGAAATCCCGAAATTACGAAGGTAAATATTGGCGTTGGGACAAATCCCGGTATTCTGGTTTCCGGTCACGACCTGCGGGATTTGGAAATGCTGCTGGAGCAGACACAGGGAACCGGCGTGGATGTTTATACCCATTCCGAGATGCTCCCTGCCCACTATTACCCGGCATTCAAAAAGTATCCCAACTTTATCGGCAACTACGGCAATGCGTGGTGGAAGCAGAAGGAGGAATTTGAATCCTTCAACGGTCCTATCCTGATGACGACCAACTGCATCGTGCCTCCTAAAGACAGCTACAAAGACAGACTCTACACTACTGGCGCAGCAGGATATCCGGGATGTACCCATATCCCAGGAGAAATCGGGGAGCAGAAGGATTTTTCCGTTATCATTGAACACGCAAAAAGATGCGCTGCACCTACTGAAATTGAAACAGGAGAGCTGATCGGCGGATTTGCACACGCGCAGGTTCTGGCTCTGGCGGATCAGGTGGTCGATGCGGTAAAAAGCGGCGCGATCAAAAAGTTCGTTGTGATGGCGGGCTGTGACGGCCGTGCCAAGAGCCGGGAATACTATACCAAATTTGCCAAGGCACTGCCGAAAGATGCTGTGATCTTGACAGCCGGATGCGCGAAATACAAGTACAACAAACTGCCTTTGGGCGACATCAACGGCATTCCTCGTGTTCTGGACGCCGGGCAGTGCAACGATTCGTATTCTCTGGCTGTCATTGCTTTGAAGCTCAAGGAAGTTTTCGGTCTGGACGATATCAACGACCTGCCCATCGCCTACAACATTGCGTGGTATGAGCAGAAGGCTGTCATCGTTCTGCTGGCGCTTCTGTATCTTGGCGTGAAGAATATCCATCTCGGTCCCACTCTCCCGGCATTCCTCAGCCCCAATGTGGCAAAAGTTTTGGTAGAGAACTTTGGTATTGCGGGAATTAGCACAGTAGAAGAAGATCTGAAATTCTTTTTTTAAACTCATGCATAAATAAAAAAGACAACTTTGCTTCTGTAAAATCAGAATAGCAAAGTTGTCTTTTTATTTTCTTACATTTGTTAAATATGGTGTTACTTTATATGGCACCTTTTTTCATATTTCGTGTTATTCACGAACTCGCAGAACGTTCACGCCTCGATACCTGAACTGTAAAATGGTATTGGAGGTGAACTGATAGTGGCTGAAACAGAAAAAATGGATATTTCCTACATGGGGCCTATCTTCAAAAAATACCGTGTAGATGCAAATCGAACACAGGAAGAGGCTGCGGAAAAAGTGGGAACTACCGCCCGCTTCCTTATGGCTTTAGAGAACGAGGAAAAGCGTCCAAGCATCGATATTCTTTTGCGTCTTGTTGACACCTTAAACATCCCTGGCGATGCTATCCTTCATCCACAGATTCAGCACATAGACAGCGAGGATCAACAGCTTTTGCGTCAGTATATGCGACTGAACGACCGTGATAAATCTGTTATCCGCGCAGCAATTCAGGAGATGCTGAACAACAGATAAGAGACTGCCACCTTTCACGGAAGGTGGTTCTTTTTCTCTGTCTATTAGGATTTCTTCAGGTGATCCCTTCTGGATACGCCGCAGTGACATAATCCATACGCCACCAAGAGGACAGATGCTTCCCTTGGTGGCGATACTTTTTAATTACAGTCTGTCAGAGTAAACAGCAGACTGCTCCTGCCGCCGTTCTCCCGCCAACGTTGTTCTTTCTTTAAGAGTCCGGCTGTAATCAAATCCTGAATCGCACGTTCCACCGTGCGCCGGGACAGATGTAGTTCCTTTGCGATGGTACCAATCGCTGGATAGCATTGTCCCTGTGCATTGCTCCGGTCTTTCAAATACATATACACGGTTTTGGCACGATGGGGCAGTTCTGCTTTGTAGATGTTAGAAAAATACCCCATACCTGGATCACCTCCTAATCGGTTCGCAGCGGAGGACGTCTTGGTATGCTGCTGTGTTCTTTCGTCGTCTGCGCTTGTGACTGTTGCTGACCGCCCTTGCGTGTTTCACCGGCATCAGACATTGGCGGTTCTTCCCATTCATCATCTTCTGCATCTCTGCGCCGCACAATCTCCTGTTCCAGTTCAAAGCGATCTGCATACTTCACACTTCTGGCAGCCTGCTCCGGCACCTCATACGCATCGCCAAACTGAATCCCCCATTTAAGAAACAGGGGAAGCCGGGTCTGCATAGGACAGTTTCCCGTTTTTGCAAAGATAAAATGTCCTTTTGGAAGTGTTTTCAATTCGTCCGGTGACATCAGAGGACGGCTCATCATCTGCAGGCTCTGGCTCGGATCGTTCTTTCCTCTGGAGATGGAACCGGACAGAACAGTCCGGTTTCCAAGTGCTTTCGATAAAATCTCCGCACTTTCCGAATTCGGTGCAAATCCGCCAAACAGAATGTCCTGACAGTTATCGATGATGATGCTGGAGCCTTCCTTTCCATAGTTCTTTTCCAGCTGTGCAAAGCCCTGGATAATGGGAATCATACTGATCTGTCTAGAACGTCCTGCAGAGAACATCATCTCCATTGATTCAATTTTAGGGATCGTACCAATCTCATCCGCAAACATCATTACACGGTTCGGCAGCTTCCCACCATGCTCGTCAGCGATGGTCAGCATTTCACGATACAGCTGCTGCAGAAACAGTGACACCATAAAATACTTTGTATTATCTTCCTCCGGAAGAACAATAAAAATTGCGGATTTTTCTTTACAGAATGTTTCCGTATTGTTATTCGTTAGTTTATCTGAACCAAAATCCTCAGTTTTTCTCCAAATTAAATAAGGTATGGGATATTTTAATCTGATATATTTTCCGTCAGATTATTTCATCTCCATACCTTTTGTGCTATCCTTTTATCTGATACGCAGAAAAAAGGACAGGAACCCTCACCGACCAAAGTTTGTGTCCCTGTCCTTACTCACACCATGGCGGACGGTTCCGCCACAGACAAGGATATGATAACAGTAATCACAGAAGAATGCAACGAAATTTCACAGGAATTTTATGATGATGCCATGGATTCCATCCAGATCTGCCAGCCGGAGTGTTCCTGCGGCCACTGCGGCTGCCTCGCAGGGCACGGGGCCTATACCCGCTCCATAAAAACAGCACTGGGAAAGATCCCCCTTGTCATACGCAGGGTGCAGTGCAGCCTCTGCAATGCCACCCATGCCCTCCTTCCCTCCGGCAGCGTCTCTTAAGCGAAAGTCTCCCGCTGTCCCCCGCCCATGCCCTCACTAAGCCCTGCATCCGACTTTTCGGACTGAAGAATTCCAAAGAGATCCTGGTGGAGACGGCCCAGTACCGGGAAGCCCTCTTCCGCCTTTCCTATCTGGCTAAGACAAAGGGCTTCGGCCTGCTCACGGGTGGGCCGGGGCGGGGCAAGACCACTGCCGTGAGAAACTGGGCGGCAGCACTGAACCCTTCCCTCTACAAGGTGGTCTATTCCTGCCTCTCCACGCTCACCGTTTCGGATTTCTACCGCAGCCTCGTGGAATCCCTGGGCGGGCAGCCCTCCTTCCGCAAGCCGGATAACTTCCGTTCCATACAGGAGGAAGTCAGCCGGCTGTGCCTGGAGAAGAAAAAGACCCCCGTCATCATTATTGATGAAGCGAATTATATAGGCAATGCCATCCTGAATGACTTAAAACTCCTGTTTAACTTCGAGATGGATTCCAGGGACCGGGCCGTGATCCTTTTGTGCGGCCTGGGGCAGCTGAACAATACCCTGCGCCTGTCCGTCCACGAGCCTCTGCGCCAGAGGCTCGTGATGAACTTCCACATGGAGGGCATGACGAAAGAGGAGGGGAGGACTTTCATCCGGGCAAAGCTTGACGGGGCGGGATGCAGCCACGCCGTCTTTGATGAAGGAGCCACCGAGGCCCTCCTGAACGCTTCGGACGGCACGCCCCGTGTGCTTAACCGCCTCTGCTGCCAGAGCCTGCTGTGTGCAGATGCAAAAAAGCTGGATCTGGTGGATGCCGACACAGTCATGCAGGCCATAAACGACTGTGAACTGGGATAGGAGGCCGCTTATGGATAAGATAAAAAGGAAAGCCCTGCAGCGGGAACTTAAGGCGGTAGAGGATGCCTATGCCGGGACACTTGGCTGGCTGGAACTTGGGGAACTGCGTTCCTGGGTGGAAGCTGGAAACAGCCCCTATGAGAATCCGGAACAGGCCATCCATGAAGATGGTACCTTTTTTGACTTCATCGAATGGCATCGGACGGCACGGTGGGTCACCGTCAGGGAACCTCTCGATTTACGGGAGCTTTCGGACAGGGAGCTGTTTAACTTTTATACGGACAGACGCTCTGGCCATGGCTCTTTTGAGGAGACAAAAAAGTACCTCCGGGATGCACAGACCTTTCTGGGCTGTGAGATCCTCACTCTCATAGATTTTCTGAAAGAGAGAGCTGCTGTATGCGTACCTGCGTTATAAATATCCTGAACCACTGACAGAGGAAGAGGAACTTCCATTCTGATCCTTTCAGGAAGAGATACCCCTGCGCAATTAATTTGCATAGGGGTATTTTCAGTTCCGAATAATGTGCGAAACCATGTTCCCACAATGTGACGGGAAATCTATCATAGATTACTTTCCTGCTAATATAATCTGCAAATCGAATGCTCTTTTAATCTGAAGAACAACAACATACCGCAGGGCGGCGTATAAATCGCTGTCCACATACTTTTTATCAATGGTTTTGTCGGGATTTTCCGCATAGTCAATTACTTCCTTCAGCCTGTCTTTGACAGGCCAGAAGCCGGTAGTCGCCATTTATAGTACCGCCTTTTCTTTTTGGGGGAGAATTAACTCGGCTGTGATTCCATCAATCAAGGCAATTATTTTTTCTTCCGTATCCGCTGTAATTTTGCCTTCAACAGCAATGCAGAGTTCATCCAGCTTATCATTAAAAGTGAAGAATATTTCGGGCAGGACGGTTCTCGGCATATATCCCAAAGCACGTTGGCGGAGATATTCCGATACGGAAAGCCCGCACTTTTTGGCGTTCTGCGCAATGATATTTTTTTCTTTTTCGCTCACACGGATAAATAAATTTTTGTTCTTGGCTTCATTCATAACATCAGTCCTTTCTTGGATTTTTGAGGGGATTGGGGGATTCTCCAAAGCGTAATCGGCTTGTGGAGCCGGTTGGGGTGGAAACTGTCAATACAGTTTCCCTGCTTGCTACGGTATGCGACACTCTTTCTGTCGCATACGGTCTGTTTTTTCCGCCGGTCTGTCTGAATGTCGTTTTTCTGTCCCTGCCCCATCTCAGGCGGCGTTGTTTCGCTCACTCTCCGAAAAAGAGGTCATCGCAAAATCATATCCCATTCAGCCGGTCATTCAGTTGTAACCGGCATTTGGGCAGCAAAAAAAGCCGGTACATCAATGTGTGCCGACCGTTCGCAAAAGGACAGTCTTATCCCTTTGTGGTGTTGGTTTCACATTCATGTAACCGGCTTTGAGATTCAAAGTCGAAACTGTCAGTTACGCTTTCTGATTGCCGACAGTTCAAAGCAATTCAGAAGCAGCGGTATTTCCTTTTCGCATACCGCAGGCGTGTACGGTGCAAAGCCGTACTCCCAAATTCTGTGAAGATATGTAATTGGTTGTGGTTCTCATAAAAGAGTATTTCATTATACTGAATGAAATAAGTGTTTGTCAATACTTTCCGAAAAGGTTTTGAATATTTTTTTCGGAAAGTGGGAGTACTATTTAATTACAAATAAAAATCATGTTCGTTTATCTTTGGATAAAAGAGCAGAGCCGACAGGCTGTGATTGCTCACAAGCCTGCCGACTCTGTGCATTATGTGTCTGGCTTTTTGGTGAAATGTTGTTTGCCCGATAAATCGTTAAGGAAAGAATCGAAGGTGGTGCAAACGAAAAAGCAGCTTTGATCTTTCGATAACTGCCCTTTCGTTTGCATCAGTTTCGATTTTTCCTGGTTGAACAAAGGCGCGTCTGGGTAGCCGCTGTATATGGGCTTTCAATTTTGACGCTCTTTGCAAAACAGTATGTTGGATACCTGTGCATATGGAGAGGAATTTTTAAAAATCATTTCCAGCGCACCACGAATAAGCCCCCATAGGAAGCTTTTTTTAAATATTCAGCTACTGGTATTCAACATAATAAGTGTGGCTCAAGTCTTATGCAATACCTGCCAGATGGCAGAGGAATGATGTTCCCTCCGCAGGATGAGCATTTGCAGACATCCTTGTTGTAGAGCAGCTTGATAATAGCGGGCACATCAAGAGCCTTAAGTCTGGAAATGTATCTCTTACAGCCAAGCAGGTTGCGGCATAGTGTAATCTTCCTGTTTTTATTCCGGGAAGAAAGCAGACCGTAATGCCGGATCCGCACAAAACGCTTGGGAGGAACATGCATCAGAAACCTCCTGATGAATTCCTCCCCGGAAAGTGTGAGTTCCTTCCACTGCCCATGGTTTTTGTAATCCTTCACAGTAAACGTAACCGTGGAATCCGTCATACCCTTTATGCGGTAGTTGCTTATGGCAATCCTGTGGGTATATTTGCCAAGATATTTGATAACAGACTCCGCACCATGAAATGGCCTCTTGCAATAAGGAATCCATTCTTTGGCATAGCACGCGTCCAAAAGCTGTTTGAAAGCATAATGATTTTTGTAAGGTTCCGCTGTTCCATAGAACTCCAGCTTTCCATCCACCCATAGCTGTTTTAGCCCGGCAAGATACTTGCCCCGAAAAACCTTGGAAAGGACCTTGACAGGGATAAAAAAATCCTCACCGTTATCCTTCCAGTGGTTCTTAGCATCCAGACCTCCGCCTAACACGATGGTGTGGATATGGGGATGGAAATTCATTGCACTTCCCCAGGTATGGAGAATGCAGATATAGCCTATGTCTGCCCCAAGATATTTTTTATCTCTGGCAAGTTCGCTTAAAGTATCGGAGGCAGCATGGTAAAGGGCATTGTACAAAAGCTTCTGGTTGCTGTAAATGACGGGATTAAGTTCTTCCGGTACAGTGAAAACCACATGAAAGTATGGGGCGTCCAGTATATCCTCCCTGCGGGCATCCACCCATTTTTCCCTCGGGAACTCCTGACACATAGGACAACACCTGTCCCGGCAGGAATTATAATGGACGGAAATACAGCCGCAGTCCATGCAGACGCTTACATTGACACCAAATGCGCCGGTTTTGCAGTTCATGATGTGATAAACTGCTTTCTGCTGTGCTGCAGACAGTCCATGGGTTTTCTCATAGTCAGGATAAAAGCGGTTAAACACATCCTGTATCGTGCAGTTTTCGCTCATGACTCACCGCCTTCCGAAACATCAAAAGGGCTGCGGATTCCAAGCAGCGTTTTGTTGCTTACATGCAGATATACATCTGTAGAGCGGGGATCGACATGGCCAAGAAGTGACTGGATATATTTGATATCCACCCCGCTTTCGAATAAGTGACTGGCAAAACTGTGACGGCAGGCGTGGGAAGACACGCGGCGTATTATGCCGGCCTTTTTAGCGCTTGCTTTGAAAAACTGGTTAACGCTTGAAATATCGAGGTAATCCCCAGTCCATGAACTCGGGAAGAGAATGCCCTTTGGTCTGCCACACTGAAACCAGTATTCGGTAAGCAGGTCGAGATTCCTCTGGGAAAGGATCGTATATCTGTCGATGCGGCCTTTTGTTTCCCGGACATGAATGGTCATGTTAGTACGGGAAATATCATCATAGTGCAAATGGAGAGCCTCAGATACACGCAGCCCGGAAGAATACATGGTAGCGATGATGGCCTTATGCTTAAGGTTATCAGTCGCTTCAATGACAGCATTGATCTCCTGTGGCGTAAGCACAGTTGGAAGATTCCGCTCACGCTTCATGGCAGGGACTTCCTCGTCATCCCAGGCAATCTTCAGGACTCTTTTGTAGAGAAACTTGATAGAGGAACGATAGTGATTATGAGTTTCAGGGGATCTGCCCTCCAGACGTTTCATGGTAAGAAAGGCCTCTGCATCCTCAAGCGTGAGGTCAGTAACAGGCTTATTGGTGCAGCGCAGGAAATAGCTGACATTACTGCAATACAGTTGAATTGTCCGTTCTCTAAGGTTGCGTTTTTCCGCAGCATGGCGGATGGATTCAAAAATATCTTCGTACATAAAAAACCTCCATGATAAGTAGTATTGAGTGTTTAAAGTGACGTCTACTTACCAGGGAGGTGCATTGGCATCATAATTCCGGTTGCGGAAGACACCAAAAAATGATATTGTATTCATAGGCAGTGGAGGTCTCCGTATTTGATTGTTTTGTGTGGTAACTTAACAATACCGTATTGCGGAAGATTTTTCCACTGCTTTTATTTAGAGGAACGTAAAAACTGCGCCACAGCCCTGGCAGGCCATCGCGCAGCGATTTTGTTCAATAGGAAATTATAGCAAATAACCTATAGCGATGAAAAGATAGCTATATAGGTATTTCCTGTTTAATCTTAGATACATTACACCGCTAAGAACAGAAAACATCATAGTAGAAATTCCGTTCCATATTTCAAGACCTACCCCTCTTGACACAAAATGAATCGCTCCCCATGTCATAGCCAATATAATACCGCCAAAAGGAATTGGGCTTTCTTTTTTCAACAGAGTTTCAATTGCTTTTTGCCCGTATATTATGATTAGAATAACAAGCAGCACTTCAAATATATAGTATAAATATTGCGCGCAAAATTGGAATACAGTTTTACCCTGTGCTTCTCCGACAATCTTTAATGTATGCCAATCAATGAAAGTCATAATTTTGCAACCAATGAAACAAGCAAGCGTTACGATCCAACTTTTCGAGGAAATCTTATCCCTTTTGCTTCCCCTTTCCGGAAAATGATAATGCTTCCTTGAAAAAAGCAGGAGAACACCAATGAAAAACGCCCACATAAAAACCATTATGATACAATGAATACTTCTTTGCTGCATTGTATAATTCTGTATGTCTACATGCAGAATTATAACTTCAATTGCAAATATTGACAGCAATTCAAGCATAAATGCTCCAAATGAAAGTAAACTCAGCCATAAATATTTTGTCCATTTTACTTCTTTAACCATTATCCTTATGAAATTCCGATTTCTTTTTATTCTTGACTTCCCGACAAAGGAATTTGTTTGTTCAAATAAACAGGAACATTTTCAAGATTCCTGCTTCTTCATTCCGAGAAAAAACCGTAAAACAGGTATTCTCTTTACGATTTCATATATTAAAAATGTTGCAATAAACGATATTAATACAATCAATAAAAATTGTCCTGCAACACCAATAGGTAATTTCAAGGAGAAAAAACCTACCACGACCAAAATTGGCATATGGAGAATGTAAACAGGGAAAGACGTTTGAGTTAAATAAATGCTGACCCGGTTATGAAAGTTCAGCCTTGACCTTCCTATTCCAAGCAGCATGATAATTGTCGTCCAGCCGTAAAAAACATATAGCCCGGTAATCCAGACGTTTCGGATATTTTCAAAACAGTACAAATAGGTGTATAAGCTGCCTGACAGGACGCTGATCACCAGACTCACAAACCGGCATTGCTGTAGTTTTTGCAGAATACTTTCTTCCGAAAGAATATAGTATCCGAACAAAAACAGTATCATAAATTGCCCTAAGCTTTTCCCGCCTATATTCAGGACATATATGCAAAACCACTCTGGTACAAATAGCAAAACAATAAAAAAATATGAAAGACTGCCAACTCTAAATTTCGGTAAACACTTCTTTTGCAAGCGAACAATTAGTAGCGTTGTCAAAGAAATGACAAACAAATAAAGTAAAAACCAAAGATGTGCAGGAGTAAAACCTCCTTGATATCCTGTTAAATCAGTTTTTTTTGTAAAAAACAGTCCGTACTGTTTCCAGTAAGTGTCTGTATATCCATTAAAGAACACTTCCGCAGTATAGGTCATTACAGGGACAAGTGCAAGCAGTCCAAAGAAAAACGGAATAACTAATTTTTTTATCCGCTCCGCAACAAATTGTTTGTTCGTCCTTTTCAGAAGAGCGTATTTGCAACTCATGCCTGCAATAGTAAACAAAAAGGTCATATACCATGGATACACAAAAGTCGAAAACACATAAAAAACGGTGTTTGTGTGCGACCATATGTAAAACCCGCTGTATTCGCCTCCACTCCAAATCTGTGCCGCATGGAATGGAAAAAGCAACAGAATTGCCAACCATCTTAAATTATCTATATAATATTTTCTCTCCATTCGCATACTCCTTGCTGTAATCCTGCATATGCCAATTTGCTCTTTTAAGCAATTCTCAGATAAACTTCGATTTTCCAGTATGCCAAACTGGAATTGCTTTTATTGTAAATCATCTTTAGAAATTGCTATTGAAGGATAATGAGAAAGTTCCGTCAAATCAACATTTAGTGGCACACTATAAATCATGTAATAATTATTAGGATTGACGGCAATCAATTCATTCATTTTTTGTTCTGCTAAGTCCTTATCATTTGTAGCATAAACAACTGATACAACACCTACTTTATCATTTTCCGTCCCCTGTATATTTCCGCATAATATTAATTTTAATGGGGCGTTCCCATTCAAGCCTTGCTTAATATAGTCCTTATATTCCATAGTTTGCCCTCCATCAATTCTGATTTTCCAGTTTAACTCTTTTTCCAATTATACATGAAAACATGGGATTTTTCAATTCTCAAACTGTCTTACTGTCTTTGCTTAGGTTTGGATGGGACTGTCGCTTATTACGGAAACGCTGTCATTCACCTATGAATAAATTGTACCATTTTCAACAACTTCCCTTACACACGCCAAAATGTTATTCATCTTTTGAATCCATAAGAATTGATTTTTTGATTTCAACTGTTCTGTCACGCCTTGCCTGTCGGAATATTTCGTTGCCAGCCGAAAAAACATATCTACTGCCAGTGCGTCTACACTTGCAAGATATTCATTCAGCCTGCCGCTGGTAAAGAGGATCATATATAAAACCTTATGGTTTTGTTTCAAATACTTTGCATGTCTCTGTCCCCATACGCCGATATGCTTTTCTTTTTCGGCAGGTAAGGCGAGCGCAGGCAAATAATAATCGCCAACCTTTGTATATGTCCCGCCCATCTATTCAAACAATGTCTTTTCCATAGTATTAATCCTCCATAATTTTATTTTTGGGTTAGTTGTTGACTGCTTTGATATGCACATTATCAACCGCTAAGTGCTGCTTTGAATTTTGCATTACTTTTCCGCATTGTGGCAAAAAAAATTACATTTTACGAATATGTGATTATATTTTCATATAAAGTAAGCCAGCGTGAAAAGCATTCCTACTTTTACGCTGGCTTTTGCCTTTGCTATCGCCCATAAGCTGTATTCCAATTATGTTTTCAAATTATCTCCTTATGTGGTGACAGCCTTTGCGGTTTTTCTTTTGTTGTTTTTTGCAAGAATATGGCACAAGCCTGTTTCTGGCGTTGGATGCCGTTCACCGCCTGCCAATCTGGATTTTTCAAAAAATTCAGATTGGAGGTAACAGGAATGTCATTCAACTATGGCAGAGAAGAAAAGAAATGGCGGCTCTGGAAAGAAGCCGAGGAAAAGCAGTTACGGAGCTTGGGTGTCAGCGAGGACACCATTGCAAAGCTCCATACCCACGATTGGGCGGTCTTTAATTCCGATAGGCGGTATTACCGCAGATTGCAGGATGCAGGTACATACCTTGAGTAATTTGCCGAGGAAACAGCACAGCCCGAAGTGAAAACCGTTGAGGATTTTTTAGACAGCATTGAAAATCAGCGGCTCTATCAAATTCTTATCATGGTGGACAGGCTCACCCTGCAAATTGTTCATAGAATCATAATCAATATATACACTTGCTTTTACACCGCCATTATATGGGTGTGCATCCACTTTTACAGCCGAAAACAGGAAATCTTTTGATCTTTGATAACTCGAAGGTTCATACCCCGAATAATAATACTGGCTGGATTGCTTTTTCCAGTTCTTCCATGTTATTTACATGTATTTCTATCTTCCCCATGAATAAAGCCATATCCTTTGTCCCGAAAATATCTTGTCACTTTGCCGTACAATAATTATTCCTCCCCACATTCTTTCTGTTCTGCATCATCCGGAATAACATCACCACACTTCTTCTCAGATAATCGCCTACAAGCTTCTTTTAGACGTTCACCCATAATAAACTTCATCTTATATCGTGCTGCTGGTACAATATTCTCTCTTATCCCATTAAAAGTTTTTGAATTTAATTTGATTGACTTAAAATATTTAGGCTCTATCTTGATATAGTTATACAGCTTAATAGAATCGCCATCCTCTATAACGTCAGCTATTACGTCCCAGAAAGCATCCAATACGTTTGCAATAATCTTCTGTGTATATTTCAGATGGTACTTCCTTTTATAGAAACTCTTATTACCGCCTATGACTATTTTTTCATCAATTAACTTCTCTGATATTTTGTTGACTACATCCATTTTATGTAATACGTTATTCATTTTTCGCTTGTCCTCCTAATTCTTTTGCTGTAAAATCTTTTGCTGCTTGATTCAGCTTTGAACCTGGCTTGAAATGTACCCTGTAATGTTCCGGCAGAATCATAGTTCGATTTTCAACCACATTCCTTGATTTACGTTCAGCCATATATTTTATCCCTATTGTGGCATAACCATTGAGCTTTACGAAATCGCCATTCGAAATCGCATCAATAACGACATCCCAAAATGCAGACAGAACCGTTTCAATATCTTCCTGCGTATAATTCTTATCTTTGTGTCTTAGTGAATCAGCAATCCGTTTCACTACTCCCGGCTTAATAAGCTTCTCATTCATTTTTGTTTTTACCTCCATATTTTGTCATGTAGTAATCAATTTTTTCCTTTTTTAATTTAAATCAGCTAATGTGATTCATCCTCCTTTCCTGCAATGAAACTACCCTTTCTGTGGATTGTGGTTAAAAAATACCCTTGTAAGGCTCTGTGCGGCTCATACAGGGGTTTTAAGATATAGGTATTGAGGAAATTTACACTGTAAATTAAGACACTAAATAAGCCCTCTATCAATCATATTCCTACAACTGATAAAGGACTTATGCTAATGTCCTAATATTATGTTTACACTTTTGTTTACACTTTACAGACGATGTGCTCAAACCTCCTTATTTTATGGGTTTTTTATGAGTTGTGTCGGGGGTTCAAGTCCCTTCCTCGCTACTAGCCAAAAGGCTCAAAGGTAGTTCATACCTTTGAGCCTTTTTCTTACGAACACCTAAGGAAAGACCATCCTTACGTAACAAGCCGTCCTCTTACCTTATCTCCCCCAAAAGAATCATCCCTCCCTTACGCTCAACCCCCGTATCCCACAACTCCTTCAGATTCAGCCACTCCATCTCCCCATAAGTCACAGCCTTCACGTAGAATTCATCCTCATACGCTTCGTACCCGACCAGATTAAACCAGTGCCAGACATATTCCTTCATCCGGGGATTTTTGTGGTGCAGCGTCAAAAAAGGAATGGGAAACTCCATATCAATCTGACCTTTTACCGCCTCCTTAGCCTTATCATAAGCCTCTGTCCCCTGAAATCCCTCCGCCAGAAGAACCTGGCACCCTGCATCCTTCCAGTAAGCGCGAATTCCTTCAAGGTAAATCTCCGTAGTATCAATTCCCTGCAATCTGGGACGCAGATAAGGCTTCATCTTCTTGGAAAACTGGATATAATCCTTTTTATCAGGATGCTTTGCATCATAAGGATACAATTCCTCCAATCCTCTGCGAGCCGCAAAATAAATACAGAGATCACAGGCCGTAACAGCCGCGCAGCCTCCGCCTTTCATAAAGGGATCCAAAAACCAGTCCTGATTCCCTCCCGGGGAGCCCTCCACAGAAATATAATCCAACTCCTTTTTCATAATTCCCTCCCGGGGAGCTGTACCCCATCCCCCCGTTCCATACTTAAACCATATCCAATAGCCTCCATCCTCCGCCCCAGCTCCAAAAGCCCTTCGGCCGCCTCCGCCCCCTCGCAGAGCTTATTATCATAGAGGCTGTACTGCTTCCTGTTCTTCCCCGGCGACAGGTTTGGCATCACTACATTAGCCCCCGCCAGAATTCCTCTTTCCCTCCCATCCAAAGCCAGGGTTCCAAGAGCCGTAGTTGCCGGAAGCAGCGCCGCCGGAAGAAGAATCCGAATCACAGATAAGAGCTTCACCGTCAGCTCCACACTGCCTGCCGGTTCTTTTGCAAAGCTCGTATCACAATGGGGGATAAACGGCCCAATCCCCACCATTTCCGGCTGCAATTCTTTCAAAAACACCAGATCCGAAGCAAGCTCCCGGTAAGTCTGCCCGGGACTTCCCACCATAAAGCCCGCCCCCGTCTGAAAGCCGAGCCTTTTCAGCTGATACAAGCACTGCTTTCTTGCGGCCAGGCTCATATCCGCCGGGTGAAGCCTGCCATAGTGAGCTTCCTCCGCCGTCTCGTGGCGGAGAAGATACCGGTCTGCTCCGGCCTTGCGAAGCCCCCTATAGCTTTCAAAGGAACGCTCCCCCACAGACAGCGTCAAGGCGCAGTCCGGATAAGCCTCTTTCACGGAACGGACAAGCCCCAAAAGACGTTCGTCCGTAAACCAGGGATCCTCGCCCCCTTGAAGGACAAAGGTGCGGAATCCAAGTTTCCATCCCCTTTCACAGCATTCCAGAATCTCCTCCGTAGAAAGGCGGTAACGGACTGCCCTTCGATTCTCCCGATTGATTCCGCAGTAAAAGCAGCCATTCCTGCAGTAATTGGTAAATTCCACAAGACCGCGGATATAAACCCTTTCTCCGTAATATTTCTTCCGGAGCCTCACAGCCTCATCCTGCACATACCGGGCCGCTGCCGGTTCCTCCATGCGCTTTAACAGTTCCTGGTACTCCTCCCTGCAGATAAGCCCGTGATCCTTCACAAAGCGTTCCACCAAATCCGCCATTTTATCCCTCCGGCCCCAAAACAGCCTTGGAAAAATCTATGTCTCTATTTCGTGTCTTTATCCTCCGTCTGCTTCTGGCGTACCTCTCTTGTACGGATCTCTTCCCCAATCTCCCGGATAAAATCCTCAAGCGGTTTCTGCCCCTCATCCCCGGCAAAACGGCTGCGGACAGACACCAGACCTTCTTCCGCCTCCTTCTGGCCTGCCACAAGCATGTAAGGAATCTTCTGCATCTGGGCCATGCGGATCTTATAGCCGATCTTTTCATCCTGGCTGTCAAGCTCTGCCCGGATCCCGGCCTCGTTAAGGCCGTCCATAACCTTCTTCGCATACTCCGTATGCTTCTCGGAAATAGGCAGCACCTTCACCTGCACCGGCGCCAGCCAGGTGGGGAATGCCCCTGCAAAATGCTCAATCAGAATCCCGATAAACCGCTCGATGGAGCCAAACGCAACCCGGTGAATCATAATGGGACGGTGCTTTTCTCCGTCCGCTCCGATATATTCCAGCTCAAACCGCTGGGGAAGCTGGAAGTCAAGCTGGATGGTTCCGCACTGCCAGGTTCTTCCGATAGCGTCCACCAGATGGAAGTCAATCTTCGGCCCGTAAAATGCGCCGTCTCCCTCATTTACCACATAGTCAAGCCCCAGTTCATCCAAAGCAGCCCGAAGCCCCTCGGTAGCCATCTCCCAGTCCTCGTCGCTTCCCATACTGTCCTCAGGCCTTGTGGACAGCTCCACATGGTACTCAAAGCCAAAGAGAGTGTACACTTCATTAATGAGCCTTGCAACTCCCATAATCTCGTCCTTAATCTGCTCCGGCATCATAAAGATATGAGCATCGTCCTGGGTAAAGCAGCGCACACGCATCAGTCCATGAAGCTGTCCGGACTTCTCGTGGCGGTGCACCAGTCCCAATTCGCCTACACGCATGGGGAGATCCCGGTAAGAACGGGGCTCAGAGGCATAAACCAGAATTCCGCCCGGGCAGTTCATAGGCTTCACCGCAAAGTCCTGGTCATCGATCAGAGTGGTGTACATGTTATTTTTATAATGATCCCAGTGGCCGGAGGTCTCCCAGAGGCTCCGGTTGAGGATGATCGGCGTTGCAACCTCCACATAACCGGCCTTTTTGTGAATCTCACGCCAGTAGTCCAGAAGGGTATTCTTAAGCGTCATGCCCTTGGGCAGGAAAAATGGAAATCCCGGCCCGGCCTCATGCATCATAAACAGACCCAGTTCCCGGCCCAGCTTCCGGTGGTCGCGCTTCTTTGCCTCCTCCAGCATAGTCAGATAAGCCTCCAGCTCATCCTTCTTGGCAAATGCCGTGGCGTAGATCCGGGTCAGCATCTTGTTATGCTCGTCCCCTCTCCAGTAAGCGCCCGCAATGCTTGTCAGCTTGTAGGCCTTTCCCACATCCTTCGTGCTTCTAAGATGAGGGCCTGCACACAGATCTGTGAATTCCCCCTGCTTATAGAAGCTGATTTCGGCATCCTCGGGCAGATCGGAGATCAGCTCCGCCTTGTAGGGCTCCTCCTTCTCCTTTGCCCAGGCAAGCGCCTCGCTTCTAGGCAGGGTAAAACGCTCAAGAGGAAGGGCTTCCTTGACAATCTTCTTCATCTCTCCTTCGATACGCTCCAGATCCTCTGCCGTAATCGGCGTCTCAAAATCGATGTCATAGTAAAATCCATCCGCCACAGAAGGGCCGATTGCCAGCTTAGCAGAAGGATACAGCCGCTTCACTGCCTGGGCCATAACATGGCTGGCCGTATGGCGCAGCGCAGACAGTCCTTTCTCGTCCTTTGCCGTGAGAATGTTAAGCTCGCAGTCCTTATCCACTACGGTTCTCAGATCCACCGTCTCACCGTCCATCTCGCCGGCACAGGCTGCCCTTGCCAGGCCCTCGCTGATGTCAAGGGCAATCTCATATACGGATTTGCTTTCTGCGTACTCCTTTACGGAGCCGTCCTTCAATGTTACCTTCATTACGCTTCTCTCCTCTTCTTCTCTTTTTCAATGGTATTGTTATTTCCGCAGGTTACGGAAATCCCCTTCTTAATCGGCGCGTTGTAAAATCCAATCACCATGCCTGCAAAGAAACAAAAATCCCTCCCTGCCGATTGCGACAGAAAGGGACGATAATTTTTATCGCGGTTCCACCCTGATTGTTTTAAATACTCTAAAACCACTCATTCGGCGATAACGGAGCCACCGGGCCGGATTGGGGCCGCTCAGAGGTAGTTTTCGGCACGGATCGGCGGATTCCTCTGATCCTCTGCTTCCCGATGAGGATGCTTCCAGCATATGCACCCCTCTCTGGCATCTTCCACAGCCTACTCGTCTCTTCAACGCATTTGCCTATTTGTATTGCTTTAGGCTTATTATAACATTCCGAACCGGTTTGTCAACCGAAAACTCTCTTTTTTCCAAGCCTTCTATTTCTATTCTATTTTGCAAAAAATGCCACTGCAATGGCGCCGGGGCCCACATGGGTTCCGATGGTGCTGCCGATACAGTAAGACGGGATATGCTCAAGCTTCCCCTCCCAGATAGAAACACTGTCATTTAAGTATTTCTTTAAAAGGCTGTCCTCCAGCCCGGAATATGCCGTGGCATAGGGCATCTCAAAATCAATGCCGCCGGATTTACCGATAAGCTGCATCAAAAGATTGTTCCCCTTCTTGGAGCCCATGGCCTTGCCCACCATCTTAACCTCTCCGTCCTCAACGGAGATAACGGGCTTTATATGTAAAACAGCGCCGGACACTGCAACGGCTGCGGAGATCCTTCCGCCCTTCTGGAGATATTCCAGCGTTCCAAGAAGCGCCATCAGTTTGATCCGGCTGCGTTCTTTCTCAAGGCGCTCTGCCAGCTCTTGTGCAGAAATCCCCTCTTTCAAAAGCTGTACCCCATACTGAATCAGAATCCTTTCTCCAATACAGACGTTCAGGCTGTCCACTACAAAGACCTTTCCCGGAAATGACCGGGCTGCGGACACGGCTCCGGCATAAGTTCCGGAAAGCTTGGAGGAAAGGGTAATCACCACCACCTCGCTTCCGTCTGCCGTGAGCTTGGAAAAGCATTCTTCAAATTGAAACATGGTAATCTGGCTTGTGGTAGGAAGCTCGCTGCTCTCAATCAGCTTCTCAAAAAATGCGGGCCCGGACAGATCAATCCCGTCCTCATACGTCTTATCTCCGAATTGTATCGACATGGGAATCATATGAATCCCCAAAGCCTGTGCCTCCTTCAGATCAATGTCCGATGCCGAATCCACCACCAATTTTACTGCCATAACCGTATCCCTCCTCATCTTGCTTACTCTCTGTCAGTGGTTCTGATGCTTCCTGCAACCATCCCGGCGATTTCCTCCGGCGATTCCTTCTTCCCGTTCAGTTCCCACATGACAAACACATTCAACAGCGCTCCGCCGTAAAAGTAGAGCTCATAAACCGGAATCTTATAACGGGGCATAATCCGGTTCTTCATATAAGCGTTCATAGCTTCTATCACAATATAGTAAAGCCTGGCGTCCACTAACTTTAAGATAAAACTGGCGTACCGGTCAAAATACCGGAGGGCATGGACGATACTGGACAGCTGGTGAAACTCTCCCACTTTTTCCTTCTCGGAAATACACTCCCGGATATACCCGGCCACAATCTCATGGAAAAAATCAGCCAGAGCCTCTTCCTTCGTCTCGTAATAATGATAAAAGGTCATCCTCGACACCCCAGCTCTCTTGACAATGTCCGAGATCTTGATATCCTTATAGTCCTTTTTATCCATGAGAGAAAAGATAGCCTCACCAATGCACACTCTGGTAAAACGGGTTCTTTTATTGTAATTCTTTGAAAATAAGTTTGCCACCGCACCGCCCCCCTTCCTGCCGTCCTATCTTGCCTGCAATTAGAGTAACATATTTTCCCTGAATAGGAAAGTCATTGCAGCGAATTTTCTGCTACTGCACTCTTCCTGCCAGCAGATCCTCCACAACCGACTTTACCGTTTCAATCTTATGGATCTTATAAGCGTCTGCGCCGCAAAAGAGAAGTGCTTCCTCCACCTGGCCCTTGGCTGCGTGAATCAGCGCCTCTGTTATGCAGTAAGGGATCTTTGCCGGATTACATTTGCGCAGGCAGCCCCGGCACCTTTTCGGGGCAATCCGCTCCCCACCCTCTACACGCTCCAGAAAAGCATTGTGAATGGCCCTCCCCGGCATTCCCACCGGACTCTTTACGAGAACAATGTCCTTCTCCCTGGCATTCAGGTACGCCTCTTTGTATGCCGGATCTGCATCGCATTCCTCCGTGGCCACAAATCTGCTTGCAGCCTGGATGGCATCCGCTCCCAGTCCGAAGGCCTGCTCCGCCTGATCCCTGCCGCTGATTCCTCCGCCCAGAACCACCGGGATCTTCTTCTCAAACCGTGCCTCATAAGCCCGTACCTGCCCGATGATTTTTTCCACCTCCTGCCCATAGGTATCCGGGCCAAACTCCTGCAGCTGCTCTTTGGTAAAGCCTAAGTGTCCGCCTGCCTTCGGCCCCTCAATCACAAGGAAATCAGGAATACGGTTAAACTTTTTTGCCCAGTACTGGAGGAGCACACGGGCCGATTTTTCTGTAGAAACGATAGGCGCTATCTTAATAGGAAATGCTTTCACCAGGGCCGGAAGGTCCGCCGGAAGCCCTGCGCCGGATACAATAAAGTCGGCGCCAAGTCTTGCCGCCTCCTTTACATACTCCCCGTAATGATTCATAGCCACCATAATATTGAAGCCCACTACGCCGCCTCGTGCAAGCTCCCTGGCTTTTTTCAGTTCCTTCCCCATAGCTCTGAGATTGGCTTTCAAGGGATTTTCGTCAAAATCCTCCTCCAAAAAGCCAATCTGGGCCGCCGAGATCGTCCCGGCGCCGCCCTCTGCCGCCACAGCCCCGGCCAGGCCGGAAAGGCTGATGCCGATTCCCATACCTCCCTGGAAAATGGGTTTTCTCAATGTCAAGTTTCCGATTTTTAAAGGCATTCCCTTCATTCTTCTGCTCCTTCCATTTCCCTACATCCTGCGGAAACGTTCATATCGGTGATTCTGCAAAGCCTCAGCCCCCATGCTCTCATAGGTATCAAGAAAGCTGCTTATCTTTGCCCTCATAGGCTCCGTTACCTCTGCAAGGGTCTCCTTGGAAAACTTCTTAGGCTCTCCAAACACATACTCCACAATGCCGGCCTTCTTCAGATCCCTTGCCGTCAGCTTCATCACCTCCGCCGCCTGCTTCGCCTTCTTGCTGTCCTTCCACAGAATACTGGCAAAGCCTTCCGGAGACAGGATAGAGTAAATGGAGTTTTCCAGCATCCACACCTCGTTGGATACGGCCAGGGCCAGGGCGCCGCCGCTTCCGCCCTCTCCGATAATCACCGTGAGAACAGGCACCTTTAAGCCCGACATTTCATAAATATTCCGGGCAATGGCCTCTCCCTGGCCCCGCTCCTCTGCCTCCAGACCGCAGAACGCTCCCGGCGTATCTACCAGGCAGATAACGGGGCGTCCGAATTTTTCCGCCTGCTTCATAAGCCTTAGGGACTTCCGGTAGCCCTCCGGGGAGCACATACCGAAGTGATGCAGAATATTTTCCTTTGTATTCTTTCCCTTTTCCTGGGCAATGACGGTGACAGGCCTTCCTTCAAACCAGGCAATTCCCCCCGTCACGGCCAGATCATCCCCAAAGTACCGGTCTCCGTGAAACTCATAGAAGCCCTCGAACAGCTCCTCCACATAATCGCTTCCTACAGGCCGCTCCTTATCCCTGGAACGCTGCACCCGGTCCCAGACTCCGATTCTTTGATAGCGCTGCTTTTTTTCTGCCAGGGACTGCAATGCGGCCGGGCCGGACTGCTGCCCGCCCTCCCGGGCATGAAGCTTGAGGATATCGCCCAGAACCTGTTTCATCTCATCCCGCTCCACAATCCGGTCTACAAAGCCGTGCTCCAGGAGAAATTCTGACTTCTGGAAGCCCTTGGGAAGCTTTTGCCGGATGGTCTGCTCAATGACTCTCGGCCCTGCAAAACCAATGAGCGCCCCCGGCTCTGCCAGAATGATATCCCCCTCCATGGCAAAGCTGGCCGTCACACCTCCGGTGGTGGGATCTGTGAGCACGCTCACGTATAACAGACCGGCGTCACTGTGGCGCTTGAGCGCCGCAGAGGTCTTGGCCATCTGCATAAGAGAGGTGATTCCCTCCTGCATACGCGCGCCGCCGGAGCAGGTAAACAGGATCACCGGAAGCCCTTCGCTGGTGGCCCGTTCTACGGCTCTTGTGATTTTTTCTCCTACGGCTCCTCCCATACTGGCCATGAGAAAGCGGCCGTCCATAACGCCAATCACAGTCTCACAGCCGTTGATCCGGCATTTTCCCGTGACTGCCGCCTCGTTCAACCGGGCTTTCAGCCTTGTCGCCGCAAGCTTTTCCTCGTAACCTTCAAATTCCATGGGATTGCTGCCGATAAGCTCTTTATCCCACTCCTGGAAGCTCTCCTCCTCTGCCAGACGGCGAATGCGCTCGTAAGCCTTAATCCGGAAATAGCCTCTGCATTTCGGACACACATAATAATTTTTCCGCACGTCCTCCACCAGAAGGGTTTTGCCGCATTTGCTGCATTTGCACAGCAGGCCCTCCGGAACCTGTGGTTTTTTATCTCCGTCCAAGGGAAATCTTTTGTTAGTCTTTTTAAATACGTGATCCAGATTCATATCTTCACCTCAAACATTGTCCTTGCGCCTAGTATGCCAAATAGTCAAATCCCATTGATAAATTCAATATCTACATTTCCCGCCAGAAAATCCGGGTGGTTTAAAATGTCGTACTGGTAATCCACATTGGTATCCACGCCCTCAATGATGACCTCGCCCAGGGCGCTCTGCATCTTCCGGATTGCCTCTCCCCGGTTCTTGGCCCACACGCTGATTTTGGCTATCATAGAATCGTAGAAGGGGGGAATGGCATAGCCGCTGTAGATGGCGGAATCTATACGCACGCCTTTTCCTCCGGGCAGATGAAGTCCCATAACCGTGCCTGGGCAGGGGCGGAAGCCTTCCTCCGGCTTTTCCGCATTGATGCGTACCTCGATGGAGTGGCCTGTGATCCTTACATCCTCCTGGGTATAAGAGAGCTTCTTCCCATCTGCAATGCGGATCTGCTCCTTAATGAGATCAATTCCGGTAATCCACTCGGTCACCGGATGCTCCACCTGGATGCGTGTATTCATCTCCATAAAATAGAAGCTTCCTGTCTTTTCCAGCAAAAACTCTATGGTTCCGGCCCCCGTATACCCTGCCGCCCTGGCAGCGCGCACCGCCGTCTCTCCCATTTTCGTCCGAAGCTCCTCTGTCAGAGCGGCGCTTGGGGCTTCCTCAATCATTTTCTGATGATTCCGCTGTATGGAACAGTCCCTCTCTCCCAGATGAATGACATTTCCGTGGCTGTCCGCCAGAATCTGCACCTCGATATGCCTCGGCCTTGTAATAAAATGCTCAACGTACATGGCATCATCCCCAAAGGCCTTTTTTGCCTCTGTCTGGGCCAGATAGAAGTTCTGCTCAAAGTCCTCTGGCCGCTCCACCATGCGCATTCCCTTACCGCCGCCTCCGAGAACTGCCTTGATCATAACTGGATAACCGGCTTTTTCAGCCTCCTTCATCCCTGCGTCCGCATCATAAACGGCGCTTTCGCTGCCGGGAATGATGGGAACCTCTGCCTGCTTCATGGTATTGCGGGCTTCCTGCTTATTGCCCATTTTCGCCATAACCTCGGCTGTGGGGCCGATAAAGCAGATATCGCACTTCTCACAAAGGGCGGCAAATTTGCTGTTTTCCGACAAAAGCCCGTAGCCTGGATGGATGGCGTCTGCGCCGGATACAATGGTTGCGCTGATGATTTTTTCCATGGCAAGATAGCTTTCTAAAAGAGCCGCCGGGCCGATGCAGATGGCCTCATCTGCCAGCTTTGCATGTATCGCCTCCCGGTCTGCCTCCGAATATACGGCAACCGTCTCAATTCCCATCTCCCGGCACGCCCGGATAATGCGCACCGCGATCTCTCCCCGGTTTGCAACCAGAACCTTTCTAATCATATCTATAAATCTCCTATTTAAAGTCGCTGTGCGGCAGCACTAAAGGGTAAAGCTGCTTCGACACACCGGTAACATCTACCCTACCATAAAGGTCAATTCCGCCTGGACTACGACCCTGCCGTCTACGCTGGCGACGGCCTCGCCTACTCCTACAGGGCCTTTTCTCTTGATGATCTTTGTCTCCAGGCGAAGCTTATCTCCCGGAATTACCTTGCCCTTAAACTTGCACTTGTTGATTGCCCCGAAATATGCGGTTTTTCCTTTGTTCTCCTCGCAGGAGAGGATGGCTACCGCCCCGGCCTGGGCCAGAGCCTCCACGGTCAGCACGCCGGGCATCACAGGTTCTCCCGGAAAGTGTCCGGCAAAAAAGTCCTCCCTGAAGGTCACGCATTTATACCCAACCGCATATTCCCCCGGCTCATAATCCTCAATATAATCCAAAAGCAGAAATGGATGGCGGTGAGGGATTATCTCCTGTATTTCGTTATTATTTAAATGCTTCATTTTAATCTCCTACTCGGCTGAAACTACAAACAAAGGCTGCCCGTACTCTACCGTATCTCCGTTTTGGACACAAATTTCCGTCACAACCCCGTCACAGTCACTCTCAATCTCATTCATCAGCTTCATCGCTTCCACAATCCCCAGAGTCTGGCCTTTCTTCACCCGGCTGCCTACGGATACAAAAGGCTCTGCATCCTCGCTGGGGGCCGCATAGAACACGCCCACCAGCGGAGACTTAACCGGCATGCCCTTTACAGAAGAAGCTATTGAAGCACTGCTTTTGGGAAGCTGCTCCGGCTCTGCGGCGATTGCAGCCGGCGCACCTTTCAAGGCTGTCCCCCGGCTCTTCTTCAATCTGATTTTTGTCCCGTTCTGCTCATAATAAAAGCTGTCCAGTCCCGAATTGGAGACACATTCCACCAATCTTAAAAGATTTTCAAATTCCATTGATTCTACCTTTCTTTCTGTCTACTGCCCTTCATACGCCCGGACCAGCACAGAAGCGTTATGGCCTCCAAAACCCAGGGAATTACTGAGAGCATAGGCGATCTTCTTTTCCACAGGAGCACCGATTGCATAATTGAGATCACAGCCTTCCCCGGGTGTAACCGTACCCATGGTCTGATGAATAAAGCTCTCCTCTATGGATTTCACACACACAATAAATTCCACGCCGCCTGCTGCTCCCAGTAAATGACCAATCATGGATTTTGTGGAGTTGACAACAACCTGATCTGCCGCCTCTTTGAAGGCTGCTCTGATTGCCTTTGTCTCAAAGAGATCGTTGTGATGGGTGCTCGTTCCGTGCGCATTGATGTAATCCACCTGTGACGGCGCAATCCCGGCCTCGTTCATGGCAAGCTCCATAGCCTTTGCCGCGCCGCTCCCATCCTCACAGGGAGAAGTAATGTGATAAGCATCCCCGGTAGCTCCGTAGCCCGCAAGCTCTGCATAAATCCGCGCTCCCCGCTTTCTGGCATGCTCAAGCTCCTCCAGAACCACAACGCCGGCTCCCTCTCCCAGTACAAAGCCCTGGCGCTCCTGGTCAAATGGGATCGATGCCCTTAAGGGGTCTGCAGCCGTGGAGAGGGCTGTCAAGGCATGAAAGCCGGCCACTCCTGTGGGACAGATACAGCTCTCCGCACCGCCGGCCAGCATAATATCCGCATCGTCATACTGGATGGCCCGGAAGGCGTCTCCGATACAGTGGGTGCCTGAAGCACATGCAGTCACAACGTTGGTGCATTTTCCCCGAAGGCCCAACTGGATGGAAATATTGCCTGCCGCCATATTGGAAATCATCCGGGGAACCATCAGGGGATTGACCCGGTTGACCTTGCCTGCCAGAATTTTTGAATACTCCGACTCCACGGTGCTTAAGCTTCCGATGCCGGAGCCTACGGTAACGCCTGCCCGGAAGGCATCTTCCTGTTCCATGTCAATTCCGGCATCCGCAAATGCCTCCTTTGCCGCAGCTACGGCATACTGGGAAAATGCCTCCATGCGCTTGGACGCCTTCACATCCATGCGCTCGCCGGCCTTAAAATCCTTGACCTCGGCAGCCAGCTTTACCTTGTATTCCGTGGTGTCAAATCTCGTAATTTCTCCGATGCCGACCCTGCCCTCCCGGATACTGCTCCAGAATTCCGGCACCGTATTTCCAATGGGAGTCACTGCCCCCAGACCGGTCACAACCACTCTTCTTTTCATCACTCTACTCCTCTATTCCAGTTCCGTAAGCTCACTCACATCACCATGCCGCCGTCTACGTGGAGCACCTGGCCGGTAATGTAGCCGGCGTCGTCGGATGCCAGGAAGCCCACGGCCTTCGCCACGTCCTCCGGCTTTCCAAAGCCCCCCATGGGAATCTGCGCAGCGGCCTGCTCACGCACCTTGCTGCCAAGCTTTCCTGTCATATCTGTTTCAATAAAGCCGGGCGCTACTGCATTCACCGTAATGCCCCGGCTTGCCAGCTCCTTTGCCGCTGATTTTGTCATGCCGATTACGCCTGCCTTGGATGCGGCATAGTTGGCCTGGCCCGCATTTCCTGCCACGCCTACCACAGAGGCCATATTGATGATCCGGCCGCTTCTCTGCTTGAGCATGTAACGGGACACAAGGCGCATGGTGTGGAAGGCGCCCTTTAAGTTGGTGCTGAGCACGGCGTCAAAGTCCTCCTCTGACATCCGCATCAGCAGGTTATCCCTTGTAATTCCGGCATTGTTCACCAGAATGTCGATTCTTCCCCGTCTGCCAATCACATCGTTTATCAGCTTTTCACATGCTTCGTAATCAGCCACGTTACACTGGTATGTTTCCGCCTGCCCTCCGGCTGCCTGGATGGCGTCTGCCGTCTCCTGGGCCGCCTCGCTGGAGCCGTTATAATTTACCACTACATAAGTGCCCTTTTTCCCAAGCTCCAGGGCAATTGCTCTTCCGATTCCCCGGGAAGCCCCTGTCACAATGGCTGTCTTTCCTTCTAGCATAATTCACCTGCCGCCCTTTCTACGTCCTCCCAGGAGGAGATATGATACACGGATACTTCCGTATTGATTTTCTTTAAAAAGCCCGAGAGGGTTCTGCCCGGCCCGATCTCCACAAAAGTGTTCACACCCTCAGCAATCATGTATTCCATGGTCTGCTGCCATTTTACAGGCGAGGATACGCCCTTTGACAAAAGATCGGCGATTTCTTCCCGGCGCTCCACCTTTTCTGCCGTGACGTTGGCCACATAGGGGATTCTTAAGGGATGAAGCTTTGTCTTTTCAATTTCCTTTCGAAGCTCCTCCCCTGCTGTCTGTAAGAAGGGGGAGTGGAAAGGCCCGCTGACGTTTAAGGGAATCGTCCGCTTAGCTCCCACTGCCTTTAAATGCTCTGCAGCAGCCCGGACTGCCTCTGTCTTTCCGGTAATGACCATCTGTCCGGGACAATTGTAATTGGCAATGGTTACGTCCGCCATGCCCTTGAGCTCCCTTTCCAGCGCTTCCCCTGTCATTCCCAGCACAGCGCACATGGCGCCTTCCCCGGCAGGCACGGCATGCTCCATAAGGAGCCCGCGCTTCCGCACCAGAAGAATGGCATCCAGCTCTTTTAGGCCGCCGGCTGCGGCGACTGCCGCATATTCGCCCAGGCTTAAGCCTGCCGTCATATCCGGACGGACGCCCCGTTCCGTCAGTACACGGGTCATGGCAAGACATGTGGTTACCATGGCCGGCTGGGTGTACTGGGTTTCATTGAGCTTTTCGTTTTCTTTAAAACAGATTTCTTTCAAATCAAAATCCAGAGCCTCGCAGGCCTCGTCAAAAAGCCTTCCTGCCGCAGGGCTGTTCTCATAAAAGTCAGCTCCCATACCGGCTTTCTGTGCTCCCTGGCCCGGATAGATAAATGCCAGCTTACGCATAATTCTTTGCTCCCGTCAGAATCTCGTCTGTCTCTTTTACCAGGCGCTCCATCAGCTCCTTACAGGTCAGCTCTTCCTTGACAAGACCGGCAATCTGGCCTGACATAACGCTTCCGTTTTTCATATCGCCTTCCTGAACGGCTTTTCGCAAAGCCCCCAGGGTAAGGTACTCAAGCTCCTCCAAAGTGGCCCCTTTGCTCTCAAGCTCCAGATATTTCTTCGTCATATCATTTCGAAGGGTGCGCACGGGATGGCCGGTGCTTCTTCCTGTCACTCTGGTGTCTATGTCCTTGGCCTTGATAATCTTTTCCTTGTAATTCTCATGTACCTGGCATTCTTTGGTTGCCACAAACCGGGTTCCCATCTGTACGCCGCTGGCCCCCAGCATAAATGCTGCCGCAATGCCTCTTCCGTCGGCAATTCCTCCCGCAGCTATGACAGGCACCCCTGCCGCGTCCACTACCTGAGGAACCAGGGTCATTGTGGTGCTCTCTCCGATATGGCCGCCGGATTCACATCCTTCAGCCACCAGTGCGTCGGCTCCGCAGCGCTCCATTCTCTTTGCCAGAGCTACGGAGGCCACCACGGGAATTACCTTGATGCTTTTGCTTTTCCAGAGCTCCATGTATTTTTCAGGGCTGCCTGCGCCGGTGGTTACAACCGGGACTTCTTCCTCGGCAACAACCTGCGCTACCTGCTCTGCGTAAGGGCTCATAAGCATTACGTTAACGCCGAAGGGCTTTTCTGTCAGCTCTCTTGTCTTGTGAATCTGCTCTCTGACCCATTCTGCCGGTGCATTGGCTGCTCCGATGATTCCCAGGCCGCCTGCCTCCGACACGGCCGCCGCCAGATGATATTCTGCTACCCAGGCCATTCCTCCCTGAATAACCGGATATTGAATACCAAGTAATTTTGCTAATTCTGTCCGCATTGTTTTACCTCTTTTTTTGTCACAATTTACTCTTTGACTCATTTCTTGCCGCTGCCCATAGGGCCCGTGTTTCCTTATTTGTGGCTTTCAATATAATTGATGACATCGGCTACTGTTAAAAGCTGCTCCAAATCCTCGGAGGGAATTTCCACGCCGTAATTTTCTTCCAACGCCATAACCATTTCAAACAGATCCAGGGAATCTGCATTCAAATCCTCCTTGAAGGAGGTCTCCATGGTGATGCTGTCCTCATCTACTCCCAGATTATCAGCTACGATTGTCTTAATTTCTTCAAACATGATTTTTTCTCCTTTTCCGTTTTGCAATACTTTTGCAGTACTGTTTTCTTTGTTATTATATTGAAGCCCTTATGCCTTAAGCTTAACGGCCCTCCCACTGCCGGGTTGACATGCAGGCAGGGTTCCGGGCTCTTGGGACATTTCAGGGTTACTTCCATGTAATAATTGCGGTTCCCCAGGTGAGGCCGCCGCCGAATCCGGCAAGCACCAGACGATCGCCGCTCTTGAGCATGTTCTTTTCCTTCATTTCGTGAAGGAGAAGGGGGATGCTTGCTGAGGAGGTATTGCCGTATTCCTTCATATTCATGGGAAATTTATAGGCCGGCTCTCCAAGCCGCTTTGCCACTGCCTCCACAATGCGCTCATTTGCCTGATGGAGCACGTAATACTGGATGTCTCCTTTGTGCAAATGATTCTTCTGAAGTACCTCCTCAATGGCCTGGGGGATGCTTCTGACTGCGAATTTAAAGATGGCCTGGCCGTCCATTTCAATATAATAGGACGTTCCCTGGCTCTCTCCGGGCGCTTCCTTTCCAAAGGGATTGTGGTTCTGCCGGCTTTTTAAGGTCAGCGCCTCTCCCTTGCTTCCGTCGGAATAAATGGACGGAAGGTATCCCGGCTCCTCTGCCGCCGTAAGGACTACGGCGCCGGCTCCGTCTCCGAAGAGGATGCAGGTTCCCCTGTCGCTCCAGTCGGTGACATCCGACAGGCACTCGCTTCCTATCACAAGGATGTTTTGAAAAATGCCGGCTTCTATGTAAGCGCATGCGGTGACATATGCCATGACAAATCCGCTGCAGGCGGCGCTTAGGTCAAAGCATACCGCCCGGGAAGCTTTGATTTCTCTTTGTACCTGGCAGGCCGTACATGGCATGATTTCTTCCGGGGACATGGTGGATACCAGGATCATGTCAATCTGCTCCGGCTGAAGCTCTGCCTCTTTCAATGCCTCTGCCGCAGCCTCCGCAGCCATGGAGACCGTTGTTTCCCTGACGGCGATGTGCCGCCTTTCAATGCCGGTTCTCTCCTGTATCCATGCGCCGCTTGTTTCCACCAGGTTTTCCAGCTCTTTGTTTTCCAGGATCCGGGAAGGCACACTTGCCCCCGTTCCTTTGATTACTCCAGTCATTTGATACCTCTGCTGTTGCTGTTTACTTTGTGAACTGATTTAAATTTTAGCAAATCCCCAGGCAAATACAATTTACAAAACAGGGGGAAATGTAAAAAAACAGTTGCAAAGGGGATGCATTTGGGATATACTATAAAAACAGACTTACCCTACAGGGGCTTGTACTGGTTTCGACGGGGGTCTCGCAGCTGGTGAAGCTATCCGCAGGCGATGCGTCAAATCGCAAATCTAAATATAAACGCTGAAGACAATTTAGCATACGCTGCCTAATGGCAGCTGTCGGCCTTAGAGCACCTGCACTTTAAGAACCCGGCATCGACTATGCAGGAAACGACTTGCGTTAAGCTTTGCGCGCATGGGCGTATTATGAAGCTACTGAAACCGTCAGGGTGTTAGTTCCCGGCCGGCGGAGGGAATGTCAAAGAACTGACTATGATAGTAGAAGAACAGGGAACAGGCTTTCGGACAGGGGTTCGATTCCCCTCAGGTCCACTTAAAAAACGGAAACTCTTTGTTATGGAGTTTCCGTTTTTTACGGTTTTTTCTGTCCTTGCGGCAGGACTCTATAAAGCAGGAGGCCCGCAGGGAGCAGCTTTACCCTTTAGTGCTGTTGCGCAGCGACTTAAAATAGTAGGAGAAAAAAGCTATGAAAAACTTTGATGTTATTTTATGGGATGTGGACGGAACGCTGCTTAACTTTTTGGAAGCGGAGAAGGCGGCTATCCGTTCTCTCTTTCTGGAATTCGGATTGGGAGAGTGTTCAGATGAGATGCTTCGGCGGTATTCGGTTATTAACCGGAAATATTGGAACCGGCTGGAACGCAGGGAAATGACAAAGCAGCAGATTCTGATTGGACGGTTTGAGGAATTTTTTTCCGCAGAAGGGATTGATCCGTCTTTAAGCGAACGGTTTAATGAAGCTTATCAGGTGCGCCTCGGGGATACGGTTGTGTTTTGTGATCACAGCAAGGAGCTGGCGGCTTCTCTGGCCGGGAAGCTTCGACAGTATGTGGTGTCCAACGGGACTGTGACGGCGCAGACAAAGAAGCTTCAAAATTCTGGGTTTGATATGCTGATGGATGGGGTGTTTTTGTCGGAGGAGATTGGGTTTGAGAAGCCGGCGAAGGAGTTTTTTGATTGTGTTTTTGCGAAGATTGGGGATGTGGATCGCAACCGGGTACTGATTGTAGGAGATTCGCTGACGAGTGATATCTTAGGGGGGACTTATGCCGGGATTCGGACTTGCTGGTATAATCCGGATGGGGTTGTGAATGATACGGAGGCACGGGTGGATTTTGAGATTCGGGATTTGAATGAGGTTTTGGGGATTCTTTAGGTTATGCCGGGTCCGGAGCAAGATAAGCCCGGAGACTTTTCCATATCCGTGTTCGGACGGTTCACGTACACTCTGTCTGCTCTGAACGGACATTACCTTTGTCCGCTCAGAGCAGACAGAGCGTTCGCGAACAGCCGGACACCTGATATCGGAAAAGCCTCCGGGCTTATCTTGCTCCAGACCCATTTACGTTGTTGGGTAAACAGTTTTTAAGTCTTCTTTGTTTTCTAAGAGCTGCTGCAGGAGCTCCTGCAAAATCTGGCTGTTCTGCATTCTTTCGAGTTCTGCTTCTTTTTCGGCGGCTTTCTGGCTTGTAACTCTGTATCCTGTCTGGGCGACTTCGGCCGGAACGTCACGCAGCAGGTATTTTTCGGCTTCTTCGCGGGAAAGAACCTGCATATCGACCAGCTCCATGAGAATTCCGCAGAAGTCTTCGTTTGATATGTCTGTTATATTGTAGTTTTCTTTTAAATAACGAAGCTGATCTTTTGTCAGCTTTTTGGACTGGGCGCTGTTCCAGGTGGCTTTTGGATTGTCGGTTGGGTTTACCATTTCTTCCAGGGTTTTGTCGCCGAAGACACCGTTGTCGGACTTGAAGAGCTGGTATTTTTTGTTCCGCTTCTTTTCTTCCTGGTATTGGGCGTTGGAGGTGCCGTAGAGGATCTCTTTTACCAAGACAGTCTGGTAGTTTTTTAGCAGCTTTTTTGCTTCTTCTACTTCGGCCTGGACTGTGGATTCTGCTTCTTCGCCTGCGAGGTCCTGCTTATCTTGGCCGCCTTGCCTGAGCAGGTTTTGAAAGCTCCTTTCCGTTGTGTCTGAACGGCTTTCATCCACGCTTTTTTTGAGATATGGGCCAAAGGTTAATCCGTTATAAATACTGGTCTGTGTTCCTGTGATGCTCATAGCTTGTTCTCCTGTCTTAAACTGAGTCTTAATACTGGGTGATTATGGTTCCATTCCTTCAAAGATATCTTCGAGCTTCATAGTAATCTGCGGAAATCCGGTCAGCGCAATCTCGGTCTTTGCATTATAGTGCTCTTCCGCCGGATCATCCTCAAGAATATAATGATAGGTCAGTATATATCTGCCTTCTGTCAGATAATAAATCTCAACAGATTTTCCCTGTGGGGATACGATCCAGTATTCCTTTACACCCGCTTTCTCGTATGCACGCATTTTGTCTGTTTTATCTCTAAGGGCTGTTGACGGGCTTAAGGTCTCCACGATAAATTTGGGGACTCCGCTGTAGGTTCCGCCTTTCAGATGCTTTCTGTCACAGATAATCATAACATCCGGAATCACATAGTCGTCGTTTTCTTCCGGATGATATTGGAAATCAAGATTTTCCATAAATACAAGACAAAGACTGTCTTTTAAGCCTGTCTTTATAATTGTATTGATGTTATTATTAATAATCCCATGCTTATAACCTGCAGACGGTGACATATCATAAATTACACCATTCATTTTTTCCTGTTTCCGATGGTCATCCTTCAACATTGGCATATTATCACATCCCTTCTTTGTCAGGATCATCTGTCCGGCATTTTGTTTACATAAGTATTTTTCGTCTCTGTTCAATTGACATACAAGGCTGCTGAATCGTTGTTACTATTATACTATAAGAAAAAAGGAAAGAAAAGATTTTCCGTGCAATATTTGATTCCATAAACAATATGCTTTTATTCTTCCCCTCTGCCTGCAATAGCAAAAGACTGTCCCGGATAACATTTTCCGAACAGTCTTTCGTCTTTCTCCTCTATAAATCGCGGACAACCGCAAATCATTTCTTAAACGCTATACGAAATTCATTTTCTAATCAAAGGGAATAGTACTCCCAGGTTCCCTGTATTTTCCCTTCCGCCATCCGAATCTGCAGGTTCTCCATCGAATCGTAGATACGGCTGGTAAATACGTCCGCTCCGTCATTGACAAAGATCTCCAGACTGGAAGTATCTGAAAAAATCTGAAGCTTCCAAAGTTTCTCTGTCTTTAATCTGCGCACCGTTCTTCCACTTCCACATCCCGTCATATCGAGCTTCAGCACCCTGTCTTTATAAGCCAGTACCACAGATTCCCGAAGATGCAGTTCAAAGTCTTCTGCTCCCTCTTCCATAAGAAACTTCAGCTCAAAGCAGGGTGATGTCCACCGCTTAAGACCCTCCGAAAGCTTTCCAGAAGCTTTCTCCTTTCTAAGTCTCTTAAGCTCCTTTAGGGGCCTCTGGCACAACAGGCCTGCATCATTCACATAAAGCTCCCGCGGAATCGTCAGCGCATGAATCCATCCTCTGGCAAGGGTCGGCTCCTCATACCCGGCGTCCGGCACAGCCATCCAGCCGAACAGAATCCACCGTCCGGCCTCATCCTGAAATACCTGAGGCGCATAGAAATCAAAGCCCCTGTCCAGAGAATGGAAAGCTCCAAGCACGTAATTTTCTCCCTTAAAATCATAATCCAGGGAAAACCAGCCGCACTGATACACATTGGCAAACTCAAAGCCGTCTCTGGGCACGCCCTGAGGACAGGTAAAGAGAAATCTGCGATCCCCGATTTTCAGATAATTGGGACACTCCCACATATACCCAAAGGGCTTCTCTGGCTGAAATCTCAGCTTATAAGACCAGTGTATCAAATCCTCACTCTCAAACAGAAGAATCGAACCCTCATCCTTCACACTGCGCGCCCCCTGAATCATAAAATACCGGTCATTTTCCCGGAACACCTGGGGATCGCGCACATGCCTGCTCATATCCGCCGGATAGTCCTCATTTTTCATCAAAAGCTGTTTTTCGGAAAATGTAAATCCATCCCTGGAGGTAACGAGAATTGTGTTCTGCTCTCTTCCGTCCGTCACATAATTATAGCTGCCCTCATAGCGGACATTTCCCGTATAAAAGAAATAGATGGTTTCGTTTTCCTGGTAAGCAGAGCCGCTGTAGGGTCCGTTACAATCCCACTGGGTATCCGGATACACTGCAGGCTCATGCTCGTCGTAATGTATAAAATCTTTTGTAGTCATATGCCCCCAGAAAATGCTTCCAAGCTCCGGGTAAAAGGGACAATATTGAAAATAAATATGATAGATGCCGTCCTTCTGGCACAGTCCGTTGGGATCGTTGAGCCATCCCATGGGCGGCTGAATATGATACTGAAGCCGCATGGGGTCTTTTTGCACCCGGTCATACCACTCTTTCCTTTCCTGAAAATGCTTTCGATAAGCTTCCTTTTTCATTGGACTTTTTACCATTGCTGTATTCTCCATTCCAGTTCTGCAATTTCTCTTAATGGGCCAGACGGACATTTTTATCTGTCCATCTGACCCCTTTCCAATCTGATAATCCACACCTTATCGGACGAAGTCCGCCAGCCCCGGAGGGGCATGCGTTAATGGGGTGCCCGAAGGGTGCACCTTACCGGACGAAGCCCGCCAGCCTCCTCGGGAACGCCGGACTTATAAAGCCGTACTTACAGGCGTTCTCCATGCCGGACCTTCCGAAGCTCCCATCCGCTCATATCCGGCTGATGTTCCGGGTCCGTAAAAATCATGGGGATAACCGTATCATAACCCTTTTCGGCTATCTTTTTCAAGTCAAACTTAATCAAAAGCTGTCCGGCCTTCACTTGATCTCCATCCTTTACACAGACGGTAAAATGCTCACCCTTAAGATTCACCGTATCCACACCAATGTGAATCAGAATCTCCTCTCCGGCATCCGACACCAGGCAGATAGCGTGCTTCGTCTCAAACACACTGGCTACCGCAGCATTCACCGGAGCATAAACCGCACCTTCCTCCGGCTGAATGGCAATGCCATCGCCAAGTACCTTATTGCGGAAGGTCTCATCCTTCACATCCTCCATGGCAATCATCTCTCCGGCCGTATAAGCAAGGAAGGTTCCCTCCTTATAATCCGCAGCCTCCGCCAGAACTACGGGAGCCGGTTCTTCCACATTCTTTACCTCCGACGTCTTTCCTTCCACAGCTGCAGCCTGCTTCTGAAAGCCGCTCAGAACCAGAGTCATCACAAAGCCCGCTGCCAGAGCAATCACATGGGCAATCACATAGTTTACATAACCATTACCTGCCGGGTCCGCCAGAGCGATTCCCGGAACCACCGTTGTTCCAAAACCAAGGGCTGCCAGATTCGTAAAGTAAACAACCGCACCGCCGATTGCGCCGCCGATGCAGCCGCCAATCAGAGGATACTTAAACCGCACATTCACGCCGAACAGAGCCGGCTCCGTAATTCCGAAAAGCACAGACACAAAGCTGGGAATACAAAGCTCCTGGGTCTTTGCATCTTTCCGGTTCCGAAGCAGATATCCGAGAACCGCACCGCCCTGGGCCGTCATAGCTACCGACATCAGAGGATTGAGAATATTTCTTCCCGTATCCGCTAGAAGCTGCGCTTCAATCGCTCCGAAGATGTGATGAAGTCCCGTAATCACCACAAGCTGCTGAACCCCGGAAAACAGGGCATAGCCAAACACACCCAGATTCTGCGTCATCCACACCAGAGCACCGGTAATACCGGAAGCAAGCCCTCTCCCGAGAGGTCCGATAATCGTAAAGAGCAAAAGCGCCCCGACCAGAGTCGTAAGCAGCGGCGATACCAGAAGCCGGATAACCTCAGGCACCTTTTTCTCAAAAAAGAGATCCAGCTTTGCCGTAACCACACCCATCAGAAGCGCCACGATAATACCGCCCTGAAAGCCGACCAGGTCTACCCCCAGTCCGAAAAGATGCAGCGTAGTAACCTCCACTGTCCCCTGTGCCGCCGCATAAGCATCCGCAAGGCTCGGTGACAGCATAATACATCCCATCACAATACCAAGAATCGGCCGTCCTCCAAACCGCTTACATGCGCTGTAGGCCACAGCCAGAGGAAGAAACCCGAAAATAGCGCCAGAAGAAATATTAATCAACCTTGTGATACCAAACAACGTCTCACTGTTCTGCACCAGATCCACATTCGCAAGCACACCGGAAAGTCCCGTCAGAAGAGCCGCCGCAAGAATACCCGGCATAATATCAATAAACACATCCGAAAGCGCCTTAATGATTCTCTGTAGAGGATTCATCTTCTTATTCGCCTCCGTCTTCAGATCACTCAGGCTCATATTCTGCTTTCCCGTGTACTCCGTAAACACCTCATACACATCGTTCACCAGTCCGGCTCCAAAAATAATCTGAAGCTGATCCCCGGCCACAAACACCCCCTTCGCCAGATCCAGGTTCTCAATCGCCTTCAGATCCGCCGTATCATTGTTCTCCAGAACAATCCGAAGCCGGGTGGCACAGTGGGCTACGCCCTGAATGTTGTCTTTTCCTCCTACCAGTTCCGTCAGTTTTTCCGATATCGCAAGATATCTCTGTCGCTTCTTTTCGTCCATTATATACTCCCCTTTCTCTGCAGATTATGATCTGCTCTTGTTATTTTAACTATACTATATTAAAATAAAGAAAACATGGACAAATGTTGCCTTCTCATGCACCCTTGTGACAAAACCGTTCTCTTTGATGCCAAGGCTTTCTTCCAGGGCTGCAGCGTCCCATTAAAAAAGAAAGGACCCCCGAAATGAAAGACTTCCTCTTCTCCAATGACTACTTCAAAAACCTCGACGCCTTCGTCTACACCTGCGGCTACGAAACCTGCATCCCAGGCCACAGCTACGGCCCCATCATCCGCAGCGGCTACCTCATCCACTATATTCTGGGAGGCCAGGGCTACTATAAAACAAAAGAAACCATGTACCATCTGAAAGAGGGCGACGCCTTCCTCATCTGCCCCGATGAGCTTATCTACTATGAAGCTGACCGCAAAGATCCCTGGATCTACACCTGGATAGGCTTCCAGGGTGTCAAGATCAAAGGTTACTTAGAGCGCACCTCTCTGCTGTCTTCCCCGGTCTTTCACTATGGCCACGATGACCGCATCCGCCTCTGTCACGAAAAAATGTTTGAAGCCAGCCACTTGAACGCCAACCGGGATCTTATGATGAACAGCATCCTCTACGAATACATGTTTCTTCTTGCAAGCAAATTCCCCCGAGAACAGTACACTCCTGGGGAAAAGCAAATCAGCTATGTGGAAGAAACGCTCACCTACCTGGAGACAAATTATTCCAACAAGATCTCTGTCCAAAGCCTGGCTGATTCCATGGGTTTAAACCGCTCTTATCTCCACCGCCTGTTCAAATCTGCTACCGGTTCCTCCCTTAAGGAATACCTCTTAGACCTGCGCATCCGGAAAGCCTGCTCCCTCCTGAAATCTACAGATCTGCCCGTAGCAATCATCTCCCACTCTGTAGGCTATGAGGACACTCTGTACTTCTCCAGGCTCTTTAAAAAGAAAAAAGGCTTAAGCCCCAGTCAGTACCGGGTGCAAAAGCCCAATAATAAGTAAATGGCCTGGAGGATCATCCGCAGTTATTCAAGATCCTCCCCATTACTTTCAATACATTTTTTGTACCAATAAAAGGAATCTTTTTTGTAACGTTTTTTACTCCCCTTTCCTTCATCATCCTGATCCACATATATCACTCCATATCGTTTGCTCATTTCCATAGAACCGCAGGATACAATATCAATAAATCCCCACATAGTGTATCCAATCAAATCTACGCCGTCAAGAATAGCTTCTTTCATTTGCTCAACATGTGTTTTGATATAGTCGATACGATAGGAGTCATGAACACTACCATCATTCTCCAGTACATCTTTTGCTCCCAACCCATTTTCGGCAATAAATATCGGCAATTGATAGCGATCATAGACTTGATTTAAAGTAATGCGAAGCCCTACAGGATCTTTCTGCCATCCCCACTCGCTTGATTCCAGATGTGGATTTTTATTAGCCATGATCAAATTTCCGCTTGTTTTTTCCCATCCCTGATTCACAGTAGAAACCTGTGAAAAATAATAGGAAAATGCTGTAAAATCAATGGTATTGTTATTTAAGATTTCATCATCCACCGCTTCCATTTTGATATGAATGTTTTCTTTTTCAAAATACCTTCTCATGTAAGCAGGATATGCTCCTCTGGCTAATACATCCAAATAAAACCAATTAGAATATTGATCGTCCAGAATCATCTGTAATACATCGTCCGGATGACATGTTGCCGGATATGTGGTAAATCGTGCAATCATACCTCCTGTTTTTTAAAATACTTTGATCTGTTTTTATTTTTTAATGTTTTACTCAGACTTCTTTTTTATTTAAAAGAAATGAAATGATAAATGAAGATAACCACGCAACTGCCATAACTACTAATAACCGCAAAAAGTTATTTCCCTCATCCATATAGGTCGCAATACTTGTTATTCCCGGAGCAGAAAATGCATATGTAACAACTCCCAAAATCATTGCTAATGCACCAGCTATTGCGCCTCCTGCCATAGCCGCATATAATGGCTTCTTTTCGGGTAAAGTAATACCGTATAAAGCTGGTTCTGCAATTGCAAGAACAGTTACCATCCCAGTAGAAATTGCAGCAGACCTTCTCTCACCAGGCTTCATCTTCAAAGCATATGCAATAACCGCCCCAGACACAGCTAAATTGGAGTAGAAGAAATTAGGCAGCATAAAATCATGTCCTAATGTTTCCAGATTCTGAAGTTCAATCGCAGACCATCCTTTTACACCAAAAATAATTGTCAACGGAATGATTCCGCAGAACAGGGCACCTGCCACAGGACCTGCGTTTGTAAACAGCCATACGGATAAAACAACCGGGAATATAGAACCTTTATAATTATAAGCCGGAATATTAAATAAACCGAAATTATAACCTTTAACACCTTCTGCCGGCGACAAGAAAGTTGAATACATCAAGATACCACCTGTCATAATACCAAATATTTCTTTAACCTTAAAACGTTTTGCTGCTGCGTATCCGATAATGAACGGCATAAAATAAAACGGAGCATCCCCTACAGCATTCAGAACCGTAATTATATCTGAGTCAGCCGCAATCAGACCAAGGGCGGTTACCAGTGAAACAATACCTTTGATCATTCCGCCTGCAACAATCGCATACAAACCCGGTGTCACACAGGAAGCCAGAGTATTAAGCCCCCGGGTAATAAGATTTGGCTTCTTTTCCTCAGCTACACTGTCACCGATTTCCGAAGCATTCTCCTCTCCTTCACGGATGTCCGCAATTTCCAAGAAGTCAGCATATACTTCAGGAACATCGGTTCCCACAACACACTGTATCTGTCCACTTGACTCAACAACTTTCAAAAGACCGCTCACACTATCTAATTTATCCATATTTACCAGTTCCGTACTGATCGGAACAATTCGTAACCGGGTTATGCAGTGAAAAACTGTCTTAATGTTCTGGCTTCCTCCAATTGCTTCCAAAATATCTGAGCACATTTTGCCATATTCATACTTTGAAATATCTTTCGCCATCTTTGTTACTCCTTCCTGCTTTCCTTTTTTTCCTTAGTTATCTTTTGTGAACCGGTTCTTACATTTACATCATATGAGAAATCGTCATAGCCCACAATTTCGGAACAAAATATAATCACTTACCAAACTTAATCCGTTCTTATTGCTTGCTTGACGCATAAAGTTTTTATTAATATAATACTTTTAATCTTTCTCTTTTGTCTGGTGTGAAAAAGCCTGCTATAGATATAATTTGTGAGTATTAAAGGAGAATGCATATGAATCTCTGCCAATTAGAAAATAAACTAAGAAAACTATCTTCAAGGGAATTGTATCATCGGGAATATCCGGAACGTTTAAGCAGCCGGTACAAACGTATTGAAAAAATAGTTTTGGATGGCCAAGAATTGTACGTCTTTAAGTTTGACTCTATTATGAATCAGCATAATATCTGTCTTAGTCAACAGTCGCGTTTTACTTCTACGCCGAAACATATTCACTCTGTCATAGAACTTATTTATATATATAATGGAAAAATGACGCAATTTATAAACGACGAAGAAATAACCTTGCATAAAGGAGATGTGTGCATCCTGGATAGGAACACGATTCATGAAATCCGGCCTCTTTCTGAGGAAGATATCGTTATTACAATTGATATGCGAAAAGATTTTTTTACATCAAACTTTCTATCCAGACTGTCTACGCAGGGGCTTGTTTCCCGTTTTCTCGTTGATGCCCTTCGTGAAAAGCAAGGCAAGTATCAATACCTGATTTTTCATAAACAGCCTGATATTCATATCCACTTCATTATCCAGCAGCTTCTCTGTGAATATTATGATTCTAAAATCTGTAGTGATGAGATTATGGATGCCTATATGATCATATTGTTTTCCCAGCTTCTGCGCATGTACCAAAAGCATCCTCTTGCAGAGCCAAATGACAGCAATAACAATGAGATGCTATTACTGATTCTCCGATATATAGAATCCAATTATCTGACGGCCACCTTGAATTCCGTCGCTGATATCTTTGGATTTCATCCTAACTATCTGAGTTCTTATGTAAAAAAACATACAGGGAAATCTTTTAAAGAACTTCTTATTACCCAGCGCATGATCCAAGCCGGATTTTTTCTTAAAAATACAAATATGCCGGTTTTAGAAATCATTCGAGAAATCGGCTATGAAAATCAAGGATTTTTCTACAAAAAATTTCAAGAGTATTACCACATGTCTCCAATAGAATACCGCAATTCTTAAAGTATCTTCTTCCTTACAACTCCCGCAATACCAACTCCGTAATCCCAGGGTTGTCCCCCATTGTAATGCGTTTTATTTTCGGCTCCCTTTCATATCCAAATTCTTCCCGAATGCCATCACGGATTCTGGTACCTCCGTGATATCCATGTATAACCCGAATCCGATATACACTTGCATTTGCCCTGTTCAACTGTTTTCTTATTTCCTTAAATGCTTCCTCAACATTTTTTCCATGAACATCAATTTCAATAATTCCTGATAGCATATGAACCATTCTCCTCTTAAAAAGCTTCGAAAACTTTTTTCGCAAACCCATGTTTACCCTAAACCATGCAGATAAATCTGCCATGCCATACGGTTCTTTCAAATCAGTTCTCTCCCAGAATAATCCCTATTAATTCCTTATCCAGCATAATAGTCCGATTAAAGGGATTGATGATGATACCATTGATTCCATCGGTCCTTAGGGCTATCTCAAACAGTTGTTTCATACTTCCCAAAAAAGTAGACATCACACGGCTGTTTCCTCTCATTTCTTCCTCAAAGCTGGTAAAGGCAGACCACCAGACGCCTCCATCCTCTGTTTTAATGGCCTGTGCATTCATCTGAGCATTCCCTTTTGACACATCCACCGCAACAACCAACTGGCCTCCATCATTCATCCGGCGGCGAATAACCGTCAGCACATGTGCCAGCATCTCCTGTGTTGGCTCCTGCTGCAAATCTGCGATTGCTCTTTCTATTTTCTCATTTTTCTGTAAATGTTCATCCAGTATCTGACTCATGTTTCCCCCTTATTCTGTCTTGTATTATCCGCCTTAAGCGGCGGCCTGACCCTGAATTGTCCGCTGCTCAATTTCCCACACAGCAGCAATTCCGGTTTTCTCGTTCCACCCAGAAGATATGAATGCCAGCCCGAACGTAACAAAATCACATCCCAGCTGGCTTCCCTGTAATATTCTCTAATTTTTACTGATGCCTGCTATAATACCGCCCACAATCAATATGAAAAAAGCTATGTAAAACATTCCGCTGACAGCCATTATAATTAAAACAAACGGCAGGAGCACAATTGTAAGCAAAAATTTTGTTATTCCCCAAGTCGCCTTAAGACCAAACAAAAATAATTTTCCAAAAAACCAAATCATACATACTGCAAATAACAGTGTTAACATTTTTAACCTCCATCTGCCAGCCCACACCGCTGGCTCACTAAAATGAAATAAGTCTTCCGGTCACGCTCTCAGCTCTTTTCCGGCTTGAAATCCGATTTATTTCTGATTCCTATTTTTTTGCTAAACTCCGGATTCTGCTCCATTTTTTCAAGCATCCGAATTAGCTGCATCCGTTTTTCCGTACCCATCCGCTCATCCCATTCTGTATTACTTATTCTTGCCGTTTCCACATGTTTTCAGTATAATAAATGACAGGAGAAAAATACACGCCGGATAAAGAGATATAACCTGGTGTATTTCTCAATCTTCGAGAAATGAGGAAGTGATTTATTATGGGCAAACAATCCGTACGGGAAAATAAAAACATTTATCAGCTCTGCCGGGAAGAACAGGGCCTGACACGTGAAAAGGCCAGCGAGAAGATGGCCGGCATCTCTGCCTCCAGAATTGAAAAAATCGAATACGAGCTGCAGGAGCCCACGCCTTATGATATTGTTCAAATGGCGGATTGCTACAAAAGACCGGACCTGTGCAATTACTACTGTTCCCACAAATGTACCATCGGAGCCCGCTATGTTCCGGAAATTGAGGTGTCGGAGTTATCCAATATCATTTTAGAAACCATCGCCAGCTTAAACGAAATCAATCCCTTAACCGGCCGCCTTATCCAGATTGCCCGGGATGGAAAGATAACGGATGACGAGATCAAGGACTTTGCATTTATCAGCAAAAAGCTGGATGAGGTATCCCTTGCCGTTGATTCGCTGAATCTGTGGGTGGATAAAACCGCCAGCGAGAATAATATTAATATTGAGCTATTGAATGCGGAAAAAGAACGATTAAAATAGCGGCCGCTTAAAAGCTTTGCAGCCGTCTCAGGATATTTTCAACCTGCCCAATGGCTTCCGCAACCTGGCTTCCTGCATTGTTGATCCTGTCCTGAACCATCCAGTCTACAATAAATCCGTCAAAGAACCAGTCCGCAAAGGAAAGAAAATCACCCGTTTCCATCTCCAGATTATAAGAGATGCTTACATCTCTCAATTCCCGGCTGAAATTCTGAAGTTCGTATTTTGCCTGATCCATATTTTGTTTTGCAGCATCCATTTTGGAACGCTTGATCATGGTAGAAAAAAATCCTCCGCCAAACATATCCCATAGGCCCCAACTTTTTGCACTGTTCAAATCACTCTGTGCAGCCCTTAAGCTGTTGAGAGCCCGATGTCCTGCGGCGATTGCTTCTCTTTTTTCTTTTTCCAAATCATATGCCATATGCATTTCCCCCTATTCCATTTAAAATGATTATATAATGTACTTGAGGGCTGGTAAACCACTACCTTGTGGAAATAGAAGATTCTATTTCTCGATTTTTTCTATCATAACCTTATTCATATTTAAACTTTGGCAGTTCCGACAGTGGACCAGACATGAAGGTCAAAATAAGTGGCTGGCAAAGATTCATTGAATCAAAAACTATTCAAAAACAATCTCCTCTTCTGCTTTATTATAAATATCAATCTGATTTTGAACATCAATTTCATTCACCAGCCATCCTCTTACCATGCAGAGCTTAATGAAATCGTCAATTCGGTTCACTCCATTCATTTCTTTCAGAGTGACAACAACACCAAAATGCAAGCCTCTTCCGGCCTTTGGCGCCAAACGCTCCTTTGTCTTGATACTTAATCCCCAGACACCTCCCGGATATGCTTTTCTGGCCCTTGCATTGTCTTTTAGTTCTTCGCTGATATGCTTAATATTATCCCATTTGCGGTACAGCTTTCTCGCATCTTCCTCATAGATATTTTGAATGCCCTCGTCTGCCTGTTTATTATAGTCGATAGCCTTAATTCTTCCTTTCCCATCCTTTTCAAGTTAGCAACCCCCATTTCAAATGGGGGTTTAGTTTTAACCCCTCCGGGGTATAGTACTGGTTCCGCCTAAGGCGGGGTTCCGCAATACCATCTTTACCAGTTGCCCCCTACAGGGGGCCTTTTACTTTCTTCCATCTTCTAACTTGTCATTCTCTTCTTGTTCTTGTATATATTTTCTAATTGTTTCTTCATTTACATTCCCTACTGTTGATACAAAATATCCTCTGGCCCAGAAATGTCTGTCTCCCCATTTCGTTCGGTACTCCGGATGTCTGTCAAACAGCATTAATGTACTCTTCCCTTTCAGATATGACATGAATTCCGATACACACATCTTTGGCGGTATCGCCACATACATATGCACATGATCTATACATACCTTCCCGTCCATTAGCTGCACCTGTTTCATCTCACATAATTTCTTTATAATTTCTACCAAATCTCTCTTCGTCTCTCCATACATGATTTTTCTTCGATATTTCGGTATGAAGATAATATGATATGTGCAATTCCATCTGGTGTGTGCTATACTTTGATTATCCATTTTGGATACCTCCTATGCTTTTGATATGGCCTGCGAAACCAATATCATTATAGCATAGGAGGTTTTAGTACTTTATGCAACGCTACGGCTTTGCCTCGGCCCCCATTTCAAATGGGGGATATAGATACGATTTCATTATATTATCCCTATTATTGCACATTCACCCTCAAAATTGTACGTATCTGTATATCCTCTTAACCCATTTCCACCAAAAACCGGATACATTCCCTCATCTTTTATTTTTGAAGAAATTATATTTTTTCCACTACTAAATCTGGAACAGACATTTCCAATTGTGTCTAATTTGTTATTATTCATATTTTAATTCCCCTAGCCTCTCCCTAATCTCCTCCTCCAAAGCCTTCCCCTCCGAAAACAGCTTTTCAAGATTCGAGGAATATGCTCGCATCCTTTTCTCAAACGCCTCCGGCGACAATTCTACAAACTCAATCCGCACTTCAAAATACTGCCCTGCCGACAAGGAGTAATTTTTATCTGCAATCTCCTCATAGGTCACCGAAACGCTAAAGTCCTCTACAACATCCTGATTGATAAACGTATCTTCAATCTTCTTTACTTCATCCGGACGTAAAACAGTTCTCTGGTTCTTCCCCTCTTTCCTCTTTTCCCCCAGCTTGGAGGCATCGATCAACATGATATTCCCCTCTTTATTGGATTTATCAATAAAGAGAACAGATACGTTAGTTCCCGTATTGGCAAAGATATTTGAGGGCATAGAAATAACGCCTTTCAGCCAGTGCTTATCAACGATTGTCTGGCGAACCATCCTTTCAATGCCTGACTGCGCCGTAATAAATCCTGTAGGCACAACAATCGCCGCTTTCCCGTCCTCTTTTAAGCTCCAAAGAATATGCTGAATAAAACACAAGTATACTCCCATGGATTCTTTCTTCTTATTTGGGATCTTGGGCACTCCTGCAAAGAATCTCTTGATTCCATCCCTTACCTCGGAATTCTCCCACTTTTGTTCAATAGAATTTCTAGTAGAAGAAAAATCCATCTTAAAGGGAGGATTTGATGTTATATAGTCAAACCGCTTTACCCCTGAGCCTGGATCGTGTGCCGCCTTATAATGTGCCGGTGTTTCAAGTGTATCACCCTCAATGATGTTATCCAAACTGTTTGTAAGTCCGTTAAGCAGCATATTTGTCCTTAAGAATCTGGATGATTTACCAGAAATATCCTGTGTATAAACCTGTGCCCTATCGCCGAAGCTTCCCTTTCCTAAAGCATTTGCAAGATGAAGCACCAGTGAGCCGGATCCGGCTGACGGATCATACACATCATAAATCTTATCCTCTATCGGCGACATTCCTACCAGAATCTTTGCAATAATAGCAGAGATAGCCTGTGGGGTAAAATACTCTGCATATACACCGCTGGCAACGTTGTAGTCCTTAATCAGATGCTCAAAGATAGCACTGTAAAAGTCAAAATTGTTTTTAAATGCTGCTCCGAAATCAAATTTGTCCTGACTGATAATTCCAAATATATTTTTGGCAAAATTATTTCTCTTGGATACTTCCACATTTTCCGTAACCCTGGTAAACAACGGCTTTCTTCCTCCATCTGCCGTATCAATACTGAATTCTTCATTTTCCGGATAATTGGATATTCTCTCCAACGCATCATCAAAAAGCTTGTAGAAATCATTATTTCCAACTTTGTTGATCAGGCATTCAATCGTGTCCTCATACTTAAAGGCAACATCCTGTGGGTATGTATCATAGAAACCTGCAAAGGTATCTTCATCCTGCAAAACCTCTTCGATACTTATACCCATTTCATCAGCAAAGACTTTCATATTTGCCATAAATTTGTCATTGAGAAATTTGTACAGAAATACGGAAGTAATCACTACTTCTTCACTTGCCTGATTGGATAAGCCATTTGTCTGGCAAAGCCCTTTCATTTCATCAATCATCTGTTTTATCTTGGTTTCTAATGTAAAAATGTCCGGCATGATAATATCTCCTATTCCAGTTCCGTAATCTCCCTTACAATACACCGGTATGAAATCAATCTACAGCCACAGATGCATGTGCCTGTAAATTGATTTGTGCATTGTAAAAGACATTACTATTTGAATATCTGTATATTCGTGTATAAATCGTTAAGCAGCTGCGCATAAAATCCTTTGATTTTACCGTACAGTTTTTCTTTCAAAAGAGTTTTTGTTGCCTTTGACTTTATGGAATCAGCAAAATTTTTCCTGCCCTGAACCATCACAATTTCCTTATCCAGGACATCCTCTATCTCGTGATAAATAATAACTAAAGTCTTTTCAATCTCTGTCCCAGATCCATGATGATAACTATTCCATAAAAATAAATGGCCCCGGATATTCTCCAAGAACCATTTATTTTCTACCTTAACGGGTGAAATGCAAAATCTGCCCGCCCTAAAGGAGCATGTATCAAGAGTGCCCACAGGGTATATCTGTATAAATTTACGCTTATGCCAGCTGCTCCAGCACCCAGTCCACATCATCTGTGGTCTTCAGCGTTTCCAGTCTGGCCTCATCTTCCAGAAGGGTGCAGAGCTTTCCCAAAAGATCCAGGTGCTCGTCTCCTACTCCTGCAATGCCGAATACAAGCTGCGCCTTTTCCTCCCCAAAATCCACGCCTTCGGGATACTGGAAGAATACAATTCCGCTCTTTTTCACCGTGCCCTTGGCCTGGGTGGTGCCGTGAGGTATCGCTACGCCCATACCCATGTAAGTCGTAACAAGCTTCTCCCTCTCCTGCATGGCCGCCACATAGGAACCGTCCACATAGCCCAGCTTTTCCAGAAGCTCCCCGGCTGCCTGGATAGCCTCTTCCTTGCTCACCGGCTTCTGCCCAAGCTGGATCCCCTCTTTTATAAGAATATTTTTCTTGATGGGCACATCGGGAATCACAATGTCGGTGTTCTCTCCTGCAGGAGCCGCAGGCTGATCCCCGGTGGTCAGCTGTACATACAGAGCGTCCAGAGCCGGATCTGCCAGAAAGTTTCCGATGGTGATAAGCTGTGCCTGGGGTGCGGATTTCTTTGCCCGGTCGGCCAGAGTGGTCTGTACTACTGCAATATCACAGTCCCCGGGAATATTGTCCACAGAGGTATTGATCACCGTGATATCCGGACGGTTTCCTTTGATACGGTTGCGGAACTTGGTTGCTCCCATGGCTGAGGAACCCATACCTGCATCACAGGCAAATACAATCTTTTTAACTTCGGAAGCTTTCTCAATAGTGCCCGGAACCGCTGCCTGCCCTTTGGCTTCCGCTTTTCTGGCCGCCATCTCGCTCTGGGCTTCCTCCAGGCTCTTGCTGCCGGCCATCTTTACGAGGGGAGAAGCAACTACAAAGGAAACTCCCGCTGCAATCACTACGCCTAAAATCACTTTCACCATATCCGATCCCGGCGTCATCATCAGGTATGCAATGATGGAACCTGGTGATGCCGGGCCGACCAGGCCGGCGCCTGTGATGGTGTACCAGAGAATCGCCGCCATATTTCCCAGAATCGGGGCAATGATAACAAAGGGATTCATCAGTATATATGGAAAATAAATCTCATGGATACCGCCAAGAAGGTGAATAATCACTGCGCCCGGAGCAGAATCCTTTGTGGTCTTATCCTTACAAAAAAACATGTAAGCCAGGAGAACACCAAGGCCGGGACCGGGATTGGCCTCCAGCATGTACATAATGGACTTTCCTGCATCTGCCGCCTGGATGGTGGCAATGGGGGTGAACACACCGTGGTTAATGGCATTGTTCAGAAACAGCACCTTCGCCGGTTCAATGAATACGGCTGCCAGAGGAAGCAGGCTGTGCTCCACCAGAAAGGTAACGCCTGCGGCAAGCACTGCCAGGATGCCGCTCATAATCGGGCCGATCAGTATGTAACCCAGCATGGCAAGAAGCATGCCCAGAATGCCTGCCGAAAAGTTATTAATCAGCATCTCAAAGCCGGCAGGCATACGGCCCTCCATCAGTTGGTCAAATTTCTTGACGCAAAGGCCGGAAAGGGGGCCCATGACCATGGCGGCCATAAGCATTGTGATCTCTGTGTTGCTGAGAATTGCACCGATAACGGCAATGGCTGCAACCACCCGTCCCCGGTCGCCGCCGATCATGCGTCCGCCGGTGGATGCAATCAAAATGGGGATCAGGTATGTCAGCATGGGGCCGACCATGCTGTTAAAGCCCTTGTTGGGGATCCAGCCGGTATCGATAAACAGTGCGGCAAGAAAACCAAAGGCGATAAGTGCGCCGATGTTCGGCATTACCATGGCCGACAAAAATTTTCCAAAACGCTGTACTTTATTTTTCAAAATCGTCCCTCCTATTAAAAGTCGCTGCGCGACAGCACTAAAGGGTAACGCTGCTTCGACACACCGGTAATGAGAGAAACTTTTATTCGAAAAAGCACTCATAAAAGTTCCTCTCGTGTGCCTTTGCAGCTTTACCGTCCAGCAGAAATTACTTTTAATAAATACTTGACATTTCTTAGCTGGACTATTTCTAAATAGTCAGGGATTCAAGAAAACAGATCTACAAAACCTCCACCTGGTGCCTCCTGCATTCTTCCAGAAAGTCCTCTGGAAGACTCCCGTCTGACACTACAACATCTATGGCATCCAGGCCGCAGATGTTGAAGCTGCATTTGAGCCCAAGCTTGCTGGAATCCATCAGTACAATCACCTGGTCGGACTGCCGTACCGCAGTCTGCTTGAGAATCGCCTCGTCCCGGATGCCGCAGCTAAAGCCTGCATCCCTGTGATAGCCGGTGATTCCTAAAAATGCCTGGTGAAAGTTCACGCCCTCCAGTTCTTTAATAGCGGAAAATCCAAACACACTCTGGCTGTACCGGTTCAGCTTGCCTCCCGGAAGTATCACAGCAGGCTTGGAAAGACCCGCCAGCTCCGTGGCGCAGCTTAGGCCTGTAGTGTAAATCAGATTGGACTGATCTGGAAACTGACGGGCAAACATGGTGGTGGTACTGCCGGAATCCAGATAGACCGTAGTATCCGGGCGCAGAAGCGTCAGCGCCTTTTCCGCTATTTTCTGCTTCTGGGGAATATTGCGGACGGACTTACGGCCCAGAAAATCATCGGTGCCGATAAGCACCTGGACGGATTTCGCTCCGCCGTGAATCCTTAAGATCCGCCTGGCCTCATCCAGAAGCTTTAAGTCTGTGCGCAGGGTCATTTCCGATACATTGGGAAAGGCATCCTTCAGCTGTGAAAAGCTGACGGTTCCGTTTTCATTAATCAGATCTACAATCGCATTTCTGCGTGTTTCCATTGAATCCATATACATTCCTCCGATCTGGGCCGAAAAGCTCCCCGAACCGGAGATTTCGGTCTCTTATTCTTTTATAAAGTTTGCCAGTAAGTATTCCTCTGCCTCCGGGCACCACAGGCCCTGATGTGCGTCTACGATATCTGCCAGCGCAATTAAGTCCTTGTTGTCCTCCTTCTCTCCCTTGGCGCGCAGATCGCTTAAGGCGGTCAGAGGCATGGTCAGATGGGTGTAAATAAGCTTTTTGCCGCCGGGAATCTTTGGCAGATTCAAGGTCGTGTCTACCACTGCATCCAGTCCTCCGATGTGTGTAACCATAACGGCCGGGTTGATGCGGCCGGCTGCCGTCAGCTTTAAGGACTCCAGCATATCGTCGGTGTTGCCCCCGGTGGTTCCCATTACGTGGGTGGAATTGTAGTGTACGTCGTAGAAATTCATGGCTGCGCTGAACTTGTTGTCAGTGGGGCCGGCAAAGAAGTTCAGACAACCGTCGCGGCCCAAAATCTCGCTGGACTGCTGAATGACGATAGCTACCGGAGCATAGCAGAATACGTCGTCAAAACCGGTTCCGCCGGAGATTTTGCGCAGTTCTGCTACCGGATCCTCATAATTGCTCATATTTACAAAATGAAGTTCAACGCCGTCTTTTTTTGCTTCCTCTACAGGGAACAATTCCTCTGCACGGGCCAGGCGCTCCGGGTTTACATCTGTTACTACAACCATGGAAGGACGTGCATCCCGGTGAAGGGCGTAGGTAAGCGCTCCAAGTCCCATGGGGCCTGCGCCTGCCATAATTGCCAGCTTGCCGCCCTCTTTGATTCCCATTTCGTGGGTGTAGACACCCATTTTGGTGTGGTAGGCCGCATTAAATGCGCCGATGCTGCAGGACATGGGCTCTGCCAGGGATGCTTCATAGTAGGCGCGTCCTGTGTACTCAAAGAGACAGTTCAGCTCCATGACTTCCGCCGGAAGGATGCAGTAGGTGCAGTCGCCGCCGAAGAATTCGTAGGAATAGCCGGGGCTCCACATGGTTCCCTTGTAGTTGAGGGCCGGCTGCAGGGTGAATTTCATGCCGGGCTTGAATTTGTCCTGGTGGTTTTTGCCTACTTTTACGATGTCGCCGGCAAATTCATGGCCCATGATGGCCGGATGCTCTGCCACATCATCGTGGACACGCTTATGGTCTGCACCCAGGATGGCGCATTTGTAGGTGGACATGCAGATGCTGTCGGACACGACTTTGACAAGGATTTCGTCGTCGGTGATCTCTGGAAGCTCAAATTCATCCAGTCTTAAATCGTTGGCTCCATGTAGTCTTACTGCTTTTGCTTTCATAATAACAGTTCCTTTCTTTATGATATTTGATTATGGTTGGTTTTGCAACAATCGAATTGGTTTTGCAGCAACAGTTTTTGAAAAACGGACGGCTCCAGGCAGAATTTGTGAGATGGCAGGATTTCTGACCGGTTACAGCTTATGGAATACGACTTTGGGTATCAGGTTTTTGATGGTGTCGTATTCGGCGGCCTGGGTTCCGCTGCACATGACGTTGGCGGCTCCGGCAGCGGTAGAGAGACGGACAGTGTCTTCCAGACTTTTTCCGGATTCCTCGGCTACGGCTAATGCAGCTACTACGCTGTCGCCGGCTCCTACAGTACTCTTTACTGGGACCTTTAATCCTTTGGCATAGATAGTTTCTTCCTCTGTTATGTACAGGGCTCCGGCGCCTCCCATGGATATTACGATTTTTGCTATGCTGTATTTTTCCATAAGATCACGGGCCGCTTTTTCGAGTTCCGTTGGTGTTTCCAGCTTTTCTCCCATAAGTGCCGAAAGCTCGTGATTGTTGGGTTTAATGAGGTAAGGAGACGCTTTCAGTCCCTCCGCCAGCAGTTCTCCGTCCGCATCCAGAATCACTTTTGCCCCGGCTTTTTTTAAGGCTCTTACCCAGGCGGCATAGGTATCTTTTGGCGAACCCTTGGGCAGACTTCCGGACAGTACTACGATATCTCCCTCATTTACTTCTAAAAGAAGCTCCTGCAAAAGACCCTCCAGTATTTCCCCAGATACGGTGATACCGGGCTCGTTAAGGTCAGTATTGGTGTGATTGACCGGATCGATAACTTTCAAGTTGGTCCGGGTCTCTCCCTCTACGAACCAGAAGCCAGTCTTAATCTCCATGGCCTCCAGTGCAAGGCTGATAGCCCGGCCGGTGTTTCCTCCCAGTATGCCCGCGGCTGTGCTTTCGCCGCCCAGCTTCTTTATTACCTTGGACACGTTGATGCCTTTTCCGCCCGGGTCGGTCCGCATGGTGGTGATGCGGTTTACGCTGTCTACGGTTAAGGATGGAATTTCAACCGTTTTGTCCAGAGCCGGATTCAGTGTAACTGTGTAAATCATGGTAAAACCTCCTTTCATTCTTTTGAAACAACAGTGCATTTTTTGTTGTTTTAACAACTTTAACTATATAATATCATAGTTTCAACAATTGTCAACTGTTATTTCAAAAATATTGTATATAAAATTCGTATACCCTCAGTGAACAAGGAGACACTCGGTCCACTGAGGGTAATATGACAAACAATAACAAAAAAGCAGTCTTGTAAAATAAGCAAATCATGGTACAATAAATGCAAGACAGCAACTCTCTTAATTCATATAAATAAAGGCGGACAAAGCTTATGATAGAAACCTACTTAAAATCTATTGCCGTGGCTGGTTATCGGTCTTATGGAACAAATTTGGAGCAAAATCGTATTGATTTAAAGGAAATCAATATGATTATCGGCGCTAATGGCGCAGGAAAGAGTAATTTGATTTCTTTTTTAGAAATGGTTTCTTTTATGATGACCAGAGGGTTAAGAAACTACGCTGCCAGACAGGGCGGCGCCCAATCTCTATTTTATTTCGGAACAAAAGAGACCGAGCGTATCGAGGGTGAACTGCGAATTCACGATGATAACGGAAAAAAAGAGGACATTTATTCCTTCGGCCTGGAACGCAGTGTAACGGATCAATTGTTTTTTTCCTGGGAATGTATTTCTTATCAAGATAAATGGCATTCGATACCTTACAAGCAAAATTACGGCATTGGGCATTTTGAGGCAGGACTATCAGATTCCCGGGATGCTACGGCACGTACATTGCGAAGTTACTTGGAACGGTTACGGGTTTTTCACTTTAACGATACTTCTATCAACGCACGAATTCGCAGCAATGCCAATGCTGCTGACAGTACTTATCTGCGTTCAGATGGAGGGAATATTGCCGCATTTTTGTATCGAATGAAAGAAAATCCGGATGAGCTTCCTTTTTATAACCGGATTGTACGGCATATACGGATGATTTTACCTCAGTTTTTTGACTTTGTTCTGGAGCCGGATTTCAATGGTATGATCCCCTTGAACTGGAGGCAGGAAGGAGCAGAGGAGGTATTTGGGCCGCACCAGTTTTCCGATGGGGCATTGCGGTTTGTGGCTCTGACCACACTGCTGCTGCAGCCACAGACAACCGCTCCTATGACTATTATTTTGGATGAGCCGGAAATCGGACTTCACCCATATGCCATTTCCCTGCTTGCAAAGGAGATCCGGATGGCCAGTAAAACCTCGCAGATTATCGTGTCAACCCAATCGCCTTTGCTGTTGAATGAATTTTCCTGCGAAGATGTTATTACAGCCGAATATGATAATATAAGCCAGCAGAGCACTCTCCGGCGCCATAAGGAGGCTGATTTGCGAGGCTGGCTTGAACAATACACGATGGGAGAGCTTTGGGTAAAAAATGTACTTGGAGGACTGCCTTTATGATACGCATTAATATTGTAGCAGAGGGCCAGAGTGAAATGCATTTTGTAAAAGAACCTCTGAACAAATATTTCGGAGGAAGCCTAATCCTGGATTCCCGCTGTGTATTAACCAGCCGGAAAGCAGGCTATGAATTCCGCTGCGGACTCAACTCTTATCAACAGGCTAAAAATGATATTGTAACATGGCTTAAACAGGATACCGAGGCTTATGTCACCACAATGTTTGATTTTTTCCGGCTGCCCACGGATTTTCCGGCATACGCCCCGGCAATGCAATGCCAAAATCATCAAGACAGCGTCCGTATTCTGGAGACCGCCATGAAAGAAGATATTATTTCTACTCCGGGAATCACGAATGTAAAACAGCGATTTATCCCCTACATACAACTGCATGAATTTGAAGCACTCCTGTTCACGGATATTCAAATACTAAAATACGACTATTTTGATCCTGAGAGCGAACGCCAGATTCAGCAGCTTTATAGAGAAACAAAGAATCTTCCACCGGAAGAGATCAATCATGGAACAGAAACGGCTCCGTCTAAGCGATTATTAAAAGCTGTCGATTATCGAAAAGGGGATATCGTCTCCGAATGGCTTCATGCTATTGGAATTGATGCCATTCGGCAAAAATGTCCTCATTTTTCTTCGTGGCTGAAAGAATTACAAGCTCTTCCGGAATTATCCGGATTTCAAAGCGTTTCTCAAATACAATAAAAAAATGACAGCTGAAAGCTCACGGCTAATGGATTTTATACTATTATGAAAAAAAATATCCCAATGGAATACCACTCTCTAAAAGAAGCCATTCACGCTGCTTTTGGAAACCATGCTGAAATATTCAAAACCGACCGCATTCATGGCGGCGACATCAATGATACCTATAGAATAAGCCTTTCTACTGGCAAAAAGGCTTTTGTAAAGACAAATTCCATAAGGAATACAAGATTTTTTCTGACAGAATCGCAAGGACTTCTGGCCTTAAGGCAGACAGGAGCAATCGGTGTGCCGAAAGTGTTGGGAACAGGGATGGATGAGCAGAAAGGATTCTCCTTTCTGTTATTAGAATGGATAGAAAGTGTGCCTTGTATTGGGGATTATTGGGAAATATTCGGCCATGAGCTTGCAACCCTGCACAAAACAGTTCTCTTCCATGCAGAGGAGCCACAGACAATAAGATATGATCAAAGAAAGCAAAATCATTCATATCCATTCGGGGCAGAGGGACAATCCCCCTCAAGATTCGGCTTTTGGGAGGATAATTTTATCGGATCTAATCCGCAGAAAAATCTCCCTAAGGCATCCTGGATTGACTTTTACCGGGAATGCCGCTTGATACCCCAGATAAAAATGGCGGAGCATTATCTGGATTCTAAGCTGCGAAAAAAGATAACGTATCTTCTCGATCATCTCGATTCTTACCTAAGGGAACCGGAATTTCCCTCCCTGCTTCACGGAGATCTGTGGAGCGGAAATGTGCTGTGCGGAAATGACGGAAAAGCCTGGATTCTGGACCCGGCTGCCTATGTGGGAGATTTTGAAACGGATCTGGCTATGACACAGCTTTTCGGCAGCTTTCCTTCTGCATTTTACTTTGCATATGGGGAAATCAATCCCATTGATAAGGGGTTTGAAGACCGGAAGGAGCTGTACCATTTATACCATCTCTTAAATCATCTGAATTTGTTCGGCCGGATGTATCTGGGAAGTGTTGTGAAAATTTTAAACAAGTATGTATCTTAAGGAGTACCTTTCATTTGCATATAGTTCCCAATTCTTATTCCGGGGATAAGCTTTTTTATCATTCATCCTTTTCCGTCACAATCCGGAGAAATTTTGACATCAGCGGAAGATAAGTCACCAGAAATACAAAATATGCGGCCCAGCCTGCGGCTCTTCTGTTCTTTTCCGGTATCCTTATGCCTGCCATAATTCCCATGGCAAAAAGGCAGAGCTTAATGAGCGCCAGATCCTTCCAGCTGCTTTTCTGCAGATATTTGTCAGCGTAAGAAAATAAGCATTTCATGGTATAATCCCTCCTGTTAAAATTCCTCTATCATAATCAACATGCATCTGCTAAATCTATGATAACAGAAAAGGAGAAGCTTCGCAATGAAAAACCGCAGGCAAACCATCCAATATCTTCTTCCGGTATCACATTTCTGCCGTATTTTTTGTTTTGGCATGCCGCAAGCTGCTAATATTCATGAAACCTCACCCTCTTTATAGGTGTATTGGAAGATATTCCCTGTTTGCTAATCTGTATTGGGGCATAATCACTGTTTATTTGCTAAAAAACCCCTAAAAAGTAAAACATTGTACTGGTTGTCAAAGAAATAAATCCTGTTTTAATCGCTGGCTCTGAAAATAGAGCAATGCTTCCTGCTCCTGTACTCTTCGCTTTTCGGCACTTTCTTCCATAATTTGTATATATTTCACCCGGAGCCTGCGCTTTCTGGCCTGCTCTGCTTCGATTTGCTCCAGTTCCTCCTTTGAAGGACCGGTGATTCTTCCGCTGCCAGTGACGGTACAGTTCCGTATATCTCCGTTTTCGTCCAGATGGAAGACATAGCTTTTTCCTGCCTGATATGCTGCAACATCATAGCCGTAGGATGCTGCAACTGTGTTATCCCAGAGGTCATAGTCCTCTTTCCATGCCTGCAGCTTCGCAACGATCTGCCGGGCGTAGTCCGGATCCGCATCCATTTTCTGCTGTAGTCTCTCCGGGATAAGGACTGCTATTTTCCCTGCACCGACGCTGCTGTAATTTCTCTGGAGATCGCTGCGTGTCTGAGGCGGATTCCCTCCTACGGGCCTCCAGTCATTTAAGGCATCGGCACTTGTGTCCGGCTGAAAATACTTCCAGAATGGAAAATCATTTCTCTGCCAGTTGGCGGAAGAAATGTCGGCGTTTCCCACATGGGTTATAACATTGTATTGTGAAAATGCATCTGCAAAGCTTGCGGCTCCTATGATTCCGGTGCTGTATGCCTTGCTGATGGCTGATATATAATCCATAGAGCCCGCCATTTTCTTTGCGTAGGCGATCCGAAAGGCGTTTGCTGCGTTTTTGTCGGTTATTTTACTTAGGCGTTCCTCATAGGTTTCTCCCATAAAGAGCTTTGTGTCGCTTCCGCTCTGCTCCGTGGCCTTTATTCTTCCCGATGTATCCGTTCCTATCGTTCCCATTGTTCTCTCTGCTGCTCTTGCCGCCGTAAGCTCTGCGAAGCTTGCACCTGTGAGATTTACGGATGTTTGATTCTGGCTCTGTTCTGCCAGATAGGGTTCTTTCCAAGTTCCAGTTGTCACTCCAATATCCATTTCGCTTCTCCTTATAACGTCTAAGATAAACAGGTTTCTATTTGTTATATCGGCAGAAATTACTTGTTTTTGGGATGTATGGAACGAAAGGACTGCTTTTCGGCTATAAAAGGATTCTATCTTAATTTCATAAAAGAAAAAATAGAACCAATGGCTTACAATGCAGTTCCATCCGTTCTATTTTTAACTTTATAAATTTTCATCCGGCTAAAAGAATCTTAAATATCTGTGATTTAAGATTAAGCTATATAATCAATTCCGCTCCCCTCTTTGCACTCTCTTTTCAAACGTGCCAGTTCGTTATTATAGATAGACGTAAACTGCCTGGCCCTTGCAAATTCTTCCTCGGTGCTTATGGCTTTCCAGTTTCTTGATTCGGGATTGTAAGACAAGGTTTTGTTTCCCTTGGAATCCCAGAACATACAAGCCCCATTCATCTTGCCGCCTGTCTTTTTCATGCTTGCCTCGTAAATAGCTTTTCGATCCGGAGATACGGTTTCTCCATGCTGCATGCACAATTTTCGATATGCTGCATCATCCCGTTTTCCCGTGGCAAATTCTTTTCTTGCAAGCTCCTTTATGGCTTCCTCAAATTCTTCTTCTGACATGGCCGGTTCGTCCCGCTTTGTCATAATATTATCCCAATTGGGTTTTGCAAATGCAATGTCAACAGGCTTGAAACGCAGTGCAAAATTCCCGTAATCACACTGGGCCAAGGGATTGGCAGAGCTTTTCTTACTGCCGAACATTTGCTGTATCATATTTGCATATTGTGAATAATTATCTCTTGTTATCTGCATACCTGATCCCCCTGTTTTATTTTACCTATTTGTGAAATATATCGGCAGACGTTTTCTTCCTCTTAACCCACATCCTGTCAAATCTTGATTTTCAAAAAAACATTCGCCTTATTACAAATCAGTTCACTTTTACTGCAGTGATGCCGGACTCAGTTCAGAAGCAATCAAAAGAATAAATCATGCCGTTTACCTTTCCGAAATCCTGGAAGATGATAACGGACTGTATTATAAAGATGAGCCATATACTCCTCATAAGCTCCACCAGCGTCTGCTCGTGACTTATTCGCCTCTATGATGGCCTCCGTGTCTATGATGGCCGGAATTGCCATTGTCAGGATTTTGGCAATTGTTATCCTGGGAATCCGTGTCCCAAGAACCCGTATCCGACGGCTCCTGGTTTTCATTTCCTCCATGTCCCCGGCATCCCTCAATGCGGTTCTGAATATCTCCCATTGTCATGCCGTGGCAATCCTCCACTGTAATGCTCCCGTCGTACCCGGACAGCTCCAGGTAGGCCCGGTATTTTCCAAAAGACATTGCATGCTGATGAGCTTCCTTCATACAGTCCCTGTCACTTACATAGGTCAGCACGGAAGCATTCCCCGGAGCGGAAATTCCTGCAAGCTTGCTAAGGATAGCCTCTGCATTTTCAGAAACTACGGTAAATACCAGCAGCGAATTTTCCGTAAGGAAGTTTTCGGCTGTCTCATAATCAAGCAGCAGACGCACGGCCTTGGGATAAGAGAGATTTTTCAGTTTTACCTGAGCCAGAATCTGCTGCCCGTCCTCATTATAGGCATTTGCCGAAACCACTCTGCCCAGACGGTTGATCCCCAGTTCAATGGAAGGATTCACATCTATGCTTACATAGGAAACAGGACTGCCGTAAAAGGTATAGCCGCCGGTTCCCAGCAGCAGCATCAGACAGACCAGCGCAAGGGCAAAGCGCCGAACGTAAGCTCTGTTCCCAGCCTTGTTCTCCGCTCTGCTCCCCTCTCCTTTCACCTCTCTTTGTTCCTCCAGATAACGCAGCGTATCTGCCTTCAGCTTTTCGGATGCTTTTATGCCGTTCATGCTTTTTTGAAGCTCATTCATGCCAGATCACCTCCAAGCTGCCTGCGCAGAATTTCTTTTGCCCTGGAAAGCCAAGTGTAGATGGTATTTTCCTTTCTTCCCAGTATCTTTGCAATCTCTACTGCAGTATAGCCTTCATAGTAAAACAAATAAATGACATTTCTGTATTTTTCTGGAAGCTGAAGGACAGCCTCCAGAATATCACCGGAAGAGCTGTCCTGCAATTCACTTTCTTCTGCAATTATCTCCAGAGGGAGGCATTTTCTGTGGGAAAGCTTTCTCAGCCAGTCCGTACAGGCGTTGATAGTAACACGGATAAACCACGCCTTTTCGTGCTCGCTGCTCTCAAAGGAGCCCTCGTAAAGCAGATATTTCAAATATACGTTTTGAAATACATCCTCCGTGTCGTGGCTGTTCTTCAAATGCACAAAGCAGATTCTCTGCACCATATCTGCATATTCTTCCACAACACGGTTCACGTCCTCCGTGCTCTTCAAAGGCTCCACTTCCTTTCGGGACAGACGGAAACTCTCCTGCCAGAGCTGTCCCTGTTAATTTCCTGCTTCGGAATACTTAACGGTGATGGCGGCCGCCGTGGTGTCCGCCGCCGTGATGACGGCCGCCGCTGGTATTCTGGTTCGCCAATCCATAACAGCCGCTTCCATACTGACAAGCGCCGTCCACGATACAGCCTCCGTCCCAGGGACAAGTCTCATTCTGGTAACAGGGAGCGCCGCTGCAGACACCTCCGTACTGACAAACACCGTTCACATCACAGCTATTGTTGCCGGTACAGTAACCATTTTCATAGCAAGAAGCATAGACCGGTTCTGCATCCGGTACCTGGGCCGGTGCATCCGGTTCTGCAGGCACAGCTGCTAAAGCACTGTCCGCTGCACCAGTATCTGCCGTTGTATTATCTGCTGCCCCATTATTCGTCGTTTCCGAAGCCTGATTCCTGTTGGTTGTGTAGGCTGTTGCACGAATACTCTTTGCCCGTCTGGTATGATGGCCCGGATGCGCCTCGGCCACGCTGGACAAAGAACCTGCCAGTATAAGCGCCAATGCAAGGGATAATACGATTTTCAAACATCTTTTCATAGTCTTCATAGCCTCCTATTCCAGTTCCGTAAGCTTCTTTCCAATACACCGGTATGAAATCAATTTCCATACACGAATTCTTGTGTCTGGAAACTGATTTGTGCATTGGAAAGAATCTTACTGTTTCCAGTTCCGCAATATCTGCTCCAATTTGCACTTCATATATAATACGCTCAAAGGAATCCGATTCCTTTCAAAAAAAAGTTAGCAACCCCCATTTCAAATGGGGGTTTAGATTTTACCCCTCCGGGGATTATTACTGGTTCCGCCAGAGGCGGGATTTTGCAGTACCATTATTTCTGGTTGCCCTCCTATGTAGGGCTCACTACTTTCTTCCGTCCTCTAGTTTATCATTCTCTTCTTGTTCCTGAATGTATCTGCGTACTGTCTCTTCATTCACATTTCCCACTGTTGAAACGTAATATCCTCTTGCCCAGAAATGTCTATCCCCATATTTACTTCGATACTCTGGGTGTCTGTCAAACAACATCAGTGTACTTTTACCTTTTAGGTATGACATAAATTCCGAAACACACATTTTGGGCGGTATCGCCACATACATGTGAATATGATCCACACATACTTTCCCATCGATTAACTGTACCTGTTTCATCTCACATAGTTTCTTAATAATTTCCACTATGTCTCTTTTTGTTTCTCCATACATAATTTTTCTACGATATTTTGGAATAAACACTATATGATACGTGCAATTCCAACGAGTATGTTGTATACTTTGATTATCCATTTTGGATACCTCCTATGTTTTGATATGGCCTGCGAAACCAATATCATTGTAACATAGGAGGATTTTTTTACTCTAGGTAACGCTACGGCTTTGCCTCGGCCCCCATTTCAAATGGGGGATATAGATACGATTTCATTATTTTTTTATTGATTCTATCTTCCCCACTGTCAATCCCCTTTTTTCAATGATTAACTCCATTGTACCACTTTATCCACACATAAACAATCACAACATTCCGGCAATCCATGTTGGTAAAATGAATTTGAATAATCCTTCCACATCCCCATCACCTCCACCGCTCGTCGTTGATAATGCGCCCGTCTTCCATGGTGAGAATCCGCTCCGCCTCCAGGGCCGCCTTTTCATCATGGGTAATCAGTATCACCGTCTGCTCCAGATTCCGGTTTCCTCTGCTGCCTGAGAGAACAGCCAGTCTCTTACAGCCAGATGCAAAAAGCAAAAAAGGACGGCATCCGGAAATAATTGCATCCCGATATCCCATCCTGTTCTGCTTTTTCTCTAAATATATTAAATACGCGAAATCCTTCTAAGACTCTTTTGTAAGCTCCTGGTACAGCTTTGCATGATCGTTGATGCACCACCACTTGCTGCCTGAATTGGCTGTCACACAGATGTAGGTTCTTCCGTTGGCATTGGTTCCAAAGCTCACTGCACAGCTTCCCGACTCATCCACATAGCCGGTCTTGCCATAGACCGGAATCCCGCCTGTCTCCTTGTCCTCTATGCGCCGCACAAACCAGTTGGACAGCTCAATCCCCTCCGGGTGCTGTTCCGTGGCGGAGGTCGTATAGATCCGGGTGGAAAATACCTCCCTGCACACCTCATTTTGAATGGCAGCCTCCATCATCACTGCCATATCATAAGCCGTCGTATAATGATCGGCTTCATAAATGCCCACACAATTAGTAAAATGAGAGGTCTCTGACAGCCCAAGCTCTTCAAGCTTCTCATTCATCAATTCCACAAAGGCCTCCTGGGAGCCTGCCACATAGATAGCAAGTCCCAGAGACGCATCGGCTCCGGAAGGCAGTATCGTCCCGTACATCAGATCCCGGATGGTAACCTTCTCATCTCTGTCAAAGCCTGCATTGCTGCAGTGATTCTTAAAGCTGTAGTCTGTAATGTCAATGGTAATGGTAAAGGTATCGTCCCAGTTGTCTATGTGCTCCGCCGCAACCAGGGCCGTCAGCACCTTGGTCATGGATGCAGGAACCATACGGGTGAAGGCATCCTTGGAAGCCAGGATAGTATCCTCTTCTGTATCCACGAAAAGGGCGTAGCTGCTGGTGATATCCTCCCCCAAAGCCAAGGTTTCTTCTGCGGCTTCGTAACGGTAGGTCTGCTGTTGACCCAAACCGCCCTCACCCTGCCCGTTTCCTTCCGGGTTTATTGCTCCTTCGTTTGAAAGGCTGGCCGCCAGAATGCTGTTCTGTGCCTCCGCCGCAAATTTTTGTCCCAGTCCGGAAACAGTTCCCCGATCCGGATTTATTTTTCCCCATATCATCTTTATCATCAACAGCACAATGCCGATAACGGCCGCCGCAATTCCCACCTTGATCATCCGGCGGATCAGCATCTGCCGTCTTCTTCTGCGCCGGATCTCCTGCCGCCTGCGCATGCGCCGCCTTCTCCGGCGCAGCTCGTCCTCATCTTCTTCGTATGGCTTTTCCAACTATTTCTCCTATCAAAAGTCGCTGCGCGACAGCACTAAAGGGTAAAGCTGCTTCGACACACCGGTAATGAGAGAAGCTTTTATTCGAAAAAGCACTCATAAAAGCTCCTCTCGTGCGCCTTTGCAGCTTTACCGTCCAGAACATGTGTCTGTAAATTGTAAACTTCTTAATTATTATGCTCAAAAAATCCAAAGATACTTTATAAAAATAGCATAAAAGAAGCCGAGGTACAGCCCTCAGCCTCTTCCTTTTTTAATCCTATGCAAGTACGTCAATAAACTGCCCCAAATCTGACGGGATGGCTCCTTCTATCATCTCCAGAAGCTCTGCGCTGGTCTCTTCCACCTGATCCATCACCTTCGCTGTCAGGGCATAGCCTACATTCATATGAAGCTGGCTGTATGACATAACAGATGATAATGCTGCAATATCCATAATAATCACCTCTGCCTATGAAATACATTGTGCTGTCTCCTTATAAAACAGACAAACGTATTCCAAATGTTTTCTATACCATCATAACAGACTTCCCTGAAAAATACAAGAGCTTAGTCGATGGAAATCCCGGCCTTCTCCAGAATCTTCGGAACATTCTTCTCCGCACCGATTGCCATAATATGTACGCCGTCACAGAGGCCTTCCTCCTTGATCTTGGCAATCATCTCAGCCGCCATCTCGATACCGAGCTGCGTAGGCAGACCCTTCACGCCCTTGGCCTTGCCCTCTGCAGCCGCAGCAGCCAGACGATCAATCATATCCTGAGGAACAGCGATTCCCGGTACATTCTCATTCATGTACTTGGCCATTCCGGCAGCCTTCAGCGGAATGATGCCTGCCATAATGTGGGTCTTGATATTCGCCTTATCCACCTCATCCATAAAACGCTTAAAGCTCTCCAGATCAAAGATCCCCTGGGTCTGAATATAGCGCGCGCCTGCCTCCACCTTCTGGCGGAGCTTATTGATCTGCAGAAACAGAGGCTCATAAACGGGAGTCACCGCCGCGCCCTTGTAGAACTCCGGCGCGCCGCCCTCCAGTTCATTTCCGCCGCAATCCGTTCCGGTAGCTTCCATCACAGACAGCATATGAAGAATCCCGACAGAATCCAGGTCATACACCGGCTTCGACTGGCTGCAGTCTCCAACCGTAGGATGATCCCCGGTCAGAGCCAGCATCGTATCAATCCCAAAAGCTGCCGCTGAGAGCATATCACCCATAATCCCCATGCGGCTGCGGTCACGGCCCGTCACCTGGATAATCGGCTCCAGGCCAGCCTCCTTCAGCTTGATGCAAAGGCCGAGAGAAGAAGCCTTCAGACATGCAGACTGCATATCCGTCACATTCACTCCATGCACCTTGCCCTTCAGAAGCTCAGCCGCCTCCATCTGTTCCTTAAAATCATATCCCTTGGGAGGAGCCATCTCAACGGTTACACCAAACTTTCCGCTTTCCAGCGCTTTCTCTAACATTCCCATTACTTGTTCCCCCTAATATTAATTGTTCTGGGATACGAAACCTTCTCATATCCTTTATCCGGCCGTCTCTGCGCCAGCTTATCCAGCATTCCCAGAGATTCCAGACGCTTGTAAATCAGAATCCATGCGCAGTCATTCTCCGGATTCACCTCACATTTGCCGTTCTTCTGTCCGCCGCAGGGCCCGTTCACCAGAGATTTGGCACATCTGGAAATAGGACAGATGCCCCCGGTCGTACCCAGCACACAGTCTCCGCAGAGATGACATGCCTCCTCAAACAGTCCGAACTTCACAGCCTCTCCCAAAAACATCGTATTATTCGACGGATAAACCGGCGCTGCGGCATGATTCGCCGCCACCTGCACACCGTCGCCGCAGGACATACAAACAACCGCATCCGGACCCGCCGCATTCAGCTTCTTCATGGCCGTCTTCACACCCATGTTCATACAGCAGTAATCCGCCATACCCGCAGCCACCACCGTCTTACCCTTAGACTCCAGATAAGCCTTCAGTTCCCCAATCTCCTTCTCGCCGCCCGTAGCACAGGCCGTAGCACAACTGCCGCAGCCAAGGATCGCAATCTTCTTCGCATCCCCGAGCATTGCCATCAATTCCTCAATGGGCTTTTTCTGTGTGATAATCATGGTATCCTCTCCTTATATCCCTTAAACGTTCCAGGCACCCCTCACCGACAAACAGGCCGTCCAAAAACCAGACCCTCCAAAAACCACACGCCCGCAAAGAGCTGTCCTCTCCCTTTCTATTGTAATACTTTCTGATAAGAAATCAAGTATAAATTCAAGGAAATTAACAATCTTCTAACAAATTATATCATTTTTAACACTTTTATAACATTTCATAACACAAAAATTCACCTCATCCTTCCACCACCCCCAAAAAGTCCCCCATTCATCTTTCCACTCCCACCCCCAGGGCCAGCCGCAAAATAATGCCGCCGGCTTTTCCAGTATCCCAGTGTCCGGCTATTCACGCACACTCTGTCTGCTATGGACGTACAGTGCCAAGAGAGCCAACCACACCCAAAAATCTCCCAAGGCAATGTACGTACAGAGCAGACAGAGTGTACGCGAATCGTCCGAACAAGGGATACGGAAAAGCCGGCGGCATTATTTTGCGGCTGACCCGTCCCTCCTAATACAAATTTTTCACCTTAAACTCCTTCTCCGCCTCCCTCCTCTGATCCTTCTTCGCAATATCCTGCCGCTTATCGTAAAGCTTCTTCCCCCGCGCCAGTCCAATCTCCACTTTCACCAAGCTGCCTTTCAAATACACTTTAAGAGGCACCAAGGTATACCCCTTCTCCGTCACCTTCCCCCCAATCTTATTAATCTCATACCGATGCATCAAAAGCTTCCGCACCCGGAGCGGATCCTTATTGAAAATATTTCCCTTCTCATAAGGACTAATATGCATCCCATAGATAAAGAGCTCCCCCTTCTCCATCTTAATAAAAGACTCCTTCACGCTGCACTTTCCCATCCGGATGGACTTCACCTCTGTCCCAGCCAGAGAAATCCCGGCCTCATAAGTCTCATCAATAAAATAATCATGGTAAGCCTTTTTATTATTCGCAATTAATTTTACCGCATCCTTACTCATACTCTCCCACTCTCCTTAAAGCTCTTTCCGAATCCTCACTGTTCATTGCCAACTGAAAGTCTATCGTCCTCAAAAACCTGTCTGTCCCTTTCACCCGGATCTTCACCCTCTGGCCCAGCCGGTAGACAAGGCCGGAACGCTGTCCCCTCAGCTCGTAAGCATGTTCCACGTATTCATAATAATCATCCTCCAAGGAATTCACATGAACCAGCCCCTCCACCGTATTGGCCAGCTCCACATACAGCCCATACTGGGTAATCCCGGAAATCACACCCTCAAAGATCTCCCCGATATGCTGCTCCATAAATTCCACCTTCTTAAGCTTCTCCGTCTCCCGTTCCGCCTCGTCGGCCCTCCGCTCCGTCTCGCTCGCATGCTTGGCAGCCTCCGGCAGAATCGCCTCATAATGCTCCACCCTGCCGCCCAGCAGCCGTCCCCGCAGATTTTCCTTGATAATCCTGTGAATCTGCAGATCCGGATAACGCCGGATAGGGGAAGTAAAATGGCAGTACTGCTCCGCCGCCAGTCCAAAATGCCCCGAACAATCCGTAGAATACTTTGCCTTCTGCATAGCCCTGAGCGTCAGCCGGCTCAGCATCGCCTCCTCCGGCGTCCCCTCCAGCCGGTCAAGAAGCTTCTGAATCTCCCCCGGATGAACCTCGTCCCCTCCTGTATGGAGAGAATATCCGAAGTTTTTCAAAAAAAGCGCCAGTTTGTGAAGCCGCTTGGCATCGGGCTTTTCATGGACCCGGTACACAAAGGGCTGGGCCTGCCAGTAATAGTCCGCCGCCACAGTCTCATTGGCCGCCAGCATAAAATCCTCAATGATCCTTGTAGCCGAATTCCGCTCATAGGGGCGGATCTCCACCGGTTTCCCGGCCTCATCGAGAAGAATCTTCGTCTCCGGAAAATCAAAGTCAATGGAACCCCGTTTTCTCCGCCGTCTGCGAAGAAGCTCTGCCAGCTCCTTCATTTCCTCAAACATCGGAACCAGAGCCGCATACTCCCTGCGATCCGCCGCGTCCCTATCCTCCAGAATCCGGTTCACGCTGGTATAGGTCATCCGCCTTGCAACCCGGATCACCGTCTCCGCTATGGTATGATCGATGATTTTTCCCCTGGAATCTATGGTCATAATGCAGCTTAGCGCCAGCCTGTCCTCCCCTGCATTCAGTGAGCAGATGCCGTTGGAAAGAGCATGGGGAAGCATGGGAATTACCCGGTCCACCAGATACACACTGGTTCCCCTCTCAAAAGCCTCCCAGTCAAGGGCGCTGTTCTCCTGCACATAATTGGCAACATCCGCAATGTGCACGCTTAAGACATAATTCTCCCCTTCCTTTCGTACAGAGACCGCATCATCCAGATCCTTGGCGTCCTCGCCGTCAATGGTCACGCAGACCTCCTGCCGCAGATCCAGCCTGCCCTGCCTGTCCGCCTCGGAAACAGGCTTTGCTATCCGTTCCGCCTGGTTCAGTACCTTCTCTGAAAACTCCATGGGGATTTGATAAGCCCTCACAATGGACAAAATATCTGTCCCGGGATCATTGCTGTGGCCCAATATCTCAATGATGCGTCCCTCAGGGCTTTTCCTGCCTGCGCCATAGTCTGTCAGTTCCACTACAACCTTATGCCCGGACACTGCTCCTCTGGTATGCTCCAGCGGAATAAAAATATCCCGTGTAATCCGCTGGTTGTCCGGAACCACGAAGCCGAAGCTTTTGCTCTTCTCAAAGGTTCCCACCACCTCGGTAACGCCATGGGACAGCACCTGAAGAATCACGCCTTCCTGCCGCTTTCCGTCCGGCTGCCCCTTTAAGCCTACCTGTACCGTATCTCCCAGAAAGGCATCCTTTGTATCGCTCTCCCCGATGTAGATATCCTCTTCCCGGTCCTCCACCGACACAAATCCAAACCCTTTTGGATGGCTGGTAAAGATCCCGGTAACCGTCTTTGCCTCTGCCTTATAGTAACGCCCCCTCTTGGAAAGCTGAAGCTTCCCTTCTGCCAGAAGCTCCTCCAGGGCCGCCGAAAGCTCCGGACGCCGCTCCTTTTCCACCTGCAGCAGAACGGCCAGTTCCTTCTGCTTCATGGGAACATAACGGGCATCGCAGATAAATTCATATATAATCTTCTTTTTTTCCTCTAAGCTTTTATTTTCCATATACACTCCGTCAAAAACACTTCTCCATACCTTTGCTGTTCTTATAATTCCTCAAATGACAAAAAAGCACTCTCGGCAATATCCGGAAGTGCTTTTTTATCTGTCTTCTTTAGATAAAACTCATATTCAGCAAAAGCGCCAGTACAATAAAGGCCACGGCCAGAATCTTTGTATACAATACGTACTGCCCTTCCTTGGAGCGGCCCTTATTCTGCTCCCAGAAGGAATTGCCTCCTGCAATAGCGCCCAGTCCTGCTGATTTTCCTTCCTGGGCTAACACAATCACGGTCAAAGCCAGACTTACCAGAACAAATATAATTGTCAAAACAATTCTCAAAATGCCCATCGTTACACCTCCTATAGCCAAACAAGGTATAGTTTACCATAGATTTGCAGAATGTTCAAGCCTCATTTTGGGCTTTTCTGGGTTTCACTCAGCTTTTACAGGCCGGATACGCCAGCTGTTCCTGGCTGGAGGCTGTGGCTTTGGCCAGCTGCAGTACAATCTCGCTGAAGTACCGCGGGCTTACTTCTTCAAGCTTGTATTGGTTCTCTTTCTTTATGGTGTCGTATATGTAGCTGCCCCGTTTGACAGTGCCTGCACGGTAAAAAGCAGCGCCGTATACGGTTACTTCGTCGTTTTCATCGCCTACATAGCTGCCGGAGAATTCCAGTTCTACGCCCATTTCGCCGTCCTCCCGGTAGAAGGTGCTGTAGACGCCGGCATCCTGGACGGATCCCCGGTACCAGCCCATGCCCTGGAGCTTGCCGGACAGAGACAGGCCGTTCAGAAGCTTTCCGCCGAAACGGGTCAGCTCGGCTGCTCCCGTCTCTTCCTCTGTGATCCGGTAAACAGGACGCTCTAACTGCTCGATAGGCTGGATGATCTCGTAGTCGGACAGCTGTTCCTTCCAGACTGCCAGATCCTCCTCTGAAAGCTCGATGGGATGTACCAGGCCTATCTGCACGTCTGCCAAAAGCTCAAACTCGTCTTCGTCCTTTGTATTGAAACTGCCGTCCTCCATATAACGGAAGGTATCTTTCAAAACGCCGTTTTCGTAAGTTCCCCAGATAAGGCCGATGGCAAACTGATGCATAACCGGGTTTTTCACGAACAGTTCCTCCCAGGCTTCGGATGTCCAGAGGCGTTCTGCGGTTAATGCCTGCTCCAGACGCATTTTCTGGTTGGTTATGACGGTTTTCATCTGCTTTTTCATCTGTTTGAATTCGGCATAGGCTGCAGGGGCCTTTTCCTCATCGTCGCGCTTTCCGGGGGCCGGAAGATTCTTTACTTTTTTCTTTGAATTGTCGAAAATCTCCAGCTCCAGGGCCGGGGTCAGATAGACGCTAAAGGAGCGTGTTCCGTAGTCAAAGATCCGCTTCAGATTCTCGTCAAAGCCTAAGTTAGGCACGATCCGGTCTTCCAGCTGGGCTCTTGTGATTCCAAGCTCTGAGGCTGCGTATTCCAGGGCCTCTCCCGCCGCTGCCTTTACCTGGCGGAATTTGAATTTCCGGGAGATCTGATCCACATACAGGAGGGCTTCAGAGCTTCCGTTCAGGGCCAGCGCCTTTACGGCTTCTGCGGCAAGGGCGCCTCTGGAATGCTGGGGCCACTCCTGGATCTGATGCCGGAAAATGTCAACGATCCCTGTTCCGCCGTGAAGGGAGGCTGCGTAAAGCACCCATTTTTTCTTAGCCTCAGCGCCGGACTCCAGCCATTTGTTGAAAAGCTCCGCCACATAAGTTCCAAGCTCGGAAGGATTAAGCTCTGATGCCAGGACTGCGGCCTCGGGGCTTAAGCCAGGCACAGAGCGGTCTGCGTAAGCGGTAAGTATGGCCTGAAGGTATTCCTCCTCTGCCTCGCTTCCGTCCTTTTTATGTACGGCCTGGAACGGGGTCTCATAGGCCCAGGCTGTCTTTCGCTTTTTTCCGCCCTTTAAGATCTCTTTTACCAGATCGGCGGAGGTTTTGGGGCCGGCCTTCTCTATAGCTTCCTCCGGTTTTATATCGAGGCATTCGGAGAGAAGCTCTTTGAGCTTCTTGCTCTTTTCCGTCTCCAAAGCCTTTGTGAAGATGTCGCGGAAGGTTTCTGCGCCCCAGAATTTCAACACCCGGATGGCAAGCTCTCTCTCCTGGGATTTTTTGGAGGTTATCATGATCCGCATCTCGGGCTCCCACTCCTTATGCCCCGTGCAGATGGCCACCAGCTGCTCACGAACCTGCTTGGAACTGTCAAGAGCGGAGGCCAGGATGGTCTCCTTTTCTTCCTGCCAGAAAGTATCCAGGGCCCGAATGCAGATACAGCGGCCAACGGAAGTGCTGTCCTTTGCCCCTTCGCGAAGCTCTTGAGCATGCTCTTTCCATCTGGCGGATAATATCTGAGCAGCCGTGTCCAGAACCAGATTTTTGTCCTTCTCCTGGTAACATGCGTTGTAAATGCCCTCGATGGCGTCGGCCTGGTAACGGATGGGAAGCCCCTCCTTCTCAAAAAGCCGGATCAGCTCCTCCATTTCTTGACAGAACTGCTTTGCATTGGTTTTATTTCCCCGGATGGAATGGAGATAATAGCCTGTAAAATATCCTCCCTGCATACGGAAGGCCTCCAATATCACGCCTCTGCAAAAGAGACGGCCCTTGTTTCTGTGCAGGCTCTGCAATTTCTGAAAACGCTGATAGTAGTAGCTCTGGTTTCCCCTCCAGCTGTTTACAAAGGGGTAGAGCGTATCAATGGTGGTTTCGCCCAGAAGATAAGCCTTGGCTTCCGCCTGGCCGGTGTTCATATTTGCTGTCAGTTCTGTGGCAAGCCGGTATTGATGCTTGTCTGTATTCTTGGCCTGTATCTCCTGATAAAGCCCCGGATTTGCCTTTTTAATGTAATCCAGGATGCGCTGATATTCGTCGGTCGTGGCGGCGTGCTCTGCTGCCTGGCGCACGGCCTCGGGATGGCGCAGGGCCATACGGGCCATTCCCTGTTCCTCGTCATTTGCCGCATACCAGCGGATCAGGGCGTCGGGCTTCACGGGAAGCAGGCCTTCCAGCTGCTCTAAGTGCTTATGGAACCAGGAATCTCTGTCATTTGCAATTCCCGTCATGCCTTTTCCTGCTTTAAGAACCGTATCCAGGGCCAGGCAGCCTGCTATCTGCAGGAAGGCTGCAAAGCATGGGGAATGCTCTATGGCGAGAAATGCCGCTCCTGACAGGAGCTGAACCATGTATTCTGTGTGGCTGCGGCCGTTTAAAAGCTTCTGCAGGGAGGCTGGAAAGGGCTGCTCTGCCGGGTGGCGGCGTACATAGCTCTGCAGCTCTGCAATCTGGCTTTTTCCGAGGTCATGCTGGATAAACATCTCAGGCAGGCTGTCGATAAGGTTTTTTTCCAGAAACGCTGCTGTCTGGGAAAGGTTTTCATCACCTTGGGATACATTTTTACTGAAAAGGCCCAGGATGCCTCCGGACTTCTTTGTCTCGGGCTTCCTGCTGTTCAGATAGATGCCTGCCAGCAGCACCTTTGCATTGTCATAACGGTGATAGCAGAGATCCATGGCTCTTCTCAAAAGCTCTGGATCCTTTCTGCCCTTTTCAAGCAGGGGCTTCATACGTATGTAATTTAGAGAGTATGTGCTCCAGACTATCCCCTCTGCGTACATGGCTGTTTCCTGCTCCGGAGTTAAATATTCCTTTACGGAATCCAGGTTCCAGCCGTAGCGGTTGAAGAGATAGTAGGCGGTAGAGCCTCCTACGGCAGACTGGAAATGGACGTAGCGCTTAAGCTCCTCTTGTCTGCCGCGCTTTCTCAGATGCTCTACGTAGTCGATACTTTTCTGGTGCTTGTCGTCGGTAAGATTGGAAAAGTCCTGGCGCTCGGTTTCTTTCAGAAGCTCCGGGTTTTCCGGTGCGGCGACGTCCAGATATTGTTCCGCAAGCTGGCGGTTTTTTTCGGACAGCTTCAGGGCGTCCAGGGTATCCATTTGTTTTTGGTAGTTTCTTTCTTCACTTAGATTCATTGGCGTTTCTCCTTTCCGTTATCTGCCTTTTCCATCTCCAATAACGCCCGATCCAGGGATGTTTTTTCCTGGCAGAGCTTTACATAGCTCAAAAGGTGTATCCAGGCCTTTAATACCGGCTCTGGGTCAAATTCCATCTGATGGCGCTTCTTTCCCAAAGTTTCTGCAAGAAATGCAAGGGCTTCCTCTGCGCCGTGAAGGCCGAAGGTTCCGCTTTCTTTTGCAAGACGGCTTAGATTTTCAAGAGTTTCCTCCTGGGTGGAATTCAGGCCGCATTGAAAGAGATCCCCAAGGGCCTGGCGGATCTCTCCCAGGAAGCTCTCCATCCCCTTTATGATCTCTCTGTTAAGACCGGGGACTGCCAAAGACGGGCCGCCCTGCTCTTCCAGATACTTCTCCAATTCCGCCTGTGTCTCGTAAAAACGCTCTCTTCCAAAGACCTCTACGGGATACAGGCACAGCTTTCCCTGTTCCAGATAGGGGATGCCGAAGAAAATCAAGGTCTGATCCTTCTCCTTTTTCAGCCGCTCGTTCAAACGCTCCAGTACCTGGATGGTCAGCTTTTCTTCCTTGGAATAAGTTACGGCCACAGAAAGCTTCCGCCCCTTTTTATCCAGAAGCTCCATGGAAAAACGCTGATGCACCGTATCGAAGCCAGCCTCACTGCAGCTAAGGGCTCCCGCCAGGGCCAGGCGTTCTCCCTCGTCTTTTTGTTCCTGTTCTCCAAAGCAGGCCGATAGAAGCTGCTCATAATCCCAGAAAACAGCTTTCCTTATATCCTCCCTCCGGAAATCCCGGGCGCCGGATACCTCGCTTTTTGTCTCCTGGCTCACTGACAGACGTCCGTCCCTGGCCGCCTTTGCGTGATCCAGATAAAATTCCAGATCCATCATCTGTTCCCTGCTGCAATTAAGACCCCAGGGCGCCTGCGCCTGTTCTGCCCTTCCGGGAGGACGTCTGCGCACCCCTTCGTAGAAAACCGGTCTGGCATCCGTCCATTGATAGAACATTCCCTTGTCCGGCTCCATAAAATAATATATCTCCCCTTCGTAGCCTGTTTTGCTGTGAAAGCTCCGGCTTCCCATGGCTATGAGATGAAGACGGGGCATGGGCCGGTAGGCCTCCCGAAAGCTTCCGGCCAGCGTCCGCAGACGCTCCGGCTCTCTGGTCTCCTTAAGCTCACCGGCCCTTTGATAGATGGATAAAAGCTGCTCAAGCAGCTCTTCTGTCTGAAATGAGGCTGCACGGTCAAAATACAGCCGGTACTCGGAGGCTGTCTTTCGCAGACTGGTTTCAAAGGCCGCCAGTCCGGCTCCGCGGCTGATGACTGCCAGACGTTCCATGCCCTCTGCAGCCTCCGGAGACAGACGGGACAGTCCGGTCATAAGCTGCAGGCGGATTTCCTCCTGAATGGAGGCAGATGCCCGGTCAAGCTCTTTGTGATCCCATTCCTCTTTGCTCTCACAGAGCTTCTCCAAATGTTCCAATGTGACTGCGTGCTTGTGAAGCTGATAGAGCAGTATTGCCTGGGCCTTATGGGGGCACAGCTCCTTGCTTTTGCAGGAGCAGGAGGAATATTCCAGGGGACTTAAGAGCTTTACCGTAAATGCTTCCCAGGGAACCTTGACCGTGATGACGGTTCCCTCCTGAAACTGCGGCTGTTCTCCCGCCTTTAGATGATAAAGCAGTTCCTGGTACCGCTTATTGCCGCAGGCGCGCCTAAGCTTTTGTAAAGGGAAGGAGAGAATCTCCTCTTCTGCTTTTGTGTTCTCCAAAACTTCTGTGTCCGCCTGACTGCTTTTCAGGTATAGTATTGCCGTGATCAGATGGCGGCAGACGCTTCGGGACGGACAGGTACAGGTACTCTCCCCAAGGGGCATGCGGATTGTGCATACCGCCTCCTTTAAGGTTACCTCCGCTTCCGTTTCGCCCCAGGTAACTGCGGGCGACTCCTGGTCAAGATCCTTATAAGCACGCTTTACCGTTCCTTTGTTGCTCAGTCCTATAAGATATTCGTCGTCTGTCTGCGTAAGCATTTGTTTAAAAGCTTCCATGTCTTCATCCTCTATCTCAGTTATATAACGTTCTTCCCTGACAAGATCACTGCATGATTTTCCCCATAAAGTCTCCCAGCATTTCCGGCGTCATTGCTCCCACATGAGCCCCCAGATCCGCCAGCCGCTGTGCCGTGCGGCGGTCGTAAACCGGGTTGGCATCCCGGTCAAGGGCAGTGAGGCAGATAAGCTTTGCGCCGCTCTCGATGATATCCCGGCTTACGCCCAGCAGGCCGCCGATGCTGCCGCCCTCGCAGAGATCCGATACCAGAATTACCATGGTTCGATTGGGGTTCTCGATCAGACCTTCACAGTACTGAAGAGCTCCCGCAATATACGTTCCGCCCCCAAGCTGGATGCTCATAAGCGTTTCCACCGGATCCTCCAGATGCGCACTTAAGTCCACCACCTGAGTATCAAATATCACAAGCCGGGTGTCCAGCATGGGCAGCCAGGCGAAGATTCCAGCCATCACGGCGCTATGAATCACCGAATCCAGCATAGAACCGCTCTCGTCCACGGCAATTACCACACGCCATTGGTTGTATTTCCGGGTACGGCTGCTGAAATAGACCTGCTCCAGTACCAGACGCTTTTCCTCCGGGTCGTAATGAGACAGATTCCTCCGGATGGTTTTACGGATGTCCAGATTGCGCATGGATTTTACATGACTTGGGGTATTCCGGTCCAGGCTCCCCAAAAGGGAACGGCGGATCTCCCGGTTCAGCTTTTCCGCAATCTCCTCTGCTACCTTTCTTACAATCCGCCTGGCCGTATCCAGAACCGGCCCTTTCATCAGATGCTTGAGCTGCAAAATGGTTTTTAAAAGCTCCTGGTTGGGCTCCAGCTTCTCCAGAACCTCCTTATCCGTTAAAAGCTCCTGCATCTCGTAACGCTCCAAGGCATGGCGCTCCAATACCTCCACCGTCTCCTTGGGAAACAGACGGCGGATCTTGGTGATCCAGCCGGCGGTAGTCAGCCGGCTGGCCCCTGTGCCTCCCTCACGGCGCACGTCCTCGCCGTACTCACGGGAATAGAGGAAATCAAGGGCTTCCTCCAGATCTTCGCAGCCGATACCGCTCTCCATGGCGCGAAATCCCTCTCCCCCGAAGGAAATCTGATCCTTCGACTGGCTTCCTAAGATCAGCCGCCAGCGGTTCAATTGTTTTTGGTCGTTCATATACCTTTCCCCATCCTCTCACCTGCATATGCATCCAGAGCTTCCCCATAGGCATATTCTCCGGGACTCACAGCTCCTCCTGTCAGAAGATCGCTCTTTTTCTTCCCGTGAAGGGCTGCAGCGCGGCCTGCAATCCGATCCGTCTCAAGAGGTGTAAAATAGCTGAAGGCCAGACGCAGCTCCGGCAGAAGCTTTAGGAATTCCTCCCCAGGCAGACGGTCCAGAAGCCCGTCGATCAAGGCCAGAAATTCGCTGCTGGCAAATACAAAATCTCTGGCTGTAAAGAACAGCCCCCGAAGAAAGGTTGCGCTTTTTGACAGCATCTCGCCGCTTCCCTGCATATATCCCTGGGCCGCTCTGGTAATCTGCTTCCCGTATCCGCCCTCATAGCCGTACAAAAGCCCAAGAACCGTCCCTTCCACACCGGGATTTAAGGAGCCCCGGCCAAGAAGGGTTTCCAGCGCTTCCATCAGCACCGGCCGACGCTCATGGGCATTGCTTTTTCCCGCTGCCTGATAGAGAAGACGCAGACTCTCCATGCATTCCTGCTGCCGCTCCTCCCCCACCTGCCCCATAGAAGGCAGAAGCTGGATAATCTTCTGAAAGCAGATGTCTGTCATCTGTTCCAGGTCAAGGGCATCCCGGATCTGGTAGAGATCCTGCAGATCCAGGAGCATCAAAAGCTGGGAAAAGCCTTGGGTCAGCGAAAAGAAATCGCCGTCCGCAGCCAGCACCTCCGCCAGATGAGTCCGCATTTCCCCCTGCTCCTCATAAAGGCCCATAAGAAAGCCCTTTACCAGAAGCTCCGCCGCTTCCTTGCAGCCGGCGCTCTCATCAAACCGGCTGTGGAGCAGGGATCGGGCCGCCTCTTCCATGGTCCCTCCGGAAATGGAGGCATCAATCAGGGCCGCCGTTACCTGTTCCGACCATTTATAGCTCCAGATTTCCCGAATCCGGTTCTGATCCCGGCGGTTTACCAGATCCGCTCCCTTTTTCCGTCTGGCAAAGCCGCAGGCCAGAAACTCAGTCCGGTAAAGAAAACGGCTCATCCGCAGGTGCTTTTCCTTTTTAAAGATCTCCAGAACGACCTCCTGTTCCAGACTGGAATGCAGCTTGACGCCAAATCCCCGGCATTGTTCCTCAAAGTCTGAAAGCAGCGGAGGCCGGGCGGCATCCTTGCAGAGCCGTCCCACCTGGGAGCCGGTCACAAGCTCTTTCAGAATGCGAATCGCGCCCTCAGTGGACAGATTGCGTTCGCCCTTTATAAAGGAAGAAACAGCGCTGTCTCGAAGCTCATACAGGCCAGGCTCCTGTTTTCCGCGAAGGGCCGCCAGTCCGCGGGCCATGGAAAAAGCGCAGATCTCGTCATAGGAGGATACATTTTCCTCCTTTCTTCTGGCCTGCCGGCCTGCCGCTGCCAGAAAATGAAGAACCGTCTGCTCGTATGCGCCGGAAAATCCCCTGTCTGGCGGATCTCCTTCCTCCTGTCCCTCATTCTCCTGCAGGTTTTTCCAGACCTGGTGGTAAAATCCCGGCGACTGCATTCCGCTGGCATAGCCGTTCAAGGCATCCGCAGCCTCCATGGAATAAGCCATGGGATATACCTCCTGCTGCTCTCTCACTTTTCCGTGAAGCTTCACCGGCTCGCCCCTATAGGCATAGCTCCCGTCCTTTTGCCGTGACAGAAGCTCAAACAGGCCGCAGCTGTGAAAGCCTCCCGTGACCACAAGAATTCTGTGATAATCCTGTGACGCTTTTGCTATCTGCTCCGCCATATAACGCTCCCGCAGAAGACAGCCGTCCTCCACAAGCTCCTCACCGGGCGTATTTTTCCGGGAAAGAATGCAGTAAGTGAGCATCTGGCGCACAAAGTCCTCTGTGCTCTCCCCAAGGCCCTGGATCTCAAAATACTTCTCCCACAGCTCCTCAAAATCCCTCAGCCCTGTTTTTTCACAAAGCAGGGTCAGATAACGGCTGCGGCTTAACAGGTAATCATCGTTGTAGGTCTGCTTTTCTCCCTCCCTGCGGATGCCTTTTCCGCCCACGGTTCCGATGAGAATCTCCCCATAGGACAGATCCGCAAACCGAGCCGGTATCCCCAGTCTCTCTGCTTCCCGGAGAGCTGTCAGTTCCGGGGAACAGTCCAAGAAGGGATAGTAGCATTTGTAGTCCCCTTTTTTCTCTGTCACAAGGCCTTCCTTGTCCCGGTAGGCGTAGTACAGGGCCAGGGGCGGCTTTGTGTCCTCATTTACCAGGACGGGAATCAGCGGATCTGCATTTTCCGGCCCTTCAATGAGAATCAGATCCGGCCGGTAATCCCTCACCGCTTTTTTCAAATGAAAGGAACAGGCCGGGCTGTGATGGCGGATGGGAAAATAGAGGACGGGATGCGCCCGGTTGTATAAGAGTTCAGGAGGAATCTTAAACGTATCCTCCGCCTCTCCTGTTACCGCAGGTATTTCCTGGCTTCGTAATAGCTGCTCCATAAGCCGCCCTCTTTTCCTCCCTTATCGCGAATCACCGTCTGGAAATAGCTTTTCAGCTTCTCCAGATCGTCTTTATTTTCCTTCTGCACGGCTCCTACCAGGTTTTGCACCAGGCAGCCCAGATCCATCCGGGAATCACCGTAGTAATAAGCTGTCATCATCGTCTGATAGTAGACGGAAACAGCCTCCGCCGTGCTCATCACCGCCGAGGGGCGGTCGATCCGGTGGCCTAAGGAGGAGACGCCCTCCCGAAGCTCATGGTAGGTGGAGGCAAGGAGCTCCGCCACATCCTCATCCGGCTCCATTTCAATCTGGTTTTCTTTGGAGAGCTCCGCTACTTCATTTAAAATAATCTGCTTCTCCAGGGCTGCGTCGCGGATGGGCATCACTGTCTCGAAGTTGAAACGCCGCTTTAAGGCGCTGCTCATCTCGTTGACGCCTTTGTCCCTTGTATTTGCCGTGCCGATTACGTTGAAGCCTGCCTTGGCAAACAGCAGGCCCTCCCCGCCCAGCTCCGGCACGTTCAATACCTTGTCGCTCAGGACGCTGATAAGGCTGTCCTGGATCTCGGCCGGGGTACGGGTGATTTCCTCAAAACGGGTGAGAATGCCCTGTTCCATGCCCACGTAGAGGGGGGAGGGAACTAAGGCTTCCCGGACGGGGCCTTTTGCAAGGAGAAGGGCGTAGTTCCAGCTGTATTTGATCATGTCTTCGGTAGTTCCGGCCGTGCCCTGGATGGTGTTGGTGCTGTTTCCACTGATGGCGGCGGACAAAAGCTCCGAAAGCATGGTTTTGGCCGTGCCGGGCTCTCCCACCAGCATCAGGCCCCGGTTGCCGGCCAGGGTGATGATACAGCGCTCTACCAAGGCGTCGTTTCCCAGGTATTTTTTGCGGATGACAAGCTCCCGATCCTGGTATCGCAGGGGCTCGCGGCTGCCCAGGATGAAGGTCCGCACGGCCTTGGGGGACAGCTTCCAGTTTAAGGGGCGCCTGCCTGTGTCCAGGATGGAGAGAAACTCCAGCTCCTCTTGGTAGCGTACCTCTACGGGTGGTTTGATTGCTGATTTTTGTTCCACTTTATGTAACCTCCTATTCTAAGTCGCTGCGCGACGGCACTAAAGGGTAAAGCTGCTTCGACACACCGGTAATGAGAGAAACTTTTATTCGAAAGGGCACTCATAAAAGTTCCTCTCGTGCGCCTTTGCAGCTTTACCAGCCCATGCGTCTGTCAGAAAGACTATTAAAGTTACGGTTCTGCCTCTTCCAGAAGCCTCCCTAAAAGATATTCCCTGTGATTGAGAAACATCTCCGTCACCTGGTAGCTGTCTGTATCTGTATATTCAACAGGGTGAACGGCTTCCCCGTCAAAGGACAGAATGTCTGCCTTAGGAAGTCCGAGAAGTATAGGGGAATGGGTGGCGATGAGGAATTGGCTTCCCTCCCGGGCCAGGCGGTGGATGCAGATAAGCAGGGTGAGCTGGCGCTGGGGCGAAAGGGCGGCCTCCGGCTCATCCAGAAGGTAAAAGCCCTGCCCCCGGAAGCGGTTCTGCATCAAAGCCAGAAAGCTCTCCCCGTGTGACTGTTCGTGGAGGGAGCGGCCGCCGTATTGGCGGTAATAGACAGCCGGATCATCTCCGTCCCGGTATTCCTCCACCTGGGTCGCCACATTGTAGAAGCTCTCTGCCCGAAGGAAAAAGTTGTCCCTGGGGCTTCGAAAACCCTTTTTCAAAATCATTCCTTCGTATAAGGAAGAGTGGGTGTCCCTGGTGGAAAAACGGAAGTTACGGCTTCCTCCCTCAGGGTTCAGGCCGTAGGCTGCGGCAACAGCCTCCAGAAGCGTTGATTTTCCGGTTCCGTTTTCTCCTACAAAAAAGGTTACCGGATTGTCGAAGCTTAGGGATTCCATTTTAGCCAGGGCCTTGATCCGGTGCAGATAGGAATCCGGCTCTACTTTATTCCAGTCAATGGTGAAACCATTTACAAAAAGACTTTTCATGGCAGGTCTCCATTTTAACTCTGCAGCTGCTTATCAAATGCAGCGCTGCTGTTTTCCAATTTCTTCTTTCTAATTCCAGTCTTTCATCAGTTCCAGAAGCGTCGTCTCGTAATCTCCCAGCAGCTCCTCCTGCCGTCCGCCGCTTCTCAGATTCGTCTCTACGCCCCTCTCTCCGTCTTCAAACTCCCAGATGTGGTAGGGAACGCCCCGGTAATCAAAGTCGATACTCCCCAAGCCGTCCTCCTCGTTATAAGTATAGCTCCATCCCCGTTCCTCTATCAATGCCAGTACCCGGCTTAAACGCGCTTTCTTTTCCATAGCCTCTCCTATTGTTGTTTCTTTTTTTCTATTATAATTCATTTTTTATGATTTGTCGTTTAAAATTCTCTTAACTTCTCATTTTTGTCTCCGTTGGTTTAAACGTGCCTGTCTGCATGTCCGTTGGCATATAAATTCACGGTTGACAACGCACTGCATTTTATGTATGATCCAAAAAACAAGATAACTAAAGAAAAACCAAATACGGATTTAATCAAATACCGATTCCATTCCTATCCTTTCCCTTAATCCCTTTCCAAAAGAAGCGGCAGAGCCGCCGGAAAGGAATGGACGCTTCTACTTCCGTCCAAAATCGCAGTATGCGCTGATTGCCGCGTTACGGAGAACAGTTCTGCCAAAGGCGGCAAAGGCATATTCGATATGCTCCATGAATTGTTCAGAATACCTCATTTTCTCATCACCCCCTTTCTTCCCAGTAGGGGGCTATTACAACAAACGCCATGCGACATAAAGCTACATGAGTGTTTGGGTAATACATGATTATCAGGTTCCTGAAGCCGTTCCAGTAATATGAATTATTAAGACATACTGAATGAATAGATAATTCATATTGACGGGCAGACGGATACAATGCCTTGTATTGGATTTTTTTAACAAATTGTACTTAAAAAATAAAAAGGACATGGCGACACCTCCTCGATACCGTCATATCCTTAGAAAAGTTATTGATAGATTAATTTCGTTGTTTTACATAGCCCGATAGCAAGTATAAGAGTCAAGATTTCTGCCACAAATGGCGCAATCCAAACAGCGTCGCTTCCAAAGAGTATAGGAATACAGAAAATGGCAAGTGCTTTCAGCACAATACCTCTGCTAATTGCTATGGCATTTGCCGATCTTGTTCTTTTAGTCGAAAACAGAAATGCTGTGTAAATAAGGTTCAGTGCCATAGGGATAAAGGACAGGCAAAATAATGGCAAAGCTGCCGAAGCTGTTTGTACAAGGTCGGGGTCCTGATTAAATATGCAAATTACGGGCTTATCAAAAATAAACTTAGATTATTCACGGCACAGCCGTGAAAGTGTTTGAAAGCCACATAGTTGCTGTATTTTAACTGAATATTGCTTTTCACCTGTCAAGTGAATGAAAAAAGAGCATCCACTTGTGATAAAATTAAGGTGTCTAATCTCAAATAATACCAACAAAAGGAGCCCTTTATGAGTATTGTAAACACCTTACCATTACTGTGAAACATAATCTTCCGGGTAGCCAAAAAAGCGCAGACTGCCCCTATCAAGCTTAAAAGAAGTTTTTGACCCTGTCTGGAAGACTCAGGCGGCAACTACCGGGGCTTCCCAACCAAGTGCTTTTAACTTTTTCAGATACGCATTGATTTTGCGTTCTTTGTTGAACTGGTTATAATAATCAGCTCCAAGATCCTTGAACACCACTCCGTCTTTGAGGATATGGTAAATGGCTATGAGCATGGAATGGGCAACTGCGACATAGGCCCTCTTCTTTCCCCTGTGGGAGCTGATCCTCATGAACTGCGCATGGAAATAGGACTTTTTATTCTTTACAGCTGAATGCGCGCAGGTAATCAGGGTTGTCCGCAAAAGGGAGTTCCCTTTTCTGGTCTTGCCGGACTTCCTCTTCCTGGCGCTTTCATTATCACCAGGGCATAATCCGGCCCATGACGAGATATGCCTGTCCGTAGGAAAACGTTCCATATCCGTGCCAATGACGGAAATGATGGCCTGCGCGCTGGTATTCCCTATACCAGTCACATCCTGGATGGCATGGGAAGCCTGTTTTTCCTCCGGCTTCATGAAGTTGTCAATCTCATCATTCAGATTTTTGATGTGGATATTAAGCTCGTCCAGGTGTGCCAGAAGCTCCTTCATCATCCGGCGCTGGAGAGGGCTCATCACACCATTGAGGTCGTCTATGATCTGCTCCTTGGTGGCCTTGAGATTATGGGCGATGATCTTCTGTTCATACATCTCATCATATTTCGGTCCATCCACGGACGCCCCGGTGAGAAGATACTCCAGGATGTTGCGCGCGCTCTTGCCGTTGATATCCGACACAGTACCGGACAGCTTGATGTTGGCGCCTTCCAGCATCTTCTGGAGGCGGTTGAGCTCCCTGGTGCGTTCACCAACAAGGCTCTTGCGGTAACGGACCAGCTCACGCAGTTCCCGCTGCTCTTTATCAGGGATGTAACTGGGCTGGAGCAGCCCATGCTGAAGAAGATCCGCAATCCATTCAGCATCCCTGACATCTGTCTTGCGTCCTGGGACAGCTTTCATATGGCGGGCATTGACCACCATAGCGTTCAGGCCGGACGATTCAAGGATGTTATACAGAGGCTTCCAATAAGATGCCGTGCTCTCCATTGCGGTCATTTCACAGCCGCCGTCTTTGAGCCAGTCAGCCATTTCGAGAAGTTCTCTGGTTGTTGCGCCAAACTCCCGTATCTCCTGCTTATTGCCTTTTCGAAAGCAGGCAACGATGAGTTTTTTGTGCACGTCAATACCACAACAATTGTCGTAAATTCTATCCATAAAGGCACCTCCTGGGTAAATTTACGGCATGGTACTCTGTCTGTTATCATTTTACTGTACGTCCTTTTGCCGTAAGAGGCTGGACAGGTGGTGGTGCAAATGAGAGTACCTGAAATCAGTTTAGAAAACGGGCTGCAGGCCCAAAATTAAAACGATCTTTGCCGTTGGTTATAGTATAGACAATGGCAAAAACAAATTCAATAACCTATCGCTTGCACAGTTTCATTTATGGTGGTGCCAAATGTGGGGCATGAGGGTTTAGAAAGCAATAGACAGATTAAAATAAATTTTGATGGAGGAGATTTATCGTTACTGTTCACTCCCTACATTTGACGATTGTGAAAAGTGACGAAATTTAAATTTTTTATATGTGGATAAATAAAGCGGACAGAAAAATGATGTTTATAGTTTTTCTGTCCGCTTTATTTATCAGAAAGTTATCCACATTTCTGTCTTCCGTTTCGTCCCAGGCATGCTTCCTTGCCCTCTTTTTCACCTGATATTTACTCGTTTTTTTAAAATTATCCACCGTCAAATTGACCATGCCCTCAAATACGGAAATTCGCATTTTGAGGGCATCTATAGTATAATTACCTTATGAAAACGGAGGATTGAGAGAATGAAAAATATGGAAGATGAAATCGTCCTGCTTAACGTGAATGCATGAGCATGCTTATTCAGATACGCCAAAACGAAGAATCAAATTTATATAACAGAGTATCCGAGATATTTGGATAAAGAAAACCGATGGTTTCGACTAAGATTAGTCTACACCATCGGTTTGTTTATCACAAGCTGACCTCTGAACAGTAACGATAAAATTTGAAATCAAGTATCAAATAATCAATTTACTTGCATTTTATTGAAAATGGTGTTATTATAAATTCAACAATTAAATATTCGGGAGCTTGTGTTACAGGCTGAGAGGAAAGTATAACTTTCGACCGATATACCTGATTTGGATAATGCCAACGTAGGGACAACTGATAGTATTGTATTATGGGAGTTACCTTAATTGGTAGCTCCCTATTTTTTATTTAGGAGGAAAAGCTATGGTGAAAATCAATGGAGTTGAGAAAGATGCTGTCGGAATGACAATTTCACAGTATCTGAAAACAACGGATTATGATTTGAAGTTTATTGCCGTTGAGCGTAATGAAGAAATTGTGCCGAAAAGTCAATTTGATGAAACAATCATTCAAAATGGTGATGTTATTGAAGTGGTCAGCTTTGTCGGAGGGGGTTAATATATGCACTTAATTCCCACAAAAGAAGAAATGCTTTTAGCACTTGAAGAACGACATGGTAAGGAATTACAAAGCAAATTCAGTAAAGCATCTGTTGCAATTTGTGGACTTGGCGGACTTGGTTCTAATATTGCAATAGCACTTGCTCGTGCAGGAATAGGAAAACTTATATTGATTGATTTTGACAAAGTTGATTTGTCAAATCTTAATCGTCAGCAATATTTTGTTTCACAAATCGGAATGTATAAAACAGATGCGTTAAAGGTTAATTTGCAACAAATCGCACCATATCTTGAGATTGATACTCACACTGTCCGTATAACCGAGAGCAATATCAAAGCGCTATTATGTAATGCTGATATAATTTGTGAAGCCTTTGACCAACCTGAAGAAAAGGCAATGCTTGTAAACGGCATAAGGGAAAATTTCCCGGATAAGTATTTAGCTGCAGGCTCGGGTATGTCAGGAATGGCATCGGCGAACAGTATAAAAACTCGCAGAGTAACGAAACGATTTTATCTTTGCGGTGATGAAACAAGTGATGTATCTGATGGTATTGGACTTGTATCGTCTCGTGTAATGGTGTGTGCAGCACATCAGGCACATGTGGTTTTAAGAATAATTGCAGAAGAATACGAAGTATAAGAAAGAAGGAATTATAATGGAAAATGATAAACTCATTATCGGCGGTCATGAATTTAATTCAAGATTCATTTTGGGTTCAGGCAAATACTCTTTGGAGCTTATTGAATCGGCAGTTAAGGATGCAGGGGCAGAAATTATTACCCTTGCTGTTCGCCGTGCAAACACAAAGGAGCAGGAAAATATTCTTGATTACATTCCAAAGGGGATAACACTTCTGCCAAATACATCTGGGGCAAGAAATGCACAGGAAGCAGTCCGTATTGCCCGTCTGGCACGAGAACTTGGCTGCGGCAATTTTGTAAAGGTTGAAATTATGAGAGATTCAAAATATCTTTTGCCTGATAATACAGAAACCATCAAAGCAACTGAAATCCTTGCAAATGATGGCTTTATTGTAATGCCGTATATGTATCCTGATTTGAATGCTGCCAGAGATATGGTCAATGCAGGTGCTGCAAGCATAATGCCTCTTGCATCACCTATTGGGTCAAATAAGGGACTTGCAACTCGTGAATTTATACAAATTTTGATTGATGAAATTGATTTGCCTATTATTATAGATGCAGGTATCGGCAGACCGTCGCAGGCTTGTGAGGCTATGGAAATGGGTGCAGCTGCTATTATGGCAAATACTGCACTTGCAACAGCAGGCAATCTGCCGCTTATGGCATCTGCTTTTCGTGCTGCAATAGAGGCAGGCAGAAAAGCTTATCATGCAAAGCCCGGCAGGGTTCTGTCAAGAGGTGCATCAGCATCTGATCCGCTTACCGGATTTTTAAGAGATTAAGCGGAGGCAATATATGGATAACGAATATTTTATTGATTCCGTGCATTTATCACCAAAGGCGCTTGAAAAGAAGCATAGGCTTGAAAATGATCCATCATCAAGAAAAAATCATATGGAATATCTGCCGGGAATGGAGCAGATTGAATCTGATATTTGTGAAAAAGTAATCGGACAAATGAATTCGTATGATTATTCAAAATATACAGTAAGTGATGTTAAAACAGCACTTGAACATGAAACCTGTACGATTGAGGATTTTAAGGCATTGCTCTCTCCTGCGGCAGAGCCTTTTTTGGAGTTAATGGCACAAAAAGCACGAACCGAAACAGGCAAGCATTTCGGTAATACCGTTTATATGTTCACGCCGCTTTATATTGCAAATTATTGCGAGAACTATTGTGTTTACTGCGGCTTTAACTGTTATAACCATATCAATCGTATGAAGCTGACTATGGAACAGATTGAGCATGAAATGAGAATTATAGCAGATTCTGGTATGGAAGAAATACTTATTCTTACAGGTGAAAGCCGAGCACAAAGTGATGTTAAATATATTGGTGAGGCGTGCAAGCTCGCACGAAAATATTTCAGAATGGTAGGTCTTGAAATATATCCTGTGAATACGGATGAATACCGCTATTTACATGAGTGCGGTGCTGATTATGTTACAGTTTTTCAGGAAACTTATGATACAGATAAATATGAAAAGCTGCATCTTCTCGGTCATAAGCGAGTGTGGCCTTATCGCTTTGATGCACAGGAAAGGGCATTGAGGGGCGGTATGCGTGGCGTTGCTTTTTCAGCACTTCTTGGTCTTTCGGATTTTCGTAAAGATGCACTTGCAAGTGCATTGCATGTTTATTATCTTCAAAGAAAATATCCACATGCTGAAATGTCACTTTCCTGTCCTCGTTTAAGACCTATTATAAACAATGATAAAATCAATCCGCTTGATGTCCACGAAAAACAGCTTTGTCAGGTGATTTGTGCATATCGCATTTTTCTTCCGTTTGTTGGTATTACTGTATCATCCCGTGAGAGTGCCTCTTTCAGAAACGGCATTGTAAAAATTGCTGCAACCAAAGTATCTGCGGGTGTTTCCACAGGTATAGGTGATCACGAAAGCAAATACACCGGAAAAGAGAGCGGCAGCACAGAGGGTGATGAGCAGTTTGAAATAAATGACAGCAGAAGTCTTGAAAAAATGTATCAGGATATTTCTGACGAGGGCTTGCAGCCTGTGCTCAACGATTACCTTTATGTATAAATCGGAGGAAAATGATGAAAAAATTTGATTCAACATTATACTTTATAACGGACAGTACTGATTTCTCCGATGAGGAATTTTTGTACAGAATTGAAGAGGCTTTAAAAGGTGGGGCAACATTAATTCAGCTTCGTGAAAAGGATAAAACGACAAGAGAATATATTGCTCTGGCTGAAAAGGTGCATACATTAACCCAAAAATATAATATACCGCTTATTATTGATGATCGTATTGATGTAGCTATGGCAATCGAAGCAGAAGGTGTGCATCTTGGTCAAAGTGATATGCCGATAAGTACTGCAAGAAAAATTCTTGGAAATAATGTAATTATCGGAGCTACTGCAAAAACTGTTCCACAGGCTTTGGAAGCATATGATCAAGGAGCAGACTATCTTGGAGTCGGAGCAATGTACCCAACTACAACTAAAGTGAAAACCGTACTTACTTCAACTGATACCTTAAAAGATATTTGCACGGCAGTTCCCATTCCCGTTAATGCTATTGGCGGTCTTAATAAAACAAATACGGATATTCTCAAGGGCATAGACATAGCAGGATTCTGTGTTGTGTCCGCTATAATGAAAGCAGATGCTCCAAAAGCTGAAACAGAAATACTTCTCAATATTGCAAAGGAGTTAGTCAAAAATGATTAAGAATGCCATTTTTGATGTTGATGGAACATTGCTTGATTCAATGTTTATATGGGATACACTTGGTGAAACATATTTGCGCTCTATTGGCTATACACCAAAAGAAAATTTGAATGAAACCTTTAAAAATATGAGCTTATATCAAGCGGCATGTTACTATATATCGGAATATGGTGTTACTCTTTCCGTTGAGGAAATAATGGATGGAGTAAATTTAATGATTAGAGACTTTTATCTTAATGATGTAAAATTGAAACCGTATGCTGCTGACTTTTTACAAAGACTTAACAGCAAAGGAATAAGAATGTGTATAGCCACTGCAACAGACAAAATAATTGTTGAGGCTGTACTTGAAAAATGTGATGGTTTTAATACAGTTGCTGTTTTTGATGAATTTGAAAAGCAACAAGACAAAGTGAAAAATTTTTCAGATTATTTCTTGAAAGACCATTCAAATTTTGAAACTTTTTGGAATTTTGTTTTAAACATTTAATCTATCAGCGGCAGATTGGGGGCACCACCTTTTGTCGCTCAATAAAATTAATGCTGATATAGGGTAACGATAATAATCTGAAGGAGAAAAACGATGAAAAAAGCATTAACAATCGCAGGAAGTGATTCCTGCGGAGGCGCCGGTATTCAAGCAGATATTAAAACCATGACTATGAATGGTGTGTATGCAATGAGCGCAATCACTGCACTTACTGCGCAAAACACAACCGGCGTAACAGGAATTATGGAGGTAACTCCTGAATTTCTTAAAGAACAAATTGACGATGTATTCAATGACATTCGTCCCAATGCAGTTAAAATCGGTATGGTTTCATCAAGAGAATTGATTGAAACTATCGTAGACAGGCTTAAAGCATTTGACGCTGAAAATATTGTTGTTGATCCTGTAATGGTAGCAACAAGCGGTTCAAGGCTTATAAATGAAGATGCAATAGCAACACTTAAAAGTGATTTGCTGCCAATTGCTGATGTGATTACGCCGAATATTCCTGAAGCAGAAGTGTTGTCAGGAATACCGATTCATAGCGAAGACGATATGATTAAAGCAGCAGGAATGATTAGTGAGGCATACAACTGTGCTGTTCTTTGCAAGGGCGGTCATAGCATAAATGATGCAAATGATTTGCTTTATGAAAACGGAAAATATCAATGGTTTAAAGGAAAACGAATAGATAATCCAAATACACATGGAACAGGCTGTACTTTGTCAAGTGCTATTGCATCAAATCTTGCAAAAGGCTTTGATATGCAATCATCCGTGCAAAGAGCAAAGGATTATATTTTAGGTGCACTGGCAGATATGCTTGATTTAGGCAAAGGCAGCGGACCAATGAATCATATGTTTAATCTTAACAGCAGCTTTGCTGACTGAATCATTTAATATTTACTTGAAAGGAATTTTAATATGAGAAATTACACAACACAAATGAACGCAGCAAAACAAGGCATCATAACTCCTGAAATGAAGGCAGTTGCTAAAAAGGAATATCGCACAGAAGAGGAAATAAGGGCTCTTGTTGCCGAAGGTAAAGTTGCGATATGTGCAAATAAACTACATAAGTGTATTGATCCTAATGGAGTAGGTTCAATGCTCAGAACAAAAATCAATGTTAATCTCGGTATTTCAAAGGACTGCAAGGATTATGATATCGAAATGCAAAAGGTAATGGCTGCTATTGATATGGGTGCAGAAGCCATTATGGACCTATCATCACATGGAAATACACAGCCTTTCAGGAAGAAACTCACAAGTGAATGTCCTGCAATGATTGGTACTGTTCCTGTTTACGATAGTGTTATTCATTATCAAAGAGATTTGGCTACACTTACTGCAAAAGATTTTATAGATGTTGTCCGTTTACACGCTGAAGATGGTGTTGATTTTGTAACACTTCATTGTGGAATTACAAGAAAAACAATTGAACAGATTAAAAAGCATAAAAGAAAAATGAATATTGTATCTCGTGGTGGTTCTCTTGTATTTGCTTGGATGAGTATGACAGGTGAGGAAAATCCTTTTTATGAGTATTACGACGAGATATTGGATATCTGCCGTGAGTACGATGTAACCATTTCTCTTGGCGATGCTTGCCGACCGGGTTGCCTTGCAGATGCAAGTGATGTTTGTCAGATTGAAGAGCTTGTTCGTCTTGGTGAACTTACAAAGCGTGCATGGGCAAAAAATGTTCAGGTTATGGTGGAAGGTCCCGGTCATATGCCACTTGATCAGATTGAGGCAAATATGAAAGTTCAGCAGACCATTTGTATGGGGGCGCCATTTTATGTGCTTGGTCCTTTAGTTACCGATATTGCACCGGGCTATGATCATATAACATCTGCTATTGGTGGTGCTGTAGCAGCAGCCACAGGTGCAGCGTTTCTCTGTTATGTTACCCCCGCCGAGCATCTTGCACTTCCAAATGTAGATGATGTTAAGCAAGGTATTATCGCATCAAAAATTGCAGCTCATGCTGCCGATATTGCCAAGCATATCCCCCACGCAAGAGATATTGATGATACTATGGCTGATGCAAGAAGAAATTTCGATTGGGACAAACAATGGGAATGCTCCATTGATCCTGAAACAGCAAAAAAAATTCGTGATGAAAGAAAACCTGAAATTGAAGATAGCTGTTCAATGTGCGGAAAATTCTGTGCTGTAAGAAGTATGAATAAGGCACTTAACGGTGAATATATTGATATATTATAATGATAATCGTTTGATGTAATATTTATTGGAAATTATTAAGGCCTCACTTATAAGTTTAATGCTATGTATATTGTTATGAAAAGTACAAACATTATATTTGAAAGTGAGGTTTTATTATGTTTAAGCACGAAAAACAATTATTCCATCCTGTTGAGGTTGAAAAGCCTAATCCGCAGTATGCAGCACTTCTTCAGGAACAGCTTGGCGGTGCAAACGGAGAATTGAAAGCTGCAATGCAGTATATGTCACAGAGCTTTCGTATTAAAGATCCTGAAATCAAGGACTTATTTTTAGATATTGCTGCTGAAGAACTTGGTCATATGGAAATGGTAGCACAGACCATCAATCTTCTTAACGGTCATGATGTTGAAGCGACAACCGTTCCGGCAGGCGAAATTGAATCCCATGTTCTTTTAGGATTAAATCCCGGTCTTATCAATGCATCAGGATATTCGTGGACAGCAGATTATGTAACCGTAACAGGTGATTTATGCGCCGATTTACTTTCTAATATTGCTTCCGAGCAGAGAGCAAAGGTTGTTTATGAATATCTCTACAGACAAATTGATGATAAAAAAGTTAAAGAAACAATTGATTTTCTTTTGAATCGTGAAGAAGCACATAATGCAATGTTCAGAGAAGCATTCAATAAGGTGCAAAACAGCGGTTCAAATCGAGATTTCGGAACAACAAAAGCAGCAAAAATGTATTTCAGTATGTCCGAGCCATCACCTGATAATAATCCATTTTCTAAAACAGATGTTGAACCTGTGTCTTTTAATTGATTTTTTATTATTTGAAATATGCACAAAAACGAACAGGATGTCTGTGTTTGACATCCTGTTTGTTTTTGTATTCTATTTGTGTTTTTGAATCATCTTTAATTTAGTAGCTATGATTTCTTTATAAATGATTTCTCTTGCTTGATTAGAAATATTATTCATTTTTTGTACCCATAACATTTGATTTTCAGCTTTGAGTTCTTCTGTAATACCTTGACTTTCAGAAAACAGTTTAACAATTAAATCATATTGTTCTTTTGCTCTATTATCAATCTTGTGCAAATATGAATTTAGTTTACCTTTTGTCAAAAGATTATAGTAAATAACTCTATGATTTTCTTTCAAATACGCCTTATGCCTTTGTCCCCAAAAGCCTATTTCATAATTTGTATCAACTGACATAAGGGCAGGAATTTTAACATCTCCTATCTCAATATAACTTCCATTTAATTCTTCATATAATGATTTCATTGCATTTTTCTCCAATACTCAATTTATTATATTGTTGTAAAATGCAAAATGCCGTAACGATTGTTTTTACTTAATTTCAAAACCTTCGTTACAGCACCTACGCATTAGTGCAACCCCTTGATTTTATTGGGTTCTTCTAACTTGTCCCTATTATAACACGGGCATCTGCATCTTATGCGTCTGGCTCTTTGATGACAGATATTTGTAAATTCTTGGCTTCAATCAAAACTTCCTGCTTGCATTTCGGACAGTAAAAAGGGTAGTTTTTCAAAATAGTATCCTCTCTTATTCTGTTACGGATTTTACCACCACAAATAGGGCAACATATCCATTCTGTTCTCATAACTGTTGTAACTTGCCTTTCTTCAAGCGAAAAACCATATCAGCTTGCTTTGCAAGGTCATTAGAATGAGTAACAATAATAACGCACTTATTCATCTGATGGGCACAATTTTTTAATACTTCTGTTATTTCGGCAGCAGTATCCTCGTCCAAATTTCCTGTCGGTTCATCAGCCAAAATAATAGGTGTGTCCGACGCCAATGTACGGGCGATTGCAACACGTTGCTGTTGTCCTCCAGATAATTTCATTATATTGCGTTTCACTTCGTCTTCAGTTAATCCAAGGTGTTTTAACACCAGAAGGGCATCCTGCTTTGCAGTCAGCTTTACATTTTCAACAGGTGTCATATAGTCAATGAGATTGTAACTTTGAAATATAAGTGAAACATGATTGCGTCTATGGTATTCAAGTCTATGCTCTGAAATATCCATACCATCAAATAAAATTTCACCTTTTTGCGGTACATCAAGCCCGCCAAGCAGTGATAACAAAGTAGTCTTTCCAGAGCCAGACACTCCAAGTATGGCATACATTTTTCCTGTTTCAAACACGGCATTTACCGCTGTCAATATTCTTTTGCTCTTGTCATAAGAGTAAGATACATCTTTCATTTCAAATACAGACATTTGTAAAAACTCCTTTCTTTAACTCATTTTTGATAAAATTTCTCTTGGCTTCAAACGCATTACCGTACCCGATGAGAGAATCACGGAAACCGTAATTATTGCAAAACCAATCAGATACAGCTTCAGCATATCGAGAATATCAACTGAAATGTGGATTTGCTCTGTTTTTGCAATATCAGCGGATACTTCTGCTTCGGGCGGCATTATGTCCTGTTCATCATTTTGCGGTGTAGAAATCTCGCTATCATCCTTCATTGTGACTTGAACATCATCCAGCGAAAGACTATAATCATCCTTAATGTCCCAAACTACATTTTTATCATTGCTTAAATTTTCTCCACTTGGCGGACTTTCAATAAGTTTGTCTGCCAGTTGATTTGCAGCCGCATTACCCGTAAAGAAAGATAAACCCAAAGCGATTACGGCAATCATAAAAACCTCTGCCAGATATTGACTAATGATTTTACATTTTCCAATGCCGAGAGATAGGAATACCCCTGTTTCATGGATGCGGCTTCTTCCCCACATGGTAAGTATTAAGGCAAGAATTATTCCGCTGACCAATGCAATAACCAAAATAATTGATGTAACCAAGGATTGTAGCTTTTCGAGTGGAGCAGCAGCTTCTTGATACTCTGTATTGTCGGTAGTAAGGGTAAACGCCTGCCAATCAATTTCAGAATTTTCCCTTATTTCTTTAACAATTCTTTCAAGGTTTGAGGGGTCATCGACCAAAAACTTTGCCGAAACATAGCCTACGGGTGTATCTCTGAAAAGTTCTTGCAACGTATAGTAATCGACAAAAATCTGATTTTCTATTTTTTCGTAGGTAGGTACATTTTCAAATGTAGAGTCGGGTTTAAGGATTTCATAAAATCCGATAATTTTTATTTCAACTTTACAATCCGCCGTTATCGAAAAGGTGTCTCCGATTTTCAAGCCGTTTTTATCTGCTAATTCTTTGCTTATTATGGCTGAATGCTTTTCGGCGTTCGTAATATGCTTTCCCTCAATTAGCTGTAATTTCTGTGATGTAAAAAAAGTATTGGTTTCACTTGAATAAACGGTTCTTGCGTATACGGAATTATTTAATTCGCCTTTTAACGGGACATTTCCCTTAAATATTTCAAGATTAGGCCAAACATTGCTTTGTGTGTCTGCATCACAACTTTTTATTCCGTCCATCTGCAAGATTAAATCAATCATTTCCTGTGTCAAAGGACGTTCCGTGTATAATGTTACACCGCCCTCATCATCATTGATTGTCTTAAAATATGGGTTATTTTCAGAAAATTCTGGCAACAGTTCAAATGTCCCTCCCATTGTTTGCCGCAGCTTTTTCTGCTCTAACCGTGCAGCCCTTTCAATCGAAATTCCTGACAGCACAAAGGTTGCCATAATAAGAAGGACGAAAAAAAGCAATATGCTTTTTCCTTTTTTTCTTGTGACGTATAAAAATGCTCTCTTAATTGTACCCATTCTATTACCTCCGTTTTCTGATATCAATTTTAGTGAACGGCTATATCATAAACTCCCAATATGGAACCAGTATGAAGTGTATGTGAAATTCAAGGATTTTTTAAACAAAAAAGCTCCCCGATTGTTGGAGAGCTTCTTTACTGTGGAAGATTATTTTAAATTGATAATAAATTTCATTCCTTGTGGATGTTTCATAGGAATAAATGAATATGAAATATCCATTGTATGAAACAAGGTTGCGACAATGTAAAGTCCAAGCCCATTTCCGCCATTATCACGGTTTCGGGAAAAATCTGGACGATAAAACGGCTCAAATAAATGTCGTAATATTTCATCAGAAATAGGCTGACATTCGTTTTCTATAATAAGATTTTTTTCATCAAAATATACATAAATTGTTTTGCCTGTTTCTGTATATGCTACCGCATTGGAAAGAATATTGGAAATAGCTTTTTCAAACAAATGTTGTGGCAGAACTGCCGAAAAATTATCAAACAATTCCAGTCTAAATATAATACCCTTCGCCTTTGCAATCAACATATATGGTTCGCATAAAGCAGAAATCACTTCTGATAAATTAGTTTGTACCGCTGTTTCCTTTTCGGATGATATGCTTAGCCTTGAGGTTTCAAGAATATCATGTATCATATCAGCAAGATATTCCGTCATTTCTTTACATTCTGGCAAGTAAATATCATAGTCTTTATATTTTCCAATACCGAGTATCATATTTTCTAAAGTAGCATTTAAAGCCGTAACAGGCGTTTTTAATTCGTGCGAAGCAATCCGCAAAAAATCAACTTTTGATTTTTCACTTTCGCTTACATATTGTTTTTCAACTTCAAGATTATGAATTGCTGACAGCAGGCTTTGATACAAATAGTTTATGTTATCTGCCAACGCACCGATTTCATCTTTTGAGCTAATCGTACAGACAGCATTTTTCTCCATTTGTGCCATTTGTTTTGCTGCCATATTGATGTGCTTAATTGGAACAGTTATTTTTCTGGAAAACCAAAATGAGCAACCTATGGAAATAATAATACAGCAAACAAGAGATACTGGCAGGGCATCTACGATTGTCTGCTTAACATAAGGTGCTACATTAACATCTGTGCTGAAAGATATTTGCTCACTTGCCTTAATCGTAACATCCATAATTTCGTGTGGAATAAATAAGTAAAGCAAAAGATGGGCAGCTCCAACAATAAAGAGCATCAATCCCAATGTATATATAAAAGTCTTTGGAAATATCTTTATTCTCTTCATGTATTCACCTCATACTTGTAACCTATACCTTTAACAGTAACTATACATTCAAGCCGTAGTTTCTTTCGCAAATTTTTAATATAAGTATCTATTGTCCTGTCGATAACAGGATAACTATCGCCCCATAAATCATCAAGTATCTGGGTACGGGTAAGAACCAATCCTTTATGTTCCACAAGCAACTTTAGCAAATCTATTTCTTTTGGAGTAATATCAATTTTTCCATTATTATCCTTTGCAGAATAACCAGAGAAATCCACAATTACATCGCCAAATGCTATTGTATTAGGCAATATCCCTTTTCCACTTCTTCTTAAAAGAGCTGTAATACGCCGCCCCAATAAAACCATAGAAAAGGGCTTTGTAATATAGTCATCTGCTTGTTCATCAAAACTTGTAACTTGTGTATATTCATCTTCAATCGCTGTTAGCATAAGTATAGGAACAGAGCTTTTTTGCCTTATTTCATGTAAAACGGAAAGCCCCGATATTTTAGGGAGCATAATATCAAGCACAATTAAGTCTATATTGTATTCATCAAAAGATTGTAATGCAGCAGCACCATCATACGCTGATATTAGCATATGTCCTGCTGATTTTAGATACTCGCATATTGCTTCGTTTGTTTTTCGGTCATCTTCAACAATGAGTAATGTCGCCATATAAATCACCTCTGTTTAAGCATATCATACCAATGTGGAATGGGTGTGAAATTGCCTTATTTCTTTTTGGCATATAGGAGTTCTTTCTACGAGCATCGGCAGGTTTATTCATTCCTCTTAGTATTAACTATACTCGATTTATGTTTAACATGCTCTCAATACGGTTTTCCTTGCATAGTCGCTACACCCAATGGAGTAAACATTCCATTTTTCTGCGGCTTCCTGTGCCTGCCTGTCGATGTCGGCAAGGTATGTATTATGGTATTAAGTAATCTCCTTGCCGCCCAGTTCCTCAAAAATCGTTTTTGCCATCGTCTGTTACCTCCACATTCTTTTTTATTTTGAATGTCCGCAAAATCCGTCCTACATCTCCGGGCCTTCAGGGGCAGTCCAGATCGTGAAGCGCCACCAGCAAATCCTGCACGTTCACCGGCATGGTTTCTTTCTCTGCCAGTTCGCTGGCCCGATGCCGGATGCTGTCGGTGGTTTCCATCATGGCATCATCATCTTTGACCTTGAAAGGATGGCCCTTGAACGAGTGCAGCTCGATTAAAGGGATTTCTACCACCTTCCCCCCGCGTCTTTACTGAATGACCTGCAAAATGGAGAAACGGCATAGTCCACAAGCTACGCCGTTCCCCGAAAACATTCCCAATACTGTCTTATGAGTGCCGCCCTAATGCCAGCCCTGCTGTTATAATTTGCGGACGAAGTCTGCCCGTCCGAAAGGAGCAGATTTTTACTCCTGTACAATCTTATGATATACTTTCTTTCCCTTCCGGATAATCAAAGCCCCGTCGCTGTCCAGATCTGCAGCCGTAAAGCTCTTGTACACATCCGTCACCTTCTCGTCGTTCACCGTCACGCCGCCCTGCTGCACCAGGCGCCGGGCCTCGGAACGGGTGGGCGCAAGCTTTGTCTCCACCAGAAGCGACAGAATATCCTTGCCGGCTTCCAGCTCTGCCTGGGGATAAACCGTGGTGGGCATATCGTCCGTCTTGCCGCCGTTTACAAAGAGGGCCTTCGCCGCATCCTGTGCTTTCCCGGCTTCCTCCTCGCCGTGAACAATCTTGGTGATCTCGTAGGCCAGAACCTCCTTGGCATGGTTAATCTCTGCGCCCTCCAGAGCTCCCAGGCGGCGCACCTCATCCATGGGCAGGAAGGTCAGAAGGCCTAAGCACTCCTCTACCTTCACATCCTCGATATTTCTCCAGTACTGGTAGAACTCATAGGGAGAGGTCTTTTCCGGGTTCAGCCACACGGCCCCTTTCATGGTCTTGCCCATCTTGATGCCCTCGCTGGTCGTCAGAAGCTTGAAGGTCAGGCCATAGGCCGGTTTATTTTCCTTTCTGCGTATCAGCTCCACGCCGCCGATGATGTTGGACCACTGATCGTTGCCGCCCATCTGCATCTGGCAGCCGTATAGCTGATTCAGCTTTAAGAAGTCGTAGGACTGCATGATCATATAATTGAACTCAAAGAAGGTGAGTCCCTTCTCCATCCGCTGCTTATAGCATTCTGCCGTCAGCATCCGGTTTACAGAGAAGTGAGCGCCTACCTCCCGTAAGAACTCCACATAATTCAGATCCAGCAGCCAGTCCGCATTGTTGGCAAGAATGGCCTTGTCGTTTTCAAAATCCAGAAACCCTGCAAGCTGCCTGTGGAAGCACTCTGCATTGTGATCAATGGTTTCTTTTGTCATCACCTTGCGCATATCGGATTTGCCGGAAGGATCTCCCACCATAGTCGTTCCGCCGCCTAAAAGGGCGATGGGCCTGTGGCCCGCTTTCTGCATATGCATCATGGCCATAATGGTGAGAAAATGCCCGGCCGTCAAGCTGTCCGCCGTTGCGTCGAAGCCGATGTAAAAGGTAACCGGTTCCTTTCCCCCCAGAAGCTCTCTTACCTCCTCCGGGTGCGTGCATTGTTCAATGAAGCCGCGCTCCATCAGAATATCGTATACATTTTGTGACATTGGTCTGTTCTCCTTTTTCCTTAATGTGCCCATTATTTTGAGCGTACAGGTACGCCCCAAGGCGTTTTCTTATTTCTTTTCCTTCCACTGCTTCCGGTCGTCACCGTACCATACCACCTGATTTCTTCCAAAATGCTTTGCATCGTACAGCATGGTATCCGCAATTTTCAGATATGTATTGTAATCATCGCTGAGCCTGGGAGTAACCGTGACTCCTCCGATACTCACCGTAACCCACTCGGACACGCTTGCGGCATGGGGGATCTGAAGCTTCTCAATATTTTTGCGGATCTTTTTCATATGTCCGAAGATGTTCTGGGGAGTTCCGCCCAGGATAATTGCAATGAACTCTTCCCCTCCGTAGCGGGCCACAAAGTCCATGGTACGCCGCAGATGATGGGAAATGGTCTTTGCCACCAGCTCTATCACCTTATCCCCGGCCGGATGCCCAAAGGTATCGTTGTAGGCTTTAAAATGGTCAATATCAAACATAAAGATGGAAAACGGAACCTGCAGCCGGGCCGCTTCCTTCCATTTTGCAACACTGTAAAGGTCGTACTGCCTTCTGTTTGCAATTCCTGTGAGCTGATCCGTCATGGACTGCTCTTCCACCTGCTTCCGGTATCCGTACAGCTTCACATGGGTATTCACTCTGGCCTTTACAATCACCGGATGGAAAGGCTTTGTGATATAATCAACGGCTCCCAGCATAAACCCGTGCTGCTCATTTTCGATATCGGAAAGGCTTGTAATCAATATGACCGGAACACTCTGGGTGATAATCTCCTCCTGCAGTTTTTTCAGCAGCATAAAGCCGTCCATCTCCGGCATTACCACATCCAGAAGAATCAAGGAAAACTTTCCGGTGCTGGCAAAGCTTAAGCCCTCAATTGCAGTCTGGGCAACTGTAACCTCGTATTCATCCTCCAGAATGGATTTTAATTTGGCTGCCTGTGTAACGCTGTCATCAACAATCAATATCTTTTCCATGTTCTTACCCCTCATTTTACCTGGTTCTTTACTGATCAACAACATTATTTTATCCTGCCTGACGTTTGCCGGCCGGCGTATAGGAGAATTATACCTAAGTAACGAGAAATTTACAATGGTTTTTTGTATTTCGGCAGGTGGTTATTTCCTATTTTATCGGAACTGCCTGTAGGAGCAGCCGCAATATCGTTACTATTTGAAAAAACCGGGCATACTTATTTTGTAAAGCACTTGCTTTTCACAGCAGACTGCGTTAGAATAAGAGAAAGGAGATTTCTTCGTGAAACACGAAAATATATCAGTTAGGAGGGGTACTTTGGTTATTTTAAATGTATATTTGGATAATTTTTATGCCTTTAAAGATTTTCAAATGAACTTAACCTATCCAAAAAAGATTGTGGACTCCTATATTCAGAACGAACATCTGAAGGAGCACCCGAACTTCCGTTACAAAAAGATCAACATCGTTATGGGCGCTAATGCCTCCGGTAAAACCACCCTGGGATATATATTTAGGGGAATCTTCAACTTTGTATCCAAAAAAAATCATTCCTTTATTACCAATGCCATCAATGACAGGAGTAAAAAAGCTTCCTTCTGCATCGATCTGGTATGTGACAGCAGCATTCTCTATCGCATTGCCTGTGACATTTCCCCCAGATCAGACGGCAGCTATCAAACCGGTGATGTGAAGCTTGAAATCCGCAGTGAGAACATATGGGCCAAAGACAGCTATGAATCCTGTATCAGACGCCTGGAAGCCGCCCCCTATTCTCCATGCGAGAGTTATCTGGAGGAACTGGATAAAGTAGATGCACTCTCCTGGATGTTTGAATACCCAAGGGACGCAAAACGTACCTTGAATTTTGACCCCTTAGATAAAAAATTCCTTTTCGTTCTGGAAAATATCCTGCGGGCCTTGGATCCTTCTATCCGAAAGGTTGAACGCTCCCGGGATACCGAGGATGCCCTTGTAGTCCGTTTTAAAGACCGCTCGATCATCCTTCAAAACGGGGGAGCCCTGGATACCGGCCTGCTTTCCAGCGGCACCAAGGCCGGCGTGGAGATTGCCCGGGTTGTCTCTGCACTTCTGCAGGGCTTCTATACCTTTTACTACTGTGATGAAAAGTTCTCTTACATCCACAGTGATATTGAAAAGGCCGTGCTTTCCCTTATGATTGACCATATCCGGCCTAATGAGCAGCTGTTTTTTACTACGCACAATACCGATATCCTGGACATGGATCTTCCCAAGCATGCTTTTACCTTCCTAAGGAAGGACTTTATGGACGCTGAGCATCCCATCTCCTGCATCAATGCCTCAAGCCTCCTCAAGCGCAGCTCCGACTCTTTAAAAAACGCAGTGGAAAATGATATATTCTCCACCTCCCCGGTGGTGGATCTTATCTATGACCTTGCCGGGCTTTAAGCAGGAAGGAGGACGGCGATGAGAAGTAAATTCATACAGTATTACGTAGAAGGCGAGACAGAAGAAAGGCTTATCCATGTACTTAAAGCCGATCTGAAGGTCATCCTGCCTGGAAAGGTTCAAAAATTAAATGTAGTGGAATGTGAGCTGACAAATGCCCGTCTTATGACGCTCCGGCCTGGAACTATGATTGTGCTGGTCTTCGACACCGATACCGGATACATAGATGTTTTGAATAAAAATCTGGCGAAGCTGAAAAAATGCTCCTCCGTATCCGAAATCGTCACCATTCCGCAGATTCCGAATCTGGAGGAAGAATTGGTGCGCAGCTGCTGCATAAAAAAGGCGGCAGAATTGACGGGAAGCAAATCCGGAAAGGATTTCAAGTCTGACTTTATTCAGACTAAAAATCTGACCGGTAAGCTTTTGGAACACCACTTTGATATCCGGCAGTTCTGGTGCGGACAGCCGGAAAAGCCTTATCATAATATCGCAAACCAGGCGGAGAGGATTAAATTGGTTGGGTCTTGAATTGCTGTTTGAATCTTATTACACAATCCAATCCCAAAGCTCCCACAGCAGGCCGGCAGGAGACGAGCTTGCTGTGGGAGTTTTTCATATTACTTATGTATTCTTTTATAGCTGATTTTTGTAAAGCCTTTATCAAAAATATAGCAGCAGTCTCACATGGAAGAACTTCATTGACCATTAGGCAAAATCGTTGTATATTGCAGGAAAAGGGAATCTAAAATATAAGAAGCCATTTTAGTTTTCAGCAGTACCTGAGATTTAGCAAAAGAGGTATGTGAATATGGGAAGATATTTGAACAGCATAGTTCCTTTTGAAGCACGGAAGCAGATTTCCGGAACTCGTTTTTTGTAGATAAAACATCGCTGTTGGAAGATGTTTTAAATGCAGCTGAAATAGACGGACAGAAATTCTTGTGTATAACAAGACCTCGCCGTTTTGGCAAAAGTGTGATAGCTCATATGGTAGGAGCCTTTTGGGGAAAGGCTTCAAACAGCAGCGCATTTTATAATCTCGCAATTGCAGAAAACGAAAACTGTAAAAAACATTTTAACCAGTATAATGTAATTTTCATTGATTTTAGCAGAGCTCCAAGAAATTGCAGCAGCTTTCATCAATATATCAACCGCATTCAAGACGGCATCAATCAAGACCTGGAAGATGCTTATCCGGAAGCCGGGATTGATGTATCCGGCACTGTCTGGGACAATCTTTTGACTGTATTTGAAAAAGCCAAAGAGACTTTTGTCTTCGTGATTGATGAGTGGGACGCTAGGATCAGGTTTATGCAAAACTCGCATACATGACAGGCGTACTTCCAATTGCAAAATATTCCAGTGGGTCGGAACTGAATATGTTTGCGGAATATGACATGACTGTGATGGAACGGTTCAGTAATTATTTTGGTTTTACAGAAAAAGAGGTTGACCGCCTCTTTGATATCTATCTCAAAACGACAAAAATCCAAAAATCACTCGGGAAGACTTAAAGATATGGTATGACGGCTGGGTTATGGTGATATTTTCATTGGTAACGATGTAAACAAGCCTGTCTTTATCGTTAATCCTTCTGCTCCATTCTGCTTCTAGGCTGCCCTTTAGTGGTTCGGGCTTTCCCTCACTGGTAAATGGTTCACGTTGGATCGATTTTAGAAGGCTATTTATTTTTTTCAAGGTCTTTTATCCTGTGACTGCCAGTAGAGGTATTCCTCCCATACAGCTGATAAGAAGGGTTTTCCAGAAATTCGGAAGCCGTCTTATAAAAAGAACGTTTGCTGGCCGGTTCAAGGATTCTGGCATAGATGAGATCGGAAAGGACGGCATTGATGTCACATTTGAATCTATGCTTGTCCCTGAGATTGTGGCATGTTTTATCAAGTTGAAGGCGATAGTAAAAAGCTTGAGGAAAAAGATATCCGCCACGGTAGAAGGCCTGGTGGTCATAATCCAGCTTTTGATCGGAATGAAACGTAATCTGAACGGCCTTTGCTTGTTGTTCCTTTTTATATTTAAGGGTTTCTATCCTGGCTTCTTCTCTGGCCCAATTCATGACATCATCCCGAACGGGGCCATGCTCAACTAGAAATTGAACCTATGCCGCGTCTTCCCTCAGACGGCCATGAAGCATATCATGGCTATCCTGATATCCGTCTTTTCTCTTGGATATCATGGAAAGACCATTGATTTTGAAAAATACAGCTCCTGCCACCGTACCACAGTCGCACATTTCCTCAATAAAGGGAAATGGGATGACACCATCTCCTCCAAGACAAAGCCTTCGTCACGGGCTCTGCACCCGATTGAAGATGCGTATTTCCACCAGTCCCATCTCAAGGGGAAACAGAACTATGGACATCAGGCCGTGGCTGTCATGCTCTCCTGTAACGGCATCGATGATGCAGTGGTACTGATCAGCTATCCAAAGGATGCGTTCCATGCCCCAAGGCCCTGTGAGCTTTTATCAGCACGGAGGTTTCCTTGAGCACCCGTGAGATTCTGGATCAATACGTGGAACGGTGGGCAATCAAGGTGTTCTTCCGCCAGTCCAAGGACAAACTGGCATTTGACAGGTATCAAGTCCGTTCCTCGAAAGGAATCCGGAGGTATTGGCTGCTGATGCCACTGGCTCATTTGGTTGCCTGCACTGGATGCGGTGAAGCCATGCCCTTTGAAGACGGCTATGCTTATATTTATAGTCATATCCAGGAAGAACGGCTCCGTTTCATTTACCAATGTGGGGCAAGGCACGTTCTTTTTGAGGAAGTCTTAGCTTTAGTTGTATAGGCGCATTGTGCAGTTTTTTACAGCTTCCAATCGGAGTTCTACAGGCACTCACAATATATATCTTCCTAATTATATCCTTTCTACCCTTCAACTTTATTTTATTTTCACATATAACTTACTCCAATTATAAACCATGTCCTTCACATATTTTAAACAGAGCGGCCCCAAGATCATTAAACCGCTAAGAAACAGCCGTCTTCCAAAAACATTCTGCCCTGGCCATAATTTCATTCCAATTTCTAAAAACAACAGATGATATAAAAAAATATAGGGTGTATTTTTCCCAATCAGACAAATCACTCTAACCACAATGTTCCATATACTGTTGTTCTTACTTTTTACACATTCTATCCCCGATTTTACTATTAACAGCACCAGTATCGCCTGCAATGCATGCATCCAATTTAATCCGCTTATCTGTGTATCCCCAAACATTGCCGGAAAATACATAATATAATCTTTAAAAATAAAAATATACTCCCATATACAAAGTAAAATAACATTTAAACAGAAAACAAACTTCGGATACTTAAATTCATAATCCAGGAATGCTTTCAACCTCATTCCCATATACCAGAAAAAAAGCCATATTCCTCCTCCCAGATGCCCTCCACTGCTTGAAAGTTTAAAAGCACTGGTATACGTAACATTAAAATAACATATAAACAAAACCGCCATCAGGACTGCTGTTCTTCTTAGATATTTCTTTTTCCCCTCTGTATCCGCCCAGTTTAAAGCTCCAAGCAGTATAGGTGATATAATGATTAGCTGGCAATATACCCATATATAATAAAATGGCCCACTCGCATCAAAATGAATAATATGAAAAAAGAGAGTTTCTACATCCAGAAACCGTTCTTGATAGAATACATATAAAACAGTTGCAATAGAATATGTTAAAAGCAAATCGCTAATTCTTTTCCTAATATGGATAGCTCCCTTTTTTTCATAAGAACAAGCTGTAAGGTAACCACTAATGATAATAAATAGCGCAACTGCATACCAGGTGCTTTTAAATATCCGCTGATCATAATAAAATAAATTGTTTACATGCTGCGTCATTACCCCCCCACGCCACAAATTTAGCTGCGTCTATCCACTTTATCCGTTCATGCATCCCACTCATTCTGCTGCCTCATGTAATCTCCATAATCTCTGATATAATCATCCTGGTTATAGTGTTCGCTGGACAAGCACAAAAGAACGGAATCCGCGCTGAAATCATACATTTCTTTCCATACCATAGCCGGAATATAGATCCCCGTATGCGGCCTGTTTAAAAGATAAATCATTTCATTGCCTTTTCCGTCTTTTATTTTAACTTTGCTGCTTCCTGATACATTGATTAGAACAAATTCACTCTTGCGGTTTGCGTGATTTCCACGGACAACACTATTAGAAGATCCATAAATATAAAAAACTCTCTTTAGCGCAAACGGTATGTCGCCTTCTCCCTCGCAAACAACCAGTTTCCCTCTTTCATCACCAATGCTGTTGAATTCAAGCATCCTTACATTAAAAAAATTATTCATTTGTTCCAGAATCCTTCCCACTGCTTTTCTGGTCAATATTCATAGTTTCACCGATTACTGCTATCGGACGCTTCCGTGTATTTTCCAGAGTACGCCAAATATATTCTCCAAGCAGGCCCAGAGTAAACATTATCATTCCTGATACAAACAGCAAAATTACAACAATTGTTGTATAACCAGGCACATCCGTCTTTCCCAATAATTTTGCTGCAACCAGATATACTGCATATAAAATAGAAAAAAACCAGAACAGTATTCCGGTCATTGTCATGCACCTTACCGGAACATAGGAAAAGCTTATAAGAGAATCAATTGCAAGCTTTAATTTTTTCTCAAAGGACCAGCTTGATTTTCCAATTTCTCTTTTCCTTCTGATATAACCTACCGTAACCGGTTCAAAACCAGTCCACAATATTTGAAGAGAGATTGGCGAGTTTCTTTCCTGCATTCTTAAAATCAAATCAGCTACCTGTCTGTCAATTAAATAGGTATCAAATCCTCCCGCCGGCATATTTTTCTGCGCCATTTTCTGAATAATCCGGTAATATAGATTTGAAGTAAGGTTGGCAAAGGCCGAATCATTCCTGTTTTCCCGTACTGCCAGTACCACCTTCGCACCCTTTTTCCATGCCTGATACATACTTACCGTCAATTCAGCCGGTTCCTGTAAATCAACAGCCTTTACGGTAATACAGTCGCCCGTGGCATACTCATATCCGATAAAGTTGGCCTCATAAGCACCAAAATTTCTTGACAGCTTTATGATTTTAATATTTGGATCCTTTGCCGCCAGCCCCTTCATAATCTCCCAGGAATTGTCCGGCGAACAGTCATTAACCATGACAATTTCATATTCATCCACAAAGGGAGCTATCTGTTCTATAAAATTTTCATAAAAGGGCAGGATATTTCCCTCATTTTTGTATATTGCAGTAACCAATGATAATTTACCCATTCTATAACTACTCCCCAACTATTTCCGCATACCCAAAACCCTCATGTCCAAAGCGGTTGCCATTATAAAACATATATTTTTTTCCATTACATGTAATCACGCTTGGATATGCAGCCATATCGGAATCCCACCCTCCAGGTGTTCTTGAAAAATTCAGCTTTTCATCCATCCGCTCCCAGTGATATCCGTCTTTAGACTCTGCATATTTCAAATCATAAACAACATCCTCAGTTCCTGTACAATAATACATTTTATAAATACCTTCTTCTTTTACTACCTGAGGCGCGCCAATCCGATATTCATCACCTTCAACAGGAAGAACCAATTCTCCATCAAAGTTCAGTTTTGTGAGATCCTTTGTCTCCAGACAATATAATTCATATACAGCAAGCGTTTTAGTTCTGCCTTGCAGAAATCTGTCACCGGCTACATAATATACTTTCCAGGTGTCTTTTTCTTTTACCACACACTGGACACTTCTGAATAAAACACCTTTTTCTGTTCTCTCCATTACAGGAATCGTAGAATACTTGCGGAAATGGATGCCGTCTTCGCTGATACCCAGACCACTGAAATAAGTCATACGGACTTTTACGCCAAGATTAAATCCGGTATAATACATATAGTAAATTCCGTTATCCTCAAAAACTGTACAGGGAACAACTCCATTGTCATCAAAATATCCTGCATCTCCCAGTTCCAAAAGAGGTTTCTGACAGACTGCCAGCACTTCGGAAGGATTTTCCGGATTTACATCAACATATCCAGGCCTTCCTGCCCCATCCTTTGTTCTGCATGTAAAATAGATTCTTAATACATCTCCCATCAATACGGGAATCGGCTTCATAGCCGAGTTGTCCATCCATTCCCCATATTCGCCCTTTGCACCATACACAATCCCACTCTTTTTTAATCTCATTTCCAAGTCTCCTCTCTTTCTGATTCTATGTTTACACCAAATTGTTCATAGGATGTTTTCCCTGTCTTCTTTGCCGGAGAACCGACATAAACACATCCTTTTTCATTTAAGCTCTTTACAGTAACAGAACCTGCTCCAAGAACAGTATCTTCTGCAATTGATACCCTGTCTCCGATGGAAGCATTCACTCCTATAAAAGAACTCTTCCCAATCCGGCAGAACCCCGAGACAACAACATGAGAGGTAAGCCAACAGTTGTCCTCAATTACGCTTCTGTGCCCTATGTGATTTCCGCTCCAGAGGATTACATTATTTCCGATTTCCGCATGAAACTGAATGGTATTATCCTCAAAAATAAATGTATTCTCTCCTACTTTCACATTGTGCCAGACAAATGCTCTGGAACTGATATAAGATGCGCATTCATATCCCAGTTCTTTGCATTTGAGATATACCTTTGTCCTTGCCCTGTTTAATTCCGGATATGTAATTGCCACAAACACTTCATATTCTTTTGGCGGATATTGCTCTGTAATCTCCTCCAGATCAATCACCGGCAGATGGCAAAACTCCCTTTCTTTTAAGTACTGTTTTTCCACTGCAAATGCTGTTACCTCATATTCCGAATCATATGTAAAATATTCATAGGCAATCTCACCAAATTCTCCTGCTCCCACGATTACAAGCTTTTTTGTCTTTCCCATATTATTACTTTATCTCCTTACAAAATATAAATTTATTGCTAGTCGTACATCCAATACTTTCTTTAAAGTCACACAGTCCATAATTGGGAATTCCATTCATGGTAGAAGGGCCAATATCCAGAAACCCCAAACCGAGATGCCAGTAATACTCATAAATTGTGTATGCCAGTAAATTCATCGGCCTCTTATCTGCAAAACCGGGCAGATCTCCCCAATATATTACTTGGTTTATATTGTCTGTCACTTTAAATACAATGGCTGAAGCAACCTCTTCCTCATCGATGTCAAGTATAAAAAGATCATGACTGATATAAGCTATGGTATCCTTCACCTGCTCCCAGGTCATACTCAGATAATAATTCTTGCTTTTTCTGCTTTTCTCAATAATTTTGTATGCTGCATATTTATCTTCTTCCTTCTCGCAATGTCTTAACCTATATTCATGTTTCAATGCATTTTTAAGACACTTTCTGGCATTTCTGTGTAAAGATAAATTATATTTTTCCATATCAGTGATTGGGAAATAATAATCCAGATCCATGGAATATATCTGATATCCGTCCCTTATAAGCGCATTCACCAGCTTACTTATATTAGGTTCGTCATAAAATACCGGGGGCAGCTTCAAATATATTTTTGATATTTTATGAGCCACAGCATATTCATTAAAACACTTTAGTATGTCATCTATCTGCTCCATGGTACAGGATTCAAAGAATTCAAATGTCCCGAAAGGTGCCGAATATGGAACCTTAATAATACCCTTATCAATTCCTATGATTAATCCTGCCTTGTATTTATTTGTTTTAAAAAGCAGATAGTCAACAGTATCCACTTTGCATTTATTTAATTCGTGAAACCACACTTCGTCAAAGGCAATGGATGCCTGTCTTTCCACATGTTTATACGTATCTTTATCTACAATTTCCAATTCCATTTATCATTCTCCACCTGTTGAATTCCTAATCTGATAGATATTCATTGTTTCCGTATTTTTAACCAGAATCAGCTCATCCACATCATAAATAAATCCTGGTGTAATATCATTTGTCTGTACAATATAGTCCACTCCCTCTTCCCTGACTTTTTCAATTCCGCCGTTGTTGTATATATCTGTTATTAAGTCCTTTCTCCGTTGTATTTCATTTTGTACCTCTTCGCCTGCGAGCACTAACATATCAGTACCTTCCAAATACTGCTGCCTTTCACAGAACATTCCATATAAGTAATAATGCGTGTTATCTGTAATCACTGCTTTATCGCTTAGAATTATGGAGTCTAAAGGTGTGTTGTCACGAATCCATCTTAAGGCATCTACATCAGAGCTTCTTATGCCATTTTTTCCTATATTTCGTATTTCTTCTTCACTGGAATTTTTTAATGCATTTATTCCATGCACTACAGAGGAAATAGCTCCCACCCCTTCATACGAATATTGTAAATAGGAATACATAGAAAACACCATGCATACTAACCCAATTGCTTTTATATCATCTCTTACTCTACTTTTTACAGGCATAAAGTTACTCTCTAATTTTTCCACTAATACAAAAAAATTAAAAATTAAGGCATATAAAGGAATCATCGCTCCCATAGCAAAATACATTTCACTATGTCCTCCTGTATTGGCAATTGCCCATAATAAATATCCGAAAATTCCTGTTGAAGCAAGCGCAAATACCAAATAAAAACTGTAAATATCCAATCGTCTTTTAAAAAACATCACACACATCAGCAAAAAGGAAAGAACTCCAAGCCACATAATAATTGGATTAACCAAAAAACATTTTATAACGATTGCAAATAAAGCATTTTTTTCTCCTAACCATATAAAGGGTTTTAAAAGCTGACTATTTGCGGAAGGAAATAACCGCCAGTCATCAAATGTATAAATTCCAGTCAATTGCCAGGAAGAGCTCCCATCCAAAACAGAGAACATTCCTATGCAATATTTGCATATAACCAAATAAATTGACAGAATAGACAAACCATAACCAAACGCCAGTAACCATTGTTTTCTGACAAGCCAAAACAAACAGAGCAACGCCGGAAACAAAAGCAACACGGTTCCAACGGGCCCTTTTGCACCTACACATACACACCAAAACAAAATTATTTGTAAAAATAAGTCTCTTTCAAACTTTTCTTTTTTCCATTGATGTATGATTAAAGAAATAAAATAAATACCGTATGCATAGCTTATATCAAATCCAAAAGGAGACAACAGTGTGTGATGCAAAAATGTAACAAATACAATATTTTCTGCGCCTGTTGTAAAAAGTATTATTAGATAACCAGCAATTTTTAATTTTTTTTCGGCCCCAATAGTGTTTAACAAAAAATGAACAGACCCAGTCATTAAAAATGCTTTAGTTAAAGAATATAAGGGAAATGACAGGGTAAAAATATCAATTCTGTACACAATACTCAAAAAGGCAATCGGTATATTGGAAAAATAATGATAATTTAAAGCATTCCCTTGCATATATAAATTAGAGGGCGGAAATGATATTTTCAGCGCTGCTGTATTATTAACCCAAAACTGCATATCTCGAGAAGTATGAAACGCTCCATATACATCCGGACTAAGATAATTAGCAGAATATGCAAATATGCTAAATATCAAAAAAAGAAAAAAGCAGGCTATATCACTCCTGCTATTATCATTATTTATGTTATTAAATTCGTTCCTTCGGTTTAAAACCAAATATATAACAGAACCTATTATTGTAATAAGATTAATAAACCAAAATGATAGTTTCCGATTAAAAATTTCTCCTAAAAAATATTCTAAAATAATAAATCCATATCCCACCGCATATGAATAAAATATAAGAGTAATTCTGGAACAGCATATTTTTAATTTATTTGCAATAGCTAATCCAGGTAAAAAAATAGAAAAAATATTTAACAATATAAAACGAAGTATTATATCTAACGATATATGAAAGAAAAAAAGCATACTTAAACAATAACCTGCTATTATCAGTGTTATATATATTAAGTCGTATTTAATACTTTTATTTTTAATAAATGCAGCAACTTTCTTAAACATATTACATAACACTCCAAAGTAAATATGAATCTAATTTTTACAAAAAATTTCGTAGAGGAACTTGCTCTACGAAGGAAAAAGAGTTATTAGCAAAGATTTTCAATAGAATATATTCATATAAATCTAAAATTTCTATATTTATTTCAATAGTAACAAAGATTTTTATCTCGAAAGTTCAAAATTATATTCCAAATAATTAAATAAAAATCCATATCTCCCCAGTTAATAATTATATTTTTCGTAGAGCAAGTTCCTCTACGAAAAATATAACCAATATATTAGTTATTCTAATTTATACTATAACTTCTTTCCATTCTCAGCAATCAATTCTGCATATAAAAAATCCAATTCCGTATCAATATCTACACTCTTTTCCCGTTCCATAATATATGCAAAACTGCCCTTCCTGTACAAATTAACATCTTTTTCCAGCTCTTTTACATACACTATATATATCGCGCCATTAAGGCTGTAATATTTCTGAGCTGCCTGTCTCTGGACATTCAATTCTGGACGGATAAACCCTTCCAGACTATGTTCTTTTGGTAAAATATTGCACCATAAGGGTGTATGGGACGTCTCACAGACAGATACAACCGCAACTGTCGCCTTGTCCCGAAATATCTGATAAGCAGACAATATATCTTCTTTTGTCCGCAAAGGAGATGTGGGCTGTAATAAACAGACAGAATCAAATATTTCTCCCATTTCTTCATACATAGAGAGAACTTCTTTTACCGTATCCCAAGACCCGGCTTTATCACTGGAATTCATCCTGCTTCTTAAAAACGGAACCTCTGCTCCGTACTCTTTTGCAATTCCGGCATAAACAGCAGAATCTGTAGACACCATAACATTATGAAATATTCCTGACTTTAGGGCTGTCTCTATTGTATGTGCCATCAATGGTTTTCCACAAAACGGCTTTATGTTTTTATCTGGAAGCCCTTTCGAACCGCTTCTCGCAGGAATCACTGCTAAATTTCTCATTTAAATCCCTCTCCATATTTTACCCTCAGCGGACAAGAAGACACTTCCCTGTTCACTGAGGGTAAATTTCTTTTTATAAAAAAGATACCACATCTGCTATTCTATCTGCTTTATAATACAGAAAGCTTCCGCATACCTGCTTGTACATGTTCCTCCCCGGACTGTAGCGAGAGCTCTTAAGTTTTCTAAGCTTCTGGGAAAGGGTACATCCTCAATTTCAGTATCATAAATTTTCATCGCTTCCAATTTCTCTTCCAATTCATTTGTTATATCTACAAACAGATTCGGGGCAAAACCCTTATTCTGAAATCCATAATCTGTTTCCGAAATAATTTCCATTGTTGTAATACGCTTGATATATGGTGCGCGGAAAGTTTTTGCGCATGCCATGCAGCAGTCATGCACCACACTGTGATCCGAATGAGCGTCATACCTTCCCGGTATTAATAACCACTCCGGCTTCACTTCATTAAACACTTTTCGTATTTTTTCTATAATTTGTCCTTCCTCTATACTTTTCAGTTTTGCCGGCTGAAATTCCAAATTATAAAATCCGTTAAATCCATAAAAAGCATCTACCCTTTTTAACTGCTCCTGGCGATGTTCCACAATCTCTTTATCCCATCCCCCGGACACTTTCATATCTGTAATATTCAGCCAGAAAATTTGATTTCCTAATTTCTTATATTTTAAAAGTGTTCCCCCTGCTCCAAGTGTTTCATCATCGGGATGCGGTGAGACGACAAGCATCCTCATAAAAGGTATCCTCCATTTTCTATATTTACAGCATCAAATTCTACAAGCCTTACTCCATTCTCCCCGGCTTTGACATCCACGGTACCGTCCCCGTTCACTGCCAGCACTTTACCGGGCTCAAAATTCTCAAAACCGGCCGTTTCAATTTCCTGTGTCTTCCACACCTTATATTCACTGCCGTTTAACATAAAGTGTGCGCCTGCATACGGTCTTGTGAGGCTGCGGACTAAATTATATATACTTCTGCTGGACATCCTCCAGTCTATTTCCCCATCTGTTCTGCTGCGCTTCCTCCACACATTTCCTTCCTCTGCAGATTGAGAAATATAACGGATTTTATCCTCTTTAAAAGCCCGTACTAATTCTATCTCTTGTTCTACAGCTGCTTCCATAATTTTATTATATAATGACCTGGCATCATCGCTGTAAGCAATCTGAATCTTCTGCTGCGAAACAATGCTTCCTTCATCTGCCCCCGGAGTAAGCATAAAAAATGTAGAGGCTGTCTCAGGCAGTCCCAAAGCCAATGCCCATATAATCGGATGCCGGCCTCGGTTATTCGGCAGCTCTGCAGGATGAAACCCTACTGCTCCTTTTGGAAACAGATTAATCACATCTTCTTTTAATAATTGCGACCATCCAAAACAAAAAGCTATATCGGCACTGCAATTTTCTATAAAATGAATGCTGGCTGCAGAATTCACATCTTCCACATAATGGTATGGGATTCCATATTCATCACAAACCGGTGCCAGATCATAAAAATCAGCATTAAACCGTGAAGATTTTTTTGTTAAAACCCCAGCTACATTAACTTCCTCTTCCAGCAGCCTTTTCAGTAACACATAAGAACTCTCTACACATCCAATAAACAGAATTTTCACGTCGGCCTCCCATTCCCTGTCTCAAAATTCTATATCATAAAATTTCTTTTTGATGTTGACTTTGTTATTTAAGATAAAGCTCCGGACAATTTCTATAATTTTGTCCGACGTATTGCCGTCCCCGTAAGGATTGGCAGCGTCTGCCGTCTTCTTTCTGAATTCTTCTGATAATGCCTTCTTCACTGCTTTGTCTACTGCATCTGTTTCCGGCGCACATTGAATAACGGTATCTCCTGCAATCCTCCCCTTCTGCCTGTCTCCGATATTAATTGTAGGAATATGAAAAGACGGGGCCTCAATCAAACCGCTGGACGAATTTCCAATAACAAATAGGGCGTATTTTAATGCGGTCAAATATCTCCTCATTCCGAGAGAATCGACTAAGACAAAATTATCATGCTTCTTTGCATAATCCTCTAAAAGCTCATTAATAACACGCCCATCCGCATCTGCGTTTGCCTTTGTAAACAGATAGGTTATATCGGAATTTCTATCCAAAGCTTTCAGAAGTTCCATCATCTGGCTTTCTGCAGTAGCATTCTCAAGGGTTACCGGATGAAAAGTACCCACGGCGTACCTGCTCCCCAGTCTGCATCCTATGCTTTTTTCCAGATCGGAAAGAGATAAAAACTCTGCATTATGCACATTCTCCACCCCGGCTGCGCCGACATTAAATACTCTGTCCGGCTCTTCTCCCATCTGTATTACCCGGCGTCGGTAGCTTTCTGTACTCGTGAAATGCAGATAACTCATTTTTGTAATGGAATGACGGACTGCCTCATCAATAAGTCCTTCTGTTGTCTCTCCTCCGTGCAGATGGATAATCGGAATCTGTTCATTCATAGCCGCACATGCAACCGCTAAGGTTTCATACCGATCCCCCAGCAGCATAACTGCATCCGGCTTTGCTTCTGCAAAATAATCTGCAAATCCGATCATAGCCAGCCCCATGCTTTTGGAAATTGCTGCCGGCGTATCTGCACTGAGTAAAATTTCTATCTTTTTTTCTATATGGATTCCATCTCTCTCAATTTCTTGATAAGTCAAGCCGAATTCTGGCGACAAATGCATGCCCGTTACTGCTACAGATAAACGAAAATCTTGATCTTTTTCTAATTTCTTTATAATCGGACTAAGCAGGCCGTATTCTGCTCTGGTTGCTGTCACAACACAAATATGTTTTCTCATAACACCTCTCTGTTTCTGAAAACAGTCATTCTGCATCTATCTCATTTTGAGCTTTACGACTTTATAGTTCAATCAGCTCATCCACTCTAAAATCTTTTACTGCTCTTGTGCCAAGCACTTCTTCCCATCTCATAGGCGATATCCCGTTTCCTGGTCTTTTCGTTGTAAGATTATGTTCCGTCAGAAGCTCTCCTTTTAAAATGTCTGTTTTAGCAACAATGCTCTTTCTCACAACCGCCAGATTTTTTCTTTCAGATTCTTGAACGTTTTTCTCTCCCTTTCCTAATGCAGCTTCAACATTCCGGATAGCTTTTACCATCTCGCGCAGTTCATTTGGCTCAAGGCTCGCTTTATGATCCGGTCCCTCCATTGTCCTGTCCATTGTAAAATGTTTTTCAATCACTTTGGCGCCAAGAGCCACAGCCGCAACCGGTATTTCAATTCCTGCCGTATGATCCGAATAACCTGTTTCACAGTTAAATCTCTGTGCAAGCTGTTTCATAGCTAAAAGATTCACATCCTCAAAAGGTGTCGGGTATTCCGTATTGCAATGAAGCAGTATAAGCGGTTTATCTGAATATTTTTGTATAACTTTAACTGCTGCCTCCACTTCCTTCAGTGTACTCATTCCCGTGGACATGATAATCGGCTCGCCGTATCTGGCAATTTGAATCAGATACGGCATATTTGTAATTTCCCCAGAGGGGATTTTCCAAAATTTACACTGCAGCTCATGGACAAAACGAATGCTGTCCTCATCAAAAGCTGTTGAACAGAAATCTATGCCTTTCTCCACAGCATAATTTGACAGTTCTCTATATTCATTTTCTGCTAAAGTAAGCTTTTTCAACATACCCAGCTGGCTTTCCGTGCTTCCTGTATTCTTTTTTTGATATTCTGCCTTTTCTGCATATTTAGAAACGAGATTTTCCGGAGTGAATGTCTGAAATTTCACACAGTCTGCCCCTGCTTCTGCGGCAGCGTCTACCATCTCTTTTGCAAGCGCAAAGCTTCCGTTGTGATTCACGCCTGCTTCTGCAATAATATAAGTTCCCTGTTTACCCATTCTTCTCCATCCCCATTCTATCCCCGGTTTTTATCCTGCCTTCGTAATCTGTAATTTTGATGTAACTGTCTTTTGTTTTTACCAAACAGAATTCTTTTGTCTTTATAAGAACCTGTCCTGGTATTCCCTTGTAGCTTGGAGCGCCGGGAACAAGTTCCGCTGATATCATTTTTATCCGCCTTCCCTCTATAAAAGAGCATGCACAGGGGCCCGGATAGGTTAAGGCCCGGATAAAATTAAAAACCGATCTGCTGTCCTGGTTCCAATCCAGAATTTCATCATTTTCTTTTCGTATTCCGCAATACAGCCCTGCCGCAGAAATATCATTTTGTTTTATTATTTTCACATTCCCGCTCTGAAGCAGTTTAACTGCCCGGTATAAAATGCCTGAACACCCGGTATAAGCTTTTTCCAGCAGCGTCTGATACGTGTCTTTATCCGTAATCGGATAGATATCCTGTAAAATAATATCGCCCGTATCAACGCCCTCATCTACATAATGCACTGTAATGCCGAATTCTTTTTCATCATTAATCAGCACCCAGTTTAATATATTTCTCCCTCTATAATAAGGCAGCTTTCCAGCATGACAGTTGATGGTTTTCATTGGGGGCAGATCTATAAGTTCTTTTTTAAATATCTGGTTAAAAGACATTGACACAAATAAATCCGCCTCATATTTTTTAACCTTCTCAATAAATTCTGCGCTATTAACATTGGGCGAATATAAAACATCAATATGATTCTTTTCCCCTAACTCCTGCAGAACTTTATCCCTTTTATCATATCTTACACAAATAAAAGAAATGTGAATTGTTTCATCCTGCATCAGCTTCTCAAATGCCTTGTGCGCCCATGGGCCGTCCGCAAAGTACCCGATAGTAATAAAATCTTTCATAAATTATGCACATCCTTCTTTCTTAATTAATCTTTAAATAATTAAGAAAGCTTTAGCCGGCACGTGCATCATATAAAAGCTCAATTACCCCCCCCCCCGATATTATGGATGATTTCAGAAGTAATCCGGTTCCTAAACCTTACACTGCTTCCTACATTTTTTGCCACAATGCTTCCCGCTCCTATCACGCTGTTTTCCCCAACCGTTATCCCTTGAATGATAACCGCACCTGCTCCTACAAAACTCCGGTCTTCCACAAAAACTCCGCCGCACAATGTACTGTTTACAGAAATATGGCAGAAATCCCCGATACGGCAGTCATGTTCCACCACGGCAGCCGTATTAATAACCGTCATTTTTCCTATAAATGCGCCGGAATTAATTACTGCCGTTTTCCCTATAAAAGTACCTTCACCCACGCGTGCATCCTTCGCCAGAACAGCAGTCGGATCCACCACGGCAGGCATTTCAAAGCCTATTTTTTTTAGCTTCCTATATAACCTGCTGCGTATCTCTCCCCGGCCCAGATACCCTATGCCTATAAATGCATGATGAATTCCCGAATCATACAGGCTTTGTAAATCCCTGTCATCACCAATTACTTTATATCCGCGGTATACTGCATTCTTTTTTTCTTCGCAGTCTATAAAGCCTGCTATCTCATAAATATCGGAAGCTTCTATTGCATCTATAGCTGACCTGGCATGTCCGCCGCTTCCTAATAAAACAATCTTTTTTTTCATAATTTCTTTTCCAGTACTGCCTGCATCCGCTTAAGCTCATCTATCTGCCCCATATCCAGCCAGTTTTCTTCCGAGATGGGATAAACCCCAACGTTTTCCCCTTTATCAATGCATTTTTGTATCACGTCTGTAATATGAATAAAGGTCTGCTCTGGTATTTCTTCTAAAAATCCGGGTTCCAGCACATACAAGCCCGTATTCGTGATGAAGGAAATCTCCGGCTTTTCCTTTAACCGCAACGCACGGCCCGTATCTCTGACCTCCACAGTCCCGTAGGGGATTTCGATCTGCTTTAACGCACAGACCATTGTGATCATGTTTTTCTGCTCCTTATGGAATTTTAGGATCTCCCCATAATCTTCTTCAATCAGAATGTCGCAGTTACTCACAAAAAAAGTGGAGGGGTATCTTCCCTCCAAAAGCTTCAGCCCTCCGCCGGTTCCTAAGAACTCTGTTTCTTCTATAAAATTGATATCGATCGGATTGTCATGATCCAGAAAATAAGATTTGATAAAGTTCTTCTTATAATTTACAATCATATCAAACCGGCTGCATCCGTATTCCATGAAGTGTTCTATGATATGCTCCGTGATGGTTTTATCACCTATGGGGATCAGCGGTTTGGGAAGTATCTGCGTATAAGGGTATAAACGCGTTCCCTTTCCTCCCGCCATGATCGCTACTGGAACATCCAGGACTTCTTTCTCCCGGCGGACGGATTCTTCCGCAAAGCATATCTCTTTTATCCTTCTGTCCCTGTCCAGAATAGGAATCGAAGAAATTTTATAACGCTTCATCTGTTCCCCTGCCCTGTTTTTCTCTTTTTCGGGCAGGGACTTTGTGCCTCTGTTGGCTGCCTTTATGACCGGATCTCCCAGCGCGCCGTTTTTTAAAATATAGCGCCGGATATCTCCGTCTGTCGCCGTCCCCATGAGCCTTCCCTGCTCGCAGACATAAACGATCCCTTTGGCATTTCGGTTAATCTGCCTCATAGCCTCAAGCACCGGACAGTCTGGAACAACCAGAAAATCCTTTATCTCCATATCTATGTCTGCTCCTTAAGAAATGAATGAATCCTTTCCGCCACCCGCTTTACGCTTTCCCCTTCCAGATTACTGCTGCAGGGGATATTTACGATTCTGTCGTAGTACCACAAAGCCTTTTCTATCTGGTAAGCCCGGCTTTCTGCATAAGGTTTTAATGTATGGATCAGCTTCCAGACAGGACGGCTCTGTATCTGGTGCTGCTCCAGATACCGTATCAGCCCGTCCCTGTTATCTGTAAGATAACTGTAGAACCAGTAGTTGCTCCGGATATCACTGCGGAAAGGAAGCAGCTTTATTCCTTCTTTCTGATAAAGCTCATAATTCTCCTTCTTAATCCTGATAAACTCCTCCAGCTGCTCCAGCTGTGCCAGTCCCAGCGCTGCCTGGAGATTCGTCATGCGGTAATTGTAGCCTATTTCCTCATGGACAAAGTAAACCGTATCCTTTTTTGCCTGTGTGGACAAGAACCGGCACCTTTCTGTCAGTTCCGGATTCTGTGAAACCACCATTCCGCCTCCGCCGGTGGTAATGATCTTGTTTCCGTTAAAAGAAAATACACCTATATCTCCAATGGTTCCGGCATAACGGCCCTCGTAAGCTCCCTCCCGGTAACAGCTTCCCAAAGCTTCCGTTGCATCCTCGATTACCTTTAGATGGTAGGTTCCGGCAAGGGACATAATCTCTTCCATATCTGCCAGGTTCCCGAATACATGCACGACTACCAGGGCAGTCACTTTCCGGCAGGACGTCTTATTTTTCAAGATATTCCCGTCAAACTCACACTCCTCTTCGCAGAACCTTTTAAGCTTCTTTGGATCCAGGGTTAAGGTATCATCACAGTCCATAAAAACCGGATCCGCCCCAATATAATGTACCGGATTCACTGCGGCAACAAAGGTAAGCGTCGGAACCAGAACCTCTTCCCCCGGCTGTATTCCCAATACCTTTAAGGCCAGATGCAGGCCGGCTGTCCCGCTCTGGCATGCGCAGGCCGCAGGCACATGGACATAATCCGCAGCCGCTTTTTCAAAATCCGCAATATAAGGCCCTGCGGTTGACACCCACTCTGTTTTTACGGCTTCCGTCACATATGCCAGTTCGTTTCCTTTTAAATTTGGTACTGATAATGGTATAAACTGCTTTTCCATAAACATCTGCTCCTGTTCAGGCTGAAATTATAAGTTATAAATATCTGTTTTATACCGATCCAGATTATTTCTCAAAAATTCAATTGTCTCCGCCAGTCCCTGGCGGAAGGTATAACGGGGTTTCCAGTCTGTCAGACGCAGTATTTTTTCATTGCATCCCAAAAGCCGGTTCACCTCGCTTTTTTCCGGACGCAGCCTCTGCTCGTCGCATACAATCTCTGCTTTTGGATTGATCTGGTTTATCAATTCCTCCGCCAGTTCTCCGATGGAAATCTCATGCTGTGTTGCAATATTGATTTCTTCCCCAATGGTTCGATCGCTTTTATAGATTTCAATAAATCCCTGGGCCGTGTCTTTTACATAATTAAAATCCCTGGTCGGCGTTAATGCTCCCAGTTTGATTTCCTCTTTTCCGCTTAGAAGCTGTGTAATAATTGTAGGAATCACGGCTCGCGCAGACTGCCTCGGGCCGTATGTGTTAAAAGGACGCACAATTGTAACGGGCATTTGAAAAGAGCGGTAAAAAGACTCTGCCAGCCTGTCCGCTCCTATCTTGGTTGCCGAATATGGGGATTGTCCCTGATACGGATGTTTTTCATCAATAGGAACATACAGTGCTGTCCCGTATACTTCCGATGTGGATGTGGCCAGAACCCTTCCGGTTCCCAGCTCCCTGGCTGCCTGCAGAACATTCAGGGTTCCTTTGATGTTGGTATCCACATACGTATCCGGGGAATGGTAGCTGAAAGGAATGGCTATCAGCGCTGCCAGATGAAATACTGCCTCACAGCCTTTCACTGCTTCTTTCACTCCGTTGGGATCACGGATATCTCCTTGGAAAATTTCTATGTGTTCCATGATATCTTTAGGCAGCGTATCCAGCCAGCCCCAGGTATTAAAGGAATTATAGTAAACAAATGCCTTTACTTTGTATCCCTGCTTTACCAGTTCTTCTGTCAGATGGCTTCCGATAAAGCCGTCTGCGCCGGTTACTAAAACTTTTTTCATTCTTTTAATCCTCCACCTAAATAATATTACTTACAATCTATTTTTTTGTACCACATTTTTAATTATAATTAACACTTGTTCTATCTCTGACACTCTAAGAAAACAAAGCAATAAAAGATATACCCCTGCTCCTATTAACACCGAAACAAACGTAAAACTAAAAGTTCCCAAGCCAAAAGAATACAATATTGGAGCTTTTACAGCATATATAACGGCAGCCATCACAAATGCCGCTAACAATGATTTCAACAATACTATTCCTGTTGTTCTATATTCAATTTTCATAATCTTTTTTTTAGCCTGTTTTAACAAAAGAATTCCAGCAATAGCCGTAGAAATCGTCGTGGCCAATGCTAATCCAATTGCTCCTAAATAATGTGACAATATAATATTAAGCACAATATTCAATAACGAACCTAACATAGAATTTTGCATTGGCGTTTTTGTATCATAAACCGAGGTAAATAACTTCACTCCAATAAGTCTTATTGTAGTAAACATGCTCCCAAATAAATAGCATGCAAAAAGCTGCCCTACAATAAGCGCTGATGTATCTCCAAATGCTCCTCTTTTAAATGCTAAAGTTACGATTTCATTACTTAAAATTAACCCTCCAAAAGCAATCGGCATACTAAGCAAAATTGTCGTTTTAATTGTTTGTGTATAAACCTTTTCTAATTCGTTGTAATTCCCCTGAGCACTTAAACGAGAATATGTTGGATACATAAGTGTAATAATATTGCTCAAAAGAATTGTTTCAATGATAGAACTTAATTTAGAAGCGTAATTTATGTTTGCAATACTACCGCTATCCAGAAATGATGCTATCATCTTATCTACAGTCTGATTGATCTCACTTGTACCTATGCCGAGAATTACCGGCACTATCATCTTCCCTGCCTTGCACAAAGCCGGATCTTTTATATTCAGCCGAATATTGTATTTTTCATATTTTGATGTGAATAATAAAAACAAAATGCATTCTGCAATAATGCCGGTCAAAATCCCATATGCAGCTGCAAAAACGCCATACTTTCCTGCAAAAATTACTAAAAATACGATAATACTGACATTTCTAACACTATTCAAAATTTTAGGAATAACAAATTCCTTATGAACGTTTAATAATCCATTACTAATACGTACAATACCTTCGAAAAACAACATTGGTAAAATACATTTCATCAAAGAAACTGCTAATTTATGGGAGTCCTCCATTAAACCTGGGGAAAAAAAGAAAACAATTTCATTTGCAAATAATTCTCCTAGAATCAAAAATGTTATGGTTCCCAAAGAAAAAAGTGTAATTAGATTAGAAACAAATTCGGATGCTGCCTGTTTACTTTCATTGCAATATTTTTCAGTATACAGTGGAATCACGATTACATTGATTGCATTCCAGACTACTGAAAATAATATTTCCGGAACTTGAATGGCAATTGTAAAAGCATCGGCTGCTTGTGAAGTACCGAAATAATTTGCAAATACTGCTTCCTTAATAAATGAAAAGAATGCCATTGATAATGATATTATTGTTAAAAACACTCCTTGTTTAATAAACCATTTTCCCTGATTCATTACAATTCAATCCCTTTTCTAAAAAGACAGGTTTCTCTTTGAACAGAAATATTTCATCTTCTTGATATTTATACTTATAAGTTTCAGCATAACAAATTCCTAACGACAATATCATCCATTGAATCATACCTAAAAAAAACTTATTTTGTAACAAGCAGCATTCCATACAATTATAGGCAACTACAGCAAAAAAAGCAGCCATTAATAATGCCCTTAAAGAGCGATCTGTGATTTGTACTATATGTTTCCATAGAATCCAAAATATAACTATGAGACATAATAATCCGACTACCCCGTTTTGCATCAAGGTCTGAATAAAGCTATTATGAAAGGATGAATTAGCATACCTTTTTATAAATGGTGTTATTCCTGTTCCCATCCCCAAAATCAAATTCAAGCCTTTAAGCTCTGCCAGTGATGTTCTCCATAAATAGGAACGAGAAGAATCTATATTTTTTCCAAAATACTTTAAAGAAATTGTATTTATAGAATCATACCAGCTATAATTTTTAGCATTTATATAAATCACTAAACCAGCTATTATGAAAAACAGCATAGGCCCAAACAATCTTTGATATGTTCTGGCGTTTAAATCAAATAAATAAAAAGCAAAGTATAATAAAATAATAAATATTCCTGTAAATAATGCTGTTCTGGAAGAATATACTAAAGAAAAAATGATTGCTGGAAGCATACCAATCATCACAATCAATTCCATTCTGCATCCTTTTTGTTTCGTCCGTTTTCTCTCTTCACTTTTATTCCATTCCATTAAAACAATTAAAAGCAAATATAAAAAGATTGCGCAACCAGCCAACGTGTTTTTACTATTAGTTTCTATCTTGGATAAAAAAAACAGTACTATACAAGCCATAAAATAATAAATTTTTATATATTCCTTTTGTATCTTGAATTTTCCAGACAGAATAGTGTAAATAATCAAAAAAACACTTCCACTAGTCAAAATATTTTTAACAGAATATACCGTCACATTTTTTAAGAGACCTGCAAACTGTATTGCTATAAAAATTCCAAATAAAATAAACATCTTTTTGCCTACGGAACCTTGTATTTTTCCTCTTTTAATAATCAAAAAATAATTAAGGGAACAAAATGGAATTAAATATTCCAAATACATTTTTTCTGTAACAAATGTGATAAGAATAATACCACATAATAACGTAATATAATTAGGCAAAACAGAACTTACTTTTATTCCCAAATTAACTTTTAACCTTTGCATATCTCACCTCTGTCTAACTTAAAAGCTTTGTATTAAACCGTCTCTATCTATTGAGCGATCAGCTTTGAGACCAATGAAACACGACTATCTACTACAAATCGATATTCTAATTCATATAAAAGTTTATATCTTCCCATATCAGATACATCATCGATAATTGCATTAATTTCACTATTTACAGCTTGATTGATTACAGTAGAATATAATGAAATAACATTTTGTGTCTGCAAAACAGACTCTTTTATCTGTGTTTCCTTTGGATTCTCTATCTCTATTTTCTGATTAAATATTTTATCTATTAATATCATTTTAGAGTATATGGGATGAGGTCTGACTGCAACTTTATATCCCATAGTCTTTAATTTCATTAATATCTGTAAAATTTTCACTAAATTTTCTTCTGTTTCTTCTCCTAAGTAATACGTATAATCATATTTTTTATTATAAGTTCCTTTTAAAATCAATGCCGGCGGTACTGCCACTACAAATTGATTCGGCTCTGCTTTTAATCGTTTAAATAAATTTATATAATACGGAGCCCATACATAGCATTTATCAAATTTAAAAAAGCTGTCACGTATATAAAAAAGTTTTTCTCCATGCATAATATTTATATGCTTAATATTATTTTTTCTGCAGTAATATGTTAAGAAAGAAGACGTATATGAATATTCACCCGATACAATAATTGCATCAGGTGAATACACATTAATGATCCAGCTATACATTCTTACTTTAATCAAGCACTTAAGGATAAATTCAAATGATAATGGATATCTTCGTAATAGCTCTTTTATTATTTTCTTATCATTTTTGCTCAAACACTCACCTGTCCTGGAAATATTTTTTATATTTGCATATATATCTCTCAATTCCTTTGGAATAAACTTACTTGTCACATCCATACCAAGATATATTCCATTAAAGTGCTCTGTATTTAAAATTTTCTCTTCTTTTTTTAAATAATAATAGTAAAATAACAGCAAAATACTCCCTATATCTGTTACAATATTAACACGCCAACTTTTCAGCCACCTTTGACATTTATATTGATTATAAGATCTTTCTATCAAATCCTTCGGTTCTTTTAAACTTTCTATAAATTCTTTTTGTTTTTTTACTGGTACTTTAAATAAGCTATCCTGGCTGGCGGCAATCATACTTGCAGCTTTGTATAAATACTTTTTTAATTCCATATCCATTCATTATTTCCTGCCTAGTTTAGCAACATTGGTTAATTTGCCTGGTAAAAATTCACATCAGAAATCCTTTTAAAGAATCTATCACCTTCCCCTGCTCCTCTGCCGTCATATATGGATGCAGCGGCAATGCCAAAATTCTTTTGCACAATTCCTCAGTCACCTTAAGTTCTGTCTTTACACAATCTATCCCCTTAAACGCCGTCTGCCGGCTCATAGGTTTTGGATAGTAAATCATTGATGGAATCCCATTTTCTTTCAAATGTATCTGCAGCCCATTACGCTCTTTCTCGTTCTTTAAGAGGATAGAATACTGAGCCCAGCTTGAATAGTATCCGTCTTTCACATGCGGAGTCTTTACTATATCCTTTAACTCCTTTGTATATTTCTCTGCCACATAATTTACAGCCTCAAGCTCATATTTGCGAAACGCTTCCAACTTTACATTTAAAACCGCAGCCTGTATGGTATCCAGCCGGGAATTCACTCCAATACAGACATTGTCATACTTGTCCTCTCCCTTGCCATGGATACGATAAGAACGCATCAACGCTGCCCATTCATCATTATCTGTAAACACTGCTCCGCCGTCGCCGTAACACCCCAGCGGTTTTGCCGGAAAAAAACTTGTGGTTGATATATCTCCAAAACTGCAGGCTTTTTTCTTCCCGATCTGTCCCCCAAATCCCTGCGCCCCGTCCTCAAGAATCAGAAGCTCATACTCCTTTGCTATACTGCGAAGCTGTGAATAATCCGCAGGCTGTCCAAAAAGATCCACAGCTAAAATTGCTCTTGGAACCAGTTTTCCCTCTTCTTTCACTTTCCGGACTGCTTTTTTCAGTGAATCCGGCGACATATTAAAGGTATCTTCCTCCACATCTACAAAAACAGGAACTGCCCCTTCATAAGCCACCGTCTCGCCAGAAGCAAAAAAAGTGAAATCCGGCACAAATACTGCGTCACCACGGCCAATGTTCCAGGCCATCAATGCCAGCGTCAAAGCATCTGTTCCATTTGCACAAGTAATACAGTGTTTTACCCCTGTATACTCTGCTAACATATACTCCAGCTCTTTTACCTCTGTTCCGGAGATAAAATCGGCAGTTTGGCAGACTCTTTTCATTGCTGCATCAATTTGAGGTTTTAACTCCTGGTACTGCTTTTTCAAATCACGAAATTCCATGGTTATTCTCCAATAATTCTATTTATGTTCTTCCACTCTCAGTTCAAGATTTCCTTCTGCATCCACCCAACCGATTATTCTGGCTGGTACTCCTGCCACTAAAGCATAATCCGGCACGTCTTTTGTGACAACAGCTCCGGCCGCAACCATAGCCCACCGCCCAATTGTATTCCCACAGACAATTGTTGCATTTGCACCAATGCTTGCACCTTCTTTTACCAAAGTCTTTTTATAATTTTCCCTACCCTTCGGATAGCCGGCCCGAGGTGTCAGATCGTTGGTAAAAACACAGGACGGCCCACAGAATACATCGTCTTCAATTTCTACTCCCTCATAAATGGACACATTATTCTGAATCTTCACACCGTTTCCAATATATACGTTATTTGAAATATTTACGTTTTGCCCTAAAGAACAATTCTTTCCGATTCTGGCTCCTTTTTGTATATGACAAAAATGCCAGATTTTCGTTCCCTCGCCAACCAAAACATCCTCGTCTATATAACTGCTTTCATGAATAAAACAGTTCTTTAATAATTGGTTATCCTTTTGGGGAAAACCGCTGCTTTTTATCCCTTCACTTAACAGCAATTGCTGTTCCTCCCTAATTTTACAATCTCATTCCGCCATTCACTTCGATAACAGTTCCCGTAATATAGGATGCATCGTCCGAAGCCAGAAAAGCGATTACCCCTGCTACTTCCTCCGGCTGTCCCAAACGTTTCAGCATAGTCTGTCCTGCAAAGGTTTCCAGCAGATGCTCCGGAACGGTTTTTACCATATCTGTAAGGATATAGCCTGGTGCTGCTACATTTACTCTGACCGGCACTCCTTTTCTGGCAAATTCCTTTGCCCAGGATTTACTCATACCTATAATTCCGGCTTTGGATGCTGCGTAATTTGCCTGGCCAATGTTCCCAAACTGTCCCACAACACTGCCTACTGTAATTATAGAACCTCCGCCCTGTATCTCCATCTGCGGACCGATATGCTTTACAATATTAAATGTTCCCTTAAGATTTGTGCGGATTACAGTATCAAATGCCTCTCCGTCCATCTTGACAGTGAGCCCGTCCTTTGTAATACCTGCATCTGCAACCAGAACATCTATTCTCCCGTGTTTATCCAAGATATCTTTTACAAGCCTTTGACAAGAGCTCTCGTCTGTTACATCCAAAAAGCGATATTCAATATTTTCTACAGGAAACTCCCTTTCATGTCTGGCACACGCATAAACATAAGCCCCTTCCTGCTGCATTCTGAGTGCACAGGCATAGCCAATTCCCGATGTACCTCCAGTTATTACAGCTATCTTACCCTTAAGCAACCTCTTTCACTCCCTTCAGCATTAATGCAGCCCCCATTCCACCGCCTATGCACAACGAAGCGATCCCGCATTTTTCTGGGCTTTTTTTGAGGATGTGTGCAAGTGTAGTAGTAATTCTGGCTCCGGTAGCACCCAGGGGATGTCCCAGGCCCAATCCAGAACCATAAATATTGCTCCGCTTTATGATATTCTCCATCGAATCTGAAAACTCTTCAGCCAACAGCTTATAACAGCCTAATACCTGTGCTGCAAATGCCTCATTGATCTCAAAATTAGCAATATCCTTAAAGTCCGTTCCTGTCTTTGCAAGCAGCGCCTTGATTGCATAATAGGGGCCAAGCCCCATCAATCGGGGCTCACACCCTGTTACAGCTCCGTCAATCACTTCCGCCAAAGGAAGAATTTTTTTCTCTTGACAGTATTCTTCTGATGCCAGCAGCATAAATGAAGCTCCATCATTAATTCCCGAAGTATTCCCGGCTGTAATAGTTCCTGTACCGTCTTTCAGAAATGTCGGCTTTAAAATCTCCAGTTTTTCCGGAGTACTCTGCCTGTTCGGAAATTCATCTGTCTCAAATACATACTCCCTGCCTCTATAGTCATGTAAGGTTACAGGTACAATCTCATCCTTAAATACACCTGAATCTACTGCTGAAATCGCTCTCTGCTGGGACAAATAAGCGTATTCATCCTGCTCTTTTCTGTTAATCTTACATTCCTTTGCAACATTTTCTGCTGTGATCCCCATATGCTCCCCGCTAAAAGCATCCAGTAAGCCGTCATGGGTCATCAAATCTATCATCGAAAAATCGCCGAACTTCTTTCCAAGCCTGATATAACTGTTTGTCGCATATGGGATATTAGACATAAATTCAAATCCCCCACAGAGTACCACCCGGGCTCCACATCGGATTTCCCTAACTCCATTTAAGACTGCCTGCATTCCGGAACCACAGACCATATTCAGTGAGTATGCCGGCGTAGTAATCGGAATTCCAGACAATACTGCTATTTTTCTTGCAATCCCTTGTCCTGCGCCTGCCGAGATCACATTTCCCACAATAACGCTTTCTACATCAGATAACTGTTCCTTTTCAAATCCGCTTTTGATAAGCTGGACACATACCTCTGCCGGATCTGCCTCATAAAGAGACCCTAAAAATTTTCCTATTGCTGTCCTTTTTGCCTCAATAATAAAAATTCTGCTCAAACATTTTCCTCCTTAATTGTCCCGTATGATCAAACTGCTTACGAAAACTCTCCTGCCATTTCAGCAGAAGAGAAATTTTCCATGGGAAGCAACACCGGCCTTCCCTCTTTCTGGCTTTTGTATACTGCCAGCACAAGTTCAAGCGCATTCCTTCCTGCTGCTGCATCCACATAGGGCTTTCTGTCTTGCTCTATAGCCTTTATCATGTCTGCATACAAACTGCTATGTCCATTCCCATACACATTACTAGTTGCCTCCTCCAGTCCTTTATTTCTGAGGTCAGCATTTGTTTCATCAGCAAACTGCCATACATCTATATTGTTGGTTGAAGTTCCGCCAAGCTTAACCGTCCCGTTTTCGCCAAATAGATACAGCGTTTCCTCCAGATTGCAGGGATACACATTCGTAGTTCCTTCAATGGTTGCAATTGCTCCGTTTTTAAATTTTACAACTGCCATCCCTATATCCTCTGCTTCTAGATAATTATGAAGCTGCTGTCTGGTCTGTCCGTATACCTCTTCCACCTCATCTCCCATCATCCACCGAAGCAGATCAATTCCATGGATACATTGATTCATTAACGCTCCGCCATCGGAAGCCCATTTTCCTCTCCATGAAGCCTGCGCATAATAATTTTCACTCCGATTCCAGCGTACATGAACAGAACCATGAGACAGTTTCCCAAATCTCCCTGTCTCCAGGGCCTTGCGCATTTCCTGCACCGCAACGTTAAAGCGGTTCTGATGGCAGGCACACACTTTTATTCCTTTTTCCTCTGACCGCCTGACAATCTCGTCCGCATCCTGTATACTCATAGCAATCGGTTTTTCAATGATGCAGTTAATGCCATGATCAATGCAATATAAAGCGATCTCTGCATGAACACCGCTTTCCGTTGCAATTGCTGCCAGTTCCAACTCATTTTCTTCAATCATTTTTTTATAATCCGTATACCGGTGGATTGTAAGGTTCTCTTCCAGTTCATGCTTTGCAAGCAGCTTTTCAATCTGTTCTTCCTGTACATCGCAGGCAGCTATAAACTCCAGCTTATTATTAAGTGCCGCTTTTACATGATTTGTTGCAATGCGGCCACATCCAATCAATGCATATTTCATACAATTTTACTCTCCTGGTATTATAATACTTCTTTAGAAATCCTCTTTTTTCCTGTCTCTTAGCACTTTGGCCGGGACACCGGCTGCCACCTTCCCGGAAGCTACCGGCTTCGTTACAACGGCTCCCATTCCAAGAAAAGCCCGATTTTCTACCTCAATCTGATTCTTGACAATTACTCCCGGCGCAAGATAAGCTCCCCTTCTGATTTTTGCACTTCCGGCTATCACGGAGCCTGCTGTAATAACACAGTTATCTTCAATGCAAACGTTATGGGCAATATGGCATAGGTTATCAATTTTTACGTGATTCCCAATCCTGGTATCCTCAAGGCACCCCCGATCAATGCAGGTATTTGCGCCGATTTCTACATATTCTCCAATCACTACTCCCTTAAAATGGGGAACCTTCTGTAATGTTCCCCGCTCTCTGTAATACCCGAATCCGTCTGTCCCTATCACAGTTCCCGAAAATATCTCGCTTCCTTTTCCGATACAGCACTTTCCCTCAATTACTACATTTGCATGAATATATACATCCTCTGCAATCTCAACCTCTTCTCCCACATAGCATAAGGGGCCAATGTTTACGTTTTTTCCGATTTTATCTGTACAAACGACTGCGCTCCTGTCTATTGTCCGCTTCTGCTCTTTTTGAAAAAAGTGTTTTAAAATACTGAAATAAACTTCTTTTGGATTCGGAGTTATAATGCAGTTTTCCATATCGTCTGTTTTCTCTGTGCAGACTACCAGAATATTTTGGTGTTTCTGCAGTCTTTTTTTTGCATCCTCTGTAAGATATTCCTTGTTTTTGATCCAGATAATGCTGTGATCATCCATTTTTTGTATATCAGAAAATGAATCTATTTCAACAGACCTCCCTTGATATACTGCCTCTTTTTTCTCTGCCTCTAAAAAATGTAATATTTCCTGTATTCCCATCTGTGTCCTTTCCCAGCCTATAAAATATCTGAAAGTCCTGTGAAATTTTCTTCAAGTATCTGATATCGATCCTTTTTGGCCTCTTCCAGAAAATCTTTCAATCGCTCTTTTATCCCACAGGCCTGTTCTTTGTACCAGAAGGCATGGGTTAATATCTGCATTCTGGGATATTGTTTCTCTTTCACATATTTCATTACATCTTCCCGCCATTTCATCCGGGAATCCGATACATATTTAAAATTCTGAAAAAACTCCTTTGAATAACTGTTTATCATCCCAGGAATCTTAAGCTCTTTCTCCAGAATCTCTTTTGACGGCCTATGCATCGATACGACAGAGATGCGTCTTTGACAGGTCTGCTCAAGCAGCTCCTTTTCTGCCAGAATATGCCCAATCATATCCTCCCATCCCTTACACTTCTCATACACAGTTTCATCAAAATGAAGGCCTATCTCGTGTCCGTACCCAATCAGTTCCTGTATCCTGTTCCTGACATTACGAGAAAAAATATTATAAAAATCACTGGATACTAACACAAAATATGTGGATGCTGCTCCCAGCTCTTTCTCCATTTTTGCAAACTTTACTGCCCTTTCTATGGAATAATCAATATCATGCCTTAATATGCAGGGATTCTCTGTATTCTGATAATTATGATAATCTGTAATTGTATACCCACTCTTCCCTATGACATGCAGTAAATCTGCGTATGCATCATAAGTAAAATTCATTCATCTTCTCCTCCGTATTCATAACCGTCCGGATTTTCCCTGTAAAACAGAATTGCCGGATGAAAGCTTAATTCCCTTCCCATCCTGCTTTCTCTACAAAACTTCTATATTTTCTCTGTTCTCAATCGCTTTCATTGCATTTTTTGTATCAAAAATTACTTTTGCATGTTTTTGCAGCATCACGTAATCCACATTGGAATGTGCTGATGTAATTATCAGCAGTTCATATTCCTCTACCTGCTCCGGAGAAATCTCAGTCATTCCTTCTACTGTCTTGCCATGATATCTATACTTAGGAATCCAGGGATCATAGTAGGAAACCTCTGCACCGGAAGCTTTCAGAAGCTCAATTACTTCCAGGGCCGGACTCTCTCGGTAATCGTCAATATCCTGTTTGTAAGCTACGCCAACAACCAATATCTTTGCACCCTTAAGGGATTTTTCAAAACGGTTCAGAAGCTTCGCCGCACGGTCCACGCAATATTCCGGCATTCTGTCATTGATCATCATAGAACTTTCAATCATAGATGTGTGGAAACCATATTCCCGGGCCTTCCAGGAAAGATAATATGGATCCAACGGAATACAATGTCCTCCCAGACCTGGCCCCGGATAGAACGCCTGGAATCCATAGGGTTTTGTTTTAGCCGCATCAATCACTTCCCAAATGCTTATCCCCATACGCTCACACAGCATGGCTAACTCATTCACAAGGCCAATATTAATATTCCGGTAAGTATTTTCGAGAATCTTTTCCATCTCTGCTACAGCCGGTGATGATACCTCTGCCACATCTCCGTCCAGCACTGCACGATACATGGCGGCTATAACTTCTGTCGCATCCTTTCCGACTCCTCCGACTACTTTTGGCGTATTCTTTGTTTTATAAATTAGATTTCCCGGATCTACCCGTTCTGGAGAAAATCCAAGATAAAAATCCTCCCCACATTTCAGTCCTGACCCCTGCTCCAGAATTGGTTTCACCAGTTCTTCTGTAGTTCCTGGATATGTGGTAGATTCCAGCACTATAATGGTTTCTTTTGTAAAATATTTCGAAATAGCTTCTGTGGAAGCTCTCACATAACTGATATCCGGCTGCTGATGTTTATCTAAAGGCGTCGGCACGCATATCGCTATAAAATCAACATCCTTTACAAAAGAAAAATCGGTTGTCGCAGTCAACATTCCTGCTCCAACCAATTTTTTTAAATCCTTGTCCACTACATCGCCGATGTAATTGTGTCCGTCGTTAACCATCTTTACTTTTTCTTCCTGTACATCAAAACCGATAGTTTTAAAACCTGCTTTTGCTTTTTCCACTGCTAACGGCAGTCCTACATAACCAAGTCCGACGACCCCTACCTTAATTTCTTTATTCTTTATTTTTTTCAATAACTTTTCTTTCACCATGGTTTCCCTGTCCTTATCCTGCAAACAATTTTTCAAACTGCTCTGCCAAAGTTGTATAATTATAGTATTTAAGAACTGCTTCCTTTCCCCTTCGTCCCATTTCGTTCCGCTCATCTTTTGATACACTATATAGCTGTTCGATAACCTTCTGTATTTCAGATGCCTTTCCGCTCCTTATCACAGTCCCACATTCAAATGTCTCTACCGGACATTTCGGGGCGTCAATCGCGCATATAACCGGTCTTCCCGCCATCATTGCATCATACATTTTATTCGGACTGATTCCAAAACGATACAAAGGCGATTTAAGTCCTCCTATATAACTGCAGTCAAAATGTCTTATTAAATCTCCTATGCTTGCTTTTCCTACCGGATCAAGAAAAATAACATTTTCTATTCTTTCATCCTGTACTCTTCTTATAAGCTGAGGCTTTTCAACACCATTTCCTACAAGGACAAATTTTATACCAGGAATTGAAATTCCTTTCGCTGTATCCAGTAAAAGATCCAATGCATTTGAGAGGGCATGTCCTCCAAAATATCCTACGATAAAATTCCCGTCTTCTTTAAGCCTGTTCAAGATCTTCTGATGTTTCTCCGGAATCTTTTCCTGTTTTTCCCATTCGTTTAATACAATTCCGTTCTGAATATTCACAAACTTCTCTGCCTTCATCCCATGCTTCACCATATATTCCTTTGCACAGGGCAGTATGGAAACAATATAATCTGATTTCCTGTAAGCGGAATTCTCTCCAAGCTGCATAAGTATTACAAATGGATTGTATTTTTTCATTCCTCCCAGCTCGATTAAGGTTGCCGGCCACATATCATGCACTTCATGTATCAGTCTTGCGCCGGTTAATTTCGCAATTCTTTGTCCCACAAAGGTATCCAGCGGATAGGTAGATGATGTAATGACCACATCCGGTTTTATGCTGTTTGCAATTCTCTCTGCATTCACCCAAAGCTTGTACACAAACCGGAACATAGTTCCTGCACGTTTTACACCATTTCCTTCATAACGCCCTGTCTTTACCCAGCAGTACTGTATTCCGTCAATAACTTCTTTCTGGAAGTCTTTCTTCACTTCTGGATTCTTTACACGCAGATGTGAATAGTCTCCGGATACAATCGTTACCCGGTGTCCCATCTTAATCCACTCTCTGGCAAAATAATAGGGACGGAACTCCATCCCCATCTCTGTAGAACCAGCGTAATGATTAATCAGTAATATATTCATCCTTCTTATTCCTCTGTCATCTTAAACACACTTATTCATTTTCCGTCTTAAAATTGACTGTATATATACATAGGTGCCTGTGATATATCTGCTTGTAATAAATACAACAATATCACTATACAGATAGTTATTCTCTCCACAAAGAAAAGACTGTCATAAACATAACCTCAATTTCTTTAAAAAACCCAACCCCCTCTATCCCCCTAAGATTCCACTCCATCTTCTTAGGCAGAATCTCTTCTATATAAATCCTCTCCGGATCTTCTGCGTTATCCAGCAGCTTCCCCTCATCCTTATAATATATAGAAGCAAGGCTTGTAATCCCCGCCGGCAGAAGCAGCGTCGCCCTCATCTCCGGCGTATACGCCTTCACATACTTAGGCACCTCCGGCCTCACCCCCACAAAAGTCATATTCCCCTGGAGCACATCGATAAGCTGTGGCAGTTCATCCAGCCTCTTATCCCGGATTAACCTGCCCGCTCTTGTGATCCTGCTGTCGTCTCCTGCCGTCACCAGACTTCCCTTCTCATCCGCCCTGTCTATCATGGAGCGGAACTTGTGAATCCGGAATTTCCTCCCATACTGGGTCACCCTGACCTGCCGGTAAAATACCGGGCCCTTTGAATCTGCTTTTATGACAATTGCAAGAATCAAAAATAACGGTGAAAGTAAAAAAAGCAGTATGGCTGATACCGCAATATCAAACATACGCTTTAATAGAAGGCTGTTCTTTTTTCTGTACAATATATCATAATACTTCCTTACCTCTTTCACCTGCATATACTGCGGCAGCTCTTCCCATTTTCTCAAAGTCATTCTCCCATTTTCACCTTTCCCGAAACCTTTTCCTGGGCTTAAGCCTATTTGGGGGATTTCAGATACCCAGCCAGGATACTGCTGTACTTCTCCAGCACATACTCCGCCTCTTCATCCGTCAGCTTCGTATGCAGCGGCAGTGTTATCTCATTCTCAAACAGCTTATAACTGTTGGGGTAATCCTCGATCAGAAAGCCCAGCCTCTTATATGCCGTATGCATAGGCAGCGGCTTGTAATGGACATTTGCCGCAACCCCCTCTTCTGCCAGCTTTTCTATGATTTCCTGCCGCTCCCTAAGGCCTATGTGCGGAATCCGGGTCATGTAGAGGTGGCCGGAGGATGTATGCTCTTCTGTAAAATGCGGTAACACCTCCACCCCAAGCGGCTTTAATACGGAATCATACCGGCAGATCAGTTCCCTGCGCCTCCTAAGCATATCCGGATACCTTTCAAACTGGGCTATCCCCATGGCGCCCATAATGTCCGTCATATTGCATTTATACCAGGGCCCCACAATGTCGTATTCCCATGACCCAAGCTTTGTCTTGGCAAGGGCGTCCTTGCTCTGTCCATGGAGGGAGAACAGCTGCAGCCGGTGATATATTTCTTCCGCATCTCTGTCTTTCAGCTTCCAGGCCAGAGCTCCCCCCTCAGCCGTGGTAAAATTCTTGACTGCATGGAAGCTGAAATTGGTGAAATCTGCAATGGATCCAATGGTTCTTCCTTTATAAGAGGCCCCCAGGGCATGGGCTGCATCCTCCACTACGGCCACGCGCCCGATTGCTTTCTGAAGCTTGTTGGACGGATGGAAAAGCCCTTTCTTTCTCTCCAGAATTTCAAATATCCTGTCATAGTCGCAGGGGATTCCGCCCAGATCCACGGGAATGACCGCCTTGGTATGCTCATTCACAGCCCTCTCCAGGGCATCATAATCCATTTCCACGCTTCCTTCCCGGCAGTCCACCAGCACAGGCTTTGCACCCACATGGCAGATTACCGAGGCGGATGCCGTGTAGGTGTAAGCACAGGTAATGACCTCATCCTCTTCGCTGCCGTATATCCCGTCTATGCCGCAGGAATCCTTTCCGATTCCAAGAAGCCGCAGGCTCATTTCCCCGGCTGCGGTCTGGCTGTTCAGACAGACGCAGCCGTCTGCCCCGGTATAGTCTGTCAGCCGTGTCTCCAAGGCTTTTACCTTCGGCCCGGTTGTAATCCAGCCGGAGCGGAGCGTGTCTGTAACCTCCCTGATTTCTTCTTCTGAAATGTCCGGAGGCGAAAATGAAATATTTATTTTTTTCTCTGCTGTTTCACTGTTCCTGTTAAGTTCCATTGCTTTCCCCTTAATCTATCCTAATAATGCTTCAGACAGCTCCTGCCCGTTTTCCATACTCCTCTAATCCCCTTTCAGCCGGATCCCCATCAGAATCTCCCGGCTCCTTCCAAACAGATGCACCCGGATAACCACATACCGCAGGCGGATCCGTTTTTTTACCACTTGATCCAGATATTTCTTCAGAGGCATTCCGCAGGCTGTGATATTCCCCTGCACGTCTGTTTCTACTGGTGAAAGGCGCACCGTATGCTCCTTATCCCCATTAAGCAGCTCCTTTAAGAATTCCTCTTCCTCCGGTGAAACGGGATAAAATTCTTCTTCCTCTTTTCCAAGTATCTTTGTATAGGAAGAAACCCGTTTCAGCTGCTGGTACAGTTCCTTTGGATGCTGTGTGCTTATAAATACATATCCAGGAAACAGCCGCTCCACATGAACCCGGCAGCTTCCCTGGATGCGCCAGACCGCTTCCCGTTTCAGCAGGAAACATTCTTCATAAATGTCTGCATCCACCGTCTTTCGTATTTCCTTTGCGGCCTCTTCTTCATTTCCGGTGATCGTCTGTACGGCGTACCACATACTTCTGCTCCTCCCGTTATCCCTTTCCCGTAAGCTCCAAAAGTCCCTGCGTATCTCCTGTCAGATAAACTCTGCGGCTGCCAAAAGATACTTCACGGTATACTGGCAGGATATGAAAATGGGTATGCTTCGCCATTTTGCGGCCCATACCCCAAATAAAATCTTCTTCCTTTATAACGCACTTCTGCCTGCTCCGCAGTCTGAAACTGTAGAACAGGTATGATGCTTTTTCTAGCTCTTCGCCACAATCTCCAATCCCACCTGCATCTCCCGCAACCGCCCCACAGAGGGCATCCCCACCCTGGCAATCCTTTTGTGGCGGTCAATCTTCCGGATGAGATTCTCCCGTCCTCTCAAAGGCCCTTCCGTCACAACAGTCTGTCCGTCCCGGATATATCCCCTGGACATCCGTGAATGATGGCCTGATCCGCAGAGCATCCGCAGAAGCTTCTCCTCCTCCGGCTCCACCTTCACCAGTTTCCCGTCATTTTCAAACACAGAAAGCACCTGGGAATACTGCCTCAGTTCTTCCCGAAGCTTGTCCTCATTCCTGCTTTCCAGAAACAAATAGTGGGGAAACAAAAGCTGGCGTTCCAGATGCCACATACCACCATAACGGCGCATGCGATCGTAGGTGAACACAAAAGCATCCTCCAGAGCCTCCCTGGTCAAACGCTGCTTACATACGCCCAGCAGTTCCTCTTCCTTTTGATTGGGACAGTAAAGTACATACCAGATAGCAAAGACCCCTTTCTGTGCTTCCCGGTTTCTTCTACAAAATATAGGAACCGTTCAGCGCCTGCATTTTTCGTAGAGTAACCTGCTCCACGAAATTTCCAGGTGATTCCTTTCTGTTTTTTACATATTTTGGAATCTATTAGGAATAATTAAAAGAAAGATCCTATTATTCTTCAAACATTTTTGTTAAATAATGGAAATCAAAGAATATCTGAACAAAGAATCTCACGAAAAAATATAATTTATATTGAAAATAATTTTAGATCTGGTTATAATAATAAACATTGAACACAAGAAACAATATTTTCGCTTCGTAGAGCAGGTTACTCTACGAAGTTTTTTGCTTTATTCTAAAACAAAGCCCGGAAATCTACATCGACATTTCCGGGCTCTCGAATCACATTCCCCCAGCCAGCTCTTTCACCACTTCCCCGGCTATAACCAGCCCGGCCGCCGAGGGAACAAAGGCCACGCTGCCCGGAATATCCCTGCGTCCTGCGCAAATCTCCCCCTCTTCCGGCAGGCTTCTGTCCTCCGCAGCTCCATCCTCTGCTTCCTTATAAACAGGCTTTCTCGGCTCCTCCTCTGAGTACACGACCTTAAGCTTCTTCACCCCTCGTTTTTTCAGCTCCCGTCTCATCACCTTTGCCAGAGGGCACATCTTTGTCTCATAGATATCGGCCGCCCGGAAGCCGCCTGCTTCCAGCTTATTCCCTGCACCCATAGAACTGATGACCGGAACGCCTGCTTTTTGCGCCTTAAGAATAATCTCAATCTTTGCCGTGACGGTATCTACGGCATCCACCACATAATCATACGCTTCAAAATGGAATTCCTGTGCATTTTCCGGCAGGAAAAAGCAGGAATGTATATAGATGTCTGCATCCGGATTGATATCCAGCATCCGCTCTTTCATAACCTCTGTCTTATATCTTCCCAGTGTTTTTCTGGTGGCAATAATCTGGCGGTTCAGATTCGTTAAAGATACCTTGTCATTGTCAATCAAATCAAAGGCTCCCACGCCGCTTCTTACAAGAGCTTCGCACACATATCCCCCAACGCCGCCGATTCCAAAGACGGCCACCCTTGCCCCCGCAAGGCGCTCCATGGCCTCCCGGCCTAATAACAGCTGTGTTCTTGAAAATTGGTTTTCCATCTTTGTTTCCCTTAACCTTTTCTCCATCTAATAAACAAAGTTAAGTCAAATACCTCGCAGCATTCGCCAAATGCTCGTGCAAGCACGGCACTTGGCTCATTGCCCACGGAAATAAAAGCAAAAAAGTGTAAAGCCTTTATATTAACTAGCAGCTTTACACTTATCATTTACTGACTACTCTTTCATTATGTCAATATCTTCCAAATTCACACCCAAAGTATTTAACAGTGCTTTTAAAGATAGATACTCTGCTTTTAGTTTTGCATATGTCTCTATTGCATTTTCATTATACCAACAATCAAAAAAGGTGTAAAGTTTTTATTCTCATCTTTTCACCAGCAGCACTGCCACATCATTCACATTTGTCCCCGTAGCTCCCGTAAAAATCAGCCCTCCGGACTTTTTTAATGCATCGTAGGCGTTATTGTCACAGAGTGACTGATAGATATCTACACCGGCTTTTTCAAGTACCTCTTTTGTCCTTTCGTCACAATATCCTCCTGCTGCGTCCGTAGGGCCGTCCGTTCCGTCACTGCCTACGCTGAATATAGCGGTATTCCTTAAACCGGCAATTCCGGCAGCGGCAGCAAGAGCCAGTTCCTGATTCCGCCCCCCTTTTCCTGTTCCCTTTACATGGACAACTGTTTCTCCGCCTGCAATAAAAGCAATGCTCTTTTTTGTATTCTGCCGGCTTCTTGCAATTGCGGCCAGAAAGCCTCCTGCCTCTTTTGCTTCACAAGTAAGCTGATCCGTCAGAATCATTGTCTCATACCCCAGCTCCTCGCAGGTACGGGATGCTGCGGCGCAGAGATTTTTGACGCTGCCTGTAATTACCGTTTCTACATTGGTAAGAAGCTTCGGCGGTTCTTTTTCTATCATCTCCAAAGCAAAAGTGCTTAATTTTAAACCATACTTCTCAATAATCCTCAGAGCCTGCTCACAAGTACTGGAATCCGGATAAGCCGGTCCCGACGCAATCATATCCAAAGGATCCCCCAGGATATCGCTCAATACAATACTGTAAACCTTTCCTGGCTCACATATTTTTGCAAACTTTCCTCCTTTTACTGCAGAAAGCCGCTTTCGTATCGTATTTATCTCAACAATATCTGCGCCGCAGGCAAGGAGCTGATTCGTAATATCCTGTAATTCTTCCGCAGAAATCAGCGGTTTCTCAAACAATGCAGAGCCTCCTCCTGATAGAAGAAACAGCACCGTGTCTTTTTCTGTCAGATTTGCCACAAGATCCAGAACCGCCTGTGTCCCTCTGAATGAATTTTCGTCTGAAACCGGATGTCCGGCTTCATAGCATACGATTCCGGGGATCTCACCTTTGGCATGCTGGTATTTCGTAATACATATACCTGCCTCCAGCTGTTCCCCCAGAAGCTCCGCCGCCGTTTTCGTCATCTGCCACGCCGCTTTCCCAGCCGCAGCCAGATAAAGCTTTCCATTTTTAAATTGTTTGCCTCTAAGCGCCTGCTTCACAGCCTCATCCGGCATTACTCTGCGGATGGCCTCTTTTATAATTATTTCCGCATCTTTTCGTAACTTCGAATTCATATAACTCCTCTTCTAAACAGGGCTGCCTGTTTATACTGCGGCAGCCCTGTGCAATTTCCAACGGTTTTTTCATTCCCTTCCTTTTAAAACCTCCCCGGATCTTTAGGCAGGTTCCAGCAAATATGTTCTAAATAGGGAGCTTCAACACGCTTTTCCAGCTCTTTGATACGCTCTTCATCCCAATTATAAATTCCTCTCCCGCACTTTACCCCATACTCCCCTTTATGGCATTTTTCCTTCAGAAGCTTCTGAACAGAACATGCATCAGATAAATGGGGATACAGATAATCACAGATACTGCCGGTCAGATCCAGTCCACAGTGATCAAAATGCTCAAAAATTCCGATGGACGTGTATCTTGGCATAAAGCTGTACCTTAAAACCCTGTCCACATCTTCAGGAGCCGCAATTCCCTCTTCTACAATATGCACTGCCTCTCTGAGCATGGCATACTGAATCCGGTTTGCCACAAATCCCGGCTTATCTCTGCGGATCATTACTACCTCCCGTTTTAAGTACCTAAGAAGCGCCGTCACTGCCTCAAGAGCCTCCTTAGAAGTGTTCTCATTCGGCACCACCTCCACACATGGAATCAAATGAGGAGGATAGAAGGGATGTGCCACAAGAATCTTGTCTTTCATTTTACTGCACCCGGCCAGTTCCAGAGAAGAAAAAGCCGAGGTGGTAGAGGCGGCTGCCTTAAGCTTGGGACAAAATTGGAAGAGCTTGTCATAAACCTCCCTTTTCGCCTCCAAATCCTCTGTGACGCTTTCAAACACAATTTCAGCATCCTTAAGCTCCTCATAGGAATCCACAATCCGCAAATAAGATTCACAATTGCTTCTCTCCTTCTCCGTCAGCAGTTTCTTCTCTGCAAGTCTGCGAAAGATTTCCTCATACTGCTCTCTCTTTTTCTTGAGCCGGCTTCTTGCATACAGCGTTGTGTGTATTCCGTTTCCTGTCAGAAGAACGCACAAGCTCAGCCCTATCATGCCTCCTCCGATCACGGCGGCCTGGGAAAGCTCTTTCATAAATACACCTCCGTCTTTTTTTCGAAATCTCTCTTTCTCTAAATACCAAGGTACGCCGCTTGGACTGCTTTGTCCTCAAGAAGCTCAGAGGCCTTCCCCTCCATTACAATTCTTCCTGTTTCAAGGACATATCCTCTGTCGGCTACGGAAAGCGCCTGTTTTAAATTCTGCTCTACGATGAGAATGCTCATTCCCTGTCCGGCAACCTCAGAAATGATCCGGAACATATCATTCACGACAATAGGCGCAAGACCAAGCGAGGGCTCGTCCAGCATCAGAAGCTTGGGGCGGATCATCAAGGCCCTTGCAATGGCCAGCATCTGCTGCTCTCCTCCGCTTAAGGAGCCTGCCATCTGATTCTCACGCTCCTTCAGAATCGGAAACATTTCAAAGGATTTCTCTATATTCTCTTCCATATGGGCACGGGCGCTCTTGGGATAAGCCCCCATAATCAGATTTTCTTTTACGCTTAGGCTTCCAAGAATTCCCCTTCCCTGGGGAATATGGGCAATTCCATAATCCGCTTTCTCATAAGCGCGCAGCTGTGTCAAATCCTTTCCCCCATAAGTAATGCTCCCTGACTTCACCGGCTCCAGCCCCGATATAATACGAAGCAGCGTTGTCTTTCCTGCACCGTTTGAACCTACAAGGGACACCACCTCTCCTTCCCCAATCTCCATGGAAATGTCAAATAATACCTGCAGATCTCCATAGCCTGCGCACAGATCCTTAATTTCCATCAGCATGGACTTCACCTCCTAAGTATGCGGCAACCACTTCCGGATTGTTCAGCACCTCCATGGGTTCTCCCTCACAGAGCAGCCTGCCCTGGTTCAGGACAATTGCCCTGGTACAGACCGAAACAACCGCCTTCATAACATGCTCTATGAACAGCACCGTAATTCCTTCTTTATTGATTGTGCGCACCAGCTCCAGGCTGTCTTCCATTTCTGACGGATTCAGTCCTGCCATAACTTCATCCATCATAATCAGCTTTGGTTTAACTGCCATGCAGCGGGCTAAATCCATCCACTTTCTTTTTTCAATAGAAAGTTTACCGCTTCTTGCATCCTTAAGATCATAAAGCTTTGTTAAATTCAGAATCTCATCTGTCAATTCCGCCGCCTGCGCTTTTGAATTCTTCTGAAGCGCAATGGTATAGATATTATCGTATACGCTTAAATGGGAGAAGGGCTTCGGAGTCTGAAATGTTCTCGCAATTCCGATCTTTGCCCGTTCTGCGATGCTCATTTTTTCCGGAATCCTTTTTCCCTCAAATACAATGCTTCCGGAATTCTGGATGTACACGCCAGATACCATGTTCACAGTGGTAGATTTTCCGGAGCCATTCGGGCCAATCAGTGCAAGCACCTCTCCCTCCTCAATATGAAAGGTAAGGTTCTGTACCGCTTTGATTCCTCCGAACGAAATAGAAAGGTCTGTAACCTCCAGTAGTTTTCCCATTATGCCCCCTCCTTCTTTCTCTTAATGCTAAAAAGCGGCTTTTTACCGGACATACTGTCCTTTCGGAAAAATCCAATGATCCCCTCTGGTTTGAAAATAATCACCAGCATCAGCAAGATACCGTATACCATCTGGCTCCCTCCGGCTGAGCCGAAGAAAACACTCGTTACTTCAATCAGAAGAATCACTACGAATCCTCCGATCACAGGGCCCCACAGGCTCGCCACACCGCCCACAATGGCAACTACACCGATTTTCATGGACAGATCAAAGCTCGCCGTACTGACCGGCGCAATATACGTAAGATAGGAAGCATAAAAACAGCCTGTCACAGCAGACATCATAGCACTTAGCTGAAATGCTTTCAGCTTCACCTGAAACGTCTCAATTCCCAGGGATTCTGCAGCTGTTTCATCTGCCTTAATGGCGCTGAGATAATAACCGGTTTTTGATCTTGTAAAAAAGTACGCCGTCAATACGATAAGGCATATAAGCGTCAGGGCAATATAGTAAAAGGGAATATCATTCGCAAAGGTCAGCGCCAGGAAATCCGGCTTGCGATAGGTCACATACATTCCGGCTGCCCCCTTTGTAAACCGGTCAAAATACTGAATCAGAACACGGATGGCCTCTCCGCAGGCAATCGTCGCTATGGAAAAGTAAGGCCCGTGGAGCCGAAAGGTAGAATATCCGATAACTGTGGCAATGAAAACAGAAACCGCCATACCTATGGGAATAGAAACAAAGGGAGAAACTCCAAGCTCTGCATTCATAATAAAATTGGCATAGGCTCCCACCGCTACAAAGGATGCATGACACCAGGATACCTGCCCTCCATAGCCTCCGATGATATTCCAGCAGCCTGCCATGCAGGCAAAAAACATACAGTTAACAAGATTGGAAATCATGTAGTTGCCCTTGATAAACACTGGCAGCAGCAAAGCTATAACCAGCAGTAAGCCTGCTGCTGCATATTTTCCTGTTAAAATCTTTTTCATGCCCGCCGTTCTCCTTTCCCAAAGAATCCTTGAGGCCGCAGGTATAATACAAGCAGAAGCGCCAGGCCGACGCCTACCGGACCCAAATCATTGGAAATCATTCCTGTCACCAGCGCTTCTATAACTCCCACTGTAATTCCTCCCACCAGGGCGCCCTTAATATCTCCAAGCCCTCCGATAATCACGGCAATATAGGCTGTGGTCCGGAACATACTTCCGGCCGTAGGGGTTACATAATACAGAGGTGTTATTAAAAGTCCCGACACTCCTGCAAAGATAACGCCTATCATAAATGCAATGGTAAACGTTTTACTCGTATTAATGCCAAGCATCTGGGCTACCTCCGGTTTTTCCGCCGTTGCACGCATCGCCCGTCCGAGAGTCGTCTTATTCAAAAGCATATATACGGCAAATACTAGCAATACCATTACAAAAAATGCAATAAGCCTGGGCAGGCCGATGCTGTATTCGCCAATAAAAAAGGAAGCTGTCTTGATCGACGATGGTACGGACTTTGGATCTGCACTGAAAACGAATTCCGCAAAATTCTGTAAAAAATAAGAAAGCCCTAATGTGACCAGGATAAAAGATGTATCATCTGAACCCAGAAGCGGCCGCACAATCAGTTTAAATACAACCCATGCCAGCATTCCCATACAGACAACAACAAAAGGAATCGCCAGGTAACAGTTGAGTCCTGTTACCGAATAGAATATCCAGGTAAAGTACATTCCCCATACCAGCTGCGTACACGCCGAAAAATCAACCATTTTCATAACGCCGAATATAATTGTAATGCCGACTCCAAAGAGCGCATACACGCCTCCTGCCAGAATGCCACTGATCAGGGATTGAAAAAACACCCATGTCATTTTATTCCTCCTATCTATAGCCGCTGCGCGACGGCTCCAAATGGTAAAGCTGCTTCGGCGCACCAGTAATGAGAAAAATTTTTATTCGAAAAAGCACTCATAAAATTTCCTCTCGTACGCCTTTGCAGCTTTACCGTCCAGCAGAAATTTTTTCTAATAAATACTTGACATTTTTTAGCTGGACTATTCTAAGTCGCTGCGCGACAGCTCTGCTATTAACCTTTCTAATTCATCATTGCTTTCAGATCATCTGTCATTTGAAATTCTGTTCCCGCCTCTGTATCAGGGAATACGCAGCGAGTTCTATATACGCCGTCGTCTCCTTTCTGCCACTGGACAATGACTGCATGGGCATTGTTGTTTGCCCCTGTCTCATCGAAGGAGACGGCTCCTCCCGGCGTGGCTGCCTCACAGGTCAGAGAGCGCAGAGCCTCGGCCACCGCCTGGTGCTCACTGGTTCCGGCCTTTTCCAGCGCCTGGGCAATCAGATAAATGGCGCTGAATGCGGATGCTCCCTGCTCCGGCATAAAGTATCCGTACTTTTCTTCAAAGGCTGCTCCGATATCTGCAATTTCCTCATTATTCATAATGGTCTGGATGTCATAATTGTGTCCTGTCACAGAGATAACGCCGTCAACAAGCTCACCAAGCTCCTTTCCAAAGGAAGGATACAAAAATCCTCCGCCTCCGCCGATGATCAAGGGGCTGTAATTCATGCTCTTCATTGTGTTGAACAAAAGCTTGGCATCCTGTGTATAGCAGGTGGGGAACACCACCTCGCATCCTGCATTTTTAAGTCCTACTACAATATTCGTAAGATCGGCGGAGCCTGCTGTAAAGGATTCATTATATGCAATCTCAAACCCCGAGCCTTCCGCCGCAGAATTCTCTATGGCCGTTACGGCACCGGAGGTATTGGAAAGCCCCCACTCCGTATCCTCGTATACAATTCCTATCTTTGTAATTCCCAGATTATATTCGCTGTTCAGCCACTCCAGAAACTTTACCTGGTATTCGGAAAAGCTTCCGCCTGTGGAACCAAACCGGAAGGAATACTGATATCCCTGGCTTGTAATCGCCTCGGATACCTGTGCGGTCAGGAAGGGCATTCCGCTTTTCTCATATACGGGCAGCATCGGGAGCACAAAGGAGCTGGAAGCTGCGCCAGTCACCGCTGCAATATCCGGATTTTCATTGATCAGCCGCTCAGCCACTGCTTTTGAAGCATCTGCATCCGACTGATTATCGTAAACCACAAGCTCCAGCTTTGCGCCGCCCATGGAAGCAATTCCGCCCTTTTCATTGATATAATCAATTGCAAACTGACATCCGTCTACATTAAATACACCTTGATCCGCATTGTTTCCGGAAATCGGAAATACACATCCGATTTTAATGGTGCTGCCAGACTCTGTTTGTTCCCCGGCCTCTTCCCCCGTTTCCTGCTGCCCGGGATTCTTCTGCTCTTCTGCTTCCTTTGCAGGTGTCTGTCCGCATCCGGACAAAATGGATGTGCACAGGAAAGCTGCTGTCAGTAAAATTGCCGTTATTTTTCTACATTTCATATTCGTTTCCTCCCGTCTTTTTCTATTCGTACTCATAAAAACCTCTGCCAGATTTCCTGCCGAGCATACCGGCATTTACCATTTTCTTGAGAAGCGGACAGGGCCTGTATTTGGGATCTCCCGTCTCCTCACAAATTCGTGTCATGCTTGCAAGGAGCGTGTCAAGCCCCGTATAATCCGCCAGTTCCAAAGGTCCCATAGGCCAGTTGCATCCCAGCTTCATGGCCGTATCTACATCCTCTGGGCTGTTGCCCTCCATAACCAGGTAGATTGCCTCATTACGCATAGGCTCAAAAATGCGGTTCACTAGGAAACCGGCCGTATCCGGAGCTTTCACTGTAACCTTTTCAATCATCTGCCCGAATTCCATAGCTTTTTCCACTGTTTTTTCCGATGTCAGAATTCCGGGAATGATTTCCAGCAGCCGCATAGCCGGAACCGGCATAAAGAAATGAGTTCCTACCACCCTCTCTGGATGCCTCGCTGCACCTGCAATCTGCGTAATTGACATACTGGAAGTATTCGTGCAGAGAATTGCATTTTCATTTACCGTCTCATCAAGCTGTGCGAAAAGCTTCTGCTTAATCTCCATATTCTCTGTGGCAGCTTCCACCACAATATCTGCGTCTTTGCCGTCCGCATAGTTTCCCGATGTCTTAAGAAGCTTAAGGGCAGCTTCCTTCTCCTCCGGCTTTATCCTTCCTTTTTCAATCTTTCTCTGTAAAAAGTGTTCAATATTGGCTGCGCCTTTATCAGCCCTCTCCTTGGAAATGTCTACAAGCAGTGTGCTTATGCCATGCTCGATGCAGACCTGGGCAATTCCGCTGCCCATGATCCCGGCGCCTGCCACCATTACTTTTCCGATACTCATAATCCTCTCCTTCCTATTTAATCTGCTGTACGAATTCAACAAGAACTCCCATCCCGTATCTTGGCCGCAGGAAATTAACAAGGATGCCTCCGGCGCCTTCTACTGCCTCCGTTTCCAGCATTTCCATTCCTGCCGCCTCGAATTCCCTTCTGGATGCTTCCACATCCTTCACCTCAAATGCAATGTGGTGAAGACCGCCTCTGCCTTTATTAAATTCCGTCAGCACGCCCTCGGTTGGAATAATCAGTTCCACCGGGCTTTCTTTTTCCGTATACTTTGTAAACAGGCAGTATGCGTGATATGCAGCTACATATTCCATGTAATCCTTTTCAAGCCCGAACTTTTCAAGAAAAGCTTCTGCTTTTTCCATTGTTGTCATAATGATTCCTACATGGTGAAGGCGCATTGGTTTCATATTTCCTCTCCTCCTTTCTTTTCTTTCGTTTTCAAAATATCCCTAAGCCCAAAGACACCGTCTCTGTAAACTGCAGTATCCGTAACCTTCAGTTCCTCTGCAAGCAAGGGTTTAAAATCCATCTGTTCCAAAATATCCTTCTTAAGATCCACCCCTTTTGCAATCTCTATCAGCATAGGCCCCTTACCGGTAAGCTCAAATACCGCCCGTTCCGTTACATAGAGCATTTTCTGCCCGCGTTCCCAGGCAATTCTGCCATTATAGGAGATCTGCTGTACTTCTTTTACCAGTTTTTTGATCTTTCCTTCCTTTTCGATTTTCAGGCCTTCCCCGGTGAAACTGGCTGTCAAGCCTCCTCCGGTAAATGTGGAACAGAAAATAACATGTTTTGCTGTGGCGGTAATATCAATAAATCCTCCTGCTCCCGGCGCCTTTGCCCCCATCTTGGTGGCATTCACGTTTCCGTACTGATCCATTTCGCCCGCTCCCATGAACGTAAAGTCCACGCCTGCCCCGTTATACAATTCAAACTGTCTGTCATGACCGATCAATGCCTGTGCATTCATGGAAATCCCGAAGTCAATCGTCTCCGCCGGAACTCCGCCGTAAATTCCAGATTCAACTGTAATCATTACATGGTCCGATACTCCTTCTTCTGCAATGATTGGGCCAATCACATCATTGGGTATGCCTGTCCCGATATTGATGATCTGATCCGGAAGCAGTTCTGTCAAAGCTCTGCGCCCAATTACCTTTCGTATATTCAAAGGGACAGGTTTTGCCGCTGCCTCAGGAGCCATCATCTGGCCGGAATATGCCGGATCGTAATACCAGGAATAAGTCTGTCTGTGATCCTCCATGGGATTCTCGCATACCACAATGGCGTCCACCAATACGCCTGGAACGGTCACATGCTTAGGGTTTAAGGAGCCTGCCTTCACAATCTTCTCCACCTGGCAGATCACTTTCCCGTTCCACCGCTTTGCAGCCATCACAGCCGGAAGTACTTCAAGGGCCATCCCCTCGTGAGAGGTATCTATATTGCCGTTCTCGTCCGCATATGTGCCGCGGATAAGAAGCGTATCAATCTTCACTGGCTTATACTGAAGGTATTCCTCCCCGTCAACCTCCACAAGCCCCACTGCATCAAATCCGCAGTTTTTTGTTCTTTCATTCATTTTTCCCCCTTCTACACGGGGATCAATGTAGGTACCCAGACCGATTCTGCTCAGCTTGCCCGGTTCTCTGAGAGCCATGCTGTGGAACATGTTGGCCATCTGACCCTGAGGCAGGTTGAATGCCTCAATCTTATTATTCATTATCAGCTCCATCATAAGAGGAGATTGTCCCCAATGACCTCCGAAAACACGCCGGAGCAGTCCCTCATGGGCCAGATGCTGCAGGCCGCCGGACTGCTTCATTGCCGCCTGGCCGCAGGTATGAAAATAAGTCAGATCCTTTGGATGTCCCTTCTCCAAGAATTGTTTCTCAATTTCCTTCAGAATACTCTCACTGGCCGAAATTAATGTCATGCCAATGGTACACAAAGCAGAACCGTCCTTAATATAATCTACGGCTTCCTTTGCAGTTATAACTACAGGTTTCTTCAATTTTGCTTTCTCCTCTCTTCCGTCTGTCTGCGAAGCTTGGCTTTCTGTACTTTTCCGTTTTGTGTTACCGGAAGCTCTTTTACTGTTTCCAGAAAAACAGGAAGTTCAAATGTTGCAATGCGCTCCTTTAAATATAGCTTCAGCCCCTCCAGATCTACCTCTGTTCCCGGCTTGGGCACAACTGCCGCCGCCGGAACTTCTCCGTATTTTTTATCGCTTACGGCATAAACGGCGGCCTCTTCTATTCCCGGGTACTGCAGTATCACTTCCTCAATTCCTTTTGGAAATATCTTCTCTCCTCCACGGTTAATCATATCTTTCAGCCGGTCTATGACATACACATGTCCCTCTTCATCCATATAACCTACGTCTCCACTGTACATTACATGGTCCGAAAGCCCTTCCGCCCTCCAGCGCCCTGTAGCAATACAGGGGCCGCAAAATACAATTTCTCCCATTTCTCCCGTCTCTGCCTCTTTGTGCTGGGAATCTGCAATCCATACGTGAACATTGGGAACTGCCTTAAGAGGTCCCTTATGAATAACAGACAGAGTTCCCGAACCTGCTGTCTCCGTCATTCCGTAAGCCAGATAAAAGGTAAGCTTTGGAAGGAGCCTGCAGAACTGCTCTACATTTTCCCTGCTTATAGGCGCTCCTCCGCAGACAGCCCTTCGAAGTGAACCAAGGTCTTTGTCTGAATTAAGTTTCTCCATAATCTGCAGATAAACAGCCGGAACAGAATGAAAATGTGTGGCTTTATACTTCTTAATCTTCCGGATCACATCTTCCACATGATAAAACTCCGACAACACTACTGTAGCGCCCATATAGATAAACAATGTCATAACGCAGCTTAAGCCTAATATGTGAAATAAAGGAACCGACAATACCGTAAGATCCGATTCATCCAGTTTCTGTACCTCTTGATAGCCGTATGCTGTCTCCAGAATATTGCGGTGGGTAATCATTACGCCCTTTGGTATACCGGTTGTCCCTGAGGTATGCATGATAACCGCCGTATTTTCCAGGTTCTGTGCAAGTGGAATGGGTATTTCCTCTATACAGGAATCGGGAATTTCCGTCAAAATCCCAGGGATTCCAAGCTTCTCTGCCGTCTTTTCAATTTTATCCAGCCATCGTTCATCGCTGACGATCAATTTGATGTCTAATGTTTTCAAAAGATCCGCAATTTCACTTTCTTTCAGCTTTGTATTAATCATAACGGCTATACATCCCAGCTTCACAGCCCCATAAAAAGCAGCCACTGTTTTGACGCTGTTTACCATGAGAAACCCTATCTGATCCTGTTCCTTCAATTGATATTTCATCTGGAACACCTTTGCCAGATTATCGGCTCTTTTTCGCAGCTCTTTGTAAGTAACTTCTTCTTTATCGTCAATCACAGCTATTTTGTCCGGATATTTCCCGGCTGAATCTGCTAAGGTCTCATATAAATTCCGATATGGTTTCTGATAATCTTTTATACAATCGTCTTTCATATCTGTGCTCACACCCACATCCCCAGGTTACTGCTTATTACATAATTCAAATAACACAGCCAGCCCTTGTCCGCCGCCGATGCAGAGGGTCGCAATACCGTACCTTTCGTTTCTCCTTACCATTTCATTCATCAGCTTTATGGTAATCACACACCCGGTTGCTCCAATGGGATGCCCCATAGAGATACCGCTTCCGTTTACGTTAACCTTCTCCATATCCAGTCCAAGCTCCCGTATACATGCCAGAGCCTGGGATGCAAAGGCCTCATTCAACTCAAACAGACCGATATCCTCTTTCTTTAATCCTGTCTTTTCAAGCAGCTTTCTCACCGCCGGAATCGGCCCAATCCCCATGTATGCCGGATCAACGCCTGCCACGGCGGCATCACACACTCTGACAATAGGGCGAATTCCCCTTTTTTTCGCTTCTTCTTCTTTCATTAGTACCACCGCTGCGCCGCAGTCGTTGATTCCGGAGGCATTTCCTGCCGTTACGGTGCCATCCTTCTTAAATGCAGGCCTTAGCTTTGCCAGCTTTTCTATGGTTGTATTTTCACGGATATATTCATCCTCTTGGAATATTTTCGTCTCTTTTTTGTTCACCTGCACTTCAACCGGAACTATCTCCTCTGCAAATTTTCCTCCTGCCTTTGCTTTTGACGCGCGCTCCTGGCTGAGAGCCGCATATGCATCCTGCTCTTCCCTGGTAATACCATACCTTGCCGCTATATTTTCAGCCGTAATCCCCATATGATCCCTCGTAATGGGGTCGGATAATGCCGTAATCAGACCATCCTCCAGTTCTCCATGTCCCATGCGGTATCCAAATCTTGCATTTCGTACATAGAAGGGAAAATTTGACATGCTCTCTCCTCCGCCTGCTGCCGCTATCTCGCAAAACCCACTGTCAATCTCCATAGCCGCCGTGTAGATCGCCTGCAGTCCGGAAGAGCAGAGCCTGTTCACTGTCAAGGCTCCCGCTTCATAGGGAATTCCTGCCTTGATTGATGACACTCTGGCCATAAAGGCGTTTTCGGCCGCCTGCCCGACGCAGCCCATTACCACCTCATCCACATCCTCCGGTCTGATTCCGCTTCGCTCCACAGCTGCCTTGATTGCAATTCCTGCCAGATCCGTTGCTTGGTACTGCTTTAATGAACCGCCAAAGCTTCCAATTCCTGTTCGTGCTCCCGACACAATGACAATACGTTCCATATTCCTTGAATCCTCCTTGCATTTCATGTATTGAATAACTTGATGAGCACATTTTACTTTTTTCAGAATTTTCTTTCCATTCGTAAAATAAACAAGATTTTACTAATTTTTTTACCAAACTCACCATATTGAGTTTTTATTTTGCAATTTAATTTCACTGTCTTGGGAATGAAACAGACTTGTTATCTTTTGAATTCTGAAATTTTATAGCATTTTATCTTGCTTTTTTATAGAATGTGTACAAAAGCTTCTTGCTTGTATTGTCTTTTATTCCTGCAGGCATATCCGCTTGGCCTGCTGCCTGCTGAAATAGAAAATAGGAATAAAAAAACAGAAAGAGACTGCCGGAAATATAACATCAGGCTTCTCTGATATCATATTTTCCGGCAGTCCCTTTCTATTTGCTGCTATACCAATTTTTTTACACTGTTTCGAGTCATTATCTGAGGCCTGTACACAATGGAGCTTCCCTCCTCATGCTTTCCCTCAATTATGGTCACAAGAAGCTCCACGGCCTTTTTTCCCATTCTGACTGGATCTGCACCTACCGTTGTCAGACCGGCTCTGGCCGTTACCGGGGTATCATCATAGCATACCACGCTGATATCTTCCGGTACTTTCACGCCATAATGTGCGAAAGCCTCCAAAAGACCGCCTGCCATCAAATCATTTCCGCAGAATACCGCCGTATAATCCAGCCCCTCCTTCACAATACGCTCCCCGTACTGATATCCGCTTTCCCAATTCAGTTCACCTACATGGATGCTCTTGCCTGTCACCGGAAGCTTTCCGGCGCACATGGCATCCTCATATCCCCGTCTCCTTTCCATGGCAGTGGAAGAGTACTGATTTCCTGCCAGATGGCCTATTTTTCTATGTCCCATTTCGATCAAATAGCTTGTAATCATATAACTTCCGTAATAATTGTCACTGCGGATGGTATCAAAATCCGAAAGCCGGATTCCCCGGTTTAAAAATACCACAGGCATCCCGCTTTGTTCCAGAAGCCTGCTGATGTTATCGCCGCCCCGGACATTTACAAATATAATCCCTGCATATTTTTCCTGTATGGCAATTTTTACATATTCTTCCTCTTGCTGTACCGAATTATCACTATAGCCTATGACAACAACATATCTGCCTTTTGCCGTTTCTCTTTTTATAGCGCGGATCATTTCCATATAGTACCAGCTGTCCAGGTCTCCAACAATAATCAGAATCATTTTCTGTCTCAATTCTGATGCCCTAAGCTCCATAATATTTGTCCGGTAATCATATTGTATAAGCAGCTCCTCAATTGCCCTGCGTGTTTCCTCTTTTACATTGTTCTGCTTTGTAATCACGCGTGATATGGTTGCACAGGAGTAACCGCTGATCTTTGACAGCTCTTTGATTGTAATTCCCATACTTGTCCTCCATGGGTTTTGCAGACATGCTCCTATGTCCCTTTTGAGCTCTTTGAACGGTATGGCATGCTGGCACATGTAGATAAATGATTGTTTTTTTCAACAGTATGCTTATTTTTGTAATTTTTTATCATCCACATTCTGCTTTACGACCGATAATCCGCATTGATCTTCACATAATCATAAGTCAGATCACACCCCCAAGCCGTAGCTTCCTCATCCCCCATCTTCACATCCGCCAGCGCCGTCACCTCCGGCTCTGACAGGATCCGGGTGGCTTCCTCCTCACTGTAATCCACCGCCACGCCATTTTCAATAATCTGAAGCTTCCCGGCTGCACTCGCAAAGAACAGATCCACCTTCTCCGGATCAAACTCCACGCCGGAATAGCCCATGGCGCAGAGAATCCGCCCCCAGTTGGCGTCATGTCCATAGACAGCCGCCTTCACCAGGCTTGAGGTCACAACAGATTTACTCAAGGTCACTGCGTCCTCTTTCGTCCTTGCACCCACAATCTTTACCTCAAAGAGAGCCGTCGCTCCCTCACCGTCCCCTGCCATCTTCTTTGCCAGGTAAGTGTTCACCGTATTCAAAGCCGCTGCGAACAGCCTGTAGTCCTCGTTTTCTTCCCGAATCTCCGGATTTTCCGCCGCATGGTTGGCAAGCACCAGCAAGGTATCGTTGGTAGAAGTATCCCCGTCCACGGAAATCATATTGAAGGTATCCTTCACATCCTCGCTGACGGCCTTTTGCAGCATCTCCTTGGAAATGCAGGCGTCCGTGGTCACAAAAGCAAGCATGGTGCACATATTGGGATGAATCATGCCGGAACCCTTGCACATACCGCCGACAGTCACGGTTCTGCCCCCCAGCTCCACCTGGACTGCAATCTCCTTGTGCACGGTATCCGTAGTCATAATAGCCTTAGCCGCAGCCGTTCCATGCTCCACAGTACTGCCTTTTGCTTCTTTTAATAAGGTAATTCCCTTTTTCAGCCGTTCCATGGGAAGCTGCATGCCGATAACGCCTGTAGACGCAACGAGTACGGCGTTTTCCGGGATTCCCAGCGCCTTCGCACATTCCTCCGCCGTTTCCTTACAGTAACCGTACCCTTCCTCTCCCGTACAAGCATTGGCAATCCCAGAGTTAACCACCACCGCCTGCACAAAGGGAGATTCCGCTGTTATCTTCTGATCCCATTTCACCGGAGCCGCCTTCACCACATTGGTGGTAAAGGTTCCTGCTGCCTGGCATGGCGTCTGACTGTAAATAAGCGCCATATCCGTCCGTCCCTTGTACTTAATCTCCGCCGCAGCCGCAGCCGCCTCAAAACCCTTGGCCGCTGTAACGCCGCCAGGGATTTCTTTTATCTTTTCCATACTTTTTTGTTCCATCCTCTTACACCCTCTCGACTGTATTTTTATTCCTGTAACCAACGATCCAGGCCGATCTGGATCATGCCGCTCTCCGCCTGAAAGAATCACCTTGTGCCGGCGGGTCCGCCTGACTTTTTCCCATAAGGCACACTCGTATCATAATTGATCTTCCGATAGAACAGCTCTTCAACCTCCTCAAAGCTCAGCCCCCCGATGCCAAGTATCCACATAATCTTTGTATATACTGCCTCCAGCGTCATATCATAGGCCTCCAGAAACCGGAACCGCTCCCGTATCCGCTTGCCTACCTCATACACATCCACATCACTCCCCTCGTATGTAACCTGGGTCGTCATAATCAGGATCTTTTCCTCCGGCTGATATCTGCTTAACTGGCAGAAGAATTCCTCCGCAATGCTGTCGGGAATTCCCCCCACTCCAAAGCTCTCCACAATCACGCAGTCAAATTCCTGAAAAATAGGCTTTAAAATCTGGGGCTGCATTCCAGGAACCAGCTTCAAAAGAAAAACCTTGGGATGCACCTTATGATAAAAAACGGGAAGCTCCTTCGAAATCTCCTCCTTCACATAGCGGATCACCCTTCCGTTCTGTACCACACCCAGAACCGGAAAATTAATACTGGTAAATGCGTCAAAGCTGAAGCTCTTCACCTTCTTGGCCCGTGTGCCCGCAATAATCTGCCCGTTAAATACAACCTGCACGCCGGGACAGTCTTTTTCCATGGCAACCGCAATGCTGTCCCTTAGATTCCGCTTTGCATCGGTAATTTCCTGGTTGATAGGCTTTTGTGAGCCGGTAATTACAATGGGCTTCCCCGGATTCTGAATCAGGTAAGAGAGCGCTCCTGCCGTATAAGCCATGGTGTCCGTACCATGGCAGATAACAAATCCGTCATACTGCTCATAATGAGTTTCCACAGCCTCCAAAAGCCTAAGCCAATGCTCCCAGGTCATATTGGTGCTGTCCAGGCTGCATACCTCCAGGGTATCGATCCGGCAGCTTTCACGCAGATCTTCTAAGCCCTTTAAAAGCTCGTCTGCATGAAGGGCCGGAGCAAGCCCCCGGTCTGTGGCTGCGGAAGCAATGGTGCCCCCTGTTGTCAGCATTAGAATCTTTTTCTTTTCCCACATCGTATTTCCTCTTATTTATTAAACGCTTCAATGTTTTTTTCATTGAGCACAAAATCATAATAATTCAAATCCTGCCGTTTTGTCCAGCCTATACGGTTCCAAAATGCATTACCGATGTCATTTTTCGTAAATGCAATGAGAGATACTTTACTAATCTCCTCTTTCTTCAAAGCGTTCATGGCATATACTACCATGGCCTTGCCAATGCCGCGCATCCGGCAGTCCCTGTGAACGCACACATGGTAGAAGCAGCCCCTGCGCCCGTCGTGGCCGCAGAGAATGCTTCCCACCACACGTCCGTCCTCCAGAGCTACCACGCTGGTATCCGGATTCCGGCGCAGAAAGCGCTCTACGCCTAATCTGGAATCATCGATACTCCGGATGGCGAAGCCCTTAATGGTCATCCAGAGCTCGTACACGCCTTCATAATCTTCGATTGTCATGGTTCGGATTGTCATAATCTTCGTCCATTCCCTTCTGATAAAATCATATTATAATACCTGAAAAGCATTTCTTAATCCGTCCAAAATCCTTCATCTCTATGGGAACATGGGTACCAGATCAAGGCCTTCGCTCTCCTTCAGCCCAAACATCAGATTCATATTCTGAACGGCCTGTCCGGCGGCGCCCTTTACCAGATTGTCCATGGCTCCCATCATAATCACGCGGCCTGTCCTGGAATCGATCTTAAAGTTCACATCCACATAATTGCTGCCCTCCACCCATTTTGTCTGAGGGCATACATCCTTCTCCAGCACACGCACAAACCGCTCTGAAGCGTAATACTTGTCATAAACCGCCTTTATCTCCTCATAGGATACCTCTTTTTTCAAGGAAGCATAAGCCGTGATTAGGATTCCCCGGTTCATAGGAACCAGATGAGGCGTAAAATTGATCAGCACCGGTTCCCCGGCCGCATACCCCAGCTGTTCCTCAATCTCCGGCGTATGGCGGTGGGAAGCAACGCCGTAAGCCTTGATATTTTCATTGACTTCACAGAAAAGATTGTCCACTTTGGCTCCCCGGCCGGCCCCGGAGGTTCCGGACTTGGCATCTGCAATGATCGTGTTGGGATCAATCAGCCCTTCCTTTAATAAAGGGTAAATGGAAAGCGTGGTACAAGTCGGATAACAGCCGGGATTGGCAATGAGCCTGGCTCCTTTCACGGCTTTCCGGTTAATCTCGCAGAGGCCGTAGACGGCTTCCGGGATGTATTGGGGCGCAGGATGGGTGATCCCGTACCACTGCTCGTATACCTTCACGTCCTTGATCCTAAAATCCGCACTGAGATCCACGATTTTTGTCCGGGAGAGAATCTCATCGTTCACCAGGGAAGCGCACAACCCCTGGGGAGTCGCCGTGAATATAACATCCACCTCTTTCGAAAGCTCCTCCATATTGTCATCCAGACACTTGTCTTCTACAATCTGAAACATATTCTGATAAACCTGGGCATACTTTTTGTCTATGTAGCTTCTGGAGCCGTACCATTTGATTTCGGCTTCCTTATGGCCTGTCAAGAGCCGCACCAGTTCTCCCCCGGCATAGCCGGTTGCTCCGATAATTCCTGCTTTAATCATAACCTGCCTCCTCATTCTCAAGTCTCAAAGAACCATGCTTACGCACGATTTGAGACGCATATTCAAAACAAAACTGCTGCAATATTTTCATTGCATATATTACCACCGGGAGCATATATATGCAAGTATTATTTATATTTATTCATTTCTTCTTACTTTACACAAAAATCAAGAGTCCGGCCTTTTCCACTCCAAAATCTCCCCGAGCTTTTCCCTTACATACCTCTCCTGCCCTTCATCCGTGGGATGATAATACCGCCTGCCGGCCAAAGCCTCCGGCAGGCACTCCATCCGGCTCAGCTTTTCCTCTGTATCATGGGCATAAATATACCCTTCCCCATAATGGAGATCCTTCATCAGCTTCGTAGGCGCATTGCAGATCTGTAAAGGCACCGGCTCTGCCGGCAGCTCCCGTACATCCTCCTTGCAGGCCTCGCAGGCCCGGTAGAGGGCATTGGACTTGGGCGCCATGGAGAGATACACTGCCGCATGAGTCAGATGTACATCACATTCCGGCATCCCCAGGAAATGACAGGCCTGATAAACGGACACCGCCAGCGGCAGAGCCTGGGAATCTGCCATCCCTACGTCCTCGCTGGCAAAGCGTATCAGCCTTCTTGCAATGTACAAGGGATCCTCTCCTCCATGCAGCATCCGGTGCATCCAGTAAAGAGCCGCATCGGGATCACTGTTGCGCATGGACTTGTGAAGGGCGGAAATAAGATTGTAATGCTCCTCCCCGTTTTTATCATACAACAGAGAGCGTCTGTTCATACACTGGGCCAGGAGCTCCTCGTCGATGCAGATCACGCCCCGCTCATTCATCTTTCCATTGAGAACCGCCATTTCCAGGGTATTGAGGGCCGTCCGGGCGTCTCCGTTGGCAAACCGTGCAATGGCCCGCAGATGAGTTTCTTCTATTAATAAGTCGAGATTGCCAAAACCCTTGGGGCTTTTCAGACCATGACGGAGCAGAGCCGTCAGATCCTCTTCCTCCAGCGCCTTCAGAATAAACACCTTGCACCGGGACAAAAGAGCGGAATTGATCTCAAAGGAGGGATTCTCCGTCGTGGCGCCTACCAGGACAATGCTCCCCTTTTCCACAAAGGGAAGAAAGGCGTCCTGCTGGGCCTTGTTAAAACGGTGGATCTCATCGGTAAACAAGAGCGTCCGGATTCCCATCTTCCGATTCTGCTCCGCCTGGTTCATAACCTCCTTTACCTCTTTGATCCCGCTGGTCACTGCGCTGAATTCCACGAACTCCGCCCGTGTCTGCCTGGCTATGATTCTTGCCAGCGTAGTCTTGCCCACGCCGGGCGGCCCCCAGAAAATCATGGAGGACACCTGGTCTGTCTCGATTAATCTGCGGAGGATCTTCCCCTCCCCGATCAGGTGGCTCTGTCCCACGTACTCATCCAGGCTCTCAGGCCGCAGCCTGCTGGCCAGAGGCGCACTCTGCGGCCGATCGTCAAATAAGCTCAACTGTTCCATCATAGATTCATCCCCCGTCTGCACTCTGACGTACCTTCCTGCATTTTTGCAAACATATGTTTCCTCTATCATACTACATTTCAAGAGCTGCCACAAGACATTTATTATGAACTTTTAATATAGAAAAGTACACGCATGTACTGCCAAACCAATCAAGAGGGAAAAGGAGAGTTACCAATGAAAAATTTCTCAGTAAAAACAATCGTAGCAATCGGTATCGGCGCGGCGCTGTTTTTCGTGCTCAGCAGCTATGTGGCAATTCCTACACCAGTGCCCAATCTGAAGATCAGCGTACACTATCCCGTTGTAGCCGTTATGAGCATGCTCTTCGGGCCTGTGGCAGGCTTTCTAATGAGCCTTATCGGCCATTTCTTAAGCGACCTGGCAAGCGGCTGGGGCGTATGGTGGAGCTGGATCGCAGGAAGCGCCTTCTTTGGCCTGGTGATGGGTCTCTTGGGCTATAAGCTGAAGCTGTCCAAGGGTGAATTCGGCGTAAAGGGCTCAGTGATTTTCAATGTGGTACAGATCATTGCACACCTGATCTCCTGGGGACTGACTGCTCCCGGCCTGGATATTCTTATTTATGACGAGCCTGCGGAGAAGATCTTCCTCCAGGGTGCCGTGGGAAGCGTTGGAAATATCCTTTCAACAGCCATTGTAGGCACTATTTTGTGCTTCGCCTACACAGCTGCCAGAGCGAAAAAGGGCTCTTTAAAAGCAGAAAAATAAGGAAGCGGAAGGGGCTGTCACAAAATAAGGCTTATGGATGGAAAAACCAGTTGTCTTATTCTGCGGCAGCCTTTTTTCCTGCTTCTGACGGCAAAACCAGAGACAAATCAGCAGCAAAAGGAGGTACATGTGAAAGAACCGATTATTAAATTTGAGGATTTCAGCTTTCAGTACGACGCCCAGGCGGAGCCCACGCTGAAACATATCAATCTTGAGATTTATCCAGGGGAAAAACTCCTCATCGCCGGGCCCTCCGGCTGCGGCAAATCCACCCTCACCCACTGTATGAACGGCCTGATTCCCTTTGCATACTCCGGAGAATCCACCGGAACCTTAACCATCCGGGGCAGGGAGACAAAGACTCAGAGCATCTTCGAGATCTCCAAGACCATCGGCACCGTGCTCCAGGATTTGGACGGCCAGTTCATCGGCCTTACCGTTGCGGAGGACATCGCCTTTGCCCTGGAAAATGCCTGCGTAAACCAGACAGACATGAAAAAGGAAGTTCTGGAAACAGCCCGGAAGGTGGGAATCGCCGATCACCTGGAGCACTCTCCCGACGCTCTGTCCGGCGGCCAGAAGCAGCGGGTCTCCATGGCCGGCGTTATGGTAAACCAAGTGGAAATCCTTCTCTTTGACGAGCCTCTGGCCAACCTGGATCCGGCCACCGGAAAACGCGCCATCGAGATCATTGACCAGATACAAAAAGAAACAGGCACCACTGTGATCATTGTGGAGCACCGCCTGGAGGATGTGCTGTGGCGGGACGTAGACCGGATTGTCCTGATGAAGGATGGGGAGATTGTGGCAGACCAGGCTCCGGACGAGCTTCTTTCCACCAATCTTCTTCCGGAAAACGGAATCCGGGAGCCCTTATACTTAACTGCGCTCAAATACGCCGGGCTCACCATAACCCCTGAATGCCGGCCCCACAGCATCCGCAGCCTTACCCTTACGGAGGAAGAAAAATCCTGTGTCCGCGACTGGTATCACAGCCGGAAGGCCCGTGAGAAAAAGGAAGAGCCGGAGATTCTTCTTCAGGCCGAGAACATTGATTTTACCTATGAAAACGGCTTCCACGCCCTAAAAGGCATCCATGCTTACGCCGCTAAAGGAGAGCTCCTTGCCATTGTGGGAACAAACGGAGCCGGAAAGTCCACCTTCTCAAAAGTCATCTGCGGCTTTGAAAAGCAGCAGAAGGGCAGCCTCACCTTCCAGGGAGTGGACATGAAGGATTACAGCATCAAGGAACGCGCCGACCGCATCGGTTATGTCATGCAGAACCCCAATCAGATGATCTGCAAGACTATGATCTTTGACGAGGTGGCCTTCGGCCTGAGGCAGCGCCATGTGCCGGAGGATACCATTGCCCAAAAGGTAGACGAGGTATTGAAGGTATGCGGCCTCTACCCCTTCCGGAAATGGCCCGTGTCCGCCCTAAGCTTTGGGCAGAAAAAGCGTGTCACCATCGCTTCCATCCTCGCCCTGGATCCCCAGATGCTCATTCTGGACGAGCCCACAGCCGGACAGGATTACCTGCACTACACGGAAATCATGGAATTTTTGAAGGATCTTCACAACCGGGGAATCACGGTGGTTATGATCACCCACGATATGCATCTGATGCTGGAATACGCCCAGAGAGCCATTGTATTTTCCGGGGGACAGGTGATTGCAGACGATACCTCCGCCAACATTCTCACCAACCCGGATATCATCAGCCGGGCAAACTTAAAGGAAACCTCCCTTTACGACCTGGCCCTTTTGTGCAAAATCAGCGATCCCAATGTATTTGTCCAGCATTTTATCGACTATGAAGAGGAGGAGGTACGGGGATGATTCAGTTATTTAACTATATAGAGCGTGTTTCTCCTATTCATAAATTAACGGGAGCCTCCAAGATGGCCTGTATGCTTTGCTGGGTTCTGGCGGCAATGATTACCTTTGATACCAGGTATCTCGTCCTGCTCACCGTATTTGCCTTGATCTTATTCCGGGTTTCCAGAATCAAAGTCAGCGACGTGAAGGTAATCCTCATCTTCTCCCTGGTGTTCCTGGCCATGAACAATCTTCTGATTTACCTGTTTTCCCCGGAGCATGGGGTGAGCATCTATGGAACCCGGACGGTGCTCTTCCACATCATCGGGCGTTACAGCATCACCGCACAGCAGCTGCTCTACCATGCAAATGTGATTTTAAAATACACAGCGACGATTCCCGTGGTGATCCTCTTTATCTCCACCACCCAGCCCAGCGAATTTGCCGCTTCTTTAAATAAGATCGGCGTAAGCTACAAGGTGTCCTACTCTGTCTCCCTGGCTTTGCGCTATATTCCGGACATCCTGGACGAATTTCACGCAATTTCCCTGGCACAGCAGGCAAGGGGCGTGGAGCTGTCCGGCAAGGAAAACCTGGTAAAACGTCTGAAAGGAGCCACCGCCATTCTGATGCCCCTCATCCTCTCCAGCATGGAGCGGATCGAAGTCGTATCCAACGCCATGGAGCTGCGCTGCTTCGGCAAAGAACCAAAACGTACCTGGTATCGGGAACGGCGCTTTACAAGCCTTGATTACACTACCATGGTTCTGGGATTCCTGCTGATCGCCATTTCCATTGCCCTGCAGTTTCTCAACAAAGGGCGCTACTGGAATCCCTTCTAAGCGGATGCCCACAGCATCCATTTATGCATGTTTTTTGAATATTATGTATAAAATATTATCTTTATACAATTTATTCCTAAAATATACGCATAAATATGTATAAAATTTCACTTGCATCTTTCCAAAGGATGTTGTATATTATTTGTCAGTGAGAAAAGCCAAAGACTGGGGCTGTCCTATTATGCGGCAGCCCCAAATCAATGCAAACCGAGGAGGATATAAAGACATGAAAGAAAAAGTTGTACTGGCCTATTCCGGCGGATTGGATACCACAGCTATCATTCCCTGGCTGAAAGAGCATTTTGACTACGAAGTGATCTGCTGCTGCATCGACTGCGGACAGGGAAACGAGCTTGACGGCCTGGAAGAGCGGGCAAAACTCTCCGGCGCTTCCAAATTATACATTGAAAACATCATCGACGAATTCTGTGACGACTACATCATGCCCTGTGTACAGGCAGGCGCCGTATACGAGAACAAATACCTCTTAGGCACCTCCATGGCACGTCCGGCCATCGCCAAGCGTCTCGTAGAGATCGCCCGGAAAGAAGGCGCAGCCGCCATCTGCCACGGCGCAACCGGCAAAGGCAACGACCAGATCCGCTTCGAGCTCGGCATCAAAGCCCTTGCCCCGGATCTGACCATCATCGCCCCCTGGCGCATGACCGACATATGGACCATGCAGTCCCGTGAGGACGAGATCGAATACTGCCGCAAGCACGGCATCAACCTGCCCTTCGACCACAGCCAGAGCTACAGCCGCGACCGGAACCTGTGGCACATCAGCCACGAAGGACTGGAGCTTGAGGATCCGGCCAGCGAGCCCAACTACGAACACATGCTGGTCTTAGGCGTCACACCTGAAAAAGCTCCCGACGAAGGCGAATACGTGACCATGACCTTTGAAAAAGGCATCCCCGTATCCCTGAACGGCAAGTCCATGAAAGTATCCGAGATCATCACCGAGCTGAACGCCCTGGGCGGAAAGCACGGCATCGGCATCGTAGACATCGTAGAAAACCGCGTAGTCGGCATGAAATCCAGGGGCGTATACGAGACCCCCGGCGGCACCATCCTCATGGAAGCCCACCAGCAGCTGGAAGAGCTCGTTCTGGACCGCGCCACCATGGAGGTCAAAAAAGACCTCGGCAGCAAATTCGCCCAGATCGTATACGAAGGAAAATGGTTCACCCCCCTGCGCGAGGCAGTACAGGCCTTCGTCACCAGCACCCAGGAGTACGTAACCGGAGAAGTCAAGTTCAAGCTTTACAAAGGCAACATCATCAAAGCAGGAACCACCTCCCCCTACTCCCTATACAATGAATCCCTGGCCTCCTTCACCACCGGCGATCTCTACGACCACCACGACGCCAGCGGCTTCATCACCCTCTTCGGCCTCCCCCTAAAAGTCCGCGCCCTAAAACTAGCCGAAGCCAAAGCCACCCAAAACTAAACCCCATCCCCAACAGCACCCCCCTGGCTGCCCCCCCCCAAAGCCAGGAGGTGTCAGCCGTAAAATAAGCCGCCAGGCTTTTCCGATATCCAGTGTCCGGCTGTTCACGTACACGCCGTATGATCGGAACGAACATTACCCCAACACCTGCAGCCATAAAAAACCTGCAAAAGTAATGTACGTTCAGAGCATACGGCGTGTACGCGAACCGTCCGAACCGTTGTGATAAGGAGGGACCCACAAAGTGGGAGGATTCCTTATCGCTGGGGATACGGAAAAGGCCTGGCGGCTTATTTTACGGCTGACACCTCCGTCCGTCTAAACCACTTCCCTCACAATCCCCAAAAGTCTCTTCACATCCCCCGTCCTAGTATCCCCACTCTCCTTATCAATAATCGAAGAATACACATGAGGAATCACCTTCTGCACCCCGGCGCCCAGAATAATCTCCATAATCTCCCGGAAATTATCAAGATCAATCCCCCCCGTAGGCTCCATCACGAACTCATTTTGCGCACAGGCCTCTGCCACAGCCTTGAGCTCCTCCTTACACTTCAAGCCCCCCATCGGGAAAAACTTCACCGAATTGCCCCCCATTTCCCGAATCATGGCAATGGCCGTATCCACCGGAACAAGAGCCGGCTCACAGTCCTTAGAAAGAGGGCCGGTAGAAATCTTCACAAATCCCGGCTTCCCACAGGGAGAAACAAGAGAATTGATATGGGCCTCCTCATTTCCTACATTGGCCCTGGTATATCCTACAGCCGAAAACACCTGGTTAAAATGATTCGCCTTAATCTCCTTGGCAATGTCCCCCACAGCCTTCCACTGGGCCGGATTTCCGCCCCCTAAGCCGACAGAAAGATTGCCCTCGAGAACTTCCATATACCGCTTCATATCCTCCACCGCGCTGGGTACATCGGGATAATTGGCAGAAAGCACGCCCACAACCACATACTTCTCTGCAGCCTCATAAATCTCCGCCGCATTTTTCAAGCTTCCGCCCAGCACATTCAGGCACACTCTGCCCTTATAATAATTGATTCCCATTTCTATGCCTCCATAATCTTTCTCAATTTTTCTACAATAAGCTCCTTATCGCCTTCCACCAAAGGTCTCGGATCCAGATCCAGCTTGCCAAGACTCATAAATTCCGTGCGGCAGCGGACCGTAGGATCTCCCTCCTTCAGCCTCTGCTCCAGCTCTATAGCTGTCATCCCGGCCTCCTTAGGCTCCACAAAAATCCTTGCCCGGTAGATTGCCCGGCCCGCCTCGTCCTGAATCATCTCGGAATGCAGTCCTGGAATCTGATTGATGGAATCCCTAAGCCAGACTGCTGTCTCTTTATTCTTCTCGGCCTCCGCAGCCCGATCCTTATGCTCGTACTGCTCCAAGGCTTCCAAAAGCCCCATAATTCCTTCCTTGCCAATCTTCATCGCCCGGCCGATTCCCTTGTACTGCTTCCTGGCATAGGCAATATACTCCTTCTTTCCCGTCACAAATCCAGAGGTTGTGGCCTCCAAAGCCTTTGCTCCGCTGTAGCAGACAAGATCCGCCCCCATGGCAATGTATTTGCGGAAATCCTCTTCCGCCGCCGCATCCACCAGAAGGGGAAGCCCGTTCCTGTGGGCAATCTCGATCATAGTGGGAAGATCCACCATTCCCTTTTGTACGCAGTGATGGCTCTTTACATACATAAGGGCCGCCGTTCTGTCTGTGATGGCCTCCTCAATGTCCTCCGGGGCTACCTCCGTGGCTGTTCCTGCCTCCACCGGCACGCCGCCTCCCAGACGGATGATCGTCTCAATGGGCACATTAAAATTGATGGCATGGCCCTTCTGGAGAATGATCTCATTGGCCAGTCCGGAGGAATCCGGCATCCGCTCCACCAGAGACTTTTTCCCCTTTGTGATAAGGCCTGCAACAGTGATGGCAATGGCCGCCGAGGCGCACACCGCCGGACAGCTGTCCTCCCCTCCCGTATACCGGGAAATAATCTCTCCGGCCTTAACCATCAGATCCTCAATCACCACATAGGACTGTCCTCCCGCCACAGCCGCCTTTGCCACCCGGTCGCTGATGGTGGATACCCCCAGCACAGTCACGCGGCCGCTGGCATTGACGACCCGGTTCAATCCGATATCCTGATAAATACTCATATAAAGTCCCCCTGTCCTATCCTGAATTTTAAAGGAAAATGCCGCCTAAAATCATGGCTCCCAGGATTGCGCCTCCTGTCATTTCCTTTCCCCACTTATAGAACACCGCAGCCCCAAGCACTGCACCGATTCCTGTATACACATTGTACTGTGCGGCCGCAACAATAATCAGAGGGGCCAGATAACGGCCGGTGGCATTTCCGGCGCCCATCATAACGGAGGTTCCGCCTACTGCCACGCCCTCCGGCATTACCTTACGGATAATCATGATCACAGCTCCCATAACGAGTCCAATCAAGGCTCCCGTAAGCAGGGCGGTGAAGAAATTAGAGAAAGGAAGCTCCCATCCCATAGATAAGAATAAAGCCGGTAATCCAATGCCCACGCCGGTCTGGAGAGAACCGCCGATATCCAGAAGTCCTACCAGGGGGCCTTCCAGAATACGGGCAATCAGGAAGCCCGCCGCAAAGCCTGCTGCCGCCGCATAGTCTCCGCCGTCCATTCCGTCCCTGAGCATAGCTACGATAGAAATCTCGTTAAATGCGCCTGTGCCAAAGCGGATATACATAAAGGTTCCGGCAAAAATCGCTGCTGCAGCCCCCATAATCAGAAGGATAAAGGTGCTGTCCTTCATTAAAAATGTATCCAGTTTCTGTCCAAATGTTCTTTTGTCATCCATTGTTTCATCCTCCTATTTATAATTCCATAATTATAACCCAAACTGGTTAAAGAATCCTCTGAAATATGCAATTACCAGGAACATAATCACTACGATGGCAATCAGGATCTGCACAATTCTGCTCTTGTAGCCATTCTCCTCCGCTGATTTTCCAATCAAGATACCGAGCACAATGCCAGGCACTGCATTTCCGGAAACCAGTGCGGAAACGCCGCCCAGAATGGTTCCCCACATCCCTGTCTGTTTTCCGGCATCCAGAGCCGCCAGCCAGAAAATCGCAGGCATGACCGGATTGATCAGCCAGCCCGTAGCGGGAGTCAGCACCTCAGAGGCAATCAGAGAAAGCTTTTCCGGAATAATGCGCGCCATGGTATTCAGGAATATCATCAGCACGCCGCCCACAGCCGCGCCGGCACACATCATCTTTTTGGGATTGTGCAGGGTCTCCTCCGGCTTGTTGTTCTTAACCAAAAGCGCAGCCGCACCCCAGTTGGGGATAATGCGGTGCATAACATCCTGGGTCAGCGCTCCTGCCGCCACTGCAGAGGCTGCCGAGGAAAAGAAGAAGCCCAGTCCAAAAGAAAAGTGAGCAATGGGGTCTCCGTTGCAGGCGTTCAGCTCTCCCAGGGTACGGAAAGCTCCCATGGCCTGAACCTCCGGCGCATGAAACATACGTGCCGCGCCGGCTGCAATACATCCGCCGCCGATGATACCAATAATGGCGGAATAAATAATAATCTCCAACATATCAAAAATCCTCCTTTGTTATATTTAAGTACTTTACCTTCACAATGATCCTTGCCGTAATCGTAAAATACACTCTTTCCCGGGGCATAAACAGAAACAGGAACCGCTCTGTCTCCTTCTTAAGCTTTACGTTCTCAAAATATACGGCCCTCGTCTCCATCTGAATAATGGGATGGCCGATCTCCTCAAAAATCTGCTTCCGCATCATCTGAAACAGATTCCCCACTGCGCTCTCCAGAGAATCCCCGGTCATGGTCAGTGTCATCTCATGTTCCTTTTCCTCAAGGAGCTGCCGGTCTTTCAGGGTATTGACCTCTTCCACCTTCTGCCCGAACATCCTACTCTTCTCCATGAACCTTACGGAAAGACTGCACCAAACGCTCTCCAAGCTCCTCTACATCCAGAAATCCCAGTCCAACAACGGTGCAGCCTTCTTCCACTGCCGTACAGGCTGCGTCCACGGAACGCAGAGAGGATTTTGCCTTGTAGCCGTACTTGTTGGAAGCCGTAAGCGCGCCCGCCCCGCCGCTTCCGCAGAAGCTGATTCCCAGATCTGCCTGGTTCTCATGCATGACATCCCCAAGCTTCATGTCTGCTGCCATTCCGGGAATCACAATTGCCTTTCCTCCTGCCTTTTCCACGCCTCTTGCGACTGCCTGGCCCTTTCCCATACGGTGTCCGATTACAACCAATACCTCTTTCATTTCTTCACTTCCTCCTTAAATTTTATATTAGCGGGCCGCCTCTGCGGCCATTGCCATCTCTGCATGTGTACCTACCAAAAATAATTCTGTCCGATCCTTCTCTATGCCTGCCTCCACAAATAAGGGGCCTGCAATGATATCCGCATATTCCCATGCCTTTTCGGAAATCTCGCTTAGCATTTCCTCTTCCATAGGATCTGTAAGCCTTCCCTCTAAAACCCGTTTAATCAGAGCCATTAAGTGATTGCTCAGCATCAGCTGCGCGTCCTCTCCAAAGGTAAGGGGCAGGTTCTCTGCCCGGCTCTTTGCTTCCAGGTACAATCTCTCTGCCTTTTCCCTCATATCCGGGGTAATCTCATTTGTCTCAAGGATTTTGTTCAAATATTTCACTTTGTTCACCTCTGCTGTAAATGGTTTTCTTTATTACCAGCTTTTCTGAAAGCTCAATGGTATCGCCTATGGAATCCTGAACCTGCTCCCTGCAGGGCGCCAGCTCCAACACATTCAAATCCGCCACATAGCCTGGCTTAATTTCGCCCAAATCCGCAAGCCCATAGTGCCGGGCCGGCGCGCAGGTGCATTTGTGGACAGCCTCCTCCAAAGGCTCGCCGCAGGCCGTCACCTTGCTCACCACTGCTGCAAGATTGTACACCGGCCCTTCATAATTCTCCACATGAAGATCCGTAGAAATCAAATCCGTGTCAAAGCCCTTCGCCAGCGCCTTTTCAAATACCCTCAGGCTAAAGCTTGCCACGCCATGGCCCACATCAAAGAGCACGCCACGCTCTCTGGCCTCCACAGCCTCCGGGATAATCTCTCCCGTATCCGTCAGAATTCCGCCCTTTTTCCCATGATAGACATGTGTCACAATGTCCTTCTTGTCAAGGAGCTTCAGCACCTCTGTCAGCGCCGGCGGATAGTTGCCCACATGAACCATCAGCGGCTTTCCTATCTCCTTAGCGATCCTTGCCGCCTCTTCAATGGGCTTTAACCCCATCTCTCCCACCACGCTTGCGCTGGCCCTGGCCTTTAAGCCCACAATCTCATCCGGGTACTTCTTTACCATGGCCTTTAAAGCCGCCTCGTCAAGCTTCTCCATGGAATCAAGCTCATGCCCTCTAAGCAGCCCTTCCTTCGATACATTCAGCAGGGTAAATACCTTTGTCCGGCTTTTCTTGATATAATTCTCCCGAAAATCCTCGTAGGTATCCGCCCCTGAGCTTCCTGCATCGAGAATTGCAGTGGCCCCTCTCTCAATCCCAAGCACATCCGGCGAAAGCCCCAGAAAGGCCTTGGGGTAGCAGTGTGTGTGGATGTCGATGAATCCCGGCGTCACCAGGCATCCGGCCGCATCCACAGCCTCGCCCTCCCAGACAATTTCATCCTCCACCGCTGCAATCCGGCCGTTTCTCACCAGAATATCCTTTCTGGTACGACGGTAGCCGTTTGCCGGAGACACCAGCAGCCCGTTTTTGATAACAAGTTCTTTCATCGCTATACCTCCTCTGTGATATATAAAAAGAACGCAACCCGTTCTGATATGGAAATACGAACGCGCAGGGTCTTTTCTACCAAATCAAAAAACTTCTCCATCAGCGCAAATATATCGGGATCTTTTTTTCGGATTCTCTGATACTCCCTCTCAAAATCCTCGCTGGCCTCCTCCTGGCTGCTCTCTTCAAACCACCGGGGAACGGCCATGCTCATGTGAATCACCATTCCCAGCATGGCGTCTCTGCTCATGCGGTATTTGGGCGGAAACTTGGAGGTGTATTCCAGCAGGGTTAAAATCAGCCTGCTTAAAATGGATGCCGCCTCCACCAGGCCGCCCTCTTCTGTAACGGGCTTTTCCCTTAAAAGGAAGGGATCCTCTTTTGCCCCGAAGGAAGCCTCGTTCCGCTGGCTCATGGGGATCTCATCCACCAGGTTGCCGTACTTGAGAAAATCCCGGATGCGCTTGATATCCTCCTCCGACAGAATCCGGGATATCTTAATTACGGGAACCAGCTTGTTCTCCAAGGGTATGGTAGAAATGACAAAGTCTACATCTTTCAAATCGCTTACCTTGGAAAGCTGCCAGGGTGAGATCTGTCCCGCCACATTCAGCATGGGAAATACATTCTTGATTCTCAGGGTGAGAAGGTGGGATAAGCCCTTTCCTGTGGCACAGACAACCAGCACATTTTTCCCTGTCCGCTCGGTCTGAAGGCTGTTCTTGTAGAGATACACAGCCAGATAGCAGATCTCAAGCTCTTGATACGGGAGGTTCATTTCTCTTTGAATGATCTCCCCGCAATCCCGGGCCAGCTGATAATAAGAGTAGTAATGCTCCCTTACCTCCTCCAGCACATAGGGGTTCTCCTCCTCCGCCCGTCCTTGGGCGCTCAAATTCAGAAAGTTCCGCAGATGCTCAAACAAATCCTGGTACAAAGCTTCCAGATGAAAGCTGTCCTTCCCTCTTTTTTCCTCAATATAGGAAAGAACCTTATGTATGGTTCCTGTCAGCCGCGCTTCCTCCACAAAGCCTTTCTGGATATAGATTCCATTTTCCTGCAGGATCTGCGTAAAGGCTTCCAGCTCTCCCTGGGAGGTTCCTTTTCCCGGATCGGACAGCTCTTCCAGAAGCATATCGGCATAACTGCCCCCGTTTTCTCCTGCCGCCGTCTCTCCCACTACGCAGCCCATTCTAAGGCGCAGGCGTCTGACCATGCAGTAACAGAGAAGATTCAGATAAGAAGCATTGGAGATCCACACATTGTATCTGCTGTTGAGCCTGCGGATGCTCTGGCTCAGCTCCTCAATATCCCGAAGCATAAGCTTGCCCTTAAGCTCCGGCGGAAGGAGCATAAACCAGTCCTCCGCCGTATAGCTTCCCTTAAACCGGGCCGCAAGAATCCGTACCGCCAGGCGGCGCAGCGCCATCTCGTCTCCCTCCAGACGGTATCCGGAGGCTTTTCGAACCTTTAAGGAAACGGTATGGCCAAACCATTCCTCCATTTTCCCCAATATGCGTGAAAGTGTAGAACGGGAAATATAGTAAGCCGCCGCCAGCTTTTCCGCAGTGATATAATCCTTTTGTACAAATAGATAGAGATACAGTCTCTCGAACCGCTCCTCCCCGCTGCTGTCTCCCAGCCCCATCCGGGATGTAATCTCACACTGCACCAAAAGCTTGGAGGCTTTCGTTTTCTGTGCAGCCGGGATATAATACCCCTGCTTTGTCAGATAGCAGATCTCAATTTTGTGGCGGACGCACACTTCCTTGAGTTCTCCCAGATCATAGCGTATGGTGCGATCCTGCTTTTCAAATTTGTCTTTAAAGAAATCCAGATCTAAGGGGACGCTGGCTGTAATCAGAGCTTTCAGCATTTCAGCCTGCCTTGCCTTTAGTACTTCCTTCATGGTCAGCCTCCTTACCTCATTTTCTCCTTTTATAGCAGCCTGTATCTTTTTAAAGCTTTTAAAAGACCCTCTTCCCCATTTCCTTCCGTTATCTCTGCCGCATGTTCCTTTACATAAGCGGCCGCATTTCCCATGGCGATGCTGTGTGTCACCTGGTGGAACATATCGATGTCATTCTCTCCGTCCCCAAACACCAGAACCTCGTCCCGTCCAATTCCTTCTTCCTCCATCAGCCTCTTAAGCGTCCGGCCCTTGGTGATTCCTCTCGGCGCAGTCTCTATCTGTCTGGGACAGGTACGCACAATCTCATAGTCTTTTGGAAAATGCTCTTTAAGTTTAGCGTAAATCTCCTCAATCCGCTCCGGCGTATCAGCGCAATTGATCTTATTTAACCGCCCTGGAAACTCGTCTACAGAGGACACCTCAATCAAATTCGGATAATTGTGGGAAAAATCATCTTTGGCAATCCAGGACCAGGCGTCTGCAGCAAGGGGATGGCTTTGGGGATATCCCCGTTCTTCTCTTTCCCGGATCTTATACTCCCTCTGCCACTCTGGAATCCAATAGTAAAGGGTATCATCCCGGTAGCCTTCTACTTCCGTATCCTGTTCCTTTAAGAAGGATGCTAGACGCCTCACATCCCTTTCCTCAAGCTGGGCGAAAACAGTCCGTTCCCCTGTTCCGAGACGGTTCACTGCCAGGCCGTTGACCTCTATCAAAATCCCCTGGTACTGCTCCATCTGAAGCTCTCTCACATAGGGCATTAAGCGCACAAAGCTCCGGCCGCTGGCCAAAACCAGGCGGATTCCTTTTTTCTGACAAGCAGTCAGATATTGAACCGTAGCTTCCGAAATCCGATCCTGCTCATTTAACAGGGTTCCATCCATGTCTGTTACTATCCACCTTATTGCCATTTTGGATATCCCCCTTTCTTGTTCTCGATCATAGCATACACATCCTTTCTTTTATGATTAACCTTTTGCAGCTTCATAAGGTTATTTTGCAATTTTGATACCTTCTCCTTCCGCCATGGAAGCAATCGAAAAAGGAGTTGCCGGAAAGCAAGGTATCAGAAAAATCTGATGCCTTATTTTCCGACAGCTCCCTGCCGCTTATGCCTTTATCTTAAATTTTTTCAGCCGAAGGCTACTCTGCCGCCTCTGTCTCTGTTCCCATGGAAGAGAGATACGAATCCAGCGCAGAAGCGTCCATCTCAATTGTGGAGGTATCCGGCCTTGTCGCCATATCATAGACGGAATATCCAATCCAGCATACCAGAGCCAGCGCAATCACCCCGGCGCAGACTTTCGTAACGGCCTGCTTCTTCTTCTCCTTTGCCAGCAGCTCCTTCCGATTCGCTTTCTCCTCTTTATAGCGGTTTACTTTTTCCTGACTCATCTTGTGAAATCCTCTCTTTACTTCTCTCTTTTCCTCTGCGGCGCACTCTGCCGCTCTGCCTTAGAGTATAACACATAATTATGAAAAAAGCATGAAAATTTTTTAAAAGCTAGACGACTACAATAATTCCCCCGTCGCTGGCATAGAGGCTGCTCACTCCGGCCGTATCCAGAATCAGCACCTCCTTCACCGGCACATGCTTCAAGAGCTCTTCTTTCACCAGCTTCGCCCTCTCCGGGCAGTTACAGTGGGAGATCGCCAGCAGCTTCTCCGCCGGATTCTTCAGATCCTTTGTAATATACTCCACCATCTTTTTAAGAGCCCGGTTGATTCCCCGTGCCTGGTCTAGCTGGCAGATGGTGCCTATAGGGGTGGCTCCCATGACAGGCTTAATGTTCAGCGCATTGGCCACAAAGGCCTTCAGGTTGCTGAGGCGCCCGTTTTTGCGCAGAGCCTCCAGGGATTCCAGAACAAAGTACGTATTCTGGCCTGCAATATAGCTGTCCACGGTCTCTATCACCTGCTCAAAGGCCATTCCGGCCTTCTCGCATTCTTCGATCTTCATGGCAATGAGCGTCTGCCCGATAGATGCAGAACAGGAATTGAACACATGAATGTTCTTCTGTCCCTTTTCCTCCAGGTAAAGCTTCTTCCCAAGCTCCGCACTGTTGTAGGAGCCGCTCAGCTCCGCAGAAAGAGTTACCGCATATACGTTGTCCGCCTCACAGGTATATGCCTCCAGGTAACGCTCCGGCGAAGGGCAGGAGGACTTGGGACAGTTGGGACTCTCTGAAACCCGGCGCAGAAAATCCTTCTGGTCAAAGGTCTCGTCGTCCACCACATGATGCCCGTCTATATCCAACACCAGCGGCACGCGCTCAAAGTGCTCATCCTTCTTATAGCTCTCCGGCAGTTCACCGCAGCTGTCAACAATGATTTTGTAACTCATAGCTTGCCTCCTACTTGCTCTTTCCACTATTAAATGTGGTTTTTAATACTACATATGATGGTAGCACACCCTCACATGTTTTTCAAGTAGTTTTTGATACTATGAGATACTTTATACCTATACTGTCTCGGCGCAGCCTGTCTGAACTGATTTTATACTGTTTCGTTGATATAAATTCCCTCCAGTACACGAATGGCAGACAGTTTCTTCTGTACCTCAGCCCTTTTTTCTTCCGGGCAGGCCTCTAAAAGCTCCTCCGGGCCTGTCATGCCGCAGAGAAAGCTTCCCAGATCCGCAATGGAAACCGTAAGCTCCGGCTCTTCTGTGACTGGAAGCAGCCGGCTGCCCTCTGTGGTGAATTGCCAGCGGAAGGTTCCTTGATTCTCCGCCAGGATGGGATCTGTAACGGCAAGCAGCAGATCCTGTTCGTTTTCTGCTCCAATCTGTGATACAAAGGAAGGCAGATGCACCAGGCGCATCATCATGGGGGTGGCTTCCCATTCCGGCCAGCTGATATGTCTTTTATGGTAGTCTTCATTTTTTTCTATATAAAGATCGTATGTTTCCGACAGCAGCTTTTCTTCCAGGGATGCCAGTCCCTCCTCATATTCATTTCCCATAAGGCGGAAATCAAAGGGCAGGTAAATGGCTTCGTCCGCAGGCATCAGAAATGCAAACGGCTGCTTTTCCCTCTCCATATCCTGGAGCGCCCTGGTGAGAAGGCGGCGCATCAGCCCTTGATGGCGGTAGGAGCGTCTTGTCGCCACTGCTACCAGATAATCGGCCCGGAGGCTCTTATCCCGGAAACGGAAGGTATAGGGATTCCGGTGCAGCATGGCAACAATGCTTTCCTCATCCATGACCGCAAGAATCTCGTTGTCCGCAGCCTTAATCTTGTAATAGGCGTCCACAAATGCCTTTTCGTCCTCTACAAATACTTCCTCATAAAGAACCCGGGAGTTTTCCTTTTCCTCCTGGGAAAGATAACGTATTTCCATGCTTTGTCCTTTCTATTCCAGTTCCGCAATATCCACAAAGTACACCTTTATCCAGAAGTATTTCCGGCCACAAAAACATGTGTCCGTAAATCCTTCTGTGCACTTTGTGGATATTGCTGTTTCCAGTTCCGCAATATCCACAAAGTACACCTTTATCCAGAAGTATTTCCGGCCACAAAAACATGTGTCCGTAAATCCTTCTGTGCACTTTGTGGATATTGCTGTTTCCAGTTCCGCAATATCCATAAAGTGCACCTTTACCCACCTCTATCTATTGCATCCCTGGCAGCCTTCGCAGCTGCTCTGCATTACATCTTCATATGCATAGTTGGCTATGGGAATCAGTGCGCAGACAGCCTGGGCGGAAATGCCTTCGCCGGTCCCCGTAAAGCCCAGTCCCTCCTCTGTGGTTGCCTTAATGTTGATCTGATCCACGGAAATCTTCAATGCCTCCGCCGCATTCTTCCGCATGGCCGGAATGTGGGGCGCCATCTTCGGACGCTGTGCAATAATGGTGGCATCAATATTGCCGATAACATAGTCGGCCTTCTCCAGAAGCGCGCCTACCTGCTCCAAAAGACGGATGCTGGAGATGCCCTTGTACGCCGGATCAGTGTCCGGAAAATGCTGTCCGATATCCCCAAGGGCCGCCGCCCCCAGAAGTGCATCCATAATGGCATGAAGCAGAACATCTGCATCTGAATGCCCCAAAAGCCCCTTCTCATAGGGTATCTCCACGCCTCCCAGTATGAGAGCGCGTCCCTCTGTCAGTTTGTGTACATCATAGCCCATTCCTACACGCATAGTATGTTTCTCCTTTTTTTCAGATAGGATCAGTATATCACAAAGTCCTCTATTCTACTATATTTGACTTTCCCATCTTTACCAAAAAAGAAAATTCGTGTATACTGTGCTTGGACGAATGTAATGCAGAAAGAAGGAATCTACGAATGATACAGGATATTGCACCCCACGTTTACCACAACGAATACCAGCCTGTGCCTCCCACGGAGGACAGCCTGCTCCTTTATTTTGAAGGGGATCAGGTTCTGGCCAGATGCGGGGAGGAAGCTTTAAGCTTTCCAAGGTTTTGGGAGCTTAAGGAAGGAAACCGGGAGCTTTCTCCCAATCTTCTTTACCTGTTCTCCATTGATAAATGCACCTTTTATCTGTCCAGGCTGCGGCCGGACTTTCCGCCTGGGCAGTTTGGAATGAAAAGCGTCCGTATCTTCCGGGACGCCTGTCCCGGATGGATGTCCTTTGCAGGTATTACCGCCCATCAGCTCTATCACTGGTATGAGGCCCACCGTTTCTGTGGTCACTGCGGCAGACCCCTCCTTCACTCGGAACAGGAACGGATGCTCCACTGTCCGGACTGCGGCATTATGGAATATCCGAAGATTTCTCCGGCTGTGATTGTGGGAATCGTTCACAATGACCGGATTCTTATGTCAAAGTATGCCGGCCGCGGCGCCACGCATTATGCCTTGATTGCAGGCTTTGCCGAGATTGGGGAGACGATTGAAGAGACCGTCCGCCGGGAGGTCTATGAGGAGGTAGGGCTTCGTGTAAAGAACCTGCGCTATTACAAAAGCCAGCCCTGGTCTTTCTCGGACTCTCTGCTGTTTGGATTTTTTGCAGAGCTTGAGGGGGAGGATGAGACGATCACCCTGGATACGCAGGAGCTTGCCGCTGCCGGATGGTTTACCCGTAAGGAGGCTCCTGCGCAGCCCTTGAATATCAGCCTTACCAGCGAAATGATCTGGAAATTTAAAAATGGAGAAGTTGTATTTTAACCATCCATAAGGAAAGAATCTTTTTCTTATTTCAACCGAAGGGAGATTCCAATGAAATGCCGTACCGCACTTATCACCGGAGCCGCCCGGGGAATCGGGGCCGCTATCGCTGAAAAATTTGCATCCGAAGGATGGAATCTGGCGCTCACCTGCATCCGCTCCCGGGAGCGCTTAGAAACGCTGGCCCAAAAGCTTCATACCTCCTACGGGGTTACCTGCCTCACCTTTTTGGGGGATATGGGAGATGAAACAGCTGTCAGGAACTGCTTTAAAGAGATCGAGGAACGCTTCGCCGGCGTCGATGTTCTGGTGAATAATGCCGGTATCTCCAAGACCGGGCTTTTTACCGAGCTTTCCCTGGAAGAATGGGAGCGTGTCATGCGTACCAACTCCACCTCTGCTTTTCTATGCACCCGGCAGGCCCTGCCCTATATGCTGAAACAGAAATCCGGCTCGGTTATCAATATTTCTTCCGTGTGGGGCTGCGTGGGCGCTTCCTGCGAGGCTGCCTATTCCGCTTCTAAGGGCGCTGTCAATGGGCTGACTATGGCCCTTGCCAAGGAGCTGGCTCCAAGCCGCATTGCTGTGAACGCCATCGCCTGCGGCGCTATCGACACAGATATGAACGCCTGCTTTTCAGAGGAGGAGCGCACCTGCATTGCAGAGGAAATTCCGGCCGGACGCTTTGGAAGACCTAAGGAGGCGGCGGAACTGGCATATGCGCTTGCCTGCCAGACACCTTACCTCACCGGACAGATTATACGGCTGGACGGCGGATGGATTTGAATTAGGAATATTAGGAAACTGTTTTAGATCGGGTGCCCTATATGAATATTACGGAACAGGAATGAAAACATTATGAAAATCATAAAACAATTTGGAATTATATTTACAATCTGCTGGCTTGGAACAGTGATGGAACACCTGCTTCCCTTTGCCTTTCCTGCCAGTGTCATCGCTATGCTTCTGCTGCTCCTCTGCCTGCTCAGCGGCGTGCTGAAAGCAGAGCATATTCAGGAAAAGTCTGATTTCCTGCTGGCAAATATGGCCTTTTTCTTTATTCCGGCAGGAGTAAATGTCATCAACTACCTGGATATTCTAAGAGCAAGCTGGCTGCCTCTCCTGGTTATCTGCCTGGTGACTATGGTAATCACCTTTGCCGCTACTGCGCTCAGTATCCGGCTCACGGTACAATTGCTCCATAAGAAGGAAGGAGGGCGTAAGCATGAATGAATTGTGGGCTTCTCCTTTCTTCGGAATCGCTGTGAGCATCCTGGCCTTCTGGATTGGCGTTAAGCTGCAGGAACGGCTGAAGTCCGTCCTCTGCAATCCCCTTTTGATTGCTATTGTGCTGATTGCAGGGCTTTTGTCTGTCTTTAAAATTCCTTATGAAAGCTACAATGCAGGCGGCGCCATTATCAATATGTTCCTTGCTCCGGCAACGGCCTGCCTGGCAGTTTCTATTTACAGCAAGATTCAGATTTTGAAGGAAAACTGGCTGCCGATTGTGGTTGGCTGTACGGTGGGATCTGTCACTTCCATGGGAAGCGTCTACCTGCTCTGCCGTCTGTTCCGCCTGGACAAGGCCATGACTGCCTCCTTAATTCCCAAGTCCATCACCACGCCCATTGCGGTAGAGGTAAGCGCCGCTCACGGAGGAATTGTTCCCGTGACAGTGATTGCCGTTATCTTTACCGGAATTCTGGGCAGCATCTTTGCGCCTCTTTTGATACGGATATTCCAGGTAAAAGATCCGGTGGCGGCAGGGCTGTCCATCGGGGCCTGCAGCCATGCGGTGGGCACCTCAAGGGCTGTCCAGCTTGGAGAGACTCAAGGCGCTATGAGCGGCCTGGCGATTGGAATCTGCGGAATTATTACAGTGATTGTTTCTATGGTTTTTATGTATTGATGGGATACCCACAGGGTATACCTTTCTATTCTTCCCCGGAAATAATTTCTCCGTAATTCCGGATAATCACTTCCTTCCCCACCCGTTTCCTGGGATCGGAATTGATCGCCCGGCGCACGTCCACCTCTTCCTGAAGATAATCCTGGTACAGCTCCTGAATCAACTCCGTATTGTGGTTGGTCAGCATACAGTAACAGCCCCTCTCGGACAGCTCCCGAAAGACCTTTGCCAGGCGTCTGTGCTCCTCCTCTGTAAAGCCTTCCTTTGTATAGGAATCAAAGGAAGCTGGATTCAAGGGCGCATAGGGACTGTCAAAATAGATAAAATCCCCTTTCTTGGCTGTCTCCAGAGACGCTTCAAAGTCTTGACAGGTGATAGTCACAGATTTCAGATAATAGGAAATGTTCTTAATATTCTCCACATCCACGGAACGTACCTGTTCCTTCTGATTCCAGGGCACATTGAACTGACCCTTCCGGTTCACCCGGTAGAGTCCGTTAAAGCAGTGCTTATTCAGATAAATAAATAAGGCCGCCATTTCCGTGTCGTAATCCTTTGTTTTCAGTTTATCGTTGTAGCGCCCGCGCATTTCATAATAGAATTCCTTGGTGCAGGTCACCTGATCCATAGAGCTTAAGAGCACGGACAAAGGGCCCACATGATCCCGAATCTCCGTGTATGTATGAATCAGTTCCCGGTTGATATCATTGATAAAGGCCCAGGAAGGCTTCTGGTGGAACAGCAGCGCTCCGCCTCCCACAAAAGGCTCATAATAATCTGTGTATTCCTTTGGCATCCGAACGCTTAGATGCTCCAAAAGCTGCCGTTTTCCACCGGCCCATTTTACAAAGGGCGCTGTGTTTGTATCACTCATTTTTATAATTCTCCTATTCCAGTCGCTGTGCGACAGCACTAAAGGGTAAAGCTGCTAAGTCCTGTGTCTGTAATTGGGCTCAACAATAGTATAAGCAAAAATGAATCATTTAGCAAGGTCTTCCCCTAACGTAAAAAAGCCCATGCCAACCGACATCAAGGCCCTGAATAAAAACAGAACCAGTGTGCCGGGCGTCAAAGGGGCAATGGTAATACTCAAAATCAGCACAATTGCCGTAATCTGTCACAAGCCAGTTCCATATCACGGTTGATAAGATACGGAGAACTTACCACTTCATTCCAAATCTGCTGCTTGGATGATCCTATATTTCTAATTTTCCAGATTCTCATACCTTCTGATTCGATTTTCGTCTTTCCTCGTAATCCTTCAAAGAATCCAGTGCATGGTGTGCCATAGGGAACAGGGCTATCATGTTAAACACGGTCATCAGCCCCACGCCCACATCGCCCAGATCCCACACAAAGGTGTAGGCTGCCAGTCCTCCGATGAAAAGCATAATCAAAGCGAGAACCTTGTACAAGGTCTGGGACAGCCAGTTATCGCCAAATAAGTACGACACGTTGGGCCTTGCATAAAATAGAATTCCGATAAAGGTGGAAAAGCTGAACAGCCACAAAATCACAGCTATAAAAATCACGCCGAATTCTCCCAGGTGATAGCCCATGGCCTTCTGCAGCAAATCCATGCCTCCAAGCCCCTCTGTCAGGCCCGTGGGAGTCAGCAGCATAATCATAGCGGAGCAGGTACAGATTACAAGGGTATCGATAAATACGCCCAGAGCCTGCAAAAGTCCTTCCTTAGCCGGATGGCTGATATCCGCCGCCGCTGCCGCGCAGGGCGCAGAACCGGAGCCTGCCTCGTTGGAGAAGAGCCCTCTCTTGGCGCCGTTCATCAGCACGGCCCCGAAGCCTCCCGCCACTGCCTGGCGCAGTCCAAAGGCTTCTTCAAAGATCTGACCGAAAACCGTGGGAAGCAGGGATGCATTTTTTATCATAATAAACAGGGTGAACAGAAAGTACAGGGCTGCCATTATCGGCACGACCACATCCAGTACCTTGACGGTCGCATATTTGCGCAGGACGATTACTGCCGACACTGCCACCAGCACAATGGTTGTGTAGAGGGGCGGTATCTGAAATGCATTGTAAAAGGCCGAGGACACGGAGTTGCCGATAACCTGGCTGATTCCGCACCAGCAGATTAGGCCGGAAAGGGCAAACAAAACGGCTGTGACGGATTTGCGGCGGGCACTTCCCGGCTTTACAAAGAGGTGATGGATATAATAAGCCGGGCCGCCCCGGTAACCGCCGTAGAGAGGATCTTTTTCCTTATAAAGCTGTGCCAGTGCAGCCTCGATAAAGGCTGTGGAGGCTCCCAGAAGGGCTGTCACCCACATCCAGAATACGGCGCCCGCTCCGCCTAAGGAGATAGCCGCCACAACACCTACCAGATTCCCCATACCGACACGGGTGGCTGTGGATACAATCAGGGCCTGGACGCCGGAGATGGCTCCTTCTTTGGATTTGCTGCGCTTTTCCGCCGTGATCCGCAGCATTTCCGGAAACAGGCGGAAGGGAAGGAACCGGGTTCGGATGGTGAAATAGATGCCGGATGGGATGAGGATGAGTACCAACAGGGAAATTCCCAGAGAGCTTCCGCCGGGCAGAGGGATGGTAAACAGGTCGCCCCAGAGACAATGGTAAACGGCTTGAAAAATGGTTTGAAAAATAGACATGATGTTCTTCCTTTTGTAAAATGTGCTTAAAAATAGTTTGATAGAAACTTGTAATTCTTTTATATTTAGTATATAGTATAAGGGAACATCTGTAAAATTGATAAATACGATATTTAGCATCTATATATTCGATTTCAATTTTGGGCAATGAGGGACAGAGACGGCCAGGTTTTGTGCACCGGCGAGGCTCTTTTGTTCTTTTGACATGCTTTCCTGGTTTGTGGAATTGATGTACTCTCTGCGAATGGAGGTTTGACTATGGATTTGAAAAATCTGACTACATTTATTCATGTGGCGGAATTGAATAGTTTTTCGAAGGCGGCGCTGGCCCTTGGGTATTCGCAGTCTACGGTTTCTTTTCAGATACGGCAGCTGGAAACAGAGCTGAATGCCCAGCTTTTTGAGCGGATTCATCATACGGTTGCTCTTACGGAAAAGGGACGGGAGGTTTTGAATTATGCCCATCGGATCCGCAGAATGACTATGGAGCTTACAGAGACTATGGAAGGTCAGCAGGATCTGAAAGGACATATTCGGCTGGCTATGGCGGATTCTCTCTGTGATTCCCTCTTTGACAGCAGTTTTCCTGATTTTTGCAGGCAGCACCCGGGGCTTACTCTGAAGATCATTGCAGCCGGAACAGGGGAAATGTTCCGGCTGATGAATCACAATGAAGCGGATGCTATTTTAACTCTGGATAGTCATATTTATGACAGGGAGTATGTGATTTTCCGGGAGGAAACGGTGAAAATGCATTTTATTGCCTCTGCCTTTTCACCTTTGGCCAAGCGTCCTTCTCTCTCTGTGGCGGAACTGCTTTCCTGGCCTTTTCTTCTGACGGAAAAGGGAATGAGCTATCGGAGGCTTCTGGATGAGGGCCTGGCGGAACGTTCTCTGGAGGTAACGCCTGTTCTGGAGATGGGGAGCGCAAGGCTTATCTGTTCTCTTATCGGCGAGGGGGCCGGTATTTCTTTTCTGCCGGATTATGTGACAGAGCAGGATGTGCAGGCCGGCGCAATTGTCCGGCTGAATGTGAGGGATTTTGAAGTGGAGATCTGGAAACAGCTTCTTTATCATCGGGATAAGTGGGTTTCGCCCCAATTGGAGGCGGTGCTTGAGTATTGTGCGAAGAGGGAGTTTCTCCTTAAAACATCACTCTCTTAACTCTATATCGTGTTCTATCTCTTATTATTACAATATATTGTGTTTTTCTAATCTGCCCATTTATATCGCAATTTATAATTAGAATATGCACTATAGTCCAAATACTTTTCTTTTTGCAACCTGCCAATTACAATATATGGCATCACATTCTGTGTTCTAGCATATTTGCAAATTGTTTCAATCGAAAAATCTCCCTTCTCAATAAACTTATCATAACTCGCAGGAGATAAAAGCATATTACTAGCAAAGAGATCTGCTGCCATTTCTTTAACATTATCACTACCATCATCTATAAATTTCAAAGTTTTTCCTATATCTCCATTAACAATATGTCCTATTTCGTGAAACAGAGAAAACCAAAAAATATCTGCAAAGGAACCTCTTATAGTTAAAACCATCTGATATATCCCATCGCTTTTTTGGGAAATATATCCTTGCACAGGCGCCCCTCTAAAATTCCTTGCAACTGAAAAATCTATTCCATATTTCCCCATAATACTTTTTATATCTTTCTGAATTTTTGCATCTTTCTGACACATAATGCATTTCATCTCATTTATTAGTTCAGTAGTATAGTTCTTATCAAATTTTGTTGATATAATTTTATTATTTTCAGCAATTTGGCACAAACGAATCCACGCCCCAAGCACATAGGGATTTACTGCTCTATTTGCAGCCATTCGAAAAACTCCACAAGGAATCATTTCCTTTAAATTTGCTATATTACTGATTTGTAAAGCTTTTCGTAAAGAAAGAATGGAATCGTCTTTCTTTTCTCGAATAGGCATCATTCCTTTTTGTCTTAAATATTTTACAACATCTTTCAGTTCCTCTCTTGCTATTCTCTCTTCCTCAGTTATTGTTTGTTCCTCATTCGCCTCCAAAAGTTCTGCTTCATAGTTTGCCTGAAGGTTTAACCAAAATGACTTTGGCACCCCTAGGGCATATTCTAATCCCATTGCAAAATTCGCAGATATCCCTTTTTTTCCCGCAATCACATTACATACATAAGCTTGGGAAACACCAGTTCTCGATGCCAATTCTGCCTGAGTGATCCCACGGTTCTCTAATACGTCAGCCACTGTTTCTCCTGGATGAATTATCAAATCACGGGATATACCAATTTTCTTTGCTTCCATGGTAGTCACTTACTCCTTCCACTTCAATTTCTGTACAAACCATAATTGTTTCTTGTGTTGCATTTGGCTCAATAATCAACCTAGCATTTGGTGCCACATGCAGTGAATATCGAATTTGTTCATAGCCCTCAAGTTGTTCTGGCCTTCCTAATCCCAACTTCAAAAAATCACCAAAGCAATCCGCTGCCTTTAGCCTATCCATATGCTTTTTTACTGTTTTCACCCACTCAAAAGGCAGCTTTTTTTGCATTCTATTATAATCCTCAAAGTATTTTTTTACTTTGTTATTAGTATATGTTATTTTCAATAATATATCACCTTCCAAATTAACCTTTTGGTTAATTTATTATGGCACTTTTTCCCCTTCTTGTCAAGAGAACATTCTTCAACACCTTTAGCATAACTTCACCCCCATACGCATCTCTGTTATCTGCACTATCACCTCCTGCTTTTCCCAAGATACTTCATGTCCTTTGCAAATCAGATAATTTTGCATAGCATCCGCTGTTCTGCTTTTATTAACTGCCTTGCCGACACAAAAAAGATCCTGCCAAATTGATATTCCTCAATTCAGTAAGACCTTTTACTGATTTTAGGCCTCTATCTACCTAATAACCATCGGCACACTTTGAATAATCGCTTTTTTTACCAGTGTTATCAAATAGAACCTTTAGCCCTTAAAAATCCCTTATTTCTGCTTGTTCCAGCATTTCTTTATTTATTCAAATTCATTAAAAAGCTACGCGTTTGAATTGTATTTGGATGATTTGTTCCCAATATTTTTTCCTGTATTGACAACGCCTTCCTGCCCAGTTCTTCTGCTTCTGTCAGTTTTCCCTGATTTTTATATAAAACAGCCAAATTACCATAATTAACAGCTATACTTGGATGTCGTTCGCCTAATGTCTCTTCCAGTATTGCCAAAGACTTCTTATAGAATTCTTCTGCCTCTTTTTCCATCCTCTGCTGCATATATAAACCAGCCAGATTATTATAGCTCCATGCCGTATCCGGATGATGCTCTCCTAATACCTTTTCTCTTATCAACAATGACTTTTTATATAATTCTTCCGATTTTTTTTTCTTTCCCAGTTTACTGTAAAGCAAAGCCAGATTATTATAACAGGTTGCAGTATAAGGATGATTTTCTCCCAAATTTTCTTCATTTATAGCTAAAGCCTTTTTATAGAATTCCTCTGCTTCTTTATATTTTCTTTGTATCTCATACAAATTGGCCAAATTGCTATAACTCACTGCTGTTTCCGAACAATTTTCACCCAATATTTTTTCATCTATCAGAAGCGATTTATTATACAGTTCCTCTGCTTCTTTGTATCTTCCCTGTTCCATATACAAACCGGCTAAATTATTGTATCTTACTGCAATTTCAGAATGATCTTCCCCCAATATTTTCTTATCGATGATAAGAGATTTTTTGTACAATTCCTCAGCCTCGTAATATCTTCCCTGCTTTTCATACAAACTAGCCAGATTATTATAGCTTGCTGAAGTATAAGGATGATTCTCGCCTAATATTTTTTCTTCTATTGCTAATGCCTTTTTATATAGCTGCTCGGAAGCTTTATATTTCCCCTGCTCCTTATATAAACCAGCCAAAATATCATAATTCATTGCAATTTTAGGGTGATTTTTTTCTAATATTTTTTCTGCTGCAGACAGAGCTTCTTCATAAAGCCCTGCTGCTTCTGCCCACTTTCCCTGCAAGTGATATATATGTGCTAATGCACTACAGACTTCTGCCGTTTCAATATGAGCAGCGCCTAACAATTTCTCCCGAACCTCCTTCGCCCTTAATAAAAGGCTTTCACTTATGTCATACCGCCCCCTGCTCATCTCTTCTTCTGCCCGTTCCATAAAGGAGTACGTCTCTTGAAGCTGCTGTTTTGCTTCCTTAGGCTCGCCTGTCTGTTCCAATAAGGGAATGTTTCCCTTAAAAGGCAGATCTACATCCTGAACTTTTCTTTCAAATTCATACTCATAGAATATAACACGAAGCTTTACAAAGGAATAGAAATCATAAGCACTCACTGCAAGCTGATCATCCCCATAAGGAGTTGTAACAAACACAAGGTTCTTCCCCAGACCTGCCAGCATATCTCTGCTGAAGTTCAAACGCTTGAAATCTTCCTCCTCCTGCAGAGCAAACTGAAAATTCATAATCAGAAATGTCGAGCTCTCTGGCACAGAGGCTATCCATTTACTCAAATTCTGAAAAGAATACGCTCCTGGGTGCTGTTTGTAATCATAGATTGCAACCGGCCCAGATTGATATATTCTAACTATTTCATCCTGAATACTCTTAGGCGCAGCAGCCAGATACAATCCCTGCTCTGACTTATTGATAATCCACCCTAAGGTCTGATACCCCTCTTGATTACTCTCTGACATCCTCACAACCCCTGTTCCTTTAAGAACCGTATTACCAGAGGATGAACATTATGCCACCGCTTGCCGTTGTACTCAAGTACGACCGAGGCCTGCAGCATCCGCAAAAGCATTTCCTTATCCTCTATCAATTCCTTATTTCCACTGTAAATGTTCCGCAGGAAATCATAATCCTTTTTCTCAATCCTCCTTGTGAGAGAGGTCTTAAGCTCCTCAAGGGCGCGCCGGGCATCTTCCATGGCTATCACTTCACTGCTTCTGCGCTCCGCTCTCTTAGCTGCTGCATTGATAGCATGAAACAGATCTCTTAAAGAGCCTCCTGTATATAGAATCAGCTCTTCCAGCACCTTGTCCTCAAACAGCTTTAGATCCGTACGCTTTTCTACAATCTCCCGTATCACTGCAATTCCATCCTCAAAGGGCTGTCCTTCAATGGTTTCTATCTTAATCATAGGCAGTGTCTTTGTTATAAAATAACTCTCCATAGCTGAAAATCTAGCGTCATAGGAAAGCCCAATGGGAAAGGTATAAATAACCGGAAACGACATTCCCGAAAGAACGGCCGCATAGTGATAAAAAACCTTCCAGGCATCCTCGGGATTTAACTTATCCAGATCCTCAAAAATAATAATAGGACGCTTCCCTCCAAGTTTCGCAGCTATCATCTCCGATACACGGCTCAGCATTTCAATCCATTCACTGGAACGGATACTGATTTTATTCCGGTATTCCTTCCGCGTCTCCTCATTAAACTTCAAATCCGTTTTCATCTTTGCAAACAGTTTTAAAACCTTTGCAAGAATTCCTGGTGTCTCTGCAGTTATACCTGTTTCCAGGGAAGCTGCCGTTATCTCCTGGGAGGTAGTAATCTCTTCACCTTCTATCCAGAAATGCTCAATCTCTTCCAGGAGTACCCTATCCATCCTGCAGCCGGATTCATCTGCCAGTTCTAACAGTGCCTCACCCATTAAAATAAAAAGATCGGAATACACGATGTTAAACAGATCCAAGTCCATACTGCAGGTAATGGTTTTCACCTGATACCCTTTCTTCTTTAGCTCCTCGGACATCCGATTCAGCTCTGTGCTTTTCCCACAACCCCTATGCCCAAGAAGCAGACAAGCATTCTGCTCTCTAGGATCCTGGCAGATATCAAAAATGTCCTCCATAGGTGAGCTATACTTATCACTCATACGGTATTCCATGGTATTCTTACAATAAAAATCCTCCATCTGCTCTATTTTTAAAGGTTCCGGAGAAAACGCATTTATTATTTCGGATACCCGATCGGCATACTTCATTTGGCTGCTCCTTTCATTATGATACGCTGCTCTCTAAAACAGCCCAGTATAATCTGCTTTGTCAACACACCTTTATTATATAGTATGTCATGTTTAATGGCAAAACAAATTTGCATACAAAAACCTCCAAATGCAGCCCATGCCAGTCTCTGCAGGAATTACAACTCCTAAATCAATTTAATACTCTCCAAAAAAGCCTCCTTAAGCTCTCCCTCCACCTCATTGTCATAATTCCCAAAATACATTTTCCCATTTTCTAAGAACAACACGCCCACATAAAAATGCGGATTCTGCTTTATATACTCCTCAGAGCTTCCGGGAACTCTGTACACACCCAGAAAATGCTCCCTTAGGAAATCCGACATATCAACAGTTCCGGCCAGCAGCAGATAAACAACATTGTCTCTCCGGAAATCTTCTTGGCGAAGCTCTGTATTCTCATAGGCTTCTAAAACCGTCTTCACATACTGCTTATCCAGGGAAGCTCGCTGAAGTTCAAATTCATCATCCACTCCTCTTTGCTTCAACTCTTTAAGGCTGTAATGCTTTTCCTTACATTCCCAAAGTATAAATTCATCATACTGCTCCACAATCTGGTTGATTGCTCCGCTTCTTTCAAGTTCCGATGCTTTTGCAACGTACTCATCTGTTTCCATCCGCACCTTTAAATAATTGTATTCCGGATCATTTTCATCGCCAATCAGTTCTGGCAATGCTTCCATTTCCTTGAGAAACCATCTTTTTGCAGCAAACAGATCGGAAAAATCCTTATGAATAAAATCTAATACATCCGTATCATTCTCCCTTGAAAAGGTGAATAAATCGGAGCGTACATAAACCTCATCTTGATAAACAAATGGTCCATAAAACGTTTCCGTCAGATATTCCGCACTATTCCTGGAAACACTATAATATACATCAATAAGAGGAATTGCAGCAAGGACTGCTAATACTGTAAGTAAAGACTTAAGACGCTTTTTCATATTCATCCCCCATATTATCCTGGCACTGATTGTTGTAACTGCTTAATCAGCGCCAATCGCTATTACTGATTTCATCATTGTTTAAAGCATTAAGTCAATCCAGTATCTATTTTTCATTTTGCCGTCATAAACTACCGCATTTTCATATTTCCCACCATTTTTTATAATAATTTTAATACTTGGTATATTATCACTACTGCATGTCAGCAATACTTTTTGGAATTTATTTTCTCGCTTACATATCTCTAATGCTTCCCACAAAATAGAACAGCCATATCCTTGATTTCTCTTAGACGGCCGGACACTGTATCCTATATGTCCGCCACAATATAACAATGCATCATTCAGATAATTCCTGATGTCTACAATACCCACTAACTCTTTAATTTGATTGTAAGCTAAATATACTGTCGATGGAACATAACCATCTATAAAAAAATCACTTTTTCTTCGTTTTTCAAGAGTATTTATCCATAAGGCAATTCCTTTTGCATCTTGCAATCCAGCCGATCCATCTATAACAAATTCTTTATTGTCAGAGAATTCTTTCATAAACTGTTTTATCTCATATTCTTGAGCGTAATCTGGCAAACAAAAATAAATCTTTCTCATTCAAAAATTACCTTTCAAAATTGATATCTAAACTATCATCTTCCCATTTTCTTAACATATTAAGATATTTATTTGTATTTTTTTCATCATACTGTATAACCTTATCTGACCAAAACTGACAGTAACTACACTTACTACATCCTTTTTCACAACTAACTTTTAGCGATTCAAATGCATTGATAAAGCCATCCAAAGCCTTATTATCAACATAAATGCCTAAACGCCAAAAATTACTATCATCTTTACCTAATAGTTGAAATTCTTTAATATTTTTAGGAAAGTAATTTTGCATTAAATACATTAAATTACCGTTAAATTTACCCCTCATATATGCTTCAGCTACTTCAAGATTATATTCTAAAGTTTTATCTCTTCCATCTAGCTTAAAAAAAGAAATCCCATTCTTTTCATACACTTGCAAATCTTCTGGACGAATCCAAGGCGATCTTATATATTCAACAGGATTTTCCAATCTTCTTCTCTGGCAGCGACTCGCTGTATGTGACAAAAATTTTCCGTGTATCGCAAATCCTTTTTCTAGATCATTATCCCTTACAGATGATAAATTCATATGATAAAATATATCACTACACTTATACAAACACGGAGTTGTTGCAAGTAATTTTATTTCTATTGGCAATTCTACCATCTGACGTAATAAACTAAAATTTCTATTAACGTCTTTTGCCGGAACTATACAATCTACCCCTAAATCAACAAAATCCTGTGCTTTTTGTACAGACTCTATTTCAGCACATATTGATGCTACTATTCGTAATTCTGGAAAATACTTCTTTACTAATCTTATTAAAAATGGGGTTGTTATAGTAATGCTACTAATTCCTGCATCTACCAATTTCTCTATAAATCGTATAATTTCAGTCTTTCCAACGATAGTGTACTCTTTGCCATCAGAAACTGTTGAATTCATAATATAAGCAAATCCAAGTCCTTTTTTCCTTGTATTTTTAATAAATTGAAATAATTCTTCCGTATCCAAATTTGGCAATGTTAATGCTGGTCTTATTGTTCCTACTGGAGCTTTTGGAATTGAACCATAAATTTCTGTTATGTAACGATTATTAGTGGAGTTCTTATTCAACTGTTCAATTTTTTCTAATTGGATTTCATTAAACATTGCCGGTATAGATAGTTTTATCATCTTTGATTCCCTTTCTTTTCATATTGAATATGCTTTTCGCCATTTACTAATTATGTACCAAAGAAGTATATACATCGGTATAACAGCAACAAAGAAAATTAATAAGTTTGAATCCTTTATTGTTTTTGAAATGATTCCTAAAATTATTATAGAAAATATACTAACTAATGAATTCGTAATAGATAAACTGCTAGATACTGTATTTTCATCAATTCTTTTAACAAACTGTGCCTCACATATACTTTCTACTAAAATAGATGCACTTTGCAAAATAGCAAATAAAATAATATATATAACTTAGATTATTCACGGCACAGCCGTGAAAGTGTCTGAAAGCCACATAGTTGCTGTATTTTAACTGAATATTGCTTTTCACCTGTCAAGTGAATGAAAAAAGAGCATCCACTTGTGATAAAATTAAGGTGTCTAATCTCAAATAATACCAACAAAAGGAGCCCTTTATGAGTATTGTAAACACCTTACCATTAGAAAGCAATAGACAGATTAAAATAAATTTTGATGGAGGAGATTTATCCTCCGATGCAGGCTTGCTTCTCATCAAAGAATTCGTAAGCAAACTTGGGATTGATAAGCTATTAGGCAAAGCTTTCAAGACCAATGATTCTGCATTATTCAGATATCATACGGATCAGGAAAACTTGCTCCTGATGATCTATATGATCATTGCCGGTTATTTTGAAGATGATAATTCCGATGAACTGACAAACGATCCCGTATTCAAATTCATACTTGAAAAAGATGCCCTTGCATCACAGCCTACTGTTTCCAGATTCTTTAACCGTATGGATGAAGATACCTTAAACCAGTTTCTTGCGATTGGCAGAATACTTCGGAATAAAATTTACAGTATTCAGATGCCGCAGGCTGTTATTCTGGATCTGGATTCCACTCTTCTTGATGCATACGGCAAACAGGAAGGCTGCGCCTTTAATTTTCATTATCAAAGCAATGGTTATCATCCACTTGTTTGTTATGATGGAATGACCGGAGATCTAATAAAAATCCAACTTCGTGACGGAACACAGTATTCCTGCACCGGAGTGGTTGACTTCCTGCAGCCGATACTTGATGAATACCTGGATGATTATCCGGAAATCCGTATTCTGCTTCGGGGTGACAGCGGTTTTGCTGCGCCTGACCTTTACAAGCAGTGTGAGGAAAATGGCACAAGCTATGTGATTCGGCTGAAAGAGAATGGCATTCTCCGTGAAAAAGCATCTCATTTTGTGGATGGGCTTGATGAGATCACCAGGAATAATAAAGTTGATTATGCGGTAGTTTATGGTGAATTCACGTACAAAGCAGGTTCATGGCCTTATGAAAGGCGCGTGGTATGCAAAGTTGAAAAACCGGAAAACCAGATGGTTTACATGTACACATTTATTGTCACAAACATGGATTCTTCCCCAGAGTATCTCATCAAATTTTACTGCAAGAGAGGGCTGATGGAAAACTTCATCAAAGAAAGCAAATCCGGTTTTGATTTCGCGTCCGTAAGCAGTCATACCAGAATGGTAAATGCCAACAGACTTCAGATACACGCTCTTGCGTATAACATATTTAATTGGTTTAGACGATTGGCGTTATCAGCAAATATGCGAAAGCAACGTATTGATACTGTCCGTTTAAAACTGCTGAAGATTTCTGTAAAAGTAATTCATTCAGCAAGATATATCATATTCAAGCTGTGTAGCAGCTGCCCTTATAAGAATGAATTCACTGAGACACTTTCAAATATCGGTAAGCTGAATGTACAGCTGGAATAGCAACTATTAACGAACCTTGACAGCTTAACAACTGCTCTGAACTCTGTCACGGGGATTTTATGCCCTTTTGACGGGTTAATTGAGTGATGTTATGGTTGCAAGGATCAATTTTCAGATTCATGGTACAGTTATCAGTTCAAATACTGTTCCGTGAATAATTCAGGCTAAACTATCATTTTCTCTGCATATTGAAATATTTATTCGTATATTTTTATCAGAATCTCTGCCAGAGGACATACAAAACAAAGTGATATGCTTAATGTCCTTAAATCTTTCTAAATAATTGCAATGTCTTCAAAAAGCAGCTGATATCCAGAACTTTAATACAAAAAAGGAGCTGCTCAACTATTACAACAGCCCCATCTTTCATATTTAGCTTCATCTAATTTTCTTTAAATACTATAATCAACACATTAATCAATATATTCTTCCCAAACATATTTGTCAGACACATAACCCCAACGCCCAGTCTTTACACGTTGAACTTTCATCCATCCAGGAGCCACATAAGCCTGGCTGACAATTAGTGGTTCGCCATAATACATCAGTTCCAGCACAGGAGCAGAAGTTGAAGGTTCTGAACGCAATCTTACTCCATCCCCTAGAACCATCCCATTTACATACCTGCCTGCTATATCAGGTTCAACTTCAATTTCGCTTTCTGGTATTAAAATAGACTCTTCAATCGTTGTAAATTCTTGTCTTTCTTCATCTACAGGTGCAGTATCTGGTTCTTTTGCAAAAATTGAACCTGTGAACAGAGTGCACAGTGCACTAATTAATAATACATTTTTAAATAATTTTTTTACCATTGTTTTTATCTCCTTGTAAATAAATTTTTAATTCTAAGCATGTATCCAATATTATATTTTTATCAAACACCTTATAATTTTCCACAGAATATCTACCTCGGCTTTATATAATATCCGATTATAGCTATTTGAAAATAATATTATAATCCTCTCCCTATTTAGTCAAGTCTTTTTCCTTATTTTTCAAGGATTTTTTAGTTATATATCTCAGATGAATGAGCCAAGATAATGGACATTTCTTTGTATCTGGTACGAAAATAGAGGTGTTGGGTATACAAAGTAGAACGTCTTCCGTTTCCGCTCTACATGGCCTTGTGTATGCCCCTCCTTCTACGGCAGCGTACCTCCCGTGTCTACCAGGATCACCAGCATCTCTGCCGGGTCCTAACTTCCTTCGTCCCGCCTGTCCATAACCAGGGTGTCAGCTTAGCTCCTTTACAGGGTCATGCCCTATGGATAATATTCCTGCCGACTACCGGCTCATTCTTTGTTATAAGTCTTACTGACCTGTCCCGTATGCTTCCCTCACCGGCACCTTTCGGTGGACGTTTTCCCGGATTGTTCCCCATACTTTCCAGCTTTCCTGTCACAGCTGGATTCAACCCTCAATCAAAATTTTTGAAAGTTCAACCCAACTATGACAGGGCATTGCCTGCTTGTGGTTTATGTTCGTTTATTACGCTGCCTGGATCTGTGGTCTCCTGATGTCGCCCATCAGTTTTCCGGCATCATAGTCTACACCTTTTGTCAGTATCGTGTAGAATACCCTCAGAACCTTACACGCTACCGCTACGACAGACTGCATCTTCTTTAATGGGTTTTCTTTACGTGTCCGGTAATACTCATGTATTGCCCTGAACTCTGCATTCTTCCCAATCAAGGATATCGCTGCTTCATACAGCACATACCTCAGGCGTTTCCTTCCCCTGTAACTGATCCGGCTTTCGCCGTTATGCTTCCCCGAATCATTCGCCACAATCGCATATCCCGCCAGCTTCTGTAACTGCTTTGGGTTGTCAAAACGTCCAATGTCTCCCACCTCCGCAATGAATCCGCTGACTGTTGCCAGGCCGATCCCCTTAATTCCCATCAGTTTATCAACATATGGGATTTCTTTCAGCTTTTCCTCTATTTTCACGAGAAGCTCCTCCAGCCTTGAGGTATATACATCCATGTCGTTGAGCAGGTTCTTCAGTTCCATCCTTGCCGCTCCCGGTGCTTCCTTACTTCCTACGCTGTGCCCCGCTGCCGATACCAGGGTCTTTGCCCTCTTCATTCCGGCGCCTCTGAGCTTTGCGTTCCTCCATATCCGGTTCACACCTTCCACCCCCAGTTTTCTGATGTCCTCCGGCAGCGGTGCCTCCTTCAGCACCATCCTCCCGCTCACCGCCTTCAAATCCCCATAAACGTCTTTATATTCAGGGAAGTAGATGGCGAACCATCTGGCCAGGCGGTTCTTGATCCTCGTGAGCTCCTCCTGCGTCTGGAAGCGCAGGTTTGACAGGCTCCTGATCTCTGCATAGATACCGGTTGGTATGTAAGGGTACGAGAACCGTCCCTCGTTGACAAGCGCAGCGATCGTCTTTGGGTCTTTACGGTCATTTTTGTTGGGGTTGTTGTCATCCAGTTCTTTTGATTTTTTCACGTGGTGGGGATTCACATGCACAGGCCTCATCCCGCTGTCCTGCAGGAATTTCCCCAGGGCAAACCAGTAATGTCCTGTCGGCTCCATACCCGGTATTACAGCAGTTTTACCGTGTTTCGCCGCTATATCCTCCATCCATGCTTTGAATGTCTGGAACCCTGTCTCTGTGTTACTGAATTCCAGTGGCTTTCTGGTATATTCATAGTTGCGCCAGTCGAATGCCCTGGCATAGTGGGTTTCACTTCCTACATCGATTCCAACAATCAAAGTTTTTTCAGTTATGGATGCAATTTTTGCGTTTTGTGTGTTACAATTCATTTTAGATACCTCTCTGTTCAATAAGATTTTCACTAACCTGCAAGTCAGTAATCTTATTTTACTCTGAGGTATTTTTTTCTCAACCTTCTTTCTTGGAATTCCCTATACTTGAATTATACAGGAAGCTCCTTCCTTTTTTAATTTAAAATATAAAGATTTGGAAAATCTTAGAATCATTTTACTTTATCCAAAATACGGCTTATATGGGACAGTTATTTTAAAGGTCTATATCATCAAAACTCTGTCTTTCACATTTTTTATAATAATGTTTTCGACCACTAATAAAATGCTTTCGTTTACGCCCCCGTTTATGTCTCTGCCTCCTATATAAATATTTAATGGAGCATTTATATTTATCTATTGCACAACGAATGAATTTATAAAATATAAAAATAACCACTATGATAATTATACTAAAATAAATGAATCGTATATTAACGATAATAAATTTTTTGGGGGTAATAGTTTGGTCTGATGCAGTTATATCACTCTCTTCTATTAAAATATCCTTATCATCAAAAGCAGAATCTTTTTTTACTCTTTCTTCTTGTTCAATAGCAGCAGAACCAACCGGATGATCCTTATAAGTATAAAATATGAATGCAGCCGTATCAGACCCCTGACTATCATCTGCAAAAACAAGTTCAAGAGAAGCATCCTTGAAATCCGCTTCATTAGGAAGAATAATACTATCATCTGCATTTATATGGAACGATGGCATACTTTGTTCAAATATAAAATCCCCCCCAGGAAAGCCATCCCCTTTTGATAATAAAAAATTTCTCTCATTTGCTGCCACATTCACTTTTTTAAAATTTTCAGATGCATAATCCAGAAGCAGCGCTGTATCCGTATATATGGGAATTCCGGTTTCTGCTGTTGGAATTGTATGCATAGTAACAACAATAAAAGTCATGCCTCCCCGTCTTGCAACGGTAACTAAGGTATTCTTCGCAGCAGAAGTATAACCTGTTTTTCCGGCAATTACCGTATCATCCAAAAAGCGTTCATCTCCATTGTATGAAGCGATCATTTTGTGATGATTTTTCATATAAGTAATTTCATTATCCTTGTTGGTTGCTGCTATCTGATATCGCTCCGTTCCGGAAATCCGAATAAAATCCTCATATTGAAGAGCCGCCTGTGTAATTAATGCCATATCATAAGCTGAAGTATAATGCTCCTCGTCCGGAAGTCCATGAGGATTAACAAAATGCGTATTTACGCAGCCAAGCTCTAAAGCTTTTTCATTCATCATTATGACAAAAGCGTCTATGGAACCGGCCGTATGTTCGGCCAATCCATTGCCGCATTCGTTAGCAGATTCCAAAAGAAGGGCATAAAGGGACTCTTCTACTGTAAGTTCTTCTCCCTCCGTAGTCCCTATGGTACTGCTTCCAGCCTCAATAGAATGTGTAGCATAATAGGAATAAGTTATTGTCTCATCCAAAGAACAATGTTCCAATGCAATAAGCGCTGTCATAATCTTGGTAATACTGGCTGGATAATTTACCATATCCATATCTTTATTATAAAGAATAGTTCCAGTAGATGCCTCCATAACAACTGCTGATTCAGCATAAATCTTCGGCCCTTGCGGCCAGTCTTCAGTAGAATTAGAATCAATTCGTTTATTGTAAACAGCCTGCCTCTCTTGTTCCAGAGCTTCCTCAGCGGTCTGTTCTGAAGATGTTGTTTTTGCATCAACTATAACCAGACAGGAAAAAAACATACCTATAACAAAAAATGGAAATAGGATTGACCCCAAAATATGCAATAACTTCATGTAGTTTTTAGCCATATAATTATCCTTTTACCGCTTCTTTTCATATCATACTTTACTCTGCCCGCACAAACATACCTTAACTTGTAAAATTTTTTAGTTATCCATTTTATTATTTATAATTTTTATTGTTTCTATATTTTTTTTACAGTATCACTTTAACATATTATTTCTTAGAACGCAACATTTTTATTGACACTGTTCAAAAAATATACTATCTTTAATTTTAGAAACGAGGTGATTTGACAGTTATGCAAAAAACAGGAAAAAAATATGCATTGACAAACAAGGAATACGAAATCTTGAAGGTTTTATGGGCTTCCGAAACTCCTTTAACTGCTTCCAATATTGTAGAACGCGGAGACGCACTGTCCATAAACACAGTACAGGCCACACTCAAAAAGTTGCTGAAACGGGAATTTATCCGGGTCGATCAGATTGTTTACAGCGGAACCGTCTTATCTAGGGCATATCTGCCGTCTATGTCGCAAGAAGAGTTTGAGACTCAGAAATATATGGACAGCATGAAGCAGCTCCATAACGACAATTTTACCTGCTCTCACTTTATGGCAGCTTTTCTTGGACAGGAGCATGATAGAGAGAAAGCGCTGCAGGAAATTGATGAGTTGGAATCGCTTTTGAAGAAAAAGAAACAGGAACTTATAAAAAAGGGGGCGGATAATCTGTGAATTTTTCTTTATCTACGTTAATCAATACCACAATTGCCAGCAGTATTTTCATATGTGCTGCTGTTCTTTTGATCCGCATCGGTATCTCTGATAAACGTATGAAACTGTACACTATATCCTTTTTATGTGTTATGACTGTGATACGTTTGTTTATGCCTCTTGAATTTTCCTTTACCCATTCCATATATATTGAAAACCTATGGCATGGCTTACATTCCAATCTAAACAATAACTATCTTCATTTTCTTCATTTTGATGTATCGTATAAATGTGTTTTGCTGCTATTATGGATGAGCGGATTTTTATGTAAACTATTCTATAGTCTCTGCAAGCGAAAAAAGAGCATGGATGCACTTCATCTGCTTCCAAAAACAACAGATTCCTATGCCGTTCACGCATTAGAAAACTGTAATGCCCGTTTCCGCCATTCCAAACCATGCCAGCTTCTTACGGCATCTCATATTTCCAGTCCATTTATAGCCGGTATCCTGTCTCCTGTGATTGTTATACCAGATATGCATCTGGATGAAAAGGAATGGGAATATGTTTTCATGCATGAACTCTACCACTACTATAAGGGTCATCTGCTGTTTCAGTTTCTGATGGAAATATTGGCCTCACTGTATTTTTGGAATCCATTGGTACCGCTTCTGAACAAGCAGCTGCCAAAGCTATACGAATTCAATGCGGATGAAATGGTGTGCTCTTCATTAAACAGCCTACAAAAAATTAACTACTCAAACTGCCTGCTGAAAATACTGCACCAACAGTCAGAACCGTCAAAAGCTAATTCTGTCGGTATCTCCTTTGCTTCTTCTGATTTGAGTGCACGAATCAAGAGAACCATAGACACCAGACAATCATCAAAAATCATCCATCTCAATCATATACTTTTGGCTGGAATGGTTTTACTGTTTGTTTTATCCTACTCTATTATTTTAGAGCCAATCTATACCCTTGATGATCCCAGCATAATGGATTCTTCCGATTTTTACTACCGTCCAAATGAAGATGGTACCTATGATCTTATCAATATCCATACGAACGAATATTGTTTCACAACAGATCACATATTCGATGAGCAAATACAACTTAAGGAAGATTTAGATTTATGAAACTCTTGAAGAAAATGATTTTAGCAGGTGTTTTTTCCTATGTTTTAGCTGGATCCACATTTCCCTGTGTTGCTAAAACCCCAAACCTTCACATCACAGAACCTACTAGCCAGCTCTCTCCCAAAGCCGATAAACTTGAATGGAAATTTAAAATGATAAACGGACAATGGTATCGCCGCCTCTACAACGCCACTCAAAATAAATGGATTGGCGATTGGGAACCTGTTTAATTAATTGTTATCTCGACATATCCACAAATCTAAAGGGCAATCGGGAAATAAGGCAAAAGACTTTTTCCATATCCTGTGTTCGGACAATTCACGTACACTGGATATTTTAAAAGTCTTTTGCCTTATTTCTCGACTGCCTCTAATCAATTTATGTTATATCTGTCCTGCCATTTCACCTCATCACCGGATAAAGCTCGTCATCTCTGACGCCTCTTTCTCCGGCAGCCCGTACGCTTCCTTCCCAAGTGCAATGCTCTTCATCAGAAAACTCATATTCCTTGCCAAAGTGCGCATCGTCTGCAGGCCCTCCCCATCCTGGGAGGCCTCTCCCTGGGTTCTTCCATGAACGCTGTTCCAATACTGGCTGGAAGCAACCGGCATCCCGGAAATAGTAAAATACTTGTTGAGCTCATCAAAGGTTGCCGATAAGCCGCCCCGTCTTGCCGCAACAACGCTGGCTCCAACCTTCATGGTCTTGTCAAAGCCCGTGCTGTAGAACAGCCGATCCAGGAATGCGATAAGCGTTGCATTTGCAGAAGCATAGTACACCGGGGTTCCCACCACCAGGCCGTCGCAGGCCTCGAACTTAGGTGCAGCCTCATTCACCAGATCCTTGAAAACACATACTCCCTTTTCCCGGCAGGATTTGCAGGCAATGCACCCCCGGATATCCTTGTTTCCCACATGAATCAGCTCTGTCTCCACTCCTTGCGCTGCAAATACCTGCTCCATCTCCCGAAGGGCAAGATAAGTATTGCCTTTTGCATGGGGACTTCCGTTAATCAATAAAACCTTCATTTTTTCATCCTCCTATTCCAGTTCCGTAATATCCTTCACTACAACCTTTTCTAAAACCCTCGAATCCCGTCCGCATCATCCCCGGACTTGTCGATGGACTTAATCACTACCTCGTACCCGTACCCTTCATTCACCTGCACATGAACCCGGTCACCGACCCTGCGCCCTTGGATAGCCTTTCCCAGAGGTGACTCGATACTGATACGCCCGTCCAGAGAATTGCCCCGGATAGACGTTACCAGCTTCACCTGCTCTGTCTCGTCATCCTCCTCAAAATACAGCTCCACCAGATTGTTAAGCCCTACCTCGTCGGCCCCCGATTCATCCGACACAATCTTAGCCGTCCGCAGCATCCGCTCCAGATAGCGGATCCGGCTCTCATTCCGGTTCTTGTCACGCTTGGCTGCGTAATACTCAAAATTCTCACTCAAGTCGCCGTGAGCACGCGCCTCCTTTACGGCTTCAATGGCCTCCTTTCGTACCACCAGCTTGCGGTGCTCAATTTCCGCCTCGATCTTTGCCACATCACTCTTCGTCAGCTGCTCCTGCATAATACCCTCTCTTTTCCGTGCTTGTTCTTACTACGATCCCATTTACTTCCACATGCTCATCCACCCCGATCACCAGGCACTGCCGCCCGTCAATCATCCGGGTCTCCACCAGATCCGCCCGTTCCGGGTTCACCTGAATCACAATATCCGGCGTCTTAATCTCAAACTTCCGGGCATTCATCACATTGGAGGCCAAAAACTCCGTCCGCTCCCCGGCCGTCACCTCATAGCGCTCCTCCAGCTCCTCCAGCTTCTCAGCCTCCACGCCGCTGGCCGCCAGAATCTGCTTCACTTCCCTCTTATCCAGCGTCACCGGCTCCGGCTCGTCCTTGCGCTCTTCCACCAGCTCGTGGAGCTTTTCGTGAATATTGCGCACCACCTCGTAGTCACAAGCCTCGCCTAAAGTTTCCTCAATGATCGCATTAAAAGTCTCCTTCTGCCCTCCGGCGGACATAGGTACCGGGCAGCCGAACATACTCTCTGCAAAGATCTCATTCAGCTCCTCCGGATTCTTGGAATAGTAAAGCATGCTGTGGAGATCCGTACTCCGATCCTGGAACGCAGGGAAAAGAAATCCGGCCATGGGAAGCTCCACCAGCCAGTCCCTGGTCCTGGCCCCGAAGCGGTTGCCGTCTGCGTCATAGCTTAAGCCTGCCTTGGACAGCTTTACCGGGCAAATGGTACAAAGCAGGTATTCATAAACCTCATCGGAGGCATCAAACATCTCCGCATTGTCCGAAGAACGCCCCGGAATATCGTAAGCCCCGTGAACCAGTAAAATCAGATAATTCTCCCCATAAGGAAAAGTCTCGATAATCCGGTCATAGAACGCCTCCACAAGAGCCTCCTCCGTCAGACGGCTGTTTTTCAGCTTCATCAAAAATTCCTGTGTTCCTCCGGACATCTCCGTATCCAGCGGAAATTCCAGATTGAGAAGATTTTTCCCAACCGTTCCCGACAGGGCCTTCCTGAAAATCTCAAAATACTTAAAAGCTTCTTCCTCCGGCAGTGACAAAAAAGCCTCCTGCATTTCCGTTTTCTTATTCTTCTCCCCGTCCACATAGCAGCCGCACATCCGCGTAAGGGCACAGTGCTCTGGGGTAAACTGCTTTTTGATCTCTGATATTTCTTTCTTGTTCATATTATGTAAACTCTCCTTGTTTTAATCCTTTCTTCATATCCGCCCATTCCTGTGGGCAGTTCAAAGCGCTCACTATAGACTGAAGGGCATCTATCCGCGCTCCATACTACCCCGGCGGCCCGTCCTCAAAATTTTTCTTCCCAAGCCGTATCTCCTCCATAAACTTTGCAAGCTCTTTTGGCAGATTTTCCAGCAAATACTGCTTATTCCCGGAATACTGGGAAAGAAAGCTGTCCCGGATCTCAGCATTTACATTCTGCACCTCCAAAAGAAGCCCCTGGGCTGACATCCGCTTCGCCCCCTGGCCCATGATAATCACCTGCTCCAGAGCATCCGAGGTAGCCACCGTCACCTCATACTGCCGCCCAAGCTCATGGACTGTCTTTTCAATATACTGATCCGCCGTCTCCGCTTCCTTGGTATAAACCACATGGATATTGTGATACCGGGAAATGGAGCCCTTGCTTCCCTCCACCCGGTAAGCGTCAAAGACCAGAATCACCGTATTTTTCCGGTAACCCTGGAGGTTGCAGAGAATGTCCATCAGCTTCCCCCTGGCCGCCTCCAGATTCACCGCCGCCAGCTCCTTCAGATCCTCCCAGGAAAAGATAATGTTGTATCCATCCACCAGAAGATATTCCTTTTCCGGCTTCTTCGGCACAGATTTTCCCACCGGCCGGGGCTCTGCCTCTTTGCAAAAGCTTCTCTCCACCCGGCCTACCCCCTGGCGGTCTCTGCGGATCGGCCCGTAGGTGCGCACAAAGATTTCCTCCAGCTCCTTCGGATCCGCAAAATCCCGGGAAGCCGCGCTCTGTCTGGCAAATGCCTGTCCGCCCCTGGGACGCTCCGCCGCCTTTCGCACGCTCTCCAGATGCATATAGTCCGGCACCTGGTTCCAGGGAACATAAAAGCCCGCTCCGTGGGTGCAGAAAACCGAACCGGTAGGATTTTCCACATCCTGCTCCGGATCGTAGCCCGAAGCAGCAATCACTTCCGAAGCATTGTGACAAGGGCCGTAGCCTCCCGGAGCGCAGAACAGGCGTCCCAGCCCTCTGGTATAGGCGTAAACCTCCCCTTGGTAGTCCCCCATAGCCGATACGGGAGCCCTGCCTGTGAGAACAGCCGTCTCTGCCATCTGTCCGTCTTTTGTTCTGCCCTCCTGCTCCGGCTCCGAAAAGGTTCCCGACATTTTCTGGATATCCGCCATAGCCCTTCCCACCTTATCTGGGGGAAGCTCCAGACGGAATTCATAGAAAGGCTCCAGAAGCACACTCTCTGCCTGGCATAGCCCCTGGCGGACTGCCCGGTAGGTTGCCTGGCGGAAGTCGCCGCCCTCTGTGTGCTTTAGATGGGCCTTTCCTGACGCCAGTGTGATTTTCACATCCGTAAGCTCTGATCCTGTCAGAACCCCCAGATGCTTCCGCTCCGCCAGGTGCGTCAGAATCAGACGCTGCCAGTTCCGATCCAGCACATCCTCACTGCAATTCGTATCCAGAACCACGCCGCTTCCCGGCTCACCCGGTTCCATAAGAAGGTGTACCTCCGCATAGTGGCGTAAGGGTTCAAAGTGGCCCACGCCCTCCACCGAAGAAGCAATAGTCTCCTTATATATAATGCTGCCTGGGCCGAATTCCACAGCCTCCCCAAAGCGCTCCCAAATCAGACTCTTTAAAATCTCAAGCTGAACTGCCCCCATCACCTGTACATGAATCTCTCCCAGGGCATCCTTCCATACCACATGAAGCTCTGGAAGCTCCTCCTCCAGCCTTCGGAGCTTTGCAAGCATCCCGTGAACGTCACAGTCGGGAGAAAGGAGAAGCTGATAGGTCAGAACCGGCTCTAAGAGAGGATCAGACGCCCGGCTCTCAAAGCCCAGGCCGTCCCCGGCCCTTGTCTGTGTGAGACCTGTCAGCGCACAGATCATTCCAGCCGAAGCTTCCGAAACTGCCTGGAAGCTCTCTCCGGAGTACAGCCGGATCTGATCTGCCTTTTCCTCCCAGCTCTCTCCCTCCCGTGTTCCCTTCAAAAGAGTCTTAACCTTCAGGCTTCCACCGGTAAGCTTCAAATGTGTCAGCCGGTTTCCCTGTGCATCACGGCTGATCTTATACACTCTGGCCCCAAATTCCGGCGGATATGCCGGCACCGGGCCAAAACATGCCAGACCTGCAAGCAGCTCGTCCACACCCTCCAGGCGAAGAGCCGAGCCGAAATAGCAGGGAAATACCGCTCTCTCCCCAATCTGCTCCCTAATCTGCCCGTCCGTAAGGCTTCCCTGTTCCAGATAAGCGTCCAGAAGGCTCTCTCTACACACAGCCAGATCCTCCCACAGCGCGTCCTCCTTCCTGTCTGAAGAAAAATCCACACACCTCTCGTCCAGCTTTTCCTTTAATTCCTGCAGCAGCTTCTCCCGGTCTGTCCCAGGCTGATCCATTTTATTGACAAAGAGAACTACTGGAACCTGGTAACGTTCAAGAAGCCTCCATAAGGTTCGGACATGCCCCTGTACCCCGTCGGCACCGCTGATAATCAGCACCGCACAGTCGAGAACCTGCAAAGTCCGCTCCATCTCCGCAGAAAAATCCACATGTCCCGGTGTATCAAGAAGTGTAACCTCCAAATCTTTCAAGGTCATCCGGGCCTGTTTGGAAAAAATGGTGATCCCCCTTGACCGTTCCAGCTCATGAGTATCCAGGGCAGCCGTCCCATGAGCTACACGGCCCAGACGCCGGATGCTGCCGCTTTGGTAGAGTATAGCTTCCGCAAGAGTCGTTTTGCCTGCATCTACGTGGGCCAGAAGGCCCACGTTCATATATTTTTTCACTTTTCCCGCTTCCTGTCCGCCCATGAAAATGTCTCCTTGTATTAGAGTTCCGTAATATCCCTCTCAGTACACCTCAGCTTAAATCAATTTCCAGCCGCAGATGCATGAAGGGCAAAGTCGCTTCGGCATGTCTTTCAAGTATACCACAAGAGAAGAAATTCGTCGAGACATTGCCCGCAAACCTTCCGGCAGTGTCATAAAAATAAAAAATCACTAAAAAACTGTGTATTTATCAAAATGTCAGTAATCTTTTTTTAAAATTTTACGATATAATATTATATAAAGAATTTTTGATTCTAGTAGTCCATACAGGAAATTCTTATGCATATTTCCGCTGCGGACTGCCAGCTCATCAAGGGAGGTATCAAATATGAACGGTATTTCTGGAATCAGCACTACATCCCCTTACTTATATGGCCAGATTGCAAGCGGAAACAGATTAACATCTGCAGCTAACGGCGCCGCTGAACTGGCGATTACCGAAAACGAAAAGGCCCAGATTACAGGTATTAACACAGGTACAAAAAATCTTGACGACGGAGTCAGTCTTCTGAAGACTTCGGATTCTGCGATGGGAAGTATAACAGATTCTCTGCAGAGAATGCGTGAACTGGCTCTTCGTGCTGCCAACAGTATTCTGAATCCCTCTAACCGCGCGTCGATTCAACAGGAAATCGAACAGGTCAAACAAGAGATAGACCGTGTGGCCAGCCAGACAAACTTCAATGGTATCCAGTTATTGGACGGCAGCCAGACAAACGGCATCAATCTGGTCGGCGATGCTTACGGGAGCGAGATCAGTATCAATGATTCCATCAATTCTACGATACAGGCACTTGGCCTTGCGGATTTTGATGTTACAAAAGGTTTTGATATCGGTGCGATTGATAAGGCACTGGAACAGGTTACCGGAGACCGCAGTACTTTAGGGGCGCAATATAATAAGCTGGAATATGCAATTGATTATAACGGATATGCCTCTGAGAATATGACAGCATCTATGAGCCGTATGGGAGATACTGATATTGCAAAGACACTGATGGAGCTAAAGCACCAGCAGACCTTACAGAGTATTACTATGATGCTGCAGAAGAAGAGCACGGCCCAGAAAGGGCAGCAGATCCTGGGAACGCTTCAATTATAAATAAAAGCTGCTGCATTTTTTCAGTGCAGCAGCTTTTTAAATGTATTTAAATTTTGAGGGGCTGTCGCAATAATGAGGCAGCTGTCTGCATTGCGCTCTTCGAAAGCTCCAGGATCTCAAACTCTTTTCCTTGGCAATATTCGTCATGCCATAAATCACACCTCCTGCCCCAAAAACCAGGACACACAATGCAATCACAGAGCCAAGGACCGTGGAGGAAACATACTCCGAAAGGCTGACTCTGTAGTAATTGAACAAAATTACCACAATGCCGATGCCGGCCAAGAAATCCGGCATCTCCCTATTTACCCTCAGAAAGGATGGAACTATGAATCAAGCCAGAAAAATCTACTGCCGGGCCTTCCAGACTGTTTTTAAAATCGCTCTGCCCGTTCTTCCCTACCGGAAGCCCAAGCTGGCAGGCAGCGTCAAGGCCCTTCCCGAAATCATAGAGAAACATAAATGCAGCCGCGTCCTCATCATCACCGACCCAGGCATCCAGAAGCTCAAGCTCACCGCCCGGCTGGAGCACGCCCTGAAAACAGCCGGCATGTTCTACTGTATCTACGCCAAAACCTGTGCCAATCCCACCACAGATAACGTGTACGAAGCCCTTGAGCTTTACCAGGAAAATGCCTGCGATGCCATCATCGGCTTCGGGGGCGGCTCCAGCATGGACTGCGCCAAAGCCGTAGGCGCCCGTGCCGTGAAGCCCAGGCAGTCCCTGGCAAAAATGAAAGGCATTTTAAAGGTACATAAGCGTCTTCCTCTACTCATCGCCGTTCCCACCACAGCCGGAACCGGAAGCGAAACCACCCTGGCCGCCGTGATTACGGACGCCCAGACCCGGCATAAATACGCCATCAATGATTTTCCGCTGATCCCCCGGTATGCTGTGCTTGACCCGAAGGTAACTTTAAGCCTGCCGCCCTTTATCACGGCCACTACGGGCCTGGATGCCCTTACTCACGCAGTGGAAGCTTACATCGGCCGCTCCACCCTGTCGGATACCCGGCGGGACGCCAAAAAAGCTGTCCGGTTGATTTTTGAAAATCTGGATACCGCCTATCGGGACGGCCAGAATATCGAGGCACGGAAAAATATGCTGAAGGCCTCCTTTTATGCCGGCTGCGCTTTTACCAAATCCTATGTAGGCTATGTCCATGCCGTAGCCCACTCTTTAGGCGGCGAATACAACGTCCCCCACGGCCTTGCCAATGCGGTACTCCTTCCCACGGTTCTAGAGCATTACGGCCCGGCTGTTTACAGGAAGCTTCATAAGCTTGCCATAGAAGCACAGCTTGCAGACGAAAATACACCTCACAAAGAGGCGGCAGAAGCCTTTATCCAGGCCATCCGGGATATGAAGCAGCGGTTTGGCATCGGAAACACCATTCCGGAGATCCGGGAGGAGGACATTCCCAAGCTCTCCCACTATGCAGACAAGGAAGCCAATCCTCTCTATCCGGTGCCTGTTCTGATGAACGCCGAGGAGCTGGAGGTATTCTACCGAAGCCTTATGGAGCCTGCCTGCAGGGATTCCTGAACCTGGAAGCATACCAAGATTTGAAAGCCTATTGGAGAAACCGCATAAAGGAGGATACCTCTATGAACGATACAGAAATCAGACAGCTTGTAAACCGTCAGCGCGAATACTTTTTATCCGGCGCCACTCTTCCTTTGACCGCCCGTCTGGAAGCTCTGAAAAAGCTGAAAAGCGCCGTCAAACGCCGGGAGGAACAGATTCACCAGGCTATCCAGGCGGATCTTGGAAAAAGCAGCTTCGAAAGCTACATGTGTGAAACCGGCCTGACCTTAAGCGAAATCACCTATATGGAGCGCCATCTCCGCTCCTTCGCCCGGGAAAAACGAGTTCACACACCCTTGGCCCAATTCCACTCCCGAAGCTTCAAAAAGCCCTCCCCCTATGGCGTAGTCCTTATTATGAGCCCTTGGAACTATCCCTTTCTACTGACCATGGAGCCCTTGACAGATGCCCTGGCTGCCGGAAATACTGTAATTTTAAAGCCCAGCGCCTACTCTCCTCACACCAGCGAGGTCATCCGCTCCCTTATAGAGGAATGCTTCGATCCCTCCCTTGCGGCGACAGTTACCGGAGGCCGGGCGGAAAACACCTGCCTGCTAAATGAGCATTTCGACTACATTTTCTTCACAGGAAGCCAGGCCGTCGGCCGCCAGGTAATGAGAAAAGCTTCCGAGCATCTCACCCCTGTCACCTTAGAGCTTGGAGGCAAAAGCCCCTGTATCGTAGAAAAAACCGCCAACCTCAAGCTGGCGGCAAAACGCATTGTTTTCGGAAAATTTTTAAACTGCGGACAGACCTGCGTGGCCCCCGACTACCTTTTATGCGATGCTGCTGTCCGCGAACCCCTTATCGCAGAGCTGAAAAAACAGATTCAAAAGCAGTACGGCCATGAGCCCCTTGCCAACGCACACTATGGAAAAATCATCAATGAGAAGCATTTTCAGCGTGTGTGCGGACTGATTGACCCCTCAAAAGTAATTCACGGCGGAAGCTTTGATCCGAAAACTCTCCGAATCGAGCCCACCATTTTAAATGATATTACCTGGGAGGACGCCTGTATGCAGGAGGAGATCTTCGGCCCGGTTCTGCCCGTTCTTACCTGCAATTCTTTGGAGGAAGCCATACAGACCGTCAATTCCAAAGCCAGCCCCCTGGCCCTGTACCTCTTTACCTCTGACAAAAGCGCGGCCAGAAAAGTCACCTCACGCTGCGGCTTCGGCGGCGGCTGCATCAACGACACCATCATCCATCTTGCCACCAGCGAGATGGGCTTTGGAGGCTTCGGCGAAAGCGGCATGGGATCCTACCACGGCAGGGACGGCTTTGACACCTTCTCCCACTATAAGAGCATTGTAGACAAAAAAACCTGGCTGGATCTTCCCATGCGATATCAGCCCTACCGGGGATTGTACGGGAAGCTGATTCGGAGCTTTCTGAAATAAATCCGTTTTCCCCACAGCCCTATTTCCGCGCAAAATATCTCCAGCAGAGCATTCCAGCCGCCAAAAATGCAGCCGTCACCAGATTGTAAGCCACCGGAAGCCTCCCCAGCCCCTGCATCCAGCCAGTCTGCGCTTCCAGCAAAGAAACAGCATTTACCGCCATATGGGCCAGCACCGGCAGGAAAAGCGTTTTGCCAGCCTCATAAACCTGGGCAAAAAACAGCCCCACAGCAAAGGCATAGATCCCCTGCACCACATTTCCGTGAAACATCCCGAAAATCAGTCCGCTGATCACCATCGCCTTCCGGGGCTCTCCCAGCGCTTCCTTCAGCCTGCCATAGACAAGGCCCCGCATCAGCACCTCCTCCAGAAGAGGCGCACTCACAACCACAGCCGCCATCCTAGATAAAAGACCACACTGGGGAATCCCCTCCGACACCGCCCGGTAGCCCGGAAAAACCTGCGGCAGAAACGTCAGAGCCAGAAAATAATTCACTCCCCTGGAAATGCAGACCGCCCCAACAGCCGCCAGGACAAGATCTTTCCAGCCCCGCAAGCTCCTGCCTCCTAAGTCATTCCCTTTTCCCTCGTCTCCCCGCTTATACGCATTCCGATCCCTCCGGTATAACAGCCAGAATACCGGCAGCATTAAAAAATTCTCCGCTGTCAGAAACCACATCTTCCTTCCCGGCTCCAAAAAACCCACGCCCGAAACAGCCGTAAGCAGCATTGGAAACGCCATGGAAAGAATCCAATATAAAAAAATCGGAAAAGCTGCTCTCCCTATTTTATCCCCCGGCCTCAGTACTTCCATTTTCCACTCCTGTCTCTGAACAATCTATGATCTGAATTGCCAACCAGTATAACACATTTACACCGCCGGAAAAAGCAAAGTTTCCAGAGGAGTTTCATAGTCTTCTTATTCCTTTAATTCCAGCGTCATCAGATAATCTTCATAGGCTTTCCATTTATTCAGGAAATCTCCTGATAAATACTTATTTTCTCATCTAGGTTCTACAGGTATTTTTCTCACTTTCTTTTCTCTTCTTATACAAATTTTCTGTGCTGTATCAATTGTTCCATGCTTGTACGCTTCATCAAGCACTTTCCAATAACCGGTCTTTTTAGAACCAATTTTTTCTACATATCCATTCTCTTTCAGGAATGTAAGATTATTTTCTACTGCCGTTTCACTAATCCCCAGTATTTGATGTAATTCGCTGGTAGCAATATTAGGATTATCTCTCATTTCAGTAATAATTCTTTGCCTTCTTGAATTTAATCCTTTTTTATTCCCAACTTTATCCCCAACTTTCATTTCTTAACCCAAGATTCTTCTCAAAAGTTTTTTCAATTATAACCTTTTCTAAACTATCTGTCACTACTTCCACACAGCAAAAAGGCTTCCTTGTCGGAAAGCCACTTCACACTCCTTTTTATTTCCAAGATTTTATAAGACAAACTGAATACAAAAGTTCAATAGGGAATATTTCAAAATATACCACTTGAAAATGTTCCCTATTTATATGAACAAAATCCCACGCTCATCAGAAACTGATACTACTGATAAATGCACACCTGCCTCCACAATTTTGCTAACCTCAGCAAAATCGTGGAAACTATCACTAATCTCTATACGTTAAAATCATTATAATAAATCTTTTGTCCCCCCACATCAACCACTACCGAAACCTCAAAATATTTCTTAATCCTCTTTTTCCGATTCCCCTCTTCATCTTCCACGAACACAAAATGCTTATAAAATTGCCTAAAATAAAGGATTTCTAGATATGTTTCCTCTGCATTGCCACCACACATTCTGTATGGCTCGTCTGGATATGCTGAATTTCTTTGACATTTTCCCGATTACGGTAATATGTCATCTGCCTATTTCACCGTTTTACCATTTGCGGGAATATGTCTGTAAAACTGAAATATACCTCGTTAAATCTCAGGTTTATCTATAAACCACATAACGATAATGCGGCATATCTATCCCTCTGTAATGTTTCATCCATGTATCTTTTATTACCATTCCATTTCTTATGGCTACATTTTGAGAGGCTACATTCGTATCTCTAATAATTGAACAGACTTCCGTTGCGTCTAATGTTTCAAATGCGTATTTTTTACAGGCTTTTGCCGACTCAATGGCATATCCATTATACCAGTATGACCGCTCAAAAAGATATCCTATTTCAAGAACCTCATTTTCTTTCCAGGGCTGCATAGTAAGCCCACATTGTCCAATCATTTCATCGGTTTCTTTCAAGACAACAGCCCATAATCCAAAGCCCCATTTTTGATAGCGTGCAATTTGTCTATCAAGCCATTCATGGACTTCATCGTTATTAAATGCACCCTCATATGCGTACATTGTGTCTTCGTCTTGCAAAATTCTACACAGAGCTTCAAAATCAGTTTGCTCCATCTCACGCAGATATAACCGTTCAGTTTCAAGTATCATAGTTATCTTTATCTCCTAAAATTCTAATTTTCCACTTGCTTCTTCGCTTTTTCTTCCAACTCAAGCAGATACTTATCAAAATCTGACATGAACAATCTATCTTGAATGATACGATATTTCTCAAACTCCGTTTCGGCATGAAGCTTGGCTATTTCAGCAGAAACCTTTCCGGCATCCTGCAAAATGCCATAATCAAACATTTCAATAAAGCTGTTGAGTCTCTTTTCCCAATCCTCCATCGTAAGGGGAATATGCCTTAACGTCATGTTTTCAGCAAAATCCAAATATGCCGTTACCATACGGTTAAGCTGATGTAACTCATTTTCGCTGAGATAATTCTTCGCAATCGTTACATCACTTTTCTTAATCTTGCCGTCCGGAGCATCTGCCCAGGTGGTAAGCCCCATATGCTCCTTTTGGTGGTCAGCTCGCTCTACAATCAATTCAGCAGCCGTGTGACCGTGTACTGCAAAGTGCATTTTGTTCTGGACTGTTGCATAGAACCTTTTCGTTGTGGCAGAGGTTTTGTCATAATCTATGGCAGTAGCATAAATATCTGTGATTTTCTGATAGAATTTTCTCTCGCTTGCACGGATTTCCCTAATGCGTTCTAACTGTTCATCAAAATACTTGTCGGTTAGATAAGTACCTCGCTTCAGACGCTCGTCATCCATAACCCAGCCTTTGATGGTGTAATCCTTTACGATACCGTTTGCCCACTTGCGAAACTGCACGGCACGTTCATTATTTACCTTGAAACCCACCGAAATAATCATCTGCAAGTTATAATGGTTCACTTCTCGTTGAACCTGGCGAGAACCCTCGGTTTGAACTATCCGAAATTTTCGGATAGTTGCCGATTCTTCCAACTCGCTATCTGAATACACCTTTTTGATGTGGTCACTAATTGTACGCACATCCACATCATAAAGCGTAGCCATCATTTTCTGTGTCAGCCATATATTTTCATCTTCATAGCGCATTTCAATGCTATCTTCCTGTTCTCCAACAGAAGCAACATAGGTAAGATACTCTGCTGCACTTGAACGAATGCTTATTTCATTTTTCTTCTTTGCCAACTAAGCCACCTCCGATTATTTAGATTGTGTCACCACCGGTGACACTTTTTCGTTATACTTATAAAGTTCGTAAAATTATTTCATTCGATAAAGACCACGGCAGTTAAATTCTTTCAGATCATGATAATTCTCAGCAAAGAAATCCGCAAGTTTCTGTACAACGTATCGCCGTAAGAGTAGATGAGAAACGCACTCCCAACTCTCGGAAACACCTTGTTTTCAAGCCTTTTTCGGTATTTACTTCTGTACTTTTGACATCAAGACTACGCACTCGACATGTGTCGGAGCTACTATGTAAACACAATTTTTCAGTCTCGTCACTCGTATAGGAACACAATTCTGCGTCATTATGTACAGCCGCAGCGTTTTTACGCTTTGGCTTAAAATCCTTTCCATTAATATTAGAGCGGATACCAGTTTTATACACAAAAGTTATCTTCAAAGGCTCCTCCACTCCCTCATCATTATAACCTCTGATGACTGTTTTTTCAAACACACTTTCAAAAGCACTCTTTGAAAAGAGCATAAATCTCAGCGTACAGCTTCTAAATTCCCTGACTCCATTCTATAAACATGATCACAAAGGATATTTATATCTTCTGAATTATGACTGGCAATTAAAATTATTTTTCCGCTTTTTTTCAGTTCAAGAAATAATTCTCTCATTTCATCTACGCCATGATTATCAAGTCCATTAAACGGCTCATCCAAAACTAAAAAATCAGGTTCTTCCATAATTGATTGTGCTATAGCCAACCTTTGGCGCATCCCCATAGAATATTTTCCCACATGTTTTTTTGATTTCGGATCAAGTCCTACTTTATCCATAATACCTTCTAAATAAGGCCTGCTATTTTTATTATTTATCATATATAAATATTCCAAATTCTTTATTCCAGAATAATTTTTTAAAAAAGCTGGTTCTTCAATAATAATTCCAACAGAAGGAAGAACATCTGCCTGTTTTTCCCGTTTTGTGCCGTTTATTACAATCTCACCTGAATCCAAAGACAGCAAACCACATATTATTTTAAATAAAACTGTTTTCCCTGCACCATTTCTTCCTATAATCCCTGTAATCTCTCCTTGATTGCATTCCATATTAACATGATTTAACACCTGTGTTTTACCAAAACATTTGCATACATCTTTTACTTTTATATTTTTATCCTGCATAAAATCACTCCTCATCTATCCAATTTAAATCTTTTAGATATATTCTTTTTAAAGAAATATAGCTTAAAACAAATGATAAAATTACTGTCATAATAATTACCATGAAAAAAGATGGTGCATTTTTACATACTTTTCCGTATAATAAGAGTAGATTTAACCATGAAAATGGGGAAATAAAACTAATCCATTGCTGGTATAAATGCAGATTAGCAAATACAACCGGCAAAATCGAAAAAAAAGTTCCTATAAGCACAGCGCCTGTTCTATTCATGCAAATACTCACAGCAAGCATAATCATCCCAATCAATCCAGTAGATATACAAAGGATTGTCCCAAATATTAACATTGTTATGAGAGGATTATGCTCGCTGATTAATTCATAGGAAAAAGATAATTTAACATTATATTCCAAGCCTGCATTTGTCATGGCGAGCGAATTGTATAATTTGCCCCATTCTGCAGACCATTCCAGACATGGAAACAATGGCAATATACTTAAAATCAATTCAATAACTGAAAGCAAAACAGCAGATAACCAAATTCTTAATATTTTAATATGTATCCATCTCTTTCTTCCCTGCCTTATCAGCACATACATTTCGTTCCGCTGCATAAACGGTATGTTAGAGTAAAAGTAAATGACAGAAATACCATATACAAATAAAAAATATACATTTTGTCCGGCAAAAGGCAGTATCCAAGGTGAAGCAGGGTAATCTGCCACAACAGAAAATTGTTTCACTGAATGGATATAATAGTGCAAAATATAAAATTGAAAAACGCAGAAAGCAAGCAGCCTCCTGCTCAAAAAATTATTTATAAAATCCTCCCATACATATTTTATTTTATTCACAGATTTTTCTCCTCAATTTCCTAATTAAAAGTTTTCTAAGCAAAATCAAATTCATAACTGCTATCATAACTACCAGTAATACAGACAAAAAATCATTTAAAAAAATATTATTCGAAGGTGAAAAAATCGCAGCCAAACTCAGCTTTCCAGAGGAAAGCGCTGACAGAATATAATCCATAAAATAATATTGAATCATTGGTGCCGATAACACAAGCATACGATTTGAGATGAACATGGAGAAATAGGCTGCCCATAAAGCTAAAATTCCCGCCAATATACTATGCTGAATTCCATAACAAAAATAATACAGGGAATACCATTTATGTATTAAAAAAAATCTTAATCCCCCGGCATGAATGATATGATCATACTGCAAACCGGATACATCCACCCATGCTAATTTAAAATGCAGTATACTTGCAAATAAAAACATACCAAATGTAACAGAAAGCATCGTCACGAAAAAAATGCTGAGTATCCGAGCAGAAACATACCGTTCAATATCCCCTCGAATCACCTGCTGAATAACGTATTTGTGTTCTATATCCTCACAAAAACTATCTGCAAATGCAATGGCTCCGCATACCAATATCATCATTGCCGGCATCCCGTACATAACAATAGAAAAAACATATAATACATTTGTGTCCAAAGCAATGCCTTCCAGTGTTGAAAACAGCAGTACGCATATCATTAATGCAATTGATATTAGAAACTTCATTGAGCATACAGACCTCTTTAAGTCTGTTTTTAAATAATTGCAAAACTTTCTCAAGGTATAATCTCCTTCGCTGTCTGCGCATCTATAATGACCTGAATATCCTCCTCATGCTGTTCACTTTTTTCGATCCCCTTCACGATCCAGACAGGCTTTACATCATATACGCCTGTTCCTGAAGATAAATCAACATAATAGCATAATTCTGCTTCTGTCATTTCATATGTTGAGCTTCCGAGTATTTGGTTATACTTATGAGCAACCGTTTCAGCAATCACATCCATAGGAGCTAAAGCGACTGCCATTCCTTCATCGGTAATTTCAAATACTTTTTCAATGTTCAAATACTCTATTCCATCTTTTGATATAAATGCCTGTACCGGAGCATTTACATCTGCTACATCTGAAAATATCTCACAATACACATGATAAAGCGGCAATTCTCTGTATATCTGATTGACACAAAAATAATAGCCTTCATCTGAGACAGACCACCCGTTTTTATAGTTTGCCTGGTCAAGATTTCCGTCCATATCTTCGTGATATTCCTGTGACTGCATACAATTGTAATCTAACGCATATCCCGTATAAACATGCTCAAATTTAATATTCACTTCTGTTAATGCGTTATCAATTATCTGAAAAGCCTCCTCACGCGTCATAAACGACAATTGTTCCTCTGTAGAATACAAACCTGCATTATATCGCTCATCTGCCGGATCAAGTACAAAAGAGCTGCGTATATATGACATTAAATCTCTTTGCATATATGACATCTGACTGGAAAGCGGACCATAAGATAACGTTATTTCCTCTGGAGTGACATAAGTTGCCGTATCTACCTTTTCCCCATATTCGTTTTTTTCTTCATAACTGTATACTTCGTAATCATCATTACCGCTGAATAATGATTGAAATGCCCGCTCCTCATTTACTTTCAACATTCTTGCTTTCGCGGTAATTGGAAATTTCTCTCCTAAATCAGCACCAACAATAACATCCATCTTAAAATCAACATTTTCCATGGTATTCTCGTAACTCGCTGGAAAAGTAATTTTCTCATCAGGTATATCGTTTTCTACATAAGGTTCTTCTGTTTCAGAACCCACTTCATTTTGAACATCTGATATTTTACTTCCAGAATCCTGTCCTGAATTTCCACACCCAAATATAGACATAGAAAAAATAACAATCAATATCAAACATAGCTGCCTTTTCATCCGATTTTCTCCTTTTCAAAAAACAGAAACATTGCCAAATGCTAAAGTTTTCCGTAAACATTAACCTGTACTTCACTCAACAGATGGATTACCTACACCTCATAGCCTTTTAAACCACCACATCCATATCTTCATTAAATTCCTCCATTCTGTATTAAGTAGTGAACTTTTGTGTAGCTGTTCTGTGAAATCAATGACACTTCTTATTATCTTTATTCCGGTCATAATTTCAACCCCATTTGCACCAAACGACATTTTTTTCATTCATTTGATCATTCTGGTAATTTTTTCATTATTTTTTTGTAAATGCAAGGAAACTGTTACCCTGCGGACAACACAATGCCGATTGAAATAATACATTACACCTCTTTTCCACGGAATATTAATTCCTCGAAAATCGGCGTAAAGTTGATATCTTTAATTGCGCCATAACGGTCTACAAAATAATTTTTCATATAATCCTCATTTTTACGGACACCACTTTTTCCGGCAGTACCAAAATCAGAAAGAGAATAATGGCTGCTGACATATTTTTGAATCCATTCATTAAGAACAATTCCTCATCATTCAGGTTACTCTTTGCAAGAGCTTTGGCTCCATCTTCGTTTTGTTCAAAAGCATTCACCATAAAGGCTTCTATCGATTGAAAGGAACCGAATTCCAATTCATTGCCACGCACAAATATCTTGCTTTCATTTACAGACAACGATTCTGATAAAATTCTTCTTTTATAGTCCACATCCAGAAATGTTCCAAGATCTGCCGAAAACGCATATTCAATTAAATTTTCATCTTCAATAAATTTACCACATGGAGCGGTGCATGGTTTACGGTTGCATTTATAATTCAAAGGGCAACAACACTTTAGGCTATCGCCCTTTGATTACCTACTGTTGTTAGTTGCTTCGATTGTTTTGACGGCTTTCAATTAGAGGAATATATATACCGTTTGCTCATAGCACTTACAATTCCAAAATAGCAAATATAAAAAACTGAAATACACGCCCCAAACTCACCAGTTAATTTGAGCAGAATATTATTCAAAGAAGCCGGCAATATTAAGTTCATTTTTCCATTCAGTAACAATATGCAGAATAAAATAATCAATAAAGCCATTATCATTGGAGAGGATAATTTAATTGCTATCTGCTGATTCACAAGTCTTACTATCTGCTTATCACTTTTCCCCATACAGCGCATTATCTGATTGCTTTTTGAATTTTGCCTAATTTCTATAATCTGCTGCAAAGATAGTATCGAAAAATAAATAACCAAAAAAACAATACAGATACTTATTTGTGAAGTTCCCATCCACTGGCGCATAGCCGTATCAAAAAGCTGAAATTCCGGCTGCAGTATCAGTATTCCAGTTACAAAAGAAGCCCCGGAAAACAAAAAGCATATGCAAAAAACAGCATTAACCATAGCAGCCGTTTTGAGATTTGATGTAACATTTGCCGTAATATATAGCCTGTCTTTTTGATATATCTTAACGGATTTCATTCGCCTATACGCATATAAATAGCCAAACACCCATTTGTAAAAAGCAAAAACAGATATTAGCAAAGGGATTGCTGTAACAGATACGGGATAAACAATATAAACTTCCGGCAAAAAAACAATGCTACAAACGCAACCAATGAAGCACACAAAACACAAAAAGAAAATAATGCCCCATTTTTTATAGTTCCCTATATTTTTTACGCCTTGATTGCGGTTTCTTTCATACATCAGCTCCCTTATTTGCAGCTTGTCTAAGCGTTGCTTCAATCGAAAAGAACACACGGTTTCAATAAAGCAAAAAAACAGAAACGTATATAACATACTTTTTCCATAAAGGAATCCGCAATGTTTCATTTCGTGCAATGGCTCACGGAAATACCAAAATCCATATATGGAAAAACCTATTGTTGTTCCTGCTATATAGCAGCAAAAGCCAATCAACAGGACTTCGCATAGGAACAGCCGGGTTAATCTCTTTTTTCCCATACCCAATAATAAATAACTTGCAAACTCTTTTGCCCGCTGCTTTAGCAGAAAAAAGTCTATATATCCAACTAAAACTATCTGAATGGCTGCTATCAGCAATGGCAGAGAAATCACTTGAAAACCAGCTGATTCTCCTATAATGGTTATACAATTAGATACTTCTATAATCGCCAAAAGCACGGTCACGGTAACAACATATAAAAGATAATTTATAAAAGACCGCTTGGCATTACGGATTGACAACTTCAAGTACATCATAGCTTTCTCCCTCTATCAATTCTATTTTCTTCAAAATGTCTGCGAAAAAGGTCTGTTTGTTTTCCTGTTCCCGGTTTAAGCCAGCTTTTATTTCGCCGTCTTTCATAAACAAAATCCTGTCACAATAGCTGGCTGCCATGACATCATGTGTCACCATCAATATGGTTGCGCCGTACTCTCTACAAAGCATAGCAAGAGTGTCTAAAAGCTGTCTGGCAGCATGGGAATCTAATGCCCCGGTAGGCTCGTCCGCAAGTATAATATCTGGATTTACCACAATAGCACGGGCGCAGGCGCAGCGTTGCCGCTGCCCTCCCGATACCTCATATGGAAATTTATCTAATATTGCTGATATATCCAGCTTTTCAGACAAACTTTGAATTGTTGGACGAATGCTTTCTTTGGAAACCTCTTTAATTGTCAATGCAAGTGCAATATTTTCATAGATAGTCAAAGTTTCAAGTAAATTGTATTCTTGGAAAACAAAGCCTAAATGTCTGCGGCGAAATTCTGCGGTGGCTTCGTCTGGTATATCCACTATATTCTGTCCGCTTATTCGTATCGTCCCATTTGTGGGCTTGTCTATTGTGGCTATTAAATTAAGCAATGTTGTTTTTCCAGAACCGGAAGCCCCCATAATTCCAACAAAACTTCCGTGCGGTATCTGAAAACTCACGTCATTTACAGCTAATACAGAATTATTTTCTGTTTCATAGAGTTTGGAAACATTTTCAACTTCCAAAACATTTTCGGGGGTTATATCACTTTCTTTTGATTCCCATTTATCATGTCCTAACCAATTTGTAATCACGTCCATAAGTACCTCATCTGCTTTTTCTTTCAATTTTTCTTCTGCAATGCACTCGCCCGCAAATAGTTCATTCAAAGTAACGTCTAAAAGAGTGCATAAAGGCATAAACAAAGACAAATCCGGCATAGACCGTCCTGTTTCCCATTTTGAAACAGCCTTATCGGTTATTTCCAGTTTTTCTGCTAACTGGCTTTGCGTCCAGCCTTTTGCTTTCCGGCGTTCGGAAATAAAAGCTCCAATCTTAATTTGATTCATCATTCAGCCCTCCTGCTTGCGGTAAATTATATAAATCCGGCATAAAAATGAACACCTACCAACGGTAGAGTGGGAGAAAATGGGGCTTTTTAACTCTATTGATAGTATAATTCTGAACGGAATTTGACGAAATATAAGGAAATATGTATATTCAGATTATATCATTCTGCTATCTCTAAATCTATCTTGTTTGTGATATTCAAAAAAGATATAGGTGTGAGAGGGATTCCGTAACAGTCAGCACTGTGCGTAATGTGCATAACTTGCTGTCTTATGAACTTTTCCATGACGGAGAAGCGCCACAGCCGCCGCAAGTTTCAGCCACATACCCTTCAGCATGATTGTGGGCGTTTCCTGATACTTGTAGCCGCTCTGACCATATACCTTGATACTTCTTTTCTTTGCCATTATGATTTCCTCCATTTTGCGATTGTCGTTGATTGTCTCTTGCCTTCCGTCATCACGTGAGTCAGATCATAGGCACCACCTCCCTTGATGCGAAAAGAGCCGCTAATGCTTGTTTGCATCAGCAGCTCTTCGCTTTAAGTTCGGTGTTTTATCTTATTCTGAGGCTTTATTTTTCTTCTGTTCGTCCTTGATACGGTAGAAATCTTCCAGATCCACATCGATCTTTACTCTCGCATCTGGTTTTCGGCTGCTTAGGAGGCACACAGTCTCGACTTGTTCTTCGTTGTCCAAACTGATACTCAAGTCTTCCTCGATGATCGGCAGCTTGAATTTGATGGATTTTAACCACTGTCCATTGGCTTGGCGTTCCGGGTAAACCTGAATTTCAGAGATCAACGCCTCGATCAACTGCCGCCGCTCCGCCTCATTCATCACGCCGTACAGTTTTTCAAAATAAATCAGCACTTTATAGATATTGTCGCCGGTCAGCTTTTCCGCTTCAATGGCCTGCTTTTTGGCTCTGGCTGCGATCAGCAGAGATTCCGTATCTTCAATCTTATCATACATCTTGTAGAGCCGATCACCAAGGTCTGCCTTGCGCCGGACATAGTGCCGGTCGTCCGGGTCGAGAGAATCAATCTCCTCCGCCAGCTTCGCCTTGACGGAATAATGCTGGCGCAGCTGCTTCTCGTAATTGGCAATCTCCTGGTCAATGGCGGCGGTATCCACTTTCATGTTGATCTTTTCCTGCATCATGGCAGCAAACTTCGGATTGCTCACCAGCTTTACAATGACTTCCGCCACGGCATCGTCCAGCAATTCTTCCCGGATCTGCTTTTTGTAATCGCACTTATGCCCACGAATCATGGAGCGATGCTTACAGCCGTAATAATAAAAGTCCTTGTACTTAGTGCCGTCCGCTTTGTGCTTGATGCTTTTATTCCCATACATTCCGGCTCCGCAGACAGGACACTTTACAATGCCGGAGAGCAGATGTACGTGTTCATCTTTCCCGCGGTTGACGTGTTCATATTTCTTGGCCTGTGCCAGCAGCTTCACCTGCGCCGCCTGCCAGACTTCTTCCGAAACAATGGGCTCATGCAATCCTTCTGCCAACAAGTAATTGTCCTGTTCCACCAGCTTATACTCGTTCCTTGTACCGCGCACTTTTTCCGTTTTACGGCGTCCATAGGCAATCTTGCCGCAGTACACCGGATTTTTCAGAATCAGTCGGATCAGGTGTGCGTCAAACAGGGGATTTTTCCCATTCTGCCGAGGAATCTTGCGGATACCATGGTTTTCCAGATACTTTGCGATGCCGTTTGCGCCAATGTCCGTGTGAACATACTGGTCATAGATGACACGGATCGCCTCTGCTTCTTCCTCGTTGATCATCAGTTTTCCATCCACCAGCCGATACCCATAGGGGGCAAAGCCGCCATTCCAGCGACCCTCTCTTGCCTTTTGGATGCGGCCCTCCATGGTTTGGACACGGATATTTTCGCGTTCAATCTCCGCCACGGCAGACAGGACGGAGATCATCAATTTACCCACGTCCTTGGAAGAATCAATGCCATCTTCCACACAAACCAGATTGACGCCAAAATCCTGCATAACCTGAAGGGAAGAGAGCACGTCCGCCGCGTTTCTGCCGAAGCGGGACAATTTGAACACCAGAACATAGGACATGCCATCCTTGCCGGATTTGATGTCCTCCATCATCTGGCTGAATTGCGCCCGGCCTTCGATAGACTTGCCGGACTTTCCCGCGTCCTCATATTCACCGACAATCTCATAATCATTGTAGTCGGCATATGCCTTCATTTTGGCCTTCTGCGCATCCAGCGAGTAGCCGTCCACCTGCATAGCGGTGGAGACCCTGGTGTAGGTGTAAACTTTTGTCTTTTCTTTCTGCATCGTAATCTTCCTCATGTGGTGCCAATCAAAAAATGGATTGGTCGTTCTTAACTTGGGTCAGAAGAATCATCCTGCTTTTCCGCCTCTGTCTTGGCCGTTTTTCCCAGCTGCTTAATGGTCTTCAGATATTCTTCCTCCACAGGGGAAAGAGTTTGTGCCTGATAGCGTTTATATTCCGCTTTTGCTTTTTCCATCGCCTGTGCATGACTGATTTTTCCTGCATGGGTCAACACTTCTTCGCCGGTTGCCCGAAGAATATTGTCCAGCTGCTCCACATAATCGCTCATATACATGGGCCGGTGACGGATAGCCTGCACCTCGGCAAAGTCAAAATAACCGGATACCATCTGATTCAGAACCCGCAGTTCTTCCTCTGTCAGATAATTCTTAGCGATTCCAATATCTTTTGCCGTGGGGAAATCCCCCGAAAAAGTAGTAAGCCCCATAAACGGCTTATCCGCATCGGCCCGCTCATAGATCACTTCCGCAGCCGTATGTCCGTGCGCTGCATAATGGAGCTTGTTCTGCACCATTTTGAAAAACGCAACAGATTCCGCGCTCCTGGGGTTATAGTCCACACTGGTGGCGTACAAGTCCAGCACCTGACGATACATCACTTTTTCCGAAGAACGAATGTCCCGAATCCGTTCCAGCAGTTCATGCCAGTAGTTGCCACCGCCCAAATTTTTCAGGCGCTCATCGTCCATCGTGAAGCCCTTGATCATATATTCTTTCAGGCGTTCCGTGGCCCACCGGCGAAACTGGGTGGCAATCAAGGATTTTACCCTGTACCCCAAAGAAATGATCATATCCAGATTATAGAAAGGCAGCTCTCTGGTTACTTGCCGGTTGCCCTCCATTCGAACCTGTCGGAATTTCCGACAGGTTGAAACCTCATCCAATTCGCCTTCTTCATAGATGTGGCCGATATGCTCCACAATGTTGCTTCTGGACGTGTGGAACAATTCCGCCATCTGCTGCTGCGTCAGCCAAACAGTCTCGTCTACAAACCGGCACTCTACCTTTGTGAGCCCATCTTCGGCCTGATAAATTACAATCTCGCCCTGGCTCTGATCCGGTCTGTTCTTATCTTCCGCCATTTGTTCACGCTCCTATCCGATTACATTTTCTATGTTTCAAGAGAGCGAAGAAAATGGCCGTCGCTCTCTTGTTTGGACTCTTATATCACGTCTATTGTATCATGCAGCGATTTTGCCTGCAACTGCTTCCGGCTTGAAAACAGATTCTTTTTTGCCCGTTGCCGCGCTGTCCTGATCCTCAAGCGGAACCGCCGGAGCAGGCAGGTTCTCAACATCCAACTCCGAAGCGTACTTCTCAATCAGGTTGGCCAGCAGGTCTGCAAAACCGCTCCATTCATCGATCATAGGCAGTTTCCCTTTCTTTTTTATGCGGGTGTTTATAAAGTTCCAATACTTCTGGCGGTATCTGCTCCAATATCGCCACGGCACTGTCATAGTCGCGCCGCAGCTTGAGGTCTACGATCTGCTTTAGGGCGCTAACCTTCTGCGCCGATGCAAGAGATTCTTCCAGTTCGGCATTTTTCGTTTTCAGCTTTTTGTTTTCAGATGCTGTTTTCGTAAAAGCCACACCATATTTCCGCAGCAGCGTGTCCATCTTTTCCACGCCGGGAAGATATGTGTCCAAAATTTTGCAGATTTCCTCCGCCCGGCTTTTTGCATTAAATGGAGTAATTCCAGTGAGCAGCTGCCCCAGTTTCTCCTTCTGTTTGGTCAGCCGGGTCATCTCCTTAAACACGCGGGGCGGAATGTGGTCGCGCCCGGTCAGGCTGGCGCTTTCGCCGCGCTCCAAATCCGGGAATTTCTTGACCATGTGTTTCCAAAACTCATCCTGCCACCATGTCAGCTTCTTTTTATTGCCTATAATATCTTTGGCACTGAGCCTGCCGTCCTCCGTCAGCGGGACAAAACAAAGGTGCATATGCAATGTCATAAATTTAAGGCTCTACAAAAAAGATACTTGCCAATTTCACTAAAAAGGCGAGTATCTTTTTTAAGTAGTTTACCAATATTCCGTTCTTTACTAATACAAGGTATATTCCTTGTATTTGATGAAATTCAAACTTAAAATGTAGAATTTATCTGTCATGTATTTATTTAGTCAACCTGCTTTTCTGTGATTCTACTCGCTCAAGATCTTCTTCTTTGTAGAGGCTTATTGATTTAAGTACATTTTCACTTATAGTTATTTCAATTTTGCAATAGCTCACGCAAAGCCACTTCTGGCTTTCCATATAATTTTGTTCCCATTAATAAATCAATGATTTGTTTCTTACTTAAAGAAAATTTTGTGTCATGGTAACGATATATAGGTTTTCCTGTAATAATATTTTTCTTAGCCTGAATTTTTCTTCTATCAACTTGTGGTGGTAATGGTATCTTATAAATTTCCATATCTATATCCATTCCATCATCCGATAGATTGGAAAGAATGACTGTTCCATTTCTTAATTCTTCATCAATTTGATTACAAAATGCAAGTATCGCTGCTTCAATTGCAGGATGCTCACATTGAGCTGAAAATATAAGTTTTTTTGACGATATTGTCCATGCATTTATACTCTGATGTTTCTTCCATTCCAATAATGAAACTGGATTTTTCACAGCCAAATGGGAAAATAAAACAAATGGTGTTCTTTTAGGGTCAAAATCTATTATATCAGCCAACCTTAAAATAGTTGCTACAAAAGGAATGCACAAATATGTGTCTTGACCACAAACTTTTATTGTTTCCATATTTAGCAAATAGGCATAATCCTCATTATGTAAAATACAGGTTTTTTAGGAAAACTGCACCACATCACTTTTATCTTGCTGAAAAATAATCTGTATAACCGTTCCTTGCCCCAGGCTGCTTTGCAGTTCAATCTTGCCATTCAAGTATTGTACAGCATGTTTTACAATAGATAGTCCTAATCCCGTTCCACCTGATTCCTTAGAGCGGCTCTTGTCTACACGGTAAAATCGTTCAAAGATTCTTGCCTGATGTTCCGGCGGTATGCCGATTCCCGAATCCTTCACCGTAATCGAGGCACTATTTTCCTGACTGCTTATAGCTACTTCTACCGTACCGCCATTCTTATTATACTTGATAGCATTATCACAGAGGTTAAAAATAATTTCTGTTAAGAGCCGCCGGACACTTTTAATATAAACCTTTTTTCCTGTTAAAGCCACTTCAATATCTTTTGCCGCTGCTATATCTGCCAGTCCTGCCATCACCTCAGATGCGATCTCACATAAATCAACATTTTCAAACGGCATATCGCATCCCTCGTCTAATTGGGATAAACGGATAATATCATCAATTAATGTTACAAGCCGCCCTGCCTCTGTGCGGATATGCCCTACAAAACGTGTCATATCCTCCGATTTTACAAGACCGTTCTCCATTAACTCCGCACTCCCCATTATGGATTGCAGCGGAGTTTTCAATTCATGTGATACGTTGGCAGTAAACTCCCGTCTGTTCCTTTCTGCGAAAGCTGCTTCTGTTATATCAAAGGCAAGAACAACCGCCCCAATTACAATACCGTTAGATTCAATGCGGTTGACATGGATCTGATACTCTTTTCCCTCACGTTCTATGCGGATTTCGCTGTGTCCACTTGAAAATGCGTCCTGTATGGCGTGGCTCACATTATGGCTTCTCTCTACTGTCAGAAAATCTTTACCTATGCTGGAACGTTTCGTATGAAACAGCTTCAGCGCGGCAGGATTAATGTTCAGAATTATATTTTTCTCATTCAAAAGGACAAGCCCTTCCGTCATGCCATATGTAATCTGTGCAAATTCATCATTTTTCCTTTGGAGTTCCGACAACTGCATATCAATCTGCTTATGCTGTTTATTGATACGGTTTAATAGGGGAGCCAGCTCCTCATAAGTATCGTTTTCCAGCGGTTTTTCTAAATCAAGTCTGTTTAACGGCTCCATGATATGTTTAGAAATACGGCTTGCTAATACTCCTGATAAAATGAGTGTTACAACAACTACAATTAAAATCGGCTGTATCATCCCCAAAACAAGCACCCATATCGTAACGCTGCTGACAGAAATCCTTAATACTGAACCATCATTAAGCCGCCTTGCACAGTAAAGTGTTTTTTCTAAAAGAGTCGTGGAATAACGTGAGCTTTTTCCCTCTTTATTCCGCAGGGCTTCTTGAATTTCTTCCCTGTCCGCATGGTTTTCCATACTTTCCCCGTCAGACTGTGTATCATATATAACATCTCCATTTTCAGCAACCCATGTCAGACGGTACTCCCTTGACTGTAATTCCTCCAGATAGTTCCGTCCATCCTTTTCAACGGCTATGGCAGCTAAAGACAGTTCATCCTCCAACTGTTTTCCCTGAACATTACTGAAATAACTGTAAAGACATCCCATGATGATAACAAGGCTTGCAATCAGGACAGCCCCCGCTACAACCATAATTGATTTAAAAATTTTCTTTGTCATGCCTGCACCTCTAACCTATAACCAACACCACGCACTGTTTCAATCATTTTCCCATAATCCCCCAGTTTTACACGCAGAGTACGGATATGCATATCAACCGTTCTCGTTTCACTGACATAATCAGCTCCCCATATGTCATTAAAAAGCTGGTCACGGGAAAATGCGATGCCCGGACGGGAAAGGAACAGCCGGAGAAGTTCAAATTCTTTTAAGGTAAGCTGTATTCTTTCATTATCAATGGAAACTGTATGTTCGTCCAGATTGACAACAAGCCCCCCGGCTTTCAAAAGATGTTCTACCTCTGTAGGATTGCACCGGCGGAGTACCGCTTTCACACGGGAAACCATCTCCATCATCCCAAAAGGCTTTACAAGATAATCATCCGCACCTAAATCAAGGCTCTGGATTTTATCATACTCCATGCCTTTTGCAGTTGCCATGATGACGGGAATCCTGCAAGTGTCAGGGCTGTCTTTTAAAAATTTCAGCAGTTCCACGCCATCCTCTCCGGGCAGCATAATATCAAGAATTATCAAATCCGGCTTTTCCATAGATAAAGCGTCACGAAAGGCTATTGCATCCAAAAATCCTTTTGCTTCAAAATCAGTGGAATTAAGCGTATATACCTCAATATCCCGGATACTGTCATCATCTTCCACACACCATACTTTCATAATCATGCTCCTTTATGTTCTCCTGTCGCGGAAAAAGCCACCCACTCTGCAATATTTACCGCATGATCCCCGATACGCTCAAAATATTTGGCAATCATCAGTAAATCCAGCGCATATCCTCCGTCTGTCGGTTTTTCTGCTATCAGCTTAATCAGAGATGACTTGGCCTGTAAAAACAAATCGTCAACCACATCATCACGGTCAATCGCCGCACCAGCCAATACTACATCCTGTTTTACAAAAGCGTCAATGCTTTCTGTAACCATCTGGCTCGCCGCATCTGCCATAAACCGGATCTGTTCACATTCCCCTCCAGTCCTTCCGTCAAGAAACGTGATAATTTCCGCAATATCCGCCGCCTGTGTTCCAATACGCTCCATATCAGTAATCATTTTAAGGGCTGCAGATATTTGCCGTAAATCCCTTGCTACCGGCTGTTGCTGTAACAGCAGTTTCAAACACAGTGTTTCGATTGTGCGCTCCATCCGGTTAATCTCTCCATCAAGGGATAAAACCTTGTCTGCCAGCTTTATGTCGCCCATAGTTAATGCTTTTGAAGCATCGGCAATCGCTTCCTCACACATTGCCCCCATTTGGGTAAGCTCTTTATTCAGCATAACAAGCTGTTCATCAAAACGACTTCTCATTATCCAAACCTCCCCGTAATATAATCCTCCGTCCGCTTGTCCTTTGGTTGCTCAAACATCTTTTCCGTATTTCCATACTCAATTAAATTGCCAAGGAGAAAGAAAGCCGTATTATCGGAAATCCGCACAGCCTGTTGCATATTGTGCGTTACGATGATAATAGTATACTTTTCTTTAAGTTCCATTGCAAGTTCCTCTATTTTAGATGTGGAAATAGGGTCAAGTGCGCTTGTAGGCTCATCCATCAGAAGCACATCCGGCTCTACCGCTAATGCACGGGCAATGCAGAGCCGCTGCTGCTGACCGCCTGACAGTCCTAATGCCGATTTTTTCAGCCTGTCCTTTACTTCATCCCAGATTGCCGCCCCACGCAGAGAGCGTTCTATTATATCGTCCAATTTTGCCTTATTTTTCACTCCGTGTGTCCTCGGCCCGTAAGCAATATTGTCGTAGATGCTCATAGGAAAAGGATTCGGCTTTTGAAAAACCATGCCAATACTGCGGCGAAGCTCATTGACATCGACATCTGCATCAAAAATATTATCGCCCCTATAATACACTTCTCCTGTAATCCGTACACCAGCGATAAGGTCATTCATTCGGTTTAACGATTTAAGGAAAGTAGACTTCCCACACCCGGAGGGGCCAATCAGTGCCGTAATGCTCTGTCCTTCAATCTCAATATTTACATCTTTCAAAGCCTGTGTACTGCTATACCACAGGCACAGGTCTTTTACCACCATGGCAGGATTTTTGTCATGATTCATTATATTATTCATACATTTCTCCTTTTTTGGAAATATCTGCTCGCCAGTGCAGCCGACAGATTGATGAACATGGTCAAAATCATCAGGATAGCGGCAATTGCAAAGGCTATACCAAATTCCCCGTTTTCTTTTGCATAGACATATAATGCGACCGTCAATGTTGCCCCTGCACTGCCAAGCCCTTCAAGAATCCCGTTCAGGGCATGGGCAAAACCAGCCGTAAAAAGAAGTGCCGCTGATTCTCCCAAAATTCGCCCCACTGACAATATACAGCCTGTTATGACTCCATCAATACAACCTGGAAGCACAACGGTATAAATCACACGCCACTTTCCAGCTCCCAGCCCAAAAGCACCTTCACGGTAACTTTGCGGTACTGTTTTCAGGCTTTCCTGCGTTGTGCGCATAATCGTAGGCAGATTCATGATTACCAAAGTAAATGCCCCCGCTAAGAGGGAAGTTTTCATACCAAAAAACTGACAGAAAAACAGCATACCTACAAGTCCATAAATAATAGACGGAATCCCTGATAAGGTTTCGGCTGCATACTCAATCATTTCTACCAGTTTCTTATTTTTGGCATATTCTGTAAGATAAATCGCCGCACCAACTCCAAGCGGGAGAACAAATACCAAAGTTGCCGCTACAATATAGACTGTGTTAAGAATATCCGGCAGTATCCCGATCCGGTCAGACAGATAACTCGGTTTCGTAGTAAGCAGCTCCCAGGATACATTCGGCAGCCCTTTCCACAATACATAACCAATCAAAAATAATACCAATGCACAAGTAATGCATACGGAAATCCCCATCAACACACGCATGGCTGTAATATATGTTTTCCTTCTAAGGGAAATTGATTGTTTTTCCATCTATATTTACTCCTTGCTTTGTTTCAAAAAGAAATTTAATACGGCATTTATCAGCATGATAAAGAGGAATAAAACCAACGCAATCGAAAATAATGCCTGTTTCTGTAAACTTCCGTCAGCCGCATAAGACATTTCACTTGCCACAGCGGTTGTAAGGAAACGGACGCTCTGAAAAATTTTCGGCATATTTGGGGCGTTCCCCGCCACCATCATAATAGCCATAGCCTCGCCGATAGCCCTGCCAACGCCTAACACAACAGCCGCCGCAATGCCGCTTTTTGCCGCCGGAACGGATACACGGAAGTATGTTTCAATCGGTGTCGAACCAAGCGCAAGGGAAGCATCCTCATATTCCTTTGGAACAGCTTCTAATGCCGTAAGCGACACTTTAATGATTGAGGGTAATATCATAATTGCAAGTACAATGATAGCAGCAAACAGGCTGGCTCCATCGGGGATATGGAAAACAATCCGTATCCCTGGCACAAGCACCATCATTCCCACAAGCCCATAAACTACCGACGGAATGCCAGCCAATAAACTTACCGCTGTTTCAATAACGGTTTTTATTTTTAACGGCGCAATCTTAGCAAGATAAACTGCTGTCATAAAGCCAATTGGCACTCCAAGTACGATTGCGCCAGCCGTACCATAAATACTGGTAAGGATAAACGGAAAAATCCCATATTGCGGCTGTGCTGCTGTAGAAGCCCATTTCTTCCCGAAAAGGAAATTCAAAACTCCTATTTTTCGGATAGCCGGAATCCCTGATATGACAAGGTAAACAGTAATCAGGAGTACACAGCCAACTGTAATCAGACCAAGTATCAGGAATATGCCATGTATGGCATTCTCCATGAACTGTTTTTTGTTCATTTGACTTCACCTTCCAAAACCTTTCATAATCCGCCGGATTATTTATTTACTGGTACTGCACCCGCAGATGAGATAATCTCACCTGCTTCAGATGAAGTAATATAATCAAAGAATTTCTGTGCAGTTGCCGAAAGCTCTGCGCCGCTCTTTGTCACTAACACAAACGGACGCTGCACCACATAGCTACCATCTTTTACCGTTTCCTCCGCAGGTACAATACCGCCGACAGAAAGGGTTTTTACCGTATCCTTTACAGATGCAAGGGAAGCATATCCGATTGCCGCCGGATTGCCTGCCACCGTTGTAATCACATCCCCGGTAGATGTAAGCTCCTGACGGTATTTGCAGGCATCCTCCGTGTCCGTAATGGATTCAAAGCCATCTCTTGTACCACTCCCGGCTTCACGTCCAATCAGGACAATTTCCAGATCATTGCCGCCTATATCCTGCCAGTTTGTTATTTCCCCTCTATAAATCCTGCTAATCGTTTCAAGGTCAAGGTCATTTACCGGATTATCCGGATTTACAATGACAGCAATCCCGTCAAGCGCAAGCACCGTTTCAGTCAATCCCTGCGCTTTTTCTTCTTCCTTTAAGTTACGGCTGGAAAGACCAATATCGCAGCGTCCTTCTGCCACAGCCGTAATTCCGGAGCCGGAACCGGTAGGGTTATATGTAAAGGTTACACCGGAATTGTTTTCCTCAAAAGCTTCGCCCAAAGCACCGATTACTTTTTCCATAGAGGTTGAGCCATCCGTAGATACTGTTTTGCTGTCCGCCTTCCCACATCCGGTCATAGCTACGAGTGCAAGTGATAAAGTGGCAACAAAAGTAACAATTTTTTTCATAATAATTTTCTCCTTTTTTCTTTGTGATATTTTCTTCTACGCTTTTTATCATAAATACTGCTTGTAAAATCAAAAACATAACTTATGTCAAATTTTTGTAAAATGAACAGACTTGCCATAAAAACTGCATCATGGAAATGTGCATAACTGACTATTCCGTCATGGATAACTCTATTCACAGGACATGGAAAAGCAAAGTGCAGCTTTCCCACATCCTGCAAACAGAGTTACCCACAACTCCATAAGATAGCCAGTTATACGACATTTCCACAATGCCGATTACGGCGAAATCCCACTCATTCATTCCATTTTTTCATAAAACACAAATAAGAAAAGCTCTGCATCTCACAGAGCCTTTCTAACCTTTGATTATTCGCCAACTACCGTTCCATTTTCCTCACAAAAACAACATTATAGATATATCTCTGCCGCTTTTGCAAAAGTAGCTTTCCTCATGATAAGTTCCGACTGTATTTCTTCCGGCAAACCCTCAAACACACCTTTATAGCCCTTCTCCAGCAACGGTGTGCCTTTTGCCAGTAAATACAGTTTTGTATTCAGCCATTCTTCCCACAAATCTTCAAATAGTTCCACACTGTCTGTAAAAGTTATGGCATCTTCAAAACCATGTGGCAGATTATAATATTTTAGCATTACAAAGCCATACCTGCCTACATCAAGCACTACGATATTCTCCATCTCATACAGCTCTGCAAACGCATCTGCCACCTTTTGACACTTTGTCCGTTCTTCCTCTGTGATATAAATTTTCTTTTCCATATAGCCTTACCTCGTTTCTTATAAAATTTTACCATATTCATTTTATAAGAACCACCTGCACACCAGCTTTTCTTCCACTTGTTTTTGGCAAAACCCACTTTACTAACAATTCACTTCCCATAACAATACGTTCTTCCCGCATAGCAGACATAAGGATAAACAGCATAGTAAACTTTTCCTGTCTGCAAAATTCTAACAGTTCAAGCCCGGTTCCGTCCGGCATAGCATAGTCAGAGCAAATCACATCAAATACAGTAGTTGACACTTCCTTTTTGGCTTCTGTCAAATTGCCAGCGGTTGTTACTTCATAATGGTCTTTCAGAACATAGCTTAATCCCTCTAAAATATCAGGGTAATCATCTACAATTAAGATTTTTTTCATAGTCAGTCACCCCGCATTTACTACAACCGAAATCGTATGTTAATTCATTTATTGTGCGCTGATTGTATCAATAACAGACATATTATGAATACGTCTGGCAGGTCCTCTCACAGCAATAAGCGCAGTTATAACTACTAATAAAACCATAATAGCTAAAACAGGAACCGGTATCCTCCACGGATCACCCCAACGTCCAGTCACCATATGCTCAAATAAATATTTGTGTACGGGCAATCCGACCAGACAGCCTGTTAAGCTCCCAACAAACGAGTATGTTGCTGCCTCTGTCATTATCATTTTTACAAGCTGTCGGCTGCTCATACCAATAGCACGCATAGCACCATATTGTTTTATACGGGCAGATACACTCATACTAATACTGTTTATAACATTAAATACCGTAATCAAAGCTATGACAACCAAAAAACCATAAATAAACAATGCATACGAATAATAGCTTCCAACTGCCTGTTGATTGCTCTGACGACGGTCTGAAAAAGTAAACTCTGTACCAGCCATCTCCCGGATAACATTTACATCTTCATTGGTCGCTCCCCGCCCAAGCTGCAAATCCATAATCGTATATTGTGCTTCTCCAAAAAGTTTCTGAAATGTGTCTTCTGTGCAAATGATATTGGCGGTTCCCGGAGTGTTTGAAAATGGACTTTTTGAAAGAATGCCAACAACCTCTAACTCCTGTGATATGCTATTTATATTCAAGCTAATTTTATCACCTGTATGTAATACATAGCCCGAATTATAAACGACTAACACTGCATTATTTGTGGAAACTGCTTTTTCAACAGAACCCTCTATCAGATTTTCCTCCGCCCACTTAAATTGTTGTTCTTCATAAGTAATCAAATTAATCTGCCGGTCTCCTTCAACCGGTATATCATAGGCAAACATTCTGCCATATGCCTGTTTCACATAATCCAGATTTTCAAATTGTTCCGCTAACTCCTTTGGCACAGAAAGCGAATTATCCTTACTGATAATAGAAATATCCGGCGTGTAAGGCTCCACGGCATTAATGGCATGGCTCATAAAATCAATCGCCGGAGAAAACGCCAAAAAAAGAATAATGCTTATTGCAAACGAACATGTCATTAAAATGAAATTCTTACGGTTTGATGTCGCATGGTGAATACCTAATGATGCCTCAATCTTGAATAAATGTGTATTAGCTGCCGCTCTGATAGGCTTCGTTTGATAAGCATTACCAGAAACCGCCATAAGAGGAGAAACACCAGCCGCTTTTCTGGCAGGCGATTGCGCTGCCAGCAATACAGTCAGAAAACCTACTGCAATTCCACAGACAACACTAATCCCGCTCACGCGAAATACAGGCATTTCTGAAAAGTATACCGGACTGATCCATTTAAGTGCAGCACATAAAATCCATACTGTCACAACACCTCCGGCTAATCCTACCGGAATTGCGTATTTGCACCAACGTAAGCCTTCCCTGCGTACAAAACGCATGATCTGTCTTTTCGTAGCACCAACACACCGAAGCATCCCAAAGAATTCTATCCGCCGCGCCACATTACTGTTGAGACTGCTTGTAATCATCAATACACTTGCAGTTAATACCAGAAAGAACAATACAACCGCACAGCCGTAAAGCTGGATAACAAAATCATCATCGCTCTGCCCCATTACGATAAGCAAATTTCCATTCTTTGCCACCTGTTTTTCACCCAGATGAAATGTTTGGGTAATGTCAGCAATTACTTTCTGCATATTACAGAAAGCAGATAATTGTACTACAAGCTGTTCCGTATAATCTTTAGCCGGAACATGCCGGCGGAAAGTTTCTATGGAGAGCAATGCTGAAAAGCGGTCATAACGCATCTGCTTTGACGAAGCGGCGGCAAAGCCTGAAATTGTAAAGGTTTCCCCCATACCATCAACAGTAATCGCATCTCCAAGCTCCACCTTTAAAATGGGCTTGGCAGATTCTGATAATACAATTTCATGATCTGATGTTGGAAAATTACCTTCTACCAGTTCATGCTCGAACATAGAAGCATATGCCTGTCCATCTATTCCTGCTATGCCAATCGGTTTTCCACCAACAGAAAAACCATGTGTTTCTTTTACATAACCATACCAGCTGGAGCATTTCACTTCCGGGCGGTTTTGTATTAATTCTCCTGTTTTTTGGTCAATATCAGAAAAAATGACATGCCAGTTCCCTCCGATTTTAATCTCCTGATATTGCTGGCTTCGCATTGCCATTTCTACCATACCAAATATAGCAGTCACTAAAAAAACGGACAGCACAATACAAATCAATGTCATCTTCCCTTGGTTTTTCTGCTGTTTTTCAGATATAGGAATTAACTCAAGATAACTTTTCATTCGCCGCACCTCCCGAAATCTGTTATGATACCGTCCGACACTTGCAGTATCCGGTCAGCAGTAGATGCAATGCTCCGGTTATGCGTAATCATAATAATTGTCTGCTCATACCGTTTAGACGCTTTTTTCAAAAGCGCAATGACTTCATTACTGTTCTGTGTATCAAGATTCCCTGTCGGTGGGTATCAATTAGTAGCATGAACATCCGGACAGTAAAAACGGCGGGAATATCCACACTCCCGCCGTTCTCTTTGTTTATAACTGCTCAAACTGCACATGTTCGGACTGTCCGGACAGATAAATGTCATCAATCGTCTGCACCATCTTTTTTCCCTGTACTGTGTGAATTGCTTTCACATAGTATGACTGCCCCCTCGCTGCACGACCGCAGATATTATCGTTCCCCCAGTCAGCAGAACGTCTCAAGTTGAGTGTGCCGTCACAAATGACCGTCACTCTCATTGTTCCCTGCGGGATGATTGTCTCACATTCCTCCGTCTTTGTATTCGCCCCATTTTCGCCCGTTCCGGTCTCCGGTGTACTCTTTTCCGGCTCTGACCCGTTCTGCCCCTCTGTGGCGGTCTCTGCGCCCTCTCCGGAGGGTTTCTGCGTGTCCTGCTGCCCGTCGCCGTTTCCAGAATCCACACCGCTCTCCTCCGGCTCTGTATTCGCCCCGTTTTCGGCGTTTCCGGTCTCCGGTGTACTCTTTTCCGGCTCTGACCCGTTCTGCCCCTCTGTGGCGGTCTCTGCGCCCTCCCCGGTGGGTTTCTGCGTGTCCTCTCCCGTCGCTGCTGCGACCGTGGCGGCGTCAACCGTTCCGACCGGATTTCCGTCTCCATCGAACGCCGGAACGCTGCCATCCGGATTTGTATTCAATGCCCCCTCCGGAACATTGTCAGTCAGTCCTCCAACGACCTTTCCGTTTTCATCCCATACGGTGAGGGTCTCGTCCTTTGCTGCTGCTTTCAACGCTCCCTCCATAGTCTTGTATTCCTTGCATTTTTCTTTCTTGAACTCCGTTCCTTTGCCTAAATAATATAACATGATTCCGTCCTCCTTATTTCTTTTTCAGATATGCACTTGAGCAAAATCCCGTGATTCCTTTATACACGACGTACAACCATTTCACGCCGGAAACGCTCGTATAATATCCATAGCACTGAACCGTCTCATTCGGCTGCATCCGTGCAAGTTCGGTCTTTCCCGTTCCTGCCCCTGCTCGCAGAGATAAAAAGTCCGATGCCGTGACCGCATATGTTCCGGTGAGGCTCTTGTCTTTGCTCTGTGCAGCGTCAACCTTTGTGACTACCGTTGCCCCGTTCGATGCCGTCTGCTCCGTTGTGGTAGCCTTTGCCCCCGTTGTCACGTTGGTTGCTGTGTGGCAGGAATCATTGAGCAGGATGTCACCCTCAAACAGATATGCATCGCCTGTCAGATATTTGCTGTCTGTCAATACCTCGAACCCTGCCGTCTTTAAAGCTAACCGCAGATTTCCGGTATAACAGTAAATGCTCACATCTTTCAGCTTTTGGATTCCCAACCGATACCCCGCAGCCTTTACGATTGCAGCCACGCCGGAACTGCAATCAGCCTCACAAGCGACCGTGATTTTTGCAGGGTCATAATTGCTCGCCTTTAAATGCTCCCAAAATGTATACCGTTCATTTTGGTCGTACCCGATTTTGTTGTTCTTTGCTGCTGCCGTCGCTATATCTGAAATCATTTTCCGGACTTTTGCATCCGGATGACGGAGAACGCATTTCCACGGGCGATTGTACCAGTTAATCAACGCCCATTCTCCTCCGGTCTGGTCTCCGGCTTTCCCGCCCTTGTATCTGTTATTTTCATCATGTCCGCAATTTGAAATCATTTCATCCCCTCCGTTTCTCCATTGTCAACATCATCCTGCTGCTTTCCGTTCACAAGTTCCTGCATCGCCTTGTTGCTCACAAGCATCCCTTTCATTTTTTCGAGAGCCTCGTCAACCATCATGCTGAACATTTCAAACGAAATGACCTGTGCAAGCCATCCGAACCTTGCCACAAACATGTCATATACATACCGCAGTTTGATTTGACCCGTACCACCTCCCAGTTCTTTCTCTGCTTTTGTGACTGCATAGAGCAGCCATTCTCTGACCTTTTTCAACTGTTTATCGGACGGCATTTTCACGAAAGTATATACCGCATATCCTCCCGCTGCTGCCACCGCTGCCAACGCTACAAGCGCAAACCAGTTCTCCGTGATGAATTTCATCGTCATTCCTCCTCACACTGCTCCGGTTCGTCCTCGTGCTGATTCTCTGATTCACTTTCTGACTTTCTTCTCGTCACCGTCTTAACGGATTTTATGAGTGCCATTGCCCCGCCCTCGACTGAAAGAAATCTGAATACATTTTCAATCAGTGTGGACGGCTCTGACCCTATTCTCACAAACACAAAAATCATCACGACTGTAAAGATAAAAGCTGCAAGAATCATCGCAATCACAACACGATTCATGAACTGACCGGAGACCTTTTCTTTCTTTTCCGCTGCCCGCAATGCCATCCGCTCCATCTTTTTCCGATGCCGGATGTATCTGCGACGCTCGCTCTTGGTCATCCTCATTTTTGTTCCTCCATTGTGCTGTTGATTCCTGCCTGTTTCCCGCCCTCCTGTTATTGGTCGGTTTTTGCCCCGTCCAGTCTCTTGTGATAGCTTTTCAATGACTGCTCAACTGCGACAACCCTGTCACGGAGGTTCTGCACCTCTGACCTTGTTTCCCGATTATCCCGTTTGATTTCCTTGACATCCTCTCCGATGTTCTCAAGTTTCGTCATCAAAAGCGTGTGTGTCGCTGCCCTGTCCTCCGTTTCCTGCTCCGTATCTTTCCGGTCATTCCTGCTTTTTGAGGAAATCCCGAAAAAGATTGCAAATGCAACGGAGATTCCGGACAACAAAAGTGAGATTTCAACCGTCAACGCCTACTCCTTTCCGAACGCCTCAACGTCGTCGGTGTCAACGATTCTCCTCAAATGATACTCCATGACATCCAGTTCCCTTTCTGCCCCGTCCACCATCTGACGGAGTTCCGCTTTGACCTCCTCCTCCACTTTTGAGCGTTCAATGTTTTCCTGCTGCGCCCTCACGATTTCAGACAGTTCGCTCGTGATACCGCATAACCGTGAGATTATTTCAAGCGTTGTCATGCGTCCTCACCCTCCGGATATTCCTCTCCGGTGATGCTGACATATTCCTCCGCTGAAATACTTCCTTTCTGCACACGTTCGGCGACCTGTGCCTTTGTCAGTTTTCCGCTGACATACAACCTTTTGATGCTTTCTGCAATCATTCTCATTAGATGATTCCCTCCTCAATCAACTGCATTGTGTACTCGTCAATGACCGCCCCTTTCTGAAACTCCGTGACGGATGCAACGATTCCCTGCGTATTCTCTGCGACAACCTGCTGCATGAGCATCATCTGATGATACTCCTCAACGGTCAACTCCCGCTCCTCCCGCTGCCATCCGGTCACTTTCGTTCCGTCCTCCTCGTCCTTGGTCGTCTTTTTTATGTTCCGTCTCTGATACACCGTTGTCGGCGACTGCTGTGTGTCGAACTCCTCCGGTCTCGCCGTCTCCGTTCCGAACACTTCTCTCCATTCTTTCACGTTTCTCTTTCTCCTCTCTTTTCGAGTGCTTACTGACTATTTTCTTTAACTTCTTTACATTCACATGAGGCTTGACCCTCTGCAAATACATTCCGTAGGTGTCCGTGTGCGTCAAGTAACCCATGTATGACAGGATAGCCGTTGCGTCATACCATGTGATGACATCTTTCTTTGATACCCTGTTGACTTTCCTCGTGCAGCTTAACATGATGGACTCTCTCAAGATTGTCCTGTCCTTGTGAAACTCAAACCCCATGAAATCAAGTGGTCTCCCTTTTACCTTTCCGGATTTCCGCTCGACATACTCAAACCGGAACACCTGCCAGTTTCCTTTCATTTCAAGGTTGAACCGTTCCCGCAGAAACAGGGCGATTGACTGCTGCATCCGGTGTAATTCCTTTTTATTCCTGCCAAATACGACCATGTCGTCCATATACCGGATATAATGCACCGCACGGAGTTCCTCTTTGATGTAATGGTCAAGTGGCTGCAACATGAAATTTGCAAGCCACTGTGATGTATAGAACCCCAACGGCAAACCTCTGTCATCTTTCCGGTCATCACCTGCCGGATTCCCTGCTCCGTCTATTATCAGATTGAGGATGTGCAGCATCCTCTTGTCTCTGATTTTCTTTGCAAGCCATTCTTTCAAAACGCTATGGTCAACGCTCTCGAAAAAGTGCCGAATATCCATCTTGAGGATATATTTGCAGTTCTTCCCGTCTGTCCTTATCCACTTTTCGATGTACTTCTTTCCGTAATGTGCGCCCCTGTGCGGAACGCTCCCGCAGGAAAACTCATACATCCCCTGCATGAATATTTCATAACAGGCAGAAACCACAATATGATGAACGACCTGCTCATAATTATATCTTGGTTTTTCGATGTCTCTCGTCTTTTTCGTCGTTCCCTCGTTGATTCTGACTTTCCCGTGGTTCGTCGGTTTCCATGCCCGTTCCGGAGAGGGTACGCCGTACCCCTCCGGTGCGGTATTGGATAACTGCTCGATGACCAGATTGACGTGTGATTGAATGTTGTTCGGGTTTAATATCGCAGCGACATCCGGACGGTTGCTCTTTCCCCGTGCTGCCGTGTGAAATTTCTTCTCAACATTGCCATGCTCTAACATGGGCTTATACAGGTTATTGACGGACTTTTTACCCATTCTTTCTTATCACCTCAAGGACTTTCTGTCTGAACTTACTCGCCCCTGCCTGCGTCGGTACAATTTCCACTGGTTAGGCGTATTTCAACGCCCTGCGGTGTAGGGAAACGGTGTGCTTTTGGTTATACGCTCCGTCATTGATAAGATTGGCTCGCCACGATGTTCGTGTTCACGTTCGTCGCAGGGTTGTTCACATTCCAGTACGACAAACCGCACTTCGACCCGTTGGTACGGTTGCCACCGAACAGGGCAAGGACGCACACCGAATCCCCTGTCACGTCGGGTCATCGGCTTTTGATTCATGACGGAGATTTTATCACAAAAATTTTCGTTTGTGCGTAAAATGCACCGTGTTTCCACTATCATGGAAATTCTGAAATTTCCGGAACACTCGGAGGGCAAGCCCTCCGAACCTCCCTTTGCGGGGGAGTATCTCCCCCGTTCCCCCTCGGCTGCTTACGCAGCTTGTGCAGGTGGTTTACAAGAAAGGCTCGCCACGATGCTCGTGCGCACGCTCGTCGCAGGGATGTTCACATGCCAGCACGACAAACCGCACCTCGACCCGTCGGTACGGTAGCCACCGAACAGGGCAACTGCGACAATCGCATTATTGAACCAACACCCGTCACATTCGTATGTGGTTTCACTGCCGGACACGACGGTCGGAATCCTGCCGATGTCTGATGCAAGTTCCATCTTTGAAATATATCCTCCGGACGTTCCGCTCACGGTCATCCCCGTGTTTATGTACCCCGTACCCTCTGAATTGTACGGAGGAACGGGCTTGATATAATACACGCCGTTAATCAGCAGCAGCCCCCGCAGACGTTTCCAGTAATTCCCGAAAAAGTTCTCGCAATAGAACATCTTGACTGCTGCCGTCGTGGATGTGCTGCCGAAAAACTGTCCTTTCCCGTTGAGTGTTCCTGTTTGGAGGAAATTGTCTGCTGTGCTGCATCCGTTCCCGAATTTCGTCTGTGAGTTCGTGTTGCACGAAATCATCGTACACATTTCATACATGAGAGTGATTTCCGAAAACGATAATTTATCCCACCTGTCGCCGTTCTGCTGCGCTGCCGTGGTCTCCTGTGCGTCTGTCTGTGACGCTGTCGGTGTCTGCCCGGAAAGAGACCGCATCCGGTTATTGATGACCGCTCCCTCATACATCGGGAAATAGGTCACGGGCAGGATGTTCCCGTCTGCGTCGGTGTGTGCATACGCCTTGTAGGTGTCATCGTACTGCGTTTCGCAGAAAATGACATAATCATAGTTCGCTATGGAATAACGCTTGACCCAAATCAGAGGAATTTCAGACATTGCGTTCCCGCCATATGATACATTGGCAACATCCGACGCACCGCCCGAAAGTTTCAAGGTATGGTTATCATGATTGAGTTCATAGTCCACCGTTCCATCTGTCCGCAGCATGACCGGACGGTTGTTCTTTACAAACCAAATGTCTCCCCAGTCTCCATAGTCGAACCCGCCTCCGGAGTAATTCATCCCCGCAGGTGTCATCCCGACTGCATCAAGGACGTATTTCACACGGGTCGCCGGATTGCTGTCAAGGCGGTTGATTCTCATGCCGTATCTTTTCGGCTTTTCCCTGCCCGCCTCGATGATTTGATTCGTCTTTGAAAGAATCTCCTGTGATGTGGATTCTTTCGCCATAAATACTC
>NZ_JAYWSZ010000002.1:0-34257 GCF_036941125.1 Candidatus Merdisoma sp. JLR.KK011 | reverse complement strand
TGTAACTTAACAGAATAAATGACAAAAAGGTATTTATGAGTGGGAACATCCGTGAGGGGGTGGGAAATGCCGGGAAACCCCGTGAAATATAGGGTTGTGGCGAATTTGAGAGGGAGAAAATAAAGCATCTTTGACAGCGATTTTGTGAATAGGCTGTTAAGATGCTTTTTTATATGTGTTTAAGGAAGGAGAACGGAGGAGAGTGCAAGGAAGCATTGATTTTATAGGGTTTCTGCGACTTTCCCCCGTTCTTTAAGGTTGTAATGATATTATACATTAGATTTTTGTGCTTGAAAATAGTGAAAGCGTTATAACGGGGCGTTATTGCGTTACTGATTTAGAATTAGAAACATGGGTAAGTACCGCAAAAGCTCCCATAAATAAAAGGTTTTTTGAAAGTAACGCTTGAAAAAATAGGCGTTACTTGTCAGCAGCAGTATCCGGCATGTGGGAGCCGGATTGGATAAAATCAATTCTACAAAATGGAGCTTTGGAATTGCATGTGTAGAATTGCCCTATTTTATAAGCTTTTAGCCCACTTTGGGGAAATGTTTCCCTGAAAAACAATTCTACAGTTTTTGGGTGACAAGTAACCCAAAAAAAGCAAAAAAATTATCCCACCATGTTACCTTTTTCTGTATCTGTCAATCCGGATGATTTTGCACTTGTCTCTCTTGCCTTTTGGGTCTTCCGTAGCTTCAGTTCCAATAGTCCTAAGAGCTCCTCTTGGTCATCTTCAGACAGTTCCCGGAAACCATCTAAAAGCTTTTTTTCGTTTCCGAAGATTTCTATATTCTTCGTTTCCGAAGATATTCCGGTCATAAGATATTCCATGCTACAATTCAAAGCTTGTGAAATTGAGAAAAATGCAATAGCAGATGGGACTCTGCTTCCGTTCTCAATCTGACTAAGTGCTCCGGATGTAATGCCACATTCACGGTGCATATCTGTTTGAGTAAGCCTTAATTCTTTTCTTCTCTCTCTGATTCTATTTCCAATACTATCCATACTAATATCCATGATACCTCACTTTCTGCGTAATCGAATAAAAATCACCGTATCCGAAGAAAAAGGCTTGACAATCTTCGGATACGAAGATATACTTATACTTGCAAGGGGGTTACTTGTAACCCAATAAGCATATCAAATTTCTAAGAAAATCTCAATAGCCGGAGTTCTCCGGCACAAAGAAAGTCACCCGGTTCAGGGTAGCAGAGAAATGAGAAAACAGGAGGAACGGAACGAGTGAAGAATGGGAAAGCCCCTACACGGGAGCAGAAAAAAATTATGAAGGCTCATGGACTGATACCGGAAAACTGGCTTGTAGTGAAAAACCTCCCTGATACTTTGGAGGTGGTAAGCCGGACAGCATTGAAAAAAGTCGGTCAGAAACCAAGGACAAAGATTGTATCAAAGAGCCTTTAATGTGAGGTGAGCAGATGGCAACAAAGCAGACGAGACTGACACCCTTTGGGAGGAAAGTCAGGAAAAGGCTCATAGACAAGAACATGACACAGGTGGAGCTTGCTGCTTTGCTTGGATGCAATAAGCAGTATATCCACAAGATTTTAGTCGGTGAGCGTAGTGGTAAGAAATACATTGAAGCAATATCAAGGATACTGGAAATTGAGATGGTGGCATGAAGGAGGTGAGATGATTGGCTGAAGCATATGTCACATTGGCTGAAGCGGCGGAGCTGGAAGGGGTCAAATATAAAACAATGGCACAGAGGCTGTCAAGAAAAAAACAGGCTTTTGAAACCAAGACCGAAAAGTCAGAAACGGGCGGAAAAGATGTGGTGCTTGTGGCAGTCTCCTCATTATCCAAACAGGCAAGGAACGCATGGAAGGAAAGGGAAAAGCTGAAATCCTTCACGGAAGGGGTTCCGGAAGGGCAGGAGACAGCAGAGCAGAAGCCGGAAGTACCATGGTATGTGAACATGGACATTGACTGGTACATTGAAAACTACAAGGAGAGATACTACAAGGCTGTGGAGCTTGGGAACGTGGTCAGGAAGTTCCTTCAGTATGACGAGGGAGACCGGACAAAGTACGCTGAAGAGTTCGCACAGAAGCACCTTGGGAAGGGGCAGAGGACTTTGTACCGATACACCAAGGCATACCTTGAGGCATCCGCATGGGCGGACAAGCTTCAGAAGGAGGAAGGGGCAGGGTATGAGTTCTTCAAGGTTCTCTGCCTATGCCGGAAGCCAAAGGAGACCGGATGCTTCCCAAGCATCAAGCCGGAGGTCAAGCAGGTCATCAAAAACATATGGTTCAATGAGGACTTTGCCCGGAACCAAGGCACCCGTGAGATGCTCTATGAGAAGCTGACAGCCATTGCAAACATCAACCTGACAGCCGGGATGCCGGAATGGGAGAAGATACCATCCTATCAGACGGTGGTGAGGTATATCAACTATCTCATGGAGGATGAGAACATGAGGAACGCCTACTTCCTTGCATCCCGTGGCACCCGTGAATACAAGAACAAGGTCATGGTGAAGGGGAGCCGGGATACCAAAGGGCTTCAGGTGATGCAGATAGTTATGGGTGATGAGCATACTTTTGACTGTTGGGTGAGCTATAAGCAGCCCAATGGCAAGGTCATAGCAATCAAGCCGCACTTGGCGGCATGGGTGGACATGCGGAGCAGGGTCATCATGGGTGATGTCCTCTGCAAGGATGCCAACTCCGACATCCTGAAGCAGAGCCTCCTCAAGATGATTTATTCAGAGCCGGGAGGGGTTCCGGAGTACCTCTACATAGACAATGGCAAGGACTATACAGCCAAGACCATGACGGGAAGAGACCGGAATGACCGGAGCGGCTTGAACTTTGACAATGAGACACAGGGCTTCTACAAGAGCATAGGCATCAAGGATGACCACCGGGCACTGCCTTATGAGCCATGGAGCAAAGGGCAGATAGAGCGGTTCTTCCGTACCGTCTGCAATAAGTTCACCCGTTGGATGAAATCCTACACGGGAACGCTTACGGGCTCCAAGACTTCTGACAAGGTGGAGAAGGACATCAAGCGGATGCTTGAGAGGGGAGAGCTCCTGACACTGGAAGAGTTCTATGAAAAGTGGCATGAGTGGCTTACAACGGTCTACATGCACACGGAGCACTCCGGGCTCAAGAAGATGGGGGAGACCTACAAAAAGCCTTATGACTGCTTTATGAATGAGGACAGGTACTTCAAGGCGGCACCGCCTAAGAGCTATGCAACCATGCTGATGATGAAGTCAGAAAACGTGCTTGTCCGCAACATAGGCATCACCAAATGGGGATATGAGTACCGCTCCGATGAGCTGTGTGACTATATCGGGCGGAAGGTTGACATCAAGTATGACCCGGATGACATGGCTGTCCTGTACGTCTTTGACCAGAAGGGCAAGCGTATCTGTGAGGCGTACTGTCAGGAACTCCTTCAGATAGCACCGAAGGTCACGCAGAAAGCCCTTGAGGAACACCTGAAGATGCAGAAGAGGCAGCAGAAGCGTGACAGGGAAAGGCTTGAGGAGGCAAGGAGACCGTTTGAGGAGCTCAATGAGCAGTATGTTGGCTTCAATGAGACAACTGGCGGCATTGACCTGATGATAGGCGGCAAGAAGCAGGAGAAGGCGGCAAAAGTCATAGCACTCCCGAAGGACAGAACCTATCAGCAGGGCTTCCGGGCGGAAAGCAGGGAAGAGGCTGAAGGGGACAGCGAATACATGAGCAGGCAGGCGGAGAACGCACTCAAGAAGCTTAGAGCGATAGGCGGATGACAGGAAGACAAGGTTAGGTTTTAGTGAAGGAAAAGGAAAGGAAGGTTGTAACTATGGAAGCATTGAATACCTACAAAGCGGAGAAGACACTGGCGGAGCAGATGAACGAGAGACTGGCGGAGCTGAAGATGACCAAGGCGGAGGCAGCCCTCAAGATGAACTACTCAAGGGCGGCACTTAGCCAATACCTCAACGGGAAGTATGCAAGTGACCCTACCGAACTGGAAAAGAAGGTCAGGGAGTTCCTTGAGGCATCCGGAGGGATGGAAGGCGGTCAGGCACCGGAGGGAGGCAAGGCAGGCATCCTCAAAAAGAAGGTAGAGTTTTTTGAGAGCCGGGATTTTGTGCAGACTATCGGAGTTTGTCAGGCATGTCAGGAGTATATGGGGCTTGGGATAATCGTTGGGAAGTCCGGTCAGGGAAAGACCCATGCCCTGAAGAAATATGCAGAGCTGCCGAGGGTGGCATACATTGAGTGTGATGACACCATGGCTTGCCGGGACTTGGTGGAAGCCATTGAAAACGGGATAGGGCTCCCTAGAGGGTATGGCGGAACGATATGGAAGAGGGTCAACCGTATCCGGGAGTTTTTCAATACCAATGAGGGCTTCCTGCTCATCATTGACGAGGCGGACAAGCTCATCAACAAGTACACACAGAAGAAGATGGAGATACTCCGGGGCATCTTTGACCAGTCGGATGTGGGCATTGTCATAGCCGGGGAGCCGAGGCTTGAGACGGAGCTGAAGGGCAACCTTGCCCGTTTTGCGAACCGGATGGACTTCTACTACAAGCTGAAGGGGCTGTCCAAGAATGAGGTGGCGGACTACCTTGAGGGCTATGAGGTCGAAGAGGCAGCCATGGGCGAGATGATAAGCCGGGCAACCAACACACAGAGCGGATGCTTCCGCCTGTTGGATAGGACACTCAACAACGTGCTCCGTATCCTGAAGCAGAAGGGCGAGACCCGGATAACCATGAAGATTGTGAGTGAGGCATCCGACATGATGATGCTTTAGGAAGGAGAGGGCGTATGAAGAAATTGGAGGTTGTTATCAAAGACGAGCAGGAGGAAGAGATGGGGCGTGAGATGCTGTCAGGCATCTATGGTGTCATTCAGAAATATGGGTGCATGGGCGTGTCTGTCCGGGCGGATACCATTACAGACCAAGGATGTATTCAGATACCGGAGTTCCTGAAGCGGAAGAAAGAGAGGAGAGGATAGCATGGCAGGGAACACATCACAGCCGAGCATCAAGAGGGTGTGGGGCATTGCAAAGAGCCCGGAGCTGAAGCTCACGGATGAGGAACTTCATCTCCTTGTACAGGCACACACGGGGAAGGACAGCATCAAGGCTCTCAACAAACGGGAGCTTCAGACGGTCATCCGGGTGCTTGGAGGCATGAAGGACTCCGTGAAGAAGTCAGAGCGTGGGAAGCACCGTGGAGGGAACACACCCACGGAGAACCAAAGGAAGAAGATATACAAGCTCACGCAGGAGCTTGGGTGGGACAAGCCTGCAAGGGTCAATGGCATGTGCCGGAAGATGTTCGGGGTCAGTGCGGTGGAGTGGCTTGACTATCAGCAGTGCTCCAAGCTGATTGAGGCACTCAAGAGCATGGTGAAGAGACAGGAGGAAAAGGAGGGGCAGGATGCAGGACTGCAAGCTGATTGTAACGGTCAGAAATGACAAGGTGAATTTTGAGGGTCAGGACATCAGCGTTAAGGAGCTGGCACAGATAGCAGGCTTCCTTCAGGTGTTTGTTGGCATGGAGGGGCTGAAGCGTGGATTAGACATGGATGATGTGAAGAACAACATGCTTGATATCCACCTTGCTGCCATGGAAACGCTTGAGGAGCAGCTCCGGGGCGGCACCCCTGACACGGATGGCAGTTAAGGAGAAGGAGGCGGAGAGGTTGAAAAAGATACAGTTTGTATGTGACAGGTGCGGAGCTGTCCTTGAGAAGACAGCTATCAAGATAATACCAAACGTAGTAGAGCTTGAGGGGGAAGACATCCTGCATCCGGTGGATGAAGCCACACATGGGATGCACTTCTGTGCAGCGTGTACGGATGCCCTCCTGAAGTTCCTGCTCCCTGAAAACAAGCCTCCACCAAAGCCAAAGGAAAAGCCTGCAAGGAGGAGAAGGCTTGATGCAGGCAGGGTGATGGCTCTCCATAATGCCGGATGGAGCAATGAGGACATAGCGGCTGACATCAGGGCAGAGCCGGAACAGGTCAGGCAATGTATCTACTATCAAAAGTACAAGAAAAAGAGTCCGTCAGGAGCGGACGGAGAGGAGCAGACATGAGCACAGCATATAAGAAGATGACAAGCCACGGGTCAATCAGCATCCCGGTGGCAATGCGGAGGGAGCTTGGCATTGAGCCAAAAGACCCTATGGTGGTGGAGGAGCATCAGGGGGAAATCAGGATAAGACCGTACACGCTCCGCTGTAACTTTTGCGGCGTGACGGACGGGGTGCAGGAGTTCCATGGGAAGGGTATCTGTGGAGCCTGTGCAGCAAAGGCATATCAGAAGTTAGGAGGACAGTAATGGGAGAGCAGACAACAAAGGCAATGAGCAATGAGCAGCTCATTGGGGCATGTGTGGAGCTTGACAGGGAGCAGAAGAGGAGCCGGGCTCTGATGAACAGCTACAAGGCGGAGCTTCAGGCAAGGGGCTTGGCTCTCATGGAAGACCACAATGTGAGGTATGTGAAGTTTTACGGTGGTGAGGGCAGTGCTGCCATCACGGACAGCATGAGCCTTGACATCCTGAACCCGGACAAGCTGAAGGAGCTTGTGGGTGAGGGGGTATACAGCATGAAGGTCAAGGAGGAGACCAAGAAGAGCTACAAGTTTGACAGCAAATTTGAGAAGGCTCTGAAGGCAATCTTTACAGGAGATTACACCTTTGAGACCACGCTTGCAGAGTTCCTTGATGAAATGAGCATCAAGCCGGACGAGAAGCAGAAGAAGCTCCTGCTGAAAAAGCTGAAGGGAGAGTTTGAGAAGGACAAGGAGACCCTCATCTCTGTCTTGGGTCAGGAAGGGCATGAGGTACCGGACTTTGATGTGGAGCTGTGGTACATCTACCGTATCAAGAACGGAGAGCTCATCCGGGCTTTTCTGCCGGAGGACATGATTGATGCAACCATAGAGGGCATCAGGAAGAGCATCTTGGTGGAGACCAAGACATCCATCACATTAGACTATGACACTGAAAAGGAGGAGTAACCATGGAAGAAAAGAAAGAGCTGTTTGATGCAGTGGCAACCGAAGAGGAAATCAATGAAGCAGATGGTCAGCCCATCTACCACGCAAACGAAGGCGAAGGCGAAGACAAGGAGGAATAATCATGGCAAAGAAAAAGATATGTATTGATGCCGGGCACTATGGCAAGTATAACAGGTCTCCGGTGGTGCCGGAATACTACGAGTCGGACATGGTGTGGAAGCTCCACCTGATGCAGAAGGAGATACTGGAAGGATATGGCTTTGAGGTCATCCTGACAAGGAGCAGTCAGGCTACAGACCGGGGGCTCTATGACCGTGGATATGCGGCAAAGGGATGTGTGCTCTTCATCAGTGACCACTCCAATGCCTGTGGTACGGAGAGCGTGGACTATCCAGTGGTGTACCGTGGCTATGACAACATTGGGAACTGTGACGGGCTTGCCCTGAAGCTTGCAAAGGTAATAGCCTCCACCATGGGGACGGTGCAGGCAGGAAGGACAGCCACAAGGAGGGGCTCATCCGGCGGAGAGTATTACGGGGTGCTTAGAGGAGCGAGGGCTGCCGGGCTGACAGACTACTATATTGTTGAGCACTCCTTCCACACCAATGCCAAGATGACAAGATGGCTGCTCAATGACTCCAACCTTAGAAAGCTTGCAGAGGCAGAGTGCAGGGTCATAGCAGAGCATTATGGGATGGACAGCGGCAAGGCAGAGGACAAGGGCAGCATGACCAAGATAACCGGGAAGGCGGAAGCCACAGCGGAGCAGATGGCGGCATACATCAAGGCGAAGAATGGCAGCGTTGCACAGAGCGTACTTGACATGATACCGCTGTACCTGTCCGAGGGAGAGGCGGAGAACATCCGGGGTGACATTGCCTTTGCACAGAGCTGTCTTGAGACGGGCAACTTCACCTTCTCCGGGAGTGCGGTGAAGCTCTCACAGAATAACTTCTGTGGTATGGGAGTGACCAAGAACGGGGAGACCGGGAACAGCTTCAGCACACCACAGCTTGGCATCCGGGCACAGGTGCAGCACCTCAAAGCATACGCCAACACCACGAAGCTGAAGCAGGACTGCATTGACCCACGCTTTGACCTTGTATCCCGTGGCTGTGCCCCGTATGTGGAGTACCTTGGAATACAGGAGAACCCGAAGGGCAAGGGATGGGCTGCCGGAGCAGGGTATGGCGGAAAGATACTGAAGATACTGGATGCCATCAAGGGAGCCGGGAACGGTCAGGCAGGAAGCGGCGGACAGGACTCCGGCAAGAAGCCGGATGACGAAGACAAGCAGCAGGCAGGCTTCACGCCATACCTCATCACTACCACCTGTGACGTGCTGAACATCCGCTCCGGAGCCGGAACCGGGCACAGCGTGGTGGGAGCCATCCGTGAGAAGGCAGGCAAGAAGAACAAGTACACCATTGTGGAGGAAAAGGACGGATGGGGCAGGCTGAAGTCCGGAGCCGGATGGATAAGCCTCTCCTACACCAAGAAGGCGACTGCATCCGGAGGCGGCACAGGCTTCACGCCATACCTCATCACTACCACCTGTGACGTGCTGAACATCCGCTCCGGAGCCGGAACCGGGCACAGCGTGGTGGGAGCCATCCGTGAGAAGGCAGGCAAGAAGAACAAGTACACCATTGTGGAGGAAAAGGACGGATGGGGCAGGCTGAAGTCCGGAGCCGGATGGATAAGCCTCTCTTACACCAAGAAAGCCTCATAGTAGTGGGAAGGAGGCGGAGATGGCAGCGGATGAACTCACAAGAGCCCTCATTGAAGAGACCACGTTGGAGGATATATCAGAAAGCTACCGCCCTGTGGTGGAAATCATAGGGATTGAGAAGTTCATTGAGCTAAGTGAGTACGCCAAAGGGGATGAGCTCTACTTCCCGAAGACAGAGAACATCATAGCCCCGGCAAGGAACAGGCGTATCAAGAAGGAGTGGAACGGATACAACTCAAAGCAGCTTGCAGAGAAGTATAACCTGACCACCAAGCAGATAGGGAACATACTGAAGGATGAGCCAATGATAGGGCAGATGAGCCTTTTTGACATGGATAACGGAGAGTGATTTTCCGGAAATGTTTCCCCTAAAGAGTCTTTCGCAATGAGTATAAGATAAGAGCATGTACTTAGTACATGCTCTTATTGTTTTGTGCGTTATTCTCAAAAAAATTGACAGAAAAGGAGTGGTTTGCATGACGAATTTCACAGCGGATGTATCACAGATTATCGTCTTCATTGGTGTCATGGCATTTATCGTGTCAGTCATCACGGAGGCACTCAAAAAGTGGGCATGGTTTGACCGGAAGGTGCCTACAGCACTGACCGTCATCCTCCTGTCCCTTATCCTCTGCCCGGTCTGCCTGTTGGGGCTTGCGGCACATTACGGGGTGGCTATTGAATGGTTCATGGTATTTGCATCATTCATAGCAGCCTTCATTGTGGCGTTGGTGTCCATGGACGGATGGGAGAGGGTCACGGAGCTTGCAGAAAAGCTCATCAGAAAGTAGGAGCCTATGGACTATGTTATATCTTTCTCTGACGTGATGGCAGGGGTCATCACCCTTGGCTTGGGAGTGATAACATTCTTCATCAAGGGGTGGATAGGCAGCCTCAAGAGCAGCACAGAAGAGATAAAAAAGCAGATTAAAGAGAATGATGACAAAGTGAATAAGAGAATTGACAGGTTGGAAGAGGAGACGGATGAGGACATAGCAAACATCAAACAGGAACTCAATAACATAAAGGGTGACTTTGCTACCACGTTTGTGCTCCGGGAGGACTTCTTCCGTTCCATGAACGGGGTGGAGGACAGGATGAGGAGCATTGACGGAAAGATTGACAAGCTCCTAATGCAGAGCAGCAGAAAAGAGTGAGGTGAACAAAGTGAATGACTTAGAAAAAGCAGAAATCAAGCAGAATAAGGCAATCAGGGGGTACATCATCCGGTGCTTGGTGAAGGGATACAACAACACAGCCCTCACAAGGCAGTTATCCAATGCCATGATAGCAGCCGGGCTCATCATATCCCCGGACATCAGCAAGTATCTTGATTACCTTCAGGGAGCCGGATATATCGAATTTACCGAGGAAAAGGTCACAGCCTACAATGCCTATGCCAATGATGCAGTCATCAAGCTCACCAAGGAAGGCGTAGACCTTGCGGAAGGTACGATTGAGGACAATGGGGTTGATGTCTGATGGGAGATAAAAGAACCAAGCAGAGGATAACCTCAAAGATTGACGAGCTCCCTGAAGGCTTGCGGATGAAAGTGGATGTGATGCTTGCTGACACATCCAATACCTATGAATATATTAGCCAATTCCTGAAGGGGGAGGGCTATGACATATCAAAGTCCAGCGTGGGGAGGTATGCCACCCGGACAAATAACGCCATGCAGAGGCTCCTTGAGGCACAGGCACAGACGGACAGGCTGATACAGGTGGTGAAGGAGAACCCGGAGGCGGACTACACAGAAGCCGCCATACTCCTGACCATGAACGGGCTCCTGAACAAGGTGGCAACCGCAGAGGAAGAGTTCAATGAGATGCCCCTTGACAAGGCAGGAAGGCTCATTGCCTCCCTGTCCCGGACAAAGGTATACAAGGACAGGGTAAGGCAGGACATGAGGCGGAAGGCTGACATTGCCTTCCGTGAGATGGAGTCCGAGATGCTCAAGGTCATCAAGCAGGATGGGAAGTCAGCGGAGCAGCTCAAGGAGATACTGGCAAGGGCAAAGGAGCGGATGATGGAAGATGATTGATATTGACAACTGGATGAGGGAGCTTGAGGAGGACGTGGACACAGAGGCAAGGAGCAATGAGGAGTATCAGACCAAGCTCTTTGAGGAATATGTGCTCCGGGGCTCTGACCATCAGGAGGAAAGGAAAAAACTGAATGAGCGGTACCTGTCCGGGGAGGAGCTCATGGGAGAGCATGGGCTTAGAAAGGAGCTTGCCGCCTTTGACATGTCCTACTTTGGGAGGGCGTACCTTCCCCACTACTTCATCCGGAAGTCCCCACACTTCCATGAGGAGCTTGACGGTATATGGAGCCGGGGCGTGATGAAGGGGAGGAACCCCCTGAAGGAAGCCAAGGTCATCTCAAGGCTGAAGGGCTCCCGGCAGGTCGTGGCGGCTCCCCGTGGTCATGCGAAGTCAACCAATTTCACCTTCAAGGACAGCCTCCATGCCATCCTGTACGCATACAAGCACTACATCCTCATTCTGTCTGACTCATCCGAGCAGGCGGAGGGCTTCCTTGATGACATCAAGACGGAGCTTGAGGACAATGGCAACATCATCATGGACTTTGGCTCTCTGAAAGGGGAGAAAGCATGGAGGACAGGGGTGATACTGACCAAGACGGACATCAAGGCGGAGGCAATCGGCTCCGGGAAGAAGGTCAGGGGAAGGAGGCACAGGAACTGGAGACCTGACCTTATTGTACTGGATGACATTGAGAATGATGAGAACGTCAACACGCCGGAGCAGAGGCGGAAGCTGAAGAACTGGTTTGACAAGGCGGTCTCAAAGGCAGGGGACACCTATACAGACATCATGTATATAGGCACCATACTCCACTATGACTCCCTGCTCAACAACGTGCTTCAGAACCCAAGATATAAGACCAAGAAATATAGGGCGGTCATATCGGAAGCAGCCAATACAAAGCTGTGGGATGAATGGGAGAGCATCTACACCAATCTTTTCAATGAGAACCATGAGGAGGATGCAAAGACCTTTTATGAAGCACATGAGGAGGAGATGCTCCTTGGAGCTGAAGTTCTTTGGGAAGAGAAGCTGTCCTATTATGACCTGATGGAAATTAAGGTCTCTGAAGGCGTGGCATCTTTCAACTCCGAGCTTCAGAATGACCCGATTGACCCGGAGAGTGCAACCTTCAATCCTGAATGGTTTGATTACTACGAGCCGGAGCTCATGGACTTCTCAAGTCCGGAGTTTGTATTCGTGGCAGCAAATGACCCGTCACTTGGAAAAAACAAGAAATCAGACACAAGCTCCATCATCAACCTTGCCCTGTCCACCAAGACCGGGTACATGTATGTGGCGGATGCCTCCGTGGAGAAGCGGAAGCCGGATGTCATCATTGATGATGTGTTTGAGATGAACCGGAGGCTGAAGAGGGACTACAAGAAAGGCTTCTATAAGTTCGGCGTGGAGGTGGTGCAGTTCCAATACTTCTTCAAGGAGGTCATGGCTGCCAAGTCCGCAGAGGAAGGGGAGTACATCCCGATAGAGGAGATACAGTCCACAGTCAACAAGGTGCTCCGCATTGAGTCCTTGCAGCCCGTCATCAAGAACAAGTACCTGAAATTCAACCGGGAGCACAAGACGCTCCTGAAACAGCTTCAGGAGTTCCCAATGGGCAAAAATGATGATGCCCCGGACGGTCTTCAGATGGCGGTGCAGCTTGCACAGAGCATCAAGGCGGTGGCATCAAAAGCAAATTACAGGACAGTTCTTCGGAGACGTTTCCGGAGAAGCAAGGGTGCCTACTAGGAGGTGAGACACAGCATGGCAAAGAATAAGAAACGGAAGCAGAAGGAAGGGCTGCCCTTCAACCCGGACAAAGACACGGGCATCAGGAGACCCGTGACCGCAAGGGTGGCGGTGGGGGATGTCAATGACAAGTTCTCTGACTACCCATCCAACGGGCTGACACCACGCAGGCTTGCCCGTATCTTCCGGGAGGCGGATGAGGGGAATGTCCGGGCACAGATGGAGCTCTTTGAGGAGATAGAGGAGAAGGACACCCACCTCTTCTCACAGATGCAGACACGCAAGCTTGCTGTGACGGGGCTTGATTGGGAGGTGCAGCCATTCTCTGAAGACGAGGCGGACAAGGAGATAGCGGACTTCATAGATGAGCAGCTCAAGGGGATTGAGAACTTTGACGAGGTGCTGATAGACATGTTGGATGCCATAGGGAAGGGCATCAGCATCATGGAGCTTGCATGGACGGTAGAGGACGGGAAGAACGTCATTGAGGACATTGAGTATGTCCACCCTAAAAAGCTTGTTTGGGACAGCACCACGGATGAGCTGAAGGTCTGCACAAAGGAATACCCTTCCGGCGTGGAGCTCCCTGAAAACAAGTTCGTAGTGCATAAGTACAAGGCAAAGTCAGGTCATGCGAGCAGGGCAGGCATTATGAGGGTGGTCTCTTGGATGTACCTGTTCAAGAATTATGACATCAAGGATTGGGTGAGCTTCTGTGAGGTGTTCGGGATGCCGCTCCGCCTTGGCAAGTATGATGCCTCTGCATCAGAGGATGACAAGAAGCAGCTCATGGAAGCTATCATCAGCCTTGGGACGGATGCAGCCGGGATTGTGCCGAGCTCCACCATGATAGAGTTCATTGAGTCACAGAAGACCACAAGCGTAGAGATTTATGAGAAGCTTGCCCGGTACTGTGATGAGCAGATAAGCAAGGCAATTCTTGGGCAGACACTCACATCCGACAGCGGAGGGGGCTCCTATGCACAGTCCAAGACCCATGATGAGGTCAGGCATGACCTGACGGTGGCGGATGCGAAAGCCTTGGCGGTGACTATCCGCCGGGACATCATCAGACCGCTTGTGGAGTTCAACTATGGGACGGATGCAAACATCCCCTTCTTTGGCTTTGACTGCCATGAGGTGGAAGACCAGAAGGAAGTCGTTGAGATATACCGGACACTTGCCTGTGACATGGGGCTTGAGATACCCAAGAGCCATATATACAAGAAATTCAACATACCCAAGCCGGAAGATGGCGAGGAGGTGTTGAGACCGCCGCAGGCGGCGGCACAGCCGCCAATGGAAACAGCCGAGGAGCTGAAGCTGAAGCAGGAGGAAGGGCAGAAGGAGCAGAGACAGGTGGATGCAATCGTATCCGCAGCCAACAAGCAGGCAGAGGGCATCTTCCGGGAAATGGTAAAGCCCATCTTCCGGCTGATTGACAGGGCGGAGGACATGGATGAGCTGCAAAAGGTTCTGAAGGATGAGAAGGGTCTCCGGGAACTGTATCAGGAAATGGAGAGCCCGGAGCTTGAAGACCTGATACAGCAGGGCATCTACCTGTCCCACCTGATAGGGAGGTCAATGGACTGATGGATGTATTGTATGGACTGGCAAAGGATTTTGTCTTCAGGGAGGCGGTGGCGTTCCTGAAGGGGAAGAGGGCACTGACAAGTGAGGAGTACAGACTGCTTGATGACGAGAGCCGGGCAAAGGCTTTCACCGTGTCAGGCTATACAAGCCTTGGAGTCCTTCAGGAGTTCCTTGACTGCCTGACGAAGGCAGCCGAGGAGGGAACCACCAAGGAGCAGTTCCGGGAGGACATGAACCGCTTCCTTGAGGAGCATGGGTATGAGGGCATCAACCCGTGGAAGAGTGACAACATCTTCCGGACGAACATGCAGACAGCCCTCAATGCAGGACACTATAAAAGCATGACAGACGAGACAACCATGAAGATGAGACCATATTGGAGGTACCGGACAGCCGGGGACGGTCATGTGAGGGAGTCACATGCAGTCATGGAAGGCAGGGTGTACCGGGCAGATGACCCCATATGGGACGTATGGTACCCACCCAACGGGTTCCGGTGCCGCTGCATGGTGGTGAGCCTGACCAAGAAACAGGTGGAAAGGATGGGATTGCATGTTGAGACAGATGCACCGTTTGACATTGACTACTCCACGGGGGAGATACTCCCGAAGTTCCCGGACAAGGGCTTCTCCAACAACCCGGCAAAGAGCGTATGGAAGCCCGATATGACAGGCATCTCCCCGGAACTTAGGAAACTGTTCAGGGAGAGGAAGCAGCCTGAAGGCGGAGAGGCGGACTAGGAGGCTTCCTAGAGGGCTTGTGGTGTCATGTCATAGTGGGAGGAACGCCTTGAAGCTTAAAAGGGCGTTATAACGCGTAATAACGCTATCAAAACGCAAAGGAAAGAGGTGGTAAGGCATGGCAAAGCTGATAGCATGTGCCGGACAGGGCGTGGAGCTCTCCGGTGTGCCTACAGAAATCAAAATACTTCCCCTTGGGAGGGTTCATTCCCAAAAGGGGGACTTTCACTGTGGATGATGAGAGCTTTGAGCTCATCCGGAAACAGTTCAAGGACAGGAAGCTTGACCTTGTGATTGACTATGAGCACCAAACACTGTCAGATGTGCAGGCTCCGGCAGGCGGATGGATAAAAGACCTCTACAAAGGGGAGGATGCCATCATTGCCAAGGTGGAGTGGACAGCAAAAGCCGCCGAGTATCTGAAGAATAAGGAGTACAGATACCTCTCCCCGGTGGTTTTGGTGCGGAAGAGAGACCAAAAGGCGGCGGCGATACACTCTGTCGCACTGACAAACACGCCTGCTATTGATGGGATGTTCGCACTGGTGAACTCTCTTGACATAGAGGACATATCAGAAGGAGGAAATATCATGGACTTAAAAGAACTTGCAAAGGCATTAGGGCTTCCGGAGACCGCAACGGAAGATGAAATCAAGAAGGCGGTGGAGGATGCTGCAAAAGCGGCGGAGAAGCTCAAGGAGATGGACGGAAAGAAGCCGGGAGAGGGAGAAGGGAAGCCGGGGGACGGGGAACCGAAGCCGGAAGGGGCGGACATGGTGGCGAACAGCACCATCCTCTCCATGCTTGGTCTGAAGGCGGATGCCAAGACCGAGGATGTGGCGGCTTCCATCATGGCACTCGGGCAGGAACGCCGGACACGCAGGCGGAGCTCCTTGTACTCAAACAGAGGATGCAGGAAAGGGATGCGGATGAGGCGGTCAGGAAGGCACTGAAGGCAGGGAAAATCACAGCGGCACAGTCCGAGTGGGCAAAGTCCTACGCACTGAAGGACATGGAGGGCTTCAAGGGCTTTGTGGACAAGGCTCCGGTGGTGGTTCCGCAGGGCAGGCTTGACCTGAAGGATGCCCCGGCAGCTCCCGGCTCTGATGAGGTGGATGTGGCCATCCTGAAGAACATGGGCGTATCCATGGAAGATGTAAAGAAGTACAGCAAAAAGGAGGACTAAGAGATGGACAGGACAGGAAACGAGAGAACCGGGAACCGGATGCTCAACATCCCGGTGAAGGGCGGAGCAGAGCTGACAGAGGCAACCATGGCAGCCATAAATGGGGATGGATATGCAGCCCCGGCAGCCGCTTCCGCCGGGCTCCGGGTCGCAGGATGCGTACAGCGTTATTGCGACAACCGCAACGGGGCAGACGGTGAGCAGGCGGTCAGCGTGAAGCGTGGGACATTCGTGTGGGGCAATGACGGAACCATCAAGGAGACCGACATCCTGAAGCCCTGCTATGTCAAGGATGAGCGGACAGTGACCATCACAGCGGAGGGCTCAAGCATGGCAGGCATCATCCTGGAGGTGGCGGATGACGGAGTGACCGTGGACATGACACAGGCAGGAGCCGGAGAGTAAGAAGGAGGAAATGACACATGATTGTTAATCAGGCGAATTTACACGGGCTGTCCGTGGGGTATTCCACAGCTTTCAACAAGAGCTTTGACACCACGCAGTCCAATTATCAGAAGGTTGCAACCGTGGTACCGAGCACCACGGGGGAGCAGGATTACAAGTGGCTTGGGCAGATGCCGGCATGAGGGAGTGGATTGGCGAGAGGGAGATACAGGCTCTTGCCGCTTATGACTACCTCATCAAGAACAAAAAGTTTGAGATGACCATAGGCGTTCCGAGGGATGACATTGAGGATGACAAGTATGGAGTGTACACTCCGCTCTTCTCCAACATGGGGGAAGCGGCTGCCCTGCATCCGGACGAGCTTGTCTTTGGTGCAATGATGAGCGGCTTCACGGAGAAATGCTATGACGGGCTCTCTTTCTTCAACACAGCCCACAAGGTAGGCGAAAAGACCTACAGCAACCGCAGCAACAAGAAACTGTCAAGGGAGTCCTACATGGAGGCAAGGAGCTCCATTATGAGCATCAGGGGAGACAAAGGCAAGAGCCTGAAGCTTGTGCCTGACCTCTTGGTAGTGCCGCCGGCATTGGAGGAGGAAGCCCGGCTTATCTTGGAGGCTGACCAGATTGAAGGCACCACCAACGTGCTGAAGGGGACAGCGAAGCTCCATGTGGAGCCTGCCCTTGCAGAGCATCCGGAGTATTGGTTCCTTCTGTGTACCAACCGCTTCCTCAAGCCCTTCATCTATCAGCTCCGGAAGAAAATCAAGTTTGTGTCCTTGACAAAGGACACGGATGAGAACGTCTTCCTGTTGGATGAGTTCCTGTACGGGGCAGACGGGAGAAGCAATGCAGGATATGGCTTTTGGCAGATGGCATATGGCTCCACCGGGGAGGCAGAGCCGCAGGCACAGGGATAGAGGGTAGGTGATGGGAATGTACTGTACCGTGGAAGAGGTTCTTGAAATGATAAAGGATGACATGATGAATGTCATCATTGGAGATGAGTACATAGAGGATGAGCAGGAACGGACGGAGAAGATTGCAACGCTCTGTGAGGCTGCCATATCAGATGCTTGTGCCGAGATTGACGGGTACCTTGCCAAGCGGTACAGCGTTCCCTTCAGAAAGACACCCAAGGTCATCAGCAAGTTTGCAAAGGACATATCCGTATATAACCTTGTGTCAAGGACAGGCATAGACGAGAGTGAACGGGAGAAGACCTTCCTGAACCGATACAATGCAGCCATCAAGTTCCTGCTTGATGTCGCAAAGGGCATCATAGACATAGGCATTGATGAGAAATCAGGAAGCAGCGAAGCAGCCAATGGCTTCAAAATGAAGTCTTCAGGTCGGGTATTCTCAAGGGACAGTATGAGAGGATGGTGATGGGATGTCATCAATCAGGGCAGAGCTGTCCGGTGACACTGATGAACTGCTCCAACGCCTGAACCGATTGGGAAACCTTGAGACCCGTGGGGTTCTGAACTCCATAGCGGAAGGGCTTAGGACTTCCACGGTGGAACGCTTCACGGAGGAGAAGTCCCCGGAAGGGAAACCATGGAAAACCTCCATCCGTGCGAGGGAGGAAGGCGGCAAGACGCTCACCAAGACCGCACAGCTCAAGAACAGCATCCGGTCAGAAGTGAGTGAGAGTGGACTTGCAGTAGGCACCAATGACATCAGAGCAGCCACACACCAATTTGGTGATGAGCGGACAATAAGAGCAAAAAACAAGAAATACCTCACATTCAAGATTGGCGGACAGTGGAAGAAGGCAGCCTCTGTCAAAGTAAGCATACCACCGAGACCGTTCTTGGGTGTCAGCGAGCAGGATGAGCAGGACATCAAGGATGCCTTGGAGGAAATTTTTGAGGAGTAGGACATGGTAAAGGAGAGGAACTACATAGTAGAAACGCTGAAGAGCTCCGGCATCAAGAGTCAGGTCTACACCAATATGAAAAAGCTGAAGCAGGGGAACGAAGTCCACGTTGGTGCAGTATTGCGAAACGGTGAGACATTCACACGCTCCGGCTCAAAAAGAAAATTTGTAGACCAAGAGGGGCAGCGGAAGCGTAGGGTCAAGCTGTGGAACAGGAGCACATCACTCCATGTAGTGATAGCTGACACATCAGAGGAGAAGGTGGAGGAAATCCTTGAGAGCTTTCTCCGGAACCTGAAAAAGGGGATAGATGTGGACGGTAACTGGGTGAATATCGTGGTAGGTGAGGCGGACTGGGTAGAAGAGGGTGACAGTATCCTGAAGGCTAAAATGGCGGTACAGTTCGACATCACTTTTGAAGGCGGTATCTATGAGGATAGAAACATCAAGCCAATGGACATTGGCTCTGTCGGATAAGGAGGAATAAGCATGGCAGAAACGAGACAGGCTGCATCCTTGAAAAGCATTGAGGAGCTCAAGCAGAAGCTTGGCGTACCGGATGCAGTATTTGAAGGGACGAAGGCAGCCAACGGATGGAAGAGTGGAAGACAGGTGGATGAGCAGGAGTTCAAGGAAGCCTGTGAAGCCTTCCGGAAAGCCCCGGTCAACGGGAGCAAGGAGGACAAGGAGGCGAAAGGATAATGTACGGAGATGTAAATGTAAAAGTCGAAGATGGCAACCTTGGGCGTAGCAGCCGGACAGGTACCGGGACACATATCAAGATAGGCATTTCCAATGTGGAAAGCAAGGCACCCATCCTGATTAGCGGCACAATGAACGCCAAGAAAATCAAGGAGAAGGTGGGGAACACTCCGCTTGCTGATGCCTGCATTGATGCGGTGGAGTGGGGTGCATCCTCCACCTACTGCATCCCGGTGAAGGCAGGGACAGCCGGAACGGTTGGAGAAATCAAGGAGGAAAAGAAAGGGTATGGCAGCTTTGAGGTAAAAGGGAGCCCCAACAATGCCTATGACATTGTGGTTGAGGTCATGGATGCCGGGGAGTGCAATGAGGGAAGCTTCAGGTATTCCCTGGACGGTGGCAACACTTTCACGGAAGAGATGACCATACCTGTCACCGGGGAGGCGGAACTGGAAGCCACCGGGCTCAATGTAAAGTTCACGGATGCGGAAGGCGGTGACAGCTTCAAGGAGGGAGACCGCTTCACGTTCTCCACAACCTCCCCGGCTATGAGCAATGAGGCGGTCATCAATGCGGTGGAGAGCCTCATCAACAGCCCCATTGTGTTTGAGTTCGTCCATATCGTGGGGGTATCCGCCAAGGCTCTGTGGGCTTCCCTGTGTACGCTTGCCAATGATTTCCTGACGAAGTACAAGAGACCCCTGTATTTTGTCTGTGAGGCAAGGGGGAAAAGGGCGGATGAGAGCCTTGAGGAGTATGTGAACGCCATGCTTGAGGAGCGGAAGGGCATCAACAACATGTATATACAGGTCGTGTGCAGCAACTCCCGGTATCAGCGGATGGATGGAAGGGTGCAGGACATCAACAATGCAGGCATTGTGACAGGTCTCTATGGCAGAGCCAAGGAGTCACAGAGCATTGGGGAGGTGAAGAGCTTCCCTATCTCTGAAGCCAAGGTGCAGAAGCTCCTCCCTGAAGGGATTGAGGACTATATTGAGACCTTGGATGCGGCAAAGTTCGTGACCATCCGGCAGTACATTGGCAAGGAGGACTTCTATGTGACCTCTGCAAACATGATGTCACCGGAGGGAAGCGACTATGCCTATGCTGAAGATGTCCGGGTATCAAACAGGCTTGTGAGGGCGGTCAGGGCGGAGGCTCTCAATGAGCTTCAGGTGGAGGTTGACCCCGGAGACCTTGAGACGAGCATCACCAACATTCAGGAGCAGCTCAACACCCCTGTGGAGGATGCCATCCGGGGCAAGATTATCAGCTCCGGCTCCGTGGCAATCGACACGGAGAACCTCAACATCCTTGTGGATGAGAGCCTTGACATCCGGATAACCTATGTACCTATGGGGCATGTGAGGGAGATGAACCTGACCTTTGCAGTAGAGAACCCCTATGCAGCATCTTAGGAAGGAGGTAGAGATACATGGCAAATAAGCAGCTAATCAATGGAAAAGTGTATGACTGGTCAAGCGTGACAATCACAGCTTCCGGCATGGAGAACATGGAGCCCATGGAAATCTCCTATGATGACGAGCAGGAGAGCGAGCCTATCTATGGCAAGGGCGGAAAAATCAGGGGATACGGTACCGGAAACCAGAAAAACTCCGTCAAGCTATCCCTGCTCCGTGAGGACTTCAATGAGATGTGCAGGGTCATCCAGTCAAAGGGATACAAGAACTTCTACAAGTATGTCATCCCGAAGATTGTTGTGAACTATGCAGACGAAGGGGCGGCAACCTGTACGGATGTCCTGACCAAGATTGTGCTGTCAAAGCGTAGCTTCAAGGCGGCACAGGGGGACAAGTCCATGAAGGTAGACCTTGACGGTATCGCAATGGGCGGCATCAAAATCAACGGTCTTGATGCGTAACTGATAACAGAATAAATGACAAAAATGGAGGTATGAACATGAACGAAGCAAGAGAACAGGAGCTCATCAGAGCAGCAAAAGAGAATGAAGCGGCAAAGGCGGCAGATGTGGAGAACCTGAAGGAAAAGTATTCCGGGACGGATGAGAAAATCTACACGGTGACAACAACGGTACAGGTGGATGATGACACGGAGGAGGAGTTCTCCTACCTGTTCAGGAAACCGAAGCCGGCATCCTATGACCGATATGTGAAGACCATCTCCAACTCCGTGACAAAGGCATCCAAGAGCTTTGTCTTTGACAACATCATTGATGAGCAGAGGGATGAACTCAAGAAGACCGTGGAGGAATACCCGGCAATCACTATCAGCCTTGCGGACAAGCTGCTCCGTATGCTTGGGCTTGCGGACACTACATCAGTAAAAAAGCTGTAGAGGATGCCAAGGAGCAGTTCAAGAGCAGCTTTGTGAGCTATGGGAAGATGGTCATATACACCTACCTTCCCAAGGAACTGCTTCCGGAAAGCTTTGAAGACCTGACCTTTGATGAGTTCTTTTCCCTGTATGGTCAAGCGGACTGTGCAAGGGACATGAGGATTGAGGATATCGAGGCAGGGGTAGCAAAAGGGATAGCGGACAATTTTGAAGACGAATAAAACAAGCCCCACAGCCGGAAACTGTGGGACTTGAGCACACCTCTATGAACTTCTGAAGATAAGTATACCACAAATTGGGAAAAAAGCAACAGGGAGGTGGTTGCATGGGTATGGAGTCTGTATACAAATTGTCTGTCATCCTGAACTTGGTAGATAACCTGTCCGGTCAGATGGGAGGAGTCGGGGATAACGTGTCAGGCGTTGTCAACAGGCTCAATTCCGCTTTTGGAACCATGCAGAAGGCAGGGGCGGCAATGGCAGGGATAGGGGCAGGCATCACCGGACTCTGCATGAAGACCGTCACATCCACCTTTGACACACAGAACGCACTAGGGGAGCTATCCTCCCTTGGGGTGAAAGACCTGAAGGCGGTGGAGGATGCGGCAAAGAGCTTCTCTGACACATGGGCAGGCACAAGCAAAGCGGACTTTATAACGGCATCCTATGACATAAAATCAGGAATAGCATCCTTGACGGATGAAGGCGTGGCACAGTTCACGCAACTGGCAGCCCTCACGGGAAAAGCCACAAAATCAACAACGGAAGAGATGGGCTCACTGTTCGCTACAGGGTACGGTATCTATAAAGGCTTTTATGATGATATGTCAGACCTTGAGTTTGGGGAGATGTTCTCTGCCGGGATAGCAACAGCGGTTAAGAACTATAAGACATCCGGCTCCGAGATGGCGAGTGCCATATCAGCACTTGGAGCCACAGCGACAAACGCCAATGTCCCACTTGAGGAGCAGCTTGCCATCATGGGACAGCTTCAGACCACAATGTCCGGTTCTGAAGCGGCAACGAAGTACAAGTCATTCCTCAATCAGGCATCCAGTGCCGGGGAGAAGCTTGGGCTGACATTCCTTGACACCAACAACCAGCTCCTCTCCATGCCGGAGATACTGACGGAGCTGAAGAGCAAATACGGGGACACCATAGATGCGGTAGAGAAGAGGGAGCTGAAGGAAGCCTTTGGGACGGATGAGGCGGTAGCCCTCATTGACCTGCTATACAACAATGTGGAGACACTGGACTCCGGGATACAGGACTTGCAGGGGAGCATGAAGAGCGGCATCTCTGTGACGGAGGAGATGGCGGAAGCCATCAACAACACGCCGGAGCAGAAGTTCCAAGTACTGAAACAGCAGATACATAACAACGTAGAGGAACTTGGCAACGGGCTCCTTCCGGCAGTCAACAACACCATGGACAAGGTGAGCGGACTGATAAAGAAGGGCTCCGAGTGGATAAGCAACAATCAGGAGACAGTGCAGAGCATAATGAACATAGCCCTGAAGCTTGGCGTATTCCTAGCGATAGCAGGAAGCGTGATGGGTGTGGTGGGCAGCCTTGGGAAGCTCTTCCTGTCAGCAAAGAACGCCATAGGGCTTGTGAAGACCGCTGTATTGGGAATGAACACAGCCTTCCTTGCATCCCCCATCACATGGGTGATAGTCGGGATAGTGGCACTTGTAGCTGCCTTTGTTGTCCTATGGAACAAGTCAGAAGCCTTCCGGAATTTTTGGAAGGGGCTGTTTGAACAGGTAAAGTCAGCAGTCATGCAGGCGTGGTCATCTATACAGCCTGCCTTGCAAAACCTAGGCGGCAAGCTCAAGGAACTATGGCAGGCGGTACAGCCAATCATACAGATACTTGAAAAAGTGGGGGCAGTTGTCCTAGTGGTGCTTGGTTCCACGTTTGCCGGAGCTATACAGGGAGCCTTGTCCGCACTGACACCGCTGATAGATGCCTTTTCGAGTTTCGTATCCTTTGTCACCAACGTGGTGAACGCTGTAGTTGCTCTGTTCAAGGGCGATTTTTCGGGGGCTATGGACTTTGCCTCCGCCGCTGTCGGTGACTTCAAGAATTTTATAGAAAACGGGTTCAACGCCATCCTCTCTTTTATAGGCGGATTTGCTTCAGGCTTCCTTGATGCAATAGGCGGAGCCTTTTCCGCCATAGGCATTGATGCAAGCGAGACCATAACGAAGATGAAGGACACCGTGAAAAACGGGCTTGAGGCAGTCAAGGGCTTCTTTGGGAATATCTTGGGGGCGGCATCCGACACCGTGAAGGAAAAGCTTGGGAACATGAAGGCAGCCTATGAGGAACATGGCGGAGGCATCAAAGGCGTAGCGGCGGCAGCAATAGAGGGGGTGAAGGGATATTACACAGCAGGCTTCACATTCATTGACAACCTGACGGGCGGAAAGCTCACGGACATCAAAAACAAGTTCAGTGAGAAGATGTCCGGGGTGGCAAATGCGGTGTCAACCGGGATGTCGGCGGCAAAGAACTATGCAAGCACACAGCTCTCCAACATGCAGGCGGCATATCAGGCGAGCGGCGGAGGCATCAAGGGGATAGTATCCGCAACCATGACGGGGGTACAGGGTACCTTCAGTGCAGCCTACTCCGCCATCAACACATTAACAGGCGGAAGGCTTGAGAGCATACGCTCCACCATAGCATCCAAGATACAGGCGGCGAAAGACACGGTATCATCCGTCTTAGACGGTATCAAGTCGGCGTTTTCCTCAAAGCTTGAGGCTGCAAGATCGGTAGTATCCGGTGCGATTGAGAGAATAAAAGGAGTCTTCAATTTCTCATGGAAGCTCCCGGACTTAAAGTTGCCACACATCAGTGTGAGCGGCGGAGAGGCACCTTTTGGCATTGCAGGAAAGGGCTCACTACCTAAGTTCTCCATCCAGTGGTACAGGGATGGCGGCATCCTGAACGGGGCAACCATCTTTGGAGCCATGGGCGGAAGCCTTTTGGGAGGGGGAGAAGCCGGAGCTGAAGCGGTGCTGCCATTGTCAGAACTGTGGAAGCAGATGACCGAGGTTGTCAGGGGCGTGGTCAAAGGTGAGAATGAAGAAAGCGGTGACAGCGTACAGCAGACCGGGGCGAACATCACAAGTGCCCTGACATCAAAGGCTGCATCAGTACGCAAGGAAAAGGAAAGCAGCACAACAACCAAGGAGACACACACAACCGAGAGATGGGGCAGGGAAGGCGGCACAACCATCCATCAGATAAGCTTCACAGTAGACATCAGCAAGATTAAGGACTTGCCGCTGCTCTACAAGCTGATAGATGAGCTGAAGGATGCACAGAACCGGACGGACAGCCCCTCCCCGGCAGCCACATAAGGAGGTGAGGCGGTATGCTGTATGTACAGGACAAAGTGGTGAAGCTTGGCGGCGTATATCTGAAAGGTCAGGTCACAAGCGTGGAAGTGCAGGAGGCAGGGAGCGTGTATGTGGCACAGGATGAAAAGGGCAGGTTCAAGAAGTCGCAGCCTGTAGGCTATGAAAATGCCAAGGTGATGATAGACATACTGCTTGAGGATACCAAGAAAGCCACGACATTAGAACAGCTCACGGAGATGCAGAGGCTTTTCAAAGCATATGGTCAGAATAAACCCAAGCTGCTCCCTATCGTCAATGAGGACTGTGCAGCCCGTGGCATATCGAGCGTATATTTCAAGAACCTCACCTCCAAGAAGGTCATATCAGAGAGCAAACGGATAGCCTCCTTGGAGCTGTGGGCTCCTGATATAGCCGGGATAAAGGTCAAGAAGAAAAAGAGCAAGAAGAAAACAAAGAAAAAGAGCAGCAAGAAGACAAAAAGCAAGAAGCTGAAGAGCAAGAGCCCGGCAAAGGACAGCCGGAACACGCTCAAGGCTAAGAAGATAGCAAAAAGGATTGTGAAGTAGGGAGGTGACTGGCTTGGGGGTCAAGAAGCTAATATCCCCGGAGTTTAAGGTGACAGTAGGGGACTATGAGGTGACTGAAGGGATAGAGGTTGAGTGCTTCTCAAGCAAGGAGTCACACATGGACTGGTGCCGGGTGGAGCTGTCCCCACAGCTTCAGGGAGTCCTGAAGTTCAAGGATATGGATGAGGCAAGCGTGGAGCTTGGCTATGAGGATGACTTTGACAGCCTGATTGAGGGGTATGTCAGGTGCGGTGACACGGACTACTGGAAAGAGATAATGATAAAAGATGACATGATGAAGCTTGACAGAGTGACCATCAAGGCATCCTTTGTAGACTGTGAGCCACAGGATGTCATCCGGTATGTGCTGACCTGTGCAGGGATTGAGGACTATGTGCTGTCTGATGAGAACTATGGGAAGAAATCCCTCTTTGTCATTGACAGGAAGAGCGGCATCAACACCATAGCAGAGGTCAACAGCTCATGGGGCATCAAAAACCCGTTCTTCTTCCAAAAGAAGGTGTTCTATTGGGGAACCAAGGAAGAACAGGAGGAGATGTATGTCCTTGAGGAGGGGGAGACCATCCTGTCCCTGAATAAGTATGGAGACCTTTGGGAGGCGGAGACAATAGCCATCCCTTGGATACACCACAGTCAAGAGGTTGAGGTGCAGCACAGCAAGTACAGCGGCATTGTGACAGTGGAGAAGACCATAGTGAGGAGTGACGATACCGGGGCGGTACACATGTACATCTATTTTGCAGGAGGTGAGAAGGATGTCTGACATGATGAAGATGTTTGTGGAGCAGGAGCTTGGCAATCAGATAAAAGAGAATTATCCGCACATGCAGTACCCTCCCTGCCTGTATGCAAAGGTGGTAGCGGTCAAAAGGAAAGGGGAGGAGCTGTATGAGGCAACGCTCAAAATACTTGACAAAAACAAGCAGCCGGACAGCCGCTTCCCGGAAGTCCCGAAGGTGGCAACGGACATACCAGTCCTGAAGGATGAGACCGTGGCGGTAGTCCTCATGTATGGCGAGTGCAAGCCCTATATCATAGGGAGGTGCTTCTGATGCAGATAACAGGTGCGAATGACGTTGACATCATGCTTGATGAGGATGGTCAGCCTGTGTCAGACGGGAACGGGGACACATCCCTTGTATCAGATGATGAGTGTTGGCTGCAAGACATCAGGAATGAAGCGGTGACGGAAGAAGGCGAGCTCTTCTATGAGGACGAGGAGGGGGATGGAAGCTATGGGTGGAGCCTGCTTGACTTCATGCAGGGGGAATATGATGACTTCACACAGATGGAAATACAGCAGCGTATCCGTTCCAAGCTGTCCAAGAGGGACTATATTGATGCCGGGAGCATACAGACAACGGTGGACTTTGACGGTCACTTATACCATGTCAGGGTAGCCTTCCGGAAGAATGACAGCAGCAAGGAGTACAGCATTGACATTGAGAGCAATGGCGTGGAGGTGATTGTGGAATGATAGATGAGAGCATCATGGAAAAGATTATCCCTATCCCGGATGAGGATGAGGAGATGGAAAAGGTGCAGGGAGAGCTTGAGGACGAAGGCTTCCCCATAACGAACTTCAAAAAGGGCGGCATCTTCTACCACCTTTGCCGCATGTTAGTGACCATATACATAGAGCTGAAGGAGCTTGCCCGTGTCATAGTCAATAGCTGCTTCATCAAACATGCTGAAGGTGACTGGCTGAAGATTAAGGCAGCCGACTATTCAAAGCAGCAGAAGGAGGCAAAAGCGGCAAAGGGCTATGTGACCATATACAGGAATGAGTATAACAATGCCCTTCAGGTGACGAAGGGACATTGCTTCAAGACGGAGCCGGATGCCGGGGGCAAGGAGCTGAAGTTCTACTGCTGTGAGAACACGGTCATTGATGCCGGGGAGCCTGTAGGAAGGGTGCTTGTGGAGGCAGAGGCACCCGGAACCTATTACAACATAGCACCGGGAAGGATAACCATATCCATGATACACCTTGACGGTATGGATTATGTGACGAATGAGGAGGACTGGCTCTTTGAAGAGGGAGCCGAGGAGGAAGACCTTGAAGACCTCCGGGACAGGTGCATGAGCTCATGGGCGGAACTGGCAACAAGAACCATAGAGGAGAAGCTCCGGAACGCTGCCAAGTCTGTCCCCGGTGTACTGGATGCCCGGATAGATGCACAGCATCCAAGGGGACAGGGCACCGTGGACGTGATTGTCACGGGGGCAGCCGGGGAAGCATCACCGGAACTCATACGGAGGGTCGGGGAAGCCATAGAGCCATTGAAGGGCAACTATGAGGACTACCTTGTGAAATCCAGTGAGGTAGTGCGGCAGGCGTTTGAGCTTGTGGTATACCTTGCTGAAGATGCGGCAACGGATGGCGTGGATGCACAGGCAGTAAAGCTCATTGAGGAGATGATGGCACTGACAAGGGGAGAGATGAACACCCTGTACAGGGACAGCATCATCCAAGCACTTAGCACCAAGATTGACAACTACAGGAAGACGGACATCTTGCAGCCATCGGAGGACATGGTGCTTGAACAGGATAAGGTCATCATGGCAGGGGACATCACGGTGGCTGTCCGGAACGTGGCACAGAGCACAAGGGGGAAGGAGTGATGCCGCCATGATAGAAAATTTCATTGAATACATGTGGTATCTGCTCACAACTCCCCTGAAAAAGCTGAAGAAAGCCCTGAATAAGTGGTACACCCTCTGCCGGGTGTTCGGCAGGAGGTTTGACGAAGCGAAGGAGGACATCCTCCGGGCAAGGGATGAAGGAATGGTTGCCACATGCAGCCATGAGATGCTCCCGGTGCATGGGGCGGACAGGAGGCTGACCCGGTATGAGGGGGAGCACCCGGAGAACTACCGCTCAAGGATAGCCATGTATGATGAGCTGTGCAAGCTTGGGGGCACCAATGAAGGGGTTCTGCTTGCAGTGAAGACCCTTGGCTATGCCTCCCCGGTTCTTGTGAGGGCAAACGAGCTGACAGGCTTTGTCCACTTCACGCTTGACGGAAGCTGGCTCCTTGACGGGAGCCGGACATTGGAGTCAGACACCCTTGAGAACAGATGGGCGGAGTTCTACATAGTCATTGTGATGGATGCGGATGAGGAGCATCCAATCAGTTTTGACATCATGCGGAAGACCGTCAGGAAGTGGAAAGAGGTGGGGGCAAAGGACAATTACTTTTTCCGGTACAATTTGAGCATCCGGGAGATATACAGCTCTAGCTTCCTTGCTGTGCTGTATAAGAAATACCTTTATTATTTTAATTACCTGAAGACGGATGGCATGTGGACACTGGACGGGAGCCATGTACTGGATGCACAGCGGTCTCCCATAGGCACCCGGATAGGATACCGGTATGAGAGCCCCTATGGGCTCCATGAAGCCGGGCTTGCAGCCATGGCGTATAATTACGCCTGCCTTATGGTGGAGGATGCCCTCCTGAAGGCGGCATACAGCTTCAGGATGCACTATTTTGACTATCTGAAGACGGATGGCTCATGGGTGACGGACGGAAGCCATACAGTGGATGCGGAGCTGTCCCCAAGAGGAATGAGGTGGGGCACAGCTTTCCGCCATCAGCATGAGGAGGAGCTGCTCCTGAAGCAGCAGAGGTACCGGATGCAGCCCTGCAATGGGGCATACAGCATCAGGAACGTATTGGAGCGGTACAGGATGGTCATACATTACTTTGACTATCTGAAGCTCAACGGGCTTTGGAAGCTGAATGGCTCCCGGCTCATGGATGCACAGAGGAGGGAATACACCACCAAGCAGGAATACCGCTTTGGTGTAGGATATACAAGGGAGTACAGGGTCATATGGCATGGAGAGCATAACCTCATCTTCCTTGACGGGACATGGAGCCTTGACGGTTCCAAGACAATAGATGCTTGGCAGAAAACGGAGGTGTTGTAGAATGGCAACAAAAAGCGTAATAACGAAAATCAGAAGGAAGAAGATGGCTGAAGCGAGCCACACAACCGGGAGCATTGCAAAGATAACGCACATTGCACTTGGCTCCGGGGGAGTCAATGCGGATGGCACCGTGATTGTGCCGCTTGCGGAGAACATGGGGCTGAAGAGCGAGGTGGTAAGGAAACCCTACACCTCATCAGCCAAGACTTCCGACACATCCTATGAGTACACCATCAAGCTTGAGGAGAATGAGCTTGTGGGCACGTTCATCAGCGAGATGGCACTGATTGATGAGGATGGTGATGTGGTGGCATTCTCAAACTTCCTTGCAAAAGGCAAGGATGAGACAGAGGTGACATTCACCATTGAAGACAATTATTAAGGAGGCATAGGAAAATGGCAAATTTAACAGCAGCAGCTAACCCGGAGCTTGTCCTTGAGATGCAGGCAATGGAGCGGACAACCCCGGCACACTGTGATGAGTGGAACCGGAGGCATCAGCAACTCCTTGACAATGACAAGTTCCTGCATGAACAGATGAAAAATGTTTTTGTGGACAATGCAGGCTTCCACAATTCCATCTACCGGGGAAAAGACCTGACCAACGTGTACACAATAGATGAGATATGTGACCGTATCAAGCCCGGCACTTTTGAAGACCTGTATGTGGGTGACTATTTTGATGTGAGCATAACAACAGAGTTCGGAGGGACGGAGACGGTCAGGATGTTACTGGCAGGCTTTGATATTTTTTGGAATAACGGGGATACAGCCTTTACGAAGCACCATGCTGTGATAATCCCCAAGGACTGCTTCAAGACCCCTGCCAAGATGAATGACACAAGTGTGACCACAGGCGGATATGCAGGCTCCAGGATGCACACAACGGTGCTCCCGGTTTATGCAGCAGCCTTGCAAAAAGCCCTGAATAATCATATAATTAGTCACAGAGAGCTGCTCACAACAGCAGTATCTACAACGGGCAATTCTAATGCAGGGGCAGGGCAGATAGGCTATGCAAGTTCTTGGGAGTGGAAGGATTGCCTTCTTAGGCTGATGAGTGAGATACAGATATACGGTTCCACGGTGCTTAGTTCCTCATTTTATGACACAGGCAATGCCAATATCCAGTTCCCATTGTTTCGGTTAGCTCCCCACCTGAAGGTAGCAGGGCTTGGACATAACGGAAGCAGGATGTGGCAATGGTTGAGTGCTGTGGTGTCTGCGGCGGCGTTTGCTCGTTGTGGCACTGACGGTCATAGTTATCATAGCGCCGCCGCCGGGGATGGTGGAGTCCGCCCGTATTCCTGTATCGGGTAATCTTAAATCTGCCCCCTATATGGGGGCAGATGACCGGAGGGAGGAAAAAGGTTGAGCGTACTGAAAAACAAGCGAAGCGTGTCGAGTATGGAATTTTACCATAATGCCATAATGCTCCGGAAGGAGATAACCCTGTTGTTGCTCCGGGACTTTGGCATCAAGGACAAAGTGCGGAGCATCAAGGCACTGTATGGTGTGCAGGGCATGGAGCCGGAGGATGAGAAAAAGTTCCGGGAAATAATTGCAAAGTATGAAATGACTGCAAAAGTTATTGAGGAATATCCGGCATGGCTCATAGACAAGATGCGGAGCAGCATGATGAACATAATGCACAACATGGTAATGAACATTACACAGGCGAACACCATATATCCAGTATGCGAAAGTGAATTTTATGACCGGAGGAATTTCCAAAACCATGCCATAGGAAACTGTGAGCAGCTCCTTCAGGAGATGCAGTACATCATATCCATTATCCCGGTGGATGCACAGAAGTACATGAGGTATGTGGACATGATTGAGAAGGAGATAGCCCTCCTGAAGGGATGGCGGAAGAGTGACAACAGAATACTGAAGAAAATCAAGGAGACCGAGGCAAAAAAGGCTGAAGGGACTTCCCCAAATACGAAAAAACAAGTATAATTATCCGGGGCAAGCTTTGTATCAAGTGAAACAGCATCCCGTTGAGTGCTGTGGTGTCTGCGGCGGCGTTTGCTAATTGTAACAATAACGGTAATAGTAATAATAACGCCGCCGCCGGGGATGGTGGAGTCCGCCCGATTTCGTGTATATATGCTAAGTGTAGGCTACGAGCCGACATATGATACAGGAAAGGAAAGCTTGTCCTTCCGAAAGGTAAAGAAGCCCATCTTTTGCATAGAGGGGAGGTGGGCAACATCTTGATGCACCCTGATACGTCAGGTGGTGCTAGGAACGAGGTGAAACTCTATGAAAAATATGGAGTCTGTATATGATGCCAATTCCCTGATTGACGCTTTTAACAAGTCAAAGAAGGGGACAGCGTGGAAGGAGTCAGTACAGAGGTATGAAGCCAACCTTTTGAGGAATGTCAACCAGACACAAAAGGAGCTGAAGGATGGAAGCTATGAGCAGAAGGACTTCTATGAGTTTGACCTGAATGAAAGGGGTCATATCCGCCATATCAAGTCCATGCACATCTCTGACAGGGTGGTGCAGAGGTCGGTCTGTGACAATGTGCTTGTCCCGGAGCTGTCCAAGTACCTCACATATGACAATGGGGCATCCATGGAAGGGAAGGGTATCCACTTTGCGAGAAAGCGGATGAGCACCCACCTCCATAAGTTCTACAGGAAGCACAAGACCAATGAAGGGTATGTGCTGCTGATTGATTTTAGCAAATTCTTTGACAACATCCCACATGAGGGGCTGATAAAGGAGATGCGGAAAAAGATTGGCGATAAGGAGACCATGGGCTTTATTGAGAAGCTCATAGACACATTCCGGGTGGATGTTTCCTACATGTCAGAGGAAGAGTATGCTGACAGCATGAATACCCTGTACAACGCACTGGAACACGCTAAAATTGACAAGGCAGAGCTGACAGGCGAAAAGTACATGAAGAAGTCCGTAGGCATTGGAAGCCAAATATCTCAAATATCCGGCGTATATTATCCCACAAGGATAGACAACTACTGCAAGATTGTGAGAGGAATGAAATACTACGGACGGTATATGGATGACATCTATATCATCCATGAAAGCAAGGAGTTCCTGAAGGGGCTCCTGAACGACATCAGAGGGATATGTGATGAGTATGGGTTGTTTATCAATCCTAAAAAAACACAGATAATCAAGCTGTCCCATGGCTTCACATTCCTTAAAATAAAATACAGTTTGACAGAAACAGGCAAGGTGATTGAACGTATCAGCAAGGACTCTGTTGTCAGGCAGAGGAGGAAGCTGAAAAGGCTCCGGAGGCTTTTGGATGAAGGGAAGGTATCCTTTGCAGACGTGAGATGCTCCTATGCCTCATGGAGGGGTGGTGTGCAGCATTATGATTCCTACACCATTCTCAAAAATATGGACAAGCTCTTTGATGAGCTTTTCATCCATCCATTTATTGAAGGAGGACACAGAAATGAGCAGAAATGAGATAGAGCAGAAAATAAGAGACCTGAAGACCAAGCTCTCCTGTCAGGAGTCAGAGATTGGGGACTGGAAGATTGCCAAGTGTATTGAGTATTCTACCCTTGGAATGGAGCCGCCCTATGACCTTCAGGAGCTCCACAGACAGAGGCAGCTTGTGAGGGATGAGATTGGAGCCCTTGAGGAAGAGCTTGCCAAGTGCAAGGAAGATGGTATCATGGCAGAAGAGCAGGCAGTTTGATAAGTAATTCATGATTATTCCTTATCATAAATAATGCCCAAATTATTATGAAAGAAGGAATGTAATTATGGATAGCTTTATGACTTGGATTGGCGGTAAAAAAGCACTTAGAAGTAAGATTGTAGAACAATTTCCTGAACCGGGAACATATGGGCGTTATATTGAAGTGTTTGGAGGAGCTGGATGGGTTCTGTTCTCTTCAGATAGTCACGCCAAGATGGAAGTGTATAATGATGTCAATGGAAACCTTGTAAATTTGTTCCGGTGTATCAAATACCACCCTGATGCTGTTCAAAATGAGCTGCAATACATACTAATATCAAGGGAACAGTTTTATGATGCAAGGGAGCAGATTGAAACAAGAGGTATGACTGATATACAAAGAGCAGCAAGATTTTTTATCTTGATAAAGGAGAGCTTTGGTGCGGATGTGCGGTCTTTTGGATTGCGTCCACGGGATATGGAAAAAGCCAAGGAATACCTCATTCAAGTTTCCAAGCGGCTGAATAAGGTCGTTATTGAGAACCTTGACTTCCAAAAAATTCTCAAAAATTATGACAAAAATGATGCGTTATTTTATCTTGACCCACCATATTATGAAACGGAGAAATACTATCCGGACAGATTTATGCCGGAAGACCATGTGAGGCTAAAAGAGGCATTGGATGTGATTAAGGGCAAATTTGTATTGTCATATAACGATTGTGAGTATATAAGGGAGCTGTACAGAGGTTACCATATCATTGAAGTGGAGAGATTGCATAATTTGGTGATGAAAGAAAGGAAGCCTAAGTACAAGGAACTGATAATCAAGAACTACTAATATCGAAAAGTGATACAAAAATACCAAAAAACAATATAAATGCTCAAAAGCCACTCTTAAAAATCGAATTATGATATTATTGCTCCCAAGGGGCATTATTATGATAAGAATACATCTATCAAAGCTTCTTGGGGAACGGCGTATGACGCAGAAAAGATTGTCAGAGCTGACCGGAATAAGGCGGAACGCCATCAATGAATGGTACCATGAAATTGTTGTTAGTTTGAAAGTAGAGCATATAGACCGGATATGTGAGGTGTTAGACTGCTCTGTTGAAGAACTGATAGAGTATATTCCAGACAAGGTACCGAAAACGGGAAAGCACTTGGTAATCGAAGAGCATGGGAACCGGAAGACAGGAAAGGGACAGTGATAAAATCACTGCCCCTTTTTCTGTGAGTAAAATCGGGAAATATTTCCCGAAAGTTTTTGACATTTATTTTGAAAATCTTTGACAAAAATTTTGAGCGGCTACA
>NZ_JAYWSZ010000001.1:0-117359 GCF_036941125.1 Candidatus Merdisoma sp. JLR.KK011 | reverse complement strand
GTGGTAAGGCATGGCAAAGCTGATAGCATGTGCCGGACAGGGCGTGGAGCTCTCCGGTGTGCCTACAGAAATCAAAATACTTCCCCTTGGGAGGGTTCATTCCCAAAAGGGGGACTTTACTGTGGATGATGAGAGCTTTGAGCTCATCCGGAAACAGTTCAAGGACAGGAAGCTTGACCTTGTGATTGACTATGAGCACCAAACACTGTCAGATGTGCAGGCTCCGGCAGGCGGATGGATAAAAGACCTCTACAAAGGGGAGGATGCCATCATTGCCAAGGTGGAGTGGACAGCAAAAGCCGCCGAGTATCTGAAGAATAAGGAGTACAGATACCTCTCCCCGGTGGTTTTGGTGCGGAAGAGAGACCAAAAGGCGGCGGCGATACACTCTGTCGCACTGACAAACACGCCTGCTATTGATGGGATGTTCGCACTGGTGAACTCTCTTGACATAGAGGACATATCAGAAGGAGGAAATATCATGGACTTAAAAGAACTTGCAAAGGCATTAGGGCTTCCGGAGACCGCAACGGAAGATGAAATCAAGAAGGCGGTGGAGGATGCTGCAAAAGCGGCGGAGAAGCTCAAGGAGATGGACGGAAAGAAGCCGGGAGAGGGAGAAGGGAAGCCGGGGGACGGGGAACCGAAGCCGGAAGGGGCTGACATGGTGGCGAACAGCACCATCCTCTCCATGCTTGGTCTGAAGGCGGATGCCAAGACCGAGGATGTGGCTGCTTCCATCATGGCACTCCGGGCAGGAACGCCGGACACGCAGGCGGAGCTCTTTGTACTCAAACAGAGGATGCAGGAAAGGGATGCGGATGAGGCGGTAGGGATGGCACTGAAGGCAGGGAAAATCACAGCGGCACAGTCCGAGTGGGCAAAGTCCTATGCACTGAAGGACATGGAGGGCTTCAAGGGCTTTGTGGACAAGGCTCCGGTGGTGGTTCCGCAGGGCAGGCTTGACCTGAAGGATGCCCCGGCAGCCCCCGGCTCTGATGAGGTGGATGTGGCTATCCTGAAGAACATGGGCGTATCCATGGAAGATGTAAAGAAGTACAGCAAAAAGGAGGACTAAGAGATGGACAGGACAGGAAACGAGAGAACCGGGAACCGGATGCTCAACATCCCGGTGAAGGGCGGAGCAGAGCTGACAGAGGCAACCATGGCAGCCATAAATGGGGATGGATATGCAGCCCCGGCAGCCGCTTCCGCCGGGCTCCGGGTCGCAGGATGCGTACAGCGTTATTGCGACAACCGCAACGGGGCAGACGGGGAGCAGGCGGTCAGCGTGAAGCGTGGGACATTCGTGTGGGGCAATGACGGAACCATCAAGGAGACCGACATCCTGAAGCCCTGCTATGTCAAGGATGAGCGGACAGTGACCATCACAGCGGAGGGCTCAAGCATGGCAGGCATCATCCTGGAGGTGGCGGATGACGGAGTGACCGTGGACATGACACAGGCAGGAGCCGGAGAGTAAGAAGGAGGAAATGACACATGATTGTTAATCAGGCGAATTTACACGGGCTGTCCGTGGGGTATTCCACAGCTTTCAACAAGAGCTTTGACACCACGCAGTCCAATTATCAGAAGGTTGCAACCGTGGTACCGAGCACCACGGGGGAGCAGGATTACAAGTGGCTTGGGCAGATGCCCGGCATGAGGGAGTGGATTGGCGAGAGGGAGATACAGGCTCTTGCCGCTTATGACTACCTCATCAAGAACAAAAAGTTTGAGATGACCATAGGCGTTCCGAGGGATGACATTGAGGATGACAAGTATGGAGTGTACACTCCGCTCTTCTCCAACATGGGGGAAGCGGCTGCCCTGCATCCGGACGAGCTTGTCTTTGGTGCAATGATGAGCGGCTTCACGGAGAAATGCTATGACGGGCTCTCTTTCTTCAACACAGCCCACAAGGTAGGCGAAAAGACCTACAGCAACCGCAGCAACAAGAAACTGTCAAGGGAGTCCTACATGGAGGCAAGGAGCTCCATTATGAGCATCAGGGGAGACAAAGGCAAGAGCCTGAAGCTTGTGCCTGACCTCTTGGTGGTGCCGCCGGCATTGGAGGAGGAAGCCCGGCTCATCTTGGAGGCTGACCAGATTGAAGGCACCACAAACGTGCTGAAGGGTACAGCGAAGCTCCATGTGGAGCCTGCCCTTGCAGAGCACCCGGAGTATTGGTTCCTTCTGTGTACCAACCGCTTCCTGAAGCCATTCATCTACCAGCTCCGGAAGAAAATCAAGTTTGTGTCCTTGACGAAGGACACGGATGAGAATGTCTTCATGTTGGATGAGTTCCTGTATGGGTCAGACGGACGGAGCAATGCCGGATACGGTTTTTGGCAGATGGCGTATGGCTCCACCGGGGAAGCAGAACAGCAGGCACAGGGATAGGAGGCAGGTGATTGGAATGTACTGTACCGTGGAAGAGGTTCTTGGGATGATAAAGGACGACATGAGGAATGTCATCATAGGGGATGAGTACATAGAGGATGAGCAGGAACGGGAGGCGAAGATTACAACGCTCTGTGAGGATGCCATATCTGATGCTTGTGCCGAGATTGACGGGTACCTTGCCAAGCGGTACAGCGTTCCATTCAGAAGGACACCACAGGTCATCAGCAAGTTTGCGAAGGACATATCCGTATATAACCTTGTGTCAAGGACGGGCATAGACGAGAGTGACCGGGAGAAGACCTTCCTGAACCGATACAACGCAGCCATCAAGTTCCTTCTTGATGTTGCGAAGGGCATCATAGACATAGGCATTGATGAAAAATCAGGCAGCAGCGAAGCAGCCAATGGCTTCAAGATGAAGTCTTCAGGTCGGGTGTTCTCAAGGGACAGCATGAGAGGATGGTGATGGGATGTCATCAGTCAGGGCGGAGCTGTCCGGTGACACTGATGCCCTGCTCCAACGCCTGAACCGATTGGGAAACCTTGAGACTCGTGGGGTTCTGAACTCCATAGCGGAAGGGCTTAGGACTTCCACGGTGGAACGCTTCACGGAGGAGAAGTCCCCGGAAGGGAAACCATGGAAGACCTCCATCCGGGCAAGGGAGGAAGGCGGCAAGACGCTCACCAAGACCACACAGCTCAAGAACAGCATCCGGTCAGAAGTGAGTGACAGTGGACTTGCAGTAGGCACCAATGACATCAGGGCAGCCACACACCAATTTGGTGATGAGCGGACAATAAGGGCAAAGAACAAGAAATACCTCACATTCAGGATTGGCGGACAGTGGAAGAAGGCAGCCTCTGTCAAAGTAAGCATACCACCGAGACCGTTCTTGGGTGTCAGCGAGCAGGACGAGCAGGACATCAAGGATGCCTTGGAGGAGATTTTTGAGGAGTAGGACATGGTAAAGGAGAGGAACTACATAGTAGAAACGCTGAAGAGCTCCGGCATCAAGAGTCAGGTCTACACCAATATGAAAAAGCTGAAGCAGGGGAACGAAGTCCACGTTGGTGCAGTATTGCGAAACGGTGAGACATTCACACGCTCCGGCTCAAAAAGAAAATTCGTAGACCAAGAGGGGCGGCAGAAGCGTAGGGTCAAGCTGTGGGAAAGGAACACATCACTCCATGTAGTGATAGCTGACACATCCGAGGAGAACGTGGAGAAAATCCTTGAAGAGTTTCTCCGGAACCTGAAGAAGGGGATAGATGTGGATGGGAACTGGGTCAATATCGTGGTCGGTGAGGCGGACTGGGTAGAAGAGGGTGACAGCATCCTGAAGGCTAAAGTGGCGGTACAGTTCGACATCACTTTTGAAGGCGGTATTTATGAGGATAGAGACATCAAGCCAATGGACATTGGCTCTGTCGGATAAGGAGGAATAATCATGGCAGAAACAAGACAGGCTGCATCCCTGAAAAGCATTGAGCAGCTCAAGCAGGAGCTTGGGGTATCAGATGCGGTGTTTGAGGGGACGAAGGCAGCAAACGGATGGAAGAGTGGAAGACAGGTGGAGGAGCAGGAGTTCAAGGAAGCCTGTGAAGCCTTCCGGAAAGCCCCGGTCAACGGGAGCATGGAAGACAAGGAGGCGAAGGGATAATGTACGGAGATGTAAATGTAAAGGTCGAAGATGGCAACCTTGGGCGTAGCAGCAGGGCAGGAACCGGGACACACATCAAGATTGGAATATCCAACGTGGAAAGCAAGGCACCCATCCTGATAAGCGGCACAATGAACGCCAAGAAAATCAGGGAGAAGGTAGGGAACACGCCGCTTGCGGATGCCTGCATTGATGCGGTGGAGTGGGGGGCATCCTCCATCTACTGCATCCCGGTGAAGGCAGGGACAGCCGGGACGGTGGGAGAAATCAAGGAGGAGAAGAAAGGGTACGGGAGCTTTGCGGTCAAGGGAGCCCCGAACAATGCCTATGACATTGTGGTTGAGGTCATGGATGCCGGGGAGTGCAATGAGGGAAGCTTCCGGTATTCACTGGACGGTGGCAACACCTTCACGGAAGAGATGACCATACCTGTTACCGGGGAGGCGGAACTGGAAGCCACCGGGCTGTGTGTGAAGTTCACGGATGCAGAAGGCGGTGACAGCTTCAAGGAGGGAGACCGCTTCACGTTCTCCACAACCTCCCCGGCTATGAGCAATGAGGCGGTCATCAGTGCGGTGGAGAGCCTCATCAACAGCCCCATTGTCTTTGAGTTTGCCCATATCGTGGGGGTATCCGCCAAGGCTCTGTGGGCTTCCCTGTGTACGCTTGCCAATGACTTCCTGACCAAGTACAAGAGACCCCTGTATTTTGTCTGTGAGGCAAGGGGGAAGAGGGCAGATGAGAGCCTTGAGGAGTATGTGAACGCCATGCTTGAGGAGCGGAAGGGCATCAACAACATGTATATTCAGGTGGTATGCAGCAACTCCCGGTATCAGCGGATGGATGGAAGGGTGCAGGACATCAACAATGCAGGCATTGTGACAGGGCTCTATGGCAGAGCCAAGGAGTCACAGAGCATTGGGGAGGTGAAGAGCTTCCCTATCTCTGAAGCAAAGATACAGAAACTCCTCCCGGAAGGGATTGAGGACTATATTGAGACCTTGGATGCGGCAAAGTTCGTGACCATCCGGCAGTACATTGGCAAGGAGGACTTCTATGTGACCTCTGCAAACATGATGTCACCGGATGGAAGCGATTATGCCTATGCTGAAGATGTCCGGGTATCCAACAGGCTTGTGAGGGCGGTCAGGGCGGAGGCTCTCAATGAGCTTCAGGTGGAGATTGACCCCGGAGACATTGAGACGAGCATCACCAACATTCAGGAGCAGCTCAACACCCCTGTGGAGGATGCCATCCGGGACAAGATTATCAGCTCCGGCTCCGTGGCAATCGACACGGAGAACCTCAACATTCTTGTGGATGAGAGCCTTGACATCCGGATAACTTATGTACCCATGGGGCATGTGAGGGAGATGAACCTGACCTTTGCAGTGGAGAACCCCTATACAGCATCTTAGGAAGGAGGTAGAGAGACATGGCGAATAAGCAGCTAATCAATGGAAAAGTGTATGACTGGTCAAGCGTGACAATCACAGCTTCCGGCATGGAGAACATGGAGCCCACGGAAATCTCCTATGATGATGAGCAGGAGAGCGAGCCTATCTATGGAAAGGGCGGAAAAATCAGGGGATACGGAACCGGGAACCAGAAGAACTCCGTCAAGCTGTCCCTGCTCCGTGAGGACTTCAATGAGATGTGCAGGGTCATCCAGTCCAAAGGCATCAGGAACTTTTACAGGTATGTCATCCCGAAGATTGTTGTGAACTATGCGGATGAAGGGGCGGCAACCTGTACGGATGTCCTGACCAACATTGTGCTGTCCAAGCGTAGCTTCAAGGCGGCACAGGGAGACAAGTCCATGAAGGTAGACCTTGACGGTATCGCAATGGGCGGCATCAAAATCAACGGTCTTGATGCGTAACTGATAACAGAATAAATGACAAAAATGGAGGTATTACCATGAACGAAGCAAGAGAACAGGAGCTCATCAGAGCAGGAAAAGAGAACGAAGCGGCAAAGAAGGAGGATGTGGAGAGCCTGGTGAAAAAGTATTCCGGGACGGATGAGAAAATCTACACGGTGACGACAACGGTACAGGTGGATGATGACACGGAGGAGGAGTTCTCCTACCTGTTCAGGAAGCCGAAGCCTGCATCCTATGACCGCTATGTGAAGACCATCTCCAACTCCGTGACAAAGGCATCCAAGAGCTTTGTCTTTGACAACATCATTGAGGAGCAGAGGGATGAGCTCAAGAAGACCGTGGAGGAATACCCGGCAATCACTATCAGCCTTGCGGACAAGCTGCTCCGTATGCTTGGGCTTGCGGACACTACATCCGTAAAAAAGCTGTAGAGGATGCCAAGGAGCAGTTCAAGAGCAGCTTTGTGGGCTATGGGAAGATGGTCATATACACCTACCTTCCCAAGGAACTGCTTCCGGAAAGCTTTGAAGACCTGACCTTTGATGAGTTCTTTTCCCTGTATGGTCAAGCGGACTGTGCAAGGGAGATGAGGATTGAGGACATTGAGGCAGGGGTAGCAAAAGGGATAGCGGACAATTTTGGAGACGAATAAAACAAGCCCCACAGCCGGAAACTGTGGGACTTGAGCACACCTCTATGAACCTCTGAAGATAAGTATACCACAAATCAGGAAAAAAGCAACAGGGAGGTGGCTGCATGGGCATGGAGTCTGTATACAAATTGTCTGTCATCCTGAACTTGGTAGATAACCTGTCCGGTCAGATGGGAGGAGTCGGGGATAACGTGTCAGGCGTTGTCAACAGGCTCAATTCCGCCTTTGGAACCATGCAGAAGGCAGGAGCGGCAATGGCAGGGATTGGGGCAGGCATCACCGGGCTCTGCATGAAGACAGTCACATCCACCTTTGACACGCAGAACGCACTAGGGGAGCTCTCATCCCTTGGGGTGAAAGACCTGAAAGCGGTGGAGGATGCGGCAAAGAGCTTCTCTGACACATGGGCAGGCACAAGCAAGTCCGACTTCATAACGGCATCCTATGACATAAAATCAGGAATAGCATCCCTAACGGATGAAGGCGTGGCACAGTTCACGCAACTGGCAGCCCTGACGGGCAAAGCCACAAAATCAACAACGGAAGAGATGGGCTCACTGTTCGCTACAGGGTACGGTATCTATAAAGGCTTTTATGATGATATGTCAGACCTTGAGTTTGGTGAGATGTTCTCTGCCGGGATAGCTACAGCGGTTAAGAACTATAAGACATCCGGCTCCGAGATGGCGAGTGCCATATCAGCACTTGGAGCCACAGCGACAAATGCCAATGTCCCACTTGAGGAGCAGCTTGCCATCATGGGACAGCTTCAGACCACAATGTCCGGCTCTGAAGCGGCAACGAAGTACAAGTCATTCCTCAATCAGGCATCCAGTGCCGGAGAGAAGCTTGGGCTGACCTTCCTTGACACCAACAACCAGCTCCTCTCCATGCCGGAGATACTGACGGAGCTGAAGAGCAAATATGGGGACACCATAGATGCGGTAGAGAAGAGGGAGCTGAAGGAAGCCTTTGGAACGGATGAGGCGGTAGCCCTTATTGACCTGTTGTACAACAATGTGGAGACACTGGACTCCGGGATACAGGACTTGCAGGGAAGCATGAAGAGCGGCATCTCCGTGACGGAGGAGATGGCGGAAGCCATCAACAACACGCCGGAGCAGAAGTTCCAAGTGCTGAAGCAGCAGATACACAACAATGTGGAGGAGCTTGGCAACGGTCTCCTCCCGGCAATCAACAACACCATGGACAAGGTGAGCGGACTGATAAGGAAGGGCTCCGAGTGGATAAGCAACAATCAGGAAACGGTGCAGAGCATAATGAACATAGCCCTGAAGCTTGGCGTGTTCCTTGCGATTGCAGGGAGCGTGATGGGCGTGGTGGGCAGCCTTGGAAAGCTCTTCCTGTCGGCAAAGAACGCCATAGGTCTTGTGAAGACCGCTGTATTGGGGATGAACACAGCTTTTCTTGCATCCCCCATCACATGGGTGATAGTCGGGATAGTAGCACTTGTAGCCGCCTTTGTTGTCCTATGGAACAAGTCAGAAGCCTTCCGCAATTTTTGGAAGGGACTGTTTGAACAGGTAAAGTCCTCCTTCATGCAGGCATGGCAGACTTTACAGCCTGCCCTACAAAATCTAGGTCAGAAGTTCAAGGAGCTGTATCAGGCGGTGCAGCCGATACTAGAGGTGCTAGGCGTTGTCTTGGGTGCAGTCCTGACCTCCGTGATAGGGCAGTTCATTGGAACCATTCAGGGAATTATAGCAGCCCTGACACCGCTGACCAATGCCCTGTCCAGTTTGGTCAGCTTTGTCACCAACGTGGTGAACATGGTGGTTGCCCTGTTCAAGGGCGATTTTTCCGGGGCACTTGACTTTGCATCCGCAGCAGTCGGGAACCTGAAGGACTTCTTTTTCAACTGCTTTGATGCTATCCTGTCCTTCCTTGGCGGCTTTGCCTCCGGATTTTTGGACGTGGTGGGCGGTGCCCTGTCTGCAATAGGGATAGATGCAAGCGAGACCATAACCAAGATGAAGGACACCATCAAAAACGGGCTTGAGGCAGTGAAGGGCTTCTTTGGGAACATCTTGGGAGCAGCCTCCGACACCGTGAAGGAAAAGCTTGGGAACATGAAGGCAGCCTATGAGGAGCATGGCGGCGGCATCAAGGGCGTGGCGGCGGCAGCAATAGAAGGAGTCAAGGGATATTATACAGCAGGCTTCACATTCATTGATAACCTGACCGGGGGCAAGCTCACGGACATCAAGAACAAATTCAGTGAGAAGATGTCCGGGGTGGCAAACGCAGTATCAAGCGGAATGTCAGCGGCGAAGAATTTTGCAAGCACACAGCTCTCCAACATGCAGGCAGCATATCAGGCGAGTGGCGGCGGCATCAAGGGCATTGTATCCGCCACCATGACGGGGGTACAGGGTACCTTCAGTGCGGCATATTCCGCCATCAACGCATTGACAGGCGGAAGGCTTGAGAGCATCCGTTCCACCATTGCATCCAAGATACAGGCGGCGAAGGACACGGTATCAAACGTATTGGAAGGCATCAAGTCAGCCTTCACCTCCAAGCTTGAGGCGGCAAGGTCGGTAGTATCCGGTGCGATTGAACGGATAAAGGGAGTCTTCAACTTCTCATGGAAGCTCCCGGAATTGAAGCTGCCACACATCAGCGTGAGCGGCGGCGAGGCACCCTTTGGCATTGCCGGGAAGGGTTCACTGCCTAAGTTCTCCATCCAGTGGTACAGGGACGGGGGCATCCTGAACGGGGCAACCATCTTTGGAGCCTTGGGTGGGAACCTTTTAGGAGGCGGAGAAGCCGGGGCTGAAGCAGTTCTGCCATTGTCGGAACTGTGGAAGCAGATGACCGAGATTGTCAGGGGCGTGGTCAAAGGAGAGAATGAGGAAAGCGGTGACAGCGTACAGCAGACCGGGGCGAACATCACAAGTGCCCTGACATCAAAAGCTGCATCAGTACGCAAGGAAAAGGAAAGCAGCAAGATAACCAAGGAAACACACACAACCGAGAGATGGGGCAGGGAAGGCGGCACAACCATCCATCAGATAAGCTTCACAGTGGACATCAGCAAGATTAAGGACTTGCCGCTGCTGTACAAGCTGATAGACGAGCTGAAGGATGCACAGAACCGGACGGACAGCCCCTCCCCGGCAGCAACATAGGAGGTGAGGCGGTATGCTGTATGTACAGGACAAGGTGGTGAAGCTTGGCGGCGTATACCTGAAAGGTCAGGTCACAAGCGTGGAAGTGCAGGAGGCAGGAAGCGTGTATGTGGCACAGGACGAGAAGGGAAGGTTTAAGAAGTCACAGCCTGTAGGCTATGAAAATGCCAAGGTGATGATAGACATACTGCTTGAGGACAGCAAAAAGGCTACAACACTGGAACAGCTCACGGAGATGCAGAGGCTCTTCAAGGCGTATGGTCAGGACAAGCCCAAGCTGCTCCCTATCGTCAATGAGGACTGTGCAGCCCGTGGCATATCGAGCGTATATTTCAAGAACCTTACCTCCAAGAAGGTCATATCAGAGAGTAAACGGATAGCCTCCTTGGAGCTGTGGGCTCCTGATATAGCCGGGATAAAGGTCAAAAAGAAAAAGAGCAAGAAGAAAACAAAGAAAAAGAGCAGCAAGAAGACAAAAAGCAAGAAGCTGAAGAGCAAGAGCCCGGCAAAGGACAGCCGGAACACGCTCAAGGCTAAGAAGACAGCAAAAAGGATTGTGAAGTAGGGAGGTGACTGGCTTGGGGGTCAAGAAGCTAATATCCCCGGAGTTCCGGGTGACAGTAGGAGACTATGAGGTGACTGAAGGGATAGAGGTTGAGTGTTTCTCAAGCAAGGAGTCACACATGGACTGGTGCCGGGTGGAGCTTTCCCCACAGCTTCAGGGAGTCCTGAAGTTCAAGGACATGGATGAGGCAAGCGTGGAGCTTGGATATGAGGATGACTTTGACAGCCTGATTGAGGGATATGTCAGATGCGGTGACACGGACTACTGGAAGGAGATAATGATAAAAGATGACATGATGAAGCTTGATAGAGTGACCATCAAGGCATCCTTTGTAGACTGTGAGCCGCAGGATGTCATCCGGTATGTGCTGACCTGTGCAGGGATTGAGGACTATGTGCTGCCTGATGAGCATTATGGGAAGAAAGCCCTGTTTGTCATTGACAGGAAGAGCGGCATCAACACCATAGCAGAGGTCAACAGCTCATGGGGCATCAAAAACCCGTTCTTCTTCCAAAGGAAGGTGTTCTATTGGGGAACCAAGGAGGAGCAGGAAGAGATATATGTCCTTGAGGAGGGGGAGACCATCCTGTCCCTGAACAAATACGGAGACCTGTGGGAGGCGGAGACCATTGCCATCCCCTGGATACACCACAGCCAAGAGGTTGAGGTGCAGCACAGCAAGTACAGCGGCATTGTGACAGTGGAGAAGACCATAGTGAGGAGTGACGATACCGGGGCGGTACACATGTACATTTATTTTGCAGGAGGTGAGAAGGATGTCTGACATGATGAAGATGTTTGTGGGGCAGGAGCTTGACAATCAGATAAAAGAGAATTATCCGCACATGCAGTACCCTCCCTGCCTGTATGCAAAGGTTGTAGCGGTGAAAAAGAAAGGGGAGGAGCTGTATGAGGCAACGCTCAAAATACTTGACAAAAACAGGCAGCCGGACAGCCGCTTCCCGGAAGTACCGAAGGTGGCAACGGACATACCCGTCCTGAAGGATGAGACCGTGGCGATAGTCCTCATGTATGGAGAGTGCAAGCCCTACATCATAGGGAGGTGCTTCTGATGCAGATAACAGGTGCAAATGACATTGACATCATGCTTGATGAGAATGGTCAGCCTGTGTCAGACGGGAACGGGGATACATCCCTTGTGTCGGATGATGAGTGTTGGCTGCAAGACATCAGGAATGAGGCGGTGACGGAAGAGGGCGAGCTCTTCTATGAGGACGAGGAGGGGGATGCAAGCTATGGGTGGAGCCTGCTTGACTTCATGCAGGGGGAATATGATGACTTCACACAGATGGAAATACAGCAGCGTATCCGTTCCAAACTGTCCAAGAGGGACTATATTGATGCCGGGAGCATACAGACAGCGGTGGACTTTGATGGTCACTTATACCATGTCAGGGTAGCCTTCCGAAAGAATGACAGCAGCAAGGAGTACAGCATTGACATTGAGAGCAATGGCGTGGAGGTGATTGTGGAATGATAGATGAGAGCATCATGGAAAAGATTATCCCTATTCCGGATGAGGATGAGGAGATGGAAAAGGTGCAGGGAGAGCTTGAGGACGAAGGCTTCCCCATAACGAACTTCAAAAAGGGCGGCATCTTCTACCACCTTTGCCGCATGTTAGTGACCATATACATAGAGCTGAAGGAGCTTGCCCGTGTCATAGTCAATAGCTGCTTCATCAAACATGCTGAAGGTGACTGGCTGAAGATTAAGGCAGCCGACTATTCCAAGCAGCAGAAGGAGGCAAAGGCGGCAAAGGGATATGTGACCATATACCGGAATGAGTACAACAATGCTCTTCAGGTGACGAAGGGGCATTGTTTCAAGACGGAGCCGGATGCCGGGGGCAAGGAGCTGAAGTTCTACTGCTGTGAGAACACGGTCATTGATGCCGGGGAGCCTGTAGGCAGGGTGCTTGTGGAGGCAGAGGCACCCGGAACCTATTACAACATAGCACCGGGAAGGATAACCATATCCATGATACACCTTGACGGTATGGACTATGTGACGAATGAGGAGGACTGGCTCTTTGAAGAGGGAGCCGAGGAGGAAGACCTTGAAGACCTCCGGGACAGGTGCATGAGCTCATGGGCGGAACTGGCAACAAGAACCATAGAAGAGAAGCTCCGGAACGCTGCAAAGTCTGTCCCCGGCGTACTGGATGCCCGGATAGATGCACAGCACCCAAGGGGGCAGGGCACCGTGGACGTGATTGTCACGGGGGCAGCCGGGGAAGCATCCCCGGAGCTCATCCGGAAGGTCGGGGATGCCATTGAGCCGCTCAAGGGAAACTATGAGGACTACCTTGTGAAGTCCAGTGAGGTAGTGAGGCAGGCGTTTGAGCTTGTGGTGTACCTTGCGGAGGATGCGGCAACGGATGGCGTGGATGCACAGGCAGAAAAGCTCATTGAGGATATGATGGCACTGACACGGGGGGAGATGAATACCCTGTACAGGGACAGCATCATCCAAGCACTTAGCACCAAGATTGACAACTACAGGAAGACGGACATCTTGCAGCCATCGGAGGACATGGTGCTTGAACAGGATAAGGTCATCATGGCAGGGGACATCACGGTGGCTGTCCGGAACGTGGCACAGAGCACAAGGGGGAAGGAGTGATGCCGCCATGATAGAAAATTTCATTGAATACATGTGGTATCTGCTCACAACTCCCCTGAAAAAGCTGAAGAAAGCCCTGAATAAGTGGTACACCCTCTGCCGGGTGTTCGGCAGGAGGTTTGACGAAGCGAAGGAGGACATCCTCCGGGCAAGGGATGAAGGAATGGTTGCCACATGCAGCCATGAGATGCTCCCGGTGCATGGGGCGGACAGGAGGCTGACCCGGTATGAGGGGGAGCACCCGGAGAACTACCGCTCAAGGATAGCCATGTATGATGAGCTGTGCAAGCTTGGGGGCACCAATGAAGGGGTTCTGCTTGCAGTGAAGACCCTTGGCTATGCCTCCCCGGTTCTTGTGAGGGCAAACGAGCTGACAGGCTTTGTCCACTTCACGCTTGACGGAAGCTGGCTCCTTGACGGGAGCCGGACATTGGAGTCAGACACCCTTGAGAACAGATGGGCGGAGTTCTACATAGTCATTGTGATGGATGCGGATGAGGAGCATCCAATCAGTTTTGACATCATGCGGAAGACCGTCAGGAAGTGGAAAGAGGTGGGGGCAAAGGACAATTACTTTTTCCGGTACAATTTGAGCATCCGGGAGATATACAGCTCTAGCTTCCTTGCTGTGCTGTATAAGAAATACCTTTATTATTTTAATTACCTGAAGACGGATGGCATGTGGACACTGGACGGGAGCCATGTACTGGATGCACAGCGGTCTCCCATAGGCACCCGGATAGGATACCGGTATGAGAGCCCCTATGGGCTCCATGAAGCCGGGCTTGCAGCCATGGCGTATAATTACGCCTGCCTTATGGTGGAGGATGCCCTCCTGAAGGCGGCATACAGCTTCAGGATGCACTATTTTGACTATCTGAAGACGGATGGCTCATGGGTGACGGACGGAAGCCATACAGTGGATGCGGAGCTGTCCCCAAGAGGAATGAGGTGGGGCACAGCTTTCCGCCATCAGCATGAGGAGGAGCTGCTCCTGAAGCAGCAGAGGTACCGGATGCAGCCCTGCAATGGGGCATACAGCATCAGGAACGTATTGGAGCGGTACAGGATGGTCATACATTACTTTGACTATCTGAAGCTCAACGGGCTTTGGAAGCTGAATGGCTCCCGGCTCATGGATGCACAGAGGAGGGAATACACCACCAAGCAGGAATACCGCTTTGGTGTAGGATATACAAGGGAGTACAGGGTCATATGGCATGGAGAGCATAACCTCATCTTCCTTGACGGGACATGGAGCCTTGACGGTTCCAAGACAATAGATGCTTGGCAGAAAACGGAGGTGTTGTAGAATGGCAACAAAAAGCGTAATAACGAAAATCAGAAGGAAGAAGATGGCTGAAGCGAGCCACACAACCGGGAGCATTGCAAAGATAACGCACATTGCACTTGGCTCCGGGGGAGTCAATGCGGATGGCACCGTGATTGTGCCGCTTGCGGAGAACATGGGGCTGAAGAGCGAGGTGGTAAGGAAACCCTACACCTCATCAGCCAAGACTTCCGACACATCCTATGAGTACACCATCAAGCTTGAGGAGAATGAGCTTGTGGGCACGTTCATCAGCGAGATGGCACTGATTGATGAGGATGGTGATGTGGTGGCATTCTCAAACTTCCTTGCAAAAGGCAAGGATGAGACAGAGGTGACATTCACCATTGAAGACAATTATTAAGGAGGCATAGGAAAATGGCAAATTTAACAGCAGCAGCTAACCCGGAGCTTGTCCTTGAGATGCAGGCAATGGAGCGGACAACCCCGGCACACTGTGATGAGTGGAACCGGAGGCATCAGCAACTCCTTGACAATGACAAGTTCCTGCATGAACAGATGAAAAATGTTTTTGTGGACAATGCAGGCTTCCACAATTCCATCTACCGGGGAAAAGACCTGACCAACGTGTACACAATAGATGAGATATGTGACCGTATCAAGCCCGGCACTTTTGAAGACCTGTATGTGGGTGACTATTTTGATGTGAGCATAACAACAGAGTTCGGAGGGACGGAGACGGTCAGGATGTTACTGGCAGGCTTTGATATTTTTTGGAATAACGGGGATACAGCCTTTACGAAGCACCATGCTGTGATAATCCCCAAGGACTGCTTCAAGACCCCTGCCAAGATGAATGACACAAGTGTGACCACAGGCGGATATGCAGGCTCCAGGATGCACACAACGGTGCTCCCGGTTTATGCAGCAGCCTTGCAAAAAGCCCTGAATAATCATATAATTAGTCACAGAGAGCTGCTCACAACAGCAGTATCTACAACGGGCAATTCTAATGCAGGGGCAGGGCAGATAGGCTATGCAAGTTCTTGGGAGTGGAAGGATTGCCTTCTTAGGCTGATGAGTGAGATACAGATATACGGTTCCACGGTGCTTAGTTCCTCATTTTATGACACAGGCAATGCCAATATCCAGTTCCCATTGTTTCGGTTAGCTCCCCACCTGAAGGTAGCAGGGCTTGGACATAACGGAAGCAGGATGTGGCAATGGTTGAGTGCTGTGGTGTCTGCGGCGGCGTTTGCTCGTTGTGGCACTGACGGTCATAGTTATCATAGCGCCGCCGCCGGGGATGGTGGAGTCCGCCCGTATTCCTGTATCGGGTAATCTTAAATCTGCCCCCTATATGGGGGCAGATGACCGGAGGGAGGAAAAAGGTTGAGCGTACTGAAAAACAAGCGAAGCGTGTCGAGTATGGAATTTTACCATAATGCCATAATGCTCCGGAAGGAGATAACCCTGTTGTTGCTCCGGGACTTTGGCATCAAGGACAAAGTGCGGAGCATCAAGGCACTGTATGGTGTGCAGGGCATGGAGCCGGAGGATGAGAAAAAGTTCCGGGAAATAATTGCAAAGTATGAAATGACTGCAAAAGTTATTGAGGAATATCCGGCATGGCTCATAGACAAGATGCGGAGCAGCATGATGAACATAATGCACAACATGGTAATGAACATTACACAGGCGAACACCATATATCCAGTATGCGAAAGTGAATTTTATGACCGGAGGAATTTCCAAAACCATGCCATAGGAAACTGTGAGCAGCTCCTTCAGGAGATGCAGTACATCATATCCATTATCCCGGTGGATGCACAGAAGTACATGAGGTATGTGGACATGATTGAGAAGGAGATAGCCCTCCTGAAGGGATGGCGGAAGAGTGACAACAGAATACTGAAGAAAATCAAGGAGACCGAGGCAAAAAAGGCTGAAGGGACTTCCCCAAATACGAAAAAACAAGTATAATTATCCGGGGCAAGCTTTGTATCAAGTGAAACAGCATCCCGTTGAGTGCTGTGGTGTCTGCGGCGGCGTTTGCTAATTGTAACAATAACGGTAATAGTAATAATAACGCCGCCGCCGGGGATGGTGGAGTCCGCCCGATTTCGTGTATATATGCTAAGTGTAGGCTACGAGCCGACATATGATACAGGAAAGGAAAGCTTGTCCTTCCGAAAGGTAAAGAAGCCCATCTTTTGCATAGAGGGGAGGTGGGCAACATCTTGATGCACCCTGATACGTCAGGTGGTGCTAGGAACGAGGTGAAACTCTATGAAAAATATGGAGTCTGTATATGATGCCAATTCCCTGATTGACGCTTTTAACAAGTCAAAGAAGGGGACAGCGTGGAAGGAGTCAGTACAGAGGTATGAAGCCAACCTTTTGAGGAATGTCAACCAGACACAAAAGGAGCTGAAGGATGGAAGCTATGAGCAGAAGGACTTCTATGAGTTTGACCTGAATGAAAGGGGTCATATCCGCCATATCAAGTCCATGCACATCTCTGACAGGGTGGTGCAGAGGTCGGTCTGTGACAATGTGCTTGTCCCGGAGCTGTCCAAGTACCTCACATATGACAATGGGGCATCCATGGAAGGGAAGGGTATCCACTTTGCGAGAAAGCGGATGAGCACCCACCTCCATAAGTTCTACAGGAAGCACAAGACCAATGAAGGGTATGTGCTGCTGATTGATTTTAGCAAATTCTTTGACAACATCCCACATGAGGGGCTGATAAAGGAGATGCGGAAAAAGATTGGCGATAAGGAGACCATGGGCTTTATTGAGAAGCTCATAGACACATTCCGGGTGGATGTTTCCTACATGTCAGAGGAAGAGTATGCTGACAGCATGAATACCCTGTACAACGCACTGGAACACGCTAAAATTGACAAGGCAGAGCTGACAGGCGAAAAGTACATGAAGAAGTCCGTAGGCATTGGAAGCCAAATATCTCAAATATCCGGCGTATATTATCCCACAAGGATAGACAACTACTGCAAGATTGTGAGAGGAATGAAATACTACGGACGGTATATGGATGACATCTATATCATCCATGAAAGCAAGGAGTTCCTGAAGGGGCTCCTGAACGACATCAGAGGGATATGTGATGAGTATGGGTTGTTTATCAATCCTAAAAAAACACAGATAATCAAGCTGTCCCATGGCTTCACATTCCTTAAAATAAAATACAGTTTGACAGAAACAGGCAAGGTGATTGAACGTATCAGCAAGGACTCTGTTGTCAGGCAGAGGAGGAAGCTGAAAAGGCTCCGGAGGCTTTTGGATGAAGGGAAGGTATCCTTTGCAGACGTGAGATGCTCCTATGCCTCATGGAGGGGTGGTGTGCAGCATTATGATTCCTACACCATTCTCAAAAATATGGACAAGCTCTTTGATGAGCTTTTCATCCATCCATTTATTGAAGGAGGACACAGAAATGAGCAGAAATGAGATAGAGCAGAAAATAAGAGACCTGAAGACCAAGCTCTCCTGTCAGGAGTCAGAGATTGGGGACTGGAAGATTGCCAAGTGTATTGAGTATTCTACCCTTGGAATGGAGCCGCCCTATGACCTTCAGGAGCTCCACAGACAGAGGCAGCTTGTGAGGGATGAGATTGGAGCCCTTGAGGAAGAGCTTGCCAAGTGCAAGGAAGATGGTATCATGGCAGAAGAGCAGGCAGTTTGATAAGTAATTCATGATTATTCCTTATCATAAATAATGCCCAAATTATTATGAAAGAAGGAATGTAATTATGGATAGCTTTATGACTTGGATTGGCGGTAAAAAAGCACTTAGAAGTAAGATTGTAGAACAATTTCCTGAACCGGGAACATATGGGCGTTATATTGAAGTGTTTGGAGGAGCTGGATGGGTTCTGTTCTCTTCAGATAGTCACGCCAAGATGGAAGTGTATAATGATGTCAATGGAAACCTTGTAAATTTGTTCCGGTGTATCAAATACCACCCTGATGCTGTTCAAAATGAGCTGCAATACATACTAATATCAAGGGAACAGTTTTATGATGCAAGGGAGCAGATTGAAACAAGAGGTATGACTGATATACAAAGAGCAGCAAGATTTTTTATCTTGATAAAGGAGAGCTTTGGTGCGGATGTGCGGTCTTTTGGATTGCGTCCACGGGATATGGAAAAAGCCAAGGAATACCTCATTCAAGTTTCCAAGCGGCTGAATAAGGTCGTTATTGAGAACCTTGACTTCCAAAAAATTCTCAAAAATTATGACAAAAATGATGCGTTATTTTATCTTGACCCACCATATTATGAAACGGAGAAATACTATCCGGACAGATTTATGCCGGAAGACCATGTGAGGCTAAAAGAGGCATTGGATGTGATTAAGGGCAAATTTGTATTGTCATATAACGATTGTGAGTATATAAGGGAGCTGTACAGAGGTTACCATATCATTGAAGTGGAGAGATTGCATAATTTGGTGATGAAAGAAAGGAAGCCTAAGTACAAGGAACTGATAATCAAGAACTACTAATATCGAAAAGTGATACAAAAATACCAAAAAACAATATAAATGCTCAAAAGCCACTCTTAAAAATCGAATTATGATATTATTGCTCCCAAGGGGCATTATTATGATAAGAATACATCTATCAAAGCTTCTTGGGGAACGGCGTATGACGCAGAAAAGATTGTCAGAGCTGACCGGAATAAGGCGGAACGCCATCAATGAATGGTACCATGAAATTGTTGTTAGTTTGAAAGTAGAGCATATAGACCGGATATGTGAGGTGTTAGACTGCTCTGTTGAAGAACTGATAGAGTATATTCCAGACAAGGTACCGAAAACGGGAAAGCACTTGGTAATCGAAGAGCATGGGAACCGGAAGACAGGAAAGGGACAGTGATAAAATCACTGCCCCTTTTTCTGTGAGTAAAATCGGGAAATATTTCCCGAAAGTTTTTGACATTTATTTTGAAAATCTTTGACAAAAATTTTGAGCGGCTACAGACGGATAATTCTGCTTGTGTGATCGGCATAAGGTTGCTATACTATACTTAAGACATAGGAAAAATGTGCGTAATGGTTGTCTGAACCTTACAATTCTGCTTAAAATAATGGGGACAAAGACGATGAAAAGATGGAAGCATACCTTTAGAAAAATAATGCTGCTGGGGCTTGCGGCAATGTGGATCGGCGTCAGCGCAGATCAGCTTGCGCTTCCTGTATCTGCCCGGGGAACTCTTGGGACGGAGCAGACGGGAACGGGCTATGGGACGGCGGCCCGGGAGAGGCTGACAGCCAATGAAAAACGGGTTTATGATGCGGTTAAGTCTGCCGCAGGGCAGATTGCCCAGGGCCAGAGAGCTTCTACGGTGATCACAGTGAGCGGCTTTACCTCCCTGGCAAATTCCCAGGAGAAGATTACGCAGCTGCTGGACGAGGCCATGGCCTGTCTATTGGAGGATATGCCCGGCAATTTTTACTGGTACGACAAGGATGGGGAAGCCTATGTGGGAGAGTGGGCTTCAGATGAGAATCCGGTGAGCTCTATAACGGTCTCCCTTGCCGTGCTTCCGGAGTATCAGTCCCTTGGCAGTCTTTATACGGCGGACACCGCCAAGACAAAAGCGGCAAAGCCGGCAGTGGACAAAGCGCTGGCAATTGTGGCAAAGAATGAAAATAAGACAGACTATGAGAAGCTTAAGGCCTACCTCACAGAGATCTGTACCCTGGCTTCCGCTGGGGAAACGGAATCCGGGAGCCGCCTTGCTTCGGATACTGATCCGTGGCCCTTTATCTATGTATTTGACGGGGACAAAAGCACAACCGTGGGAAGCCGCGGCTATGCGGCTGCCTTTCAGTATTTGTGCGACGCGTCCGACTTTGAGAACGCGGCCTGCTACACGGCGGACGGGGAAGTGTCGGGAGCTGTGGAGGAAAAGGGCCATTACTGGAACATTGTCCGCCTGGAGGGAAGCTCTTATCTGGTGGATGTGATGAACTGCGACACGGGGGCGCCGGGAGCCCCGGATCAGCTTTTCCTGGCCGGGGCGGAAGGCTCGGTGCAGGACGGATATACGATTTCCTTAAATAAGGACAGGGACAGCATTACCTATGAGTATTATACATATCTGTCCAATACCCTTGGCAGTGTTCTGAGGCTGTCGCCTTATACTTATCTGAGCCCGGAAGATACAAAGCTTCGCGTCACAGCGCCCACAGCCGGTGAAGTAACCTTCGGGGATCCCGTTGACGACGGGGTGCTTTCCGGGGGAACTGCCGTGAATCAGAAGGGAGATCCCGTTGACGGTATCTTTACCTGGGCGGATGAGGTGGATTTTTACGGAAATGCAGGAACGAATACCTTAAAGGCAGTTTTTACGCCGGATAACCCTCAGTACAGTCCGGTGGAGGATATTGCAGTCAGCGTCAAGATCAACCGAAGGCCGGTCACGGTTGAGGCAGAGGCGAAGACCAAGGCTTACGGCCAGCCGGATCCGGTGTGGACCTACACCTATGCGAATGTGATACAGGGATACCCCCTGACGGGCGGGCTTAGCCGGGTTTCGGGCGAGAATGCGGGAACCTACCGGATTCTTCAGGGAAGCCTTACGGATGAAAATAACCCCAACTATTCCATTTCCTTCACAGAGGGAACCTTGGAGATTCAGACGGCGGATTATACAGAGCAGGTGAATGGGAGCCAGAGCATATGGCCTGGGACAGGAGCTTTTGCCGAGCCTGTATTTACAGATGAAAAGGGAAATAAAATAAGCGGAACCCTCACCTATTCCTACAATGGACGTTCAAACCTGACCTATGGGAACCTGACGGCAGAGCTTGGAAAGCTGCCGGTGGATTCAAAGGGAACGCTGACCTATACCTTTGTCCCGGGAAGCAATTACATAGAAAAGAGCGGAAGGATTGATTTTACGGTAAAGGGCCTGGAATTCGCAGTGGGCGGCCAGACGGCCACTGCCGCCAACGCGGTGACGGTTAAGAGCGATGCGGCCTACGGAGATTCCTGGGCGGATATTGTGAAGATTGGTTCGATTACTGCAAAGGCGGATTCCGGAAGCGACAGCAATTCCCAGCATTTTACCCTGAATCAGAGCGGAACGCCCGAAGTAGGCTCCGGGCAGAGCTTCCAGGTGCTCTATAACGGCACTATCAACGGAATGACCTTTACCAACCAGGTTGTCTGCGAGGGAACGGTGGATGTGAAGAAGCGGAGCATCAGCGTATCCAGGGGAAGCTATAAGGTAAGCAAGGTTTACGATCAGACCCGGTCGGGAGGAAATGTTACAGGGGAGCTGGAGATCTTGAATCTTCCGGCGGCAGATGCAGGCAGAGTGAATGTTACGGCAGTGCCGGAAGGCTATTCCGATCCCAATGTAAACGGCCAGAGCACTATGGCGGTGAAGCTTTCCTTAAGCGGAGCCGGAGCCGGGAATTATGAGCTGGAAAATACTACGGTGGAGGTTCCCTGCGAGATTACGCCAAAGACTATCCGGCCAATCGTAAAGGTATCGGGGAATTACAGCTATACGGGCCGTGCTATTGTGCCTGCGGTCACGGTTTCCAACGGGACGGAAGTGGTGGCTGCGTCGGATTATGAGCTGGCTCTTACGAACAATCGGAATGCCGGAACCGGAAAGGTAAGCGTGCGGTCGAAGAGCGGCAGCAATTATACCTGGGGCTCGCCTGTGGAGGCGGCGTTTACCATTGATAAGACGGAATATAAGGGAACGAAAACAGGCGTCAGCTCAATGGAATATGGCGGTTCGGCGGTATTCAGCATGTATTCCATGCTTCCGGAGGGTTATAAGCTGGGGGAGATCCGGGTATCCGATCCGGATAAGATCCTTGCAGAGAAGCCCGTTGTCTCCAGTACAGTTCTGACCTGCAAGCTTGTGAATGATAAGAGCAAGGAGGGAAAAACGGCGGAGATTACGGTGCCGGTGACGGAATCGACCAATTACTATGCCTATGATCTGACATTTACGGTGAAGATGGCTTCCCAGTCTTCGGGAGGCTCGGGCCAGCAGACGCCGGCAGATACAGGTAACACAGGCGGAACGGGCTCTGCCTCTGTCACCCCGCCGCAGTCCTCACCGGACATACAGGAAGGAAGTTCCTCCCTGGCCGGAACTGAGGAGACGCCCGGCGGCGCCAATGTAACCCCGGTTGACAGGCAGAACTCCAAGAGCAAGAATCCCGGAGGATTCAGCACGGGCCCCATTATATGGTGCCTGATTGGCATGGTATTGTCGGCTGCTGTGATTGGCGGAACCTTTTTTGTGAGAAGCAGGTGGAGCGGTAAAGAAGATTAAAATGAAGGAGCTGCTGCAAAATAAGCCTGATGGCTTATTTTGCGGCAGCTCCTCTTTTTATGTAAGGAGACACAGGATTAATAGCCCAGCTCTTCCCCGATAAGAATTACCTTTATTCTGCCTGGGATGTGGGATCTTCTGGTGACTACGATCTGGCTGCAGATGCAGTCCGGGGACTGGCAGTCTGCGCATTTTCCCGTAAGGGAACAGGGGGTCTTTTTGTTCAGCCGCAGGGTATTGATGGGGGCGGCTGTATTTCTTGCACGGTTGTGCCCATCTTCCAGGGTGGTTACGACCTTGTTCATACCGGCAAGTACAATCACATTGTCCGGGCCGCTGCAGAGGCAGGCTACCCGGTTGCCGGCTCCGTCTACATTGATAAGCTCTCCGTTCAGCGTAATGGCGTTGGCGCTCATAAAGAAATAATCGGCGCAGACGGCCTTGGCAAAGAGTGCTTTCTTTTCCTCCGGGGTTTTTGCGGCCAGGCGGTCAATCAATGTGTAGGAGCCCTTTTTCAAGGCATCCATCAGACCGCATTCTTCCATGGTCATGGTGCCGCCCCAGGTGACGGAAGACTGTTCGGGGACAAGCTCCAGAACCTTCTTTACAGCAGCGGCGCTGTCCTGGCAGTACCAGCCTTTCATCTGGCGCTTTTCCAGATTGGCAATGATGGTTTTTGCAGTGTTCTCATAATATTGCTTTTTCGGTGTCATAAGGATCCTCCTATTTGTAGTCGCTGTGCGACAGCACTAAAGGGTAAAGCCGCTTCGACACACTGGTAATGAGAGAAACTTTTATTCGAAAGTGCCCTCATAAAAGTTCCTCTCGTGCGCCTTTGCGACTTTAATTATTATCCATTATAGAAGGATTTCCAATATATTTCAAGTGTTATAGGCTCTGCAGAGTCACAGGCATCATGGAAAGCCGCACAAAATAACCCTGCTCCTTGTGGCAGATGGGGCAGACGGCCGGAGCCATGGGGCCCATGTGGATATGGCCGCAGTTCAGACAGATCCACGCTTCCTGCGTATCGGAGGAAAACAGCTTCTTGTCTTCCATCAATTTTGCGAAGGTTCCGAAGCGGTCGCCGTGGATCTTTTCAATGGCTGCAATTCCATAGAAGGAAGAGGCGATAGACGGGAAGCCTTCTTCCGCCGCCTTGTCTCCGAATGCCTTGTAAATGGGATCGTTTTCCTCATACTCATTGTGCTGGGCGGCTTTTAGAATCTCCTCCATCGTAGGATAAAGGTCGATGGGATAACCGCCGTCAATCTGGATAGTAGTTCCGGCCAGGGGCTTTAAATGGTTGTAAAAAATCTCTGCGTGCTCCTTTTCCTGGTTGGCCGTAAAGGTAAACAGGCGCTCGAGCACAGGGAGCTTCTGAAGTTTTGCCTCTTCTGCCGCAAAGGTGTAGCGATTCCGGGCCTGGCTCTCTCCTGCGAAGGCGCGCATGAGGTTTTCTCTTGTTTCGCTGTGCTGAAAATCAATTGACATAGACTGGGGTACTCCTTTCTTTGGGTGAAATATTTGCTGCTGTTTGCGCAGCGGCTCTTATACGGGATGCATGGAAAGGCTTATCTGGCCTCATAGGCGACAAGTACAATGTCTCTGCCAAGCTCCCGTGAGATCCGCTGTTCTGCATCGGAAAGGGAATCCACGGCAGAACCGGTGAGCTGCGCGGCTTTATAGGAAGCCAGATCCTCCTTGCGCAGAGCCTGCTCCATCCGATCTGCAGCAGTCTTACAAGACGGCGGCAGATCCATGGCAGAGGGTTTACTACTTCTGTGACACATAATAATTCCTCCAATTTCGTATTTTGTGACAGAATACAGGTTTGTCACGGTTTCTTTTTAAAAGCTGGGCTTTGAGAGTTAGTATGCCTCCCAGGGAGAATTTTATCAATAATTTGGGAAATGACTGCTATAGAAAACTAAAAAAAGTCTTCCGGTAATCAAAACCGAAAGACTTTTGAGAGCGATAGACGGGGCTCGAACCCGCGGTCTCGACCTTGGCAAGGTCGCGCGTTACCAACTACGCCACTATCGCATCTATTCTGTTGTGTGCTGTTTTGTACCAGCGACATGATTGATAATACAACAAATAAAACCATTTGTCAACACCTTTTTTAAAAAAAATCTGTTGAAAGTTTGGGTTGAGAAATCGTGTTAATAATGGTACACTTAGAAGCAGCAGAGAACGGCCGGTTTCGCCTGCCGGAACGGGGCCGATCAGAAAAGAAAAAGCAAGCATTACTTATACCAATCACGGAGGAAGCAAAGATGAAGAAACTGATGATGAAAAAAGGATCCACCTGTATGGCCTGCCTGGAGTGTGTCCGGGCATGTTCTGAGGCATTTTATAAAGAGTTTGATCCGGACAAGGCATGTCTTCAGATTGTGGAGAAGAAGAGCGTGCGCCCCATGGCCTGTCCCCAGTGCGGCAAGTGTGCCGAAGCCTGTGAGGCCGGAGCTATCACACAGAACGCCAAGGGCGTGTACATGGTGAATAAGAAGCTGTGCACCGGCTGCGGCAAGTGCGTGGAGGCATGTCCCTTCGGACTGATGGTAAAGGCAGAGACTTCTCCCACTGCATCCAAGTGTATCGCCTGCGGAATCTGCGCAAAGGCATGCCCCATGGATGTACTTGAGGTTGTAGAGGGATAAATACGGACGAAAAAGACGGGGGATGCTGCAAAACCGGAGAATTTTTTGCGGCATCCCCTGTTTATGCACACGGACGCAGAAAGGAAATATACCCTCGGACAGGGATTTAAGCCGGCATTTGATTGGAAAGACGGAAAGAGAGGCAGGAATGAGCTACGCAGACACATTATTTATCAACATGTGCCATGACATTATAGAGAACGGTACAAGCACGGAGGGGGAAAAGGTACGTCCCAAATGGGAGGACGGCTCTTATGCATACACCATCAAGCGGTTCGGCGTGGTGAACCGTTATGATCTGGCAAAGGAATTCCCGGCTCTGACGCTGCGCAAAACAGCTTTAAAAAGCTGTATGGACGAGATTCTCTGGATTTACCAGAAAAAATCCAACAACATCCACGATTTGAACAGCAGCATCTGGGATGAATGGGCGGACGATGAGGGCTCTATCGGAAAAGCCTACGGCTATCAGATTGGCGTAAAGAGCCGCTATAAGGAAGGCATGATGGATCAGATGGATCGTGTCCTTTATGATTTGAAGAACAATCCCTACAGCCGCAGAATTATGACGAATACGTATGTCTTTGCGGATCTTTGCGAAATGAACCTGTATCCCTGCGCCTACAGCGCTACCTACAATGTGACGAAGAAGCCGGGGGAGGACAGGCTTACCTTGAACATGGTATTAAATCAGCGTTCCCAGGATGTGCTCATGGCCAATAACTGGAATGTAAGCCAGTATGCCATCCTCCTTATGATGGTTGCCCAGTGCTGCGGCATGGTTCCGGGAGAGCTGATCCATGTGATTGCAGATGCCCATATTTATGATCGGCATGTGGAGATTGTGAAGGAGCTTATCAGCCGGCCTGTGTATGAGGCTCCGAAGGTATCTTTGAATCCCGAGGTGACGGATTTTTATGCATTTACCACGGCAGATCTGCTTGTGGAGAATTATGTGACGGGCCCGCAGGTGAAAAATATTCCTGTGGCGGTGTAAAGAACTGGAATAGGAGCTTAAGGATGAATTTAATTGCAGCAGTAGATAAAAACTGGGCCATCGGCCTTAAAAACCGTTTATTGGTGAGTATCCCCGAGGATATGAAGTTTTTCCGGACGGAGACTGGCGGAAAGGTAGTTGTCATGGGCCGCAAGACCCTGGAGACCTTTCCGAACGGCCTGCCGCTTAAGAACCGGACGAATATTGTACTGACGGCGAATCCGGATTACGATGGAAAAGGCGCACTGGTTCTTCATAGCGTGGAGGCGGTGCTGGAGGAATTGAAAAAGTATCCTTCCGAGGATGTTTATATTATTGGAGGCGCCGCTGTTTACCGGCAGTTTCTTCCTTACTGCAGGGTTGCGCACGTTACAAAGATTGATTATGCTTATGAGGCAGACACGTATTTTCCGAATCTGGATGAACGGGCGGAGTGGAGCGTGGAAGCCGTAAGCGGAGAGAAGACATATTATGATTTGGAATTCGAGTTTGTGAAATATGTGAACAGCGCTGTGAAAGAGATATAACCTTATATCTTTGGCCGGGGCCTGCACTATTCAAAAAAACATTGACATCATAAGAAAAAAGTAGAATAATGAGAAAAAAATATATAGCATCTATGAAAGGAGTGGTGTTATGTTAGACATCAAATGGATCAAAAACGAGAATCCGAAGCCCATACCGGGGCCGGAGAATCCGCTGGTATTCGGCACGATTTTCACGGATCATATGTTTGTAATGGATTATACGGAAGGAAAGGGCTGGCACGACCCGAGAATCGAGCCCTATGCGCCCATCAGCCTGGATCCCTCTGCTATGGTATTTCACTATGGACAGGAGATGTTCGAGGGCTTGAAGGCCTATAAGACCGAGGACGGAAGAATTCTTATGTTCCGCCCGGACAAGAACATCGAACGGGCCAACAACTCCAACCGCCGTCTGATGATTCCGGAGATTCCGGCAGATGATTTTCTACAGGCGATGAAGGAGCTGGTACGGATCGATCAGGCATGGATTCCCACCAAGGAGGGCACTTCCCTTTACATCCGTCCCTTTGTGATTGCCACAGATCCCTTCCTGGGCGTGCGGCCTTCTCATACATATAAGTTTATCATTATACTTTCCCCCGTAGGGGCCTACTATCCGGAAGGGCTTGACCCGGTAAAGATCTGGATTGAGGACGAGTATGTGCGCGCAGTCCGGGGCGGCATCGGCGAGGCCAAGACAGGCGGCAACTATGTGGCGTCTCTGGCGGCCCAGATGAAGGCCCACGAGGAAGGTTACTCCCAGGTGCTCTGGCTGGACGGCGTGGAGCGCAGGTACATTGAGGAAGTGGGAGCTATGAATATCTTCTTCAAGATCAACGGAACCGTAGTGACCCCACAGTTAAACGGCAGCATTCTTCCCGGTGTAACCAGAAGAACCTGCGTGGAGCTGTGCAAGTCCTGGGGGCTTCCTGTGGAGGAGCGGAAGGTTTCCGTGGAGGAGCTGGAAGAAGCAGCCAGAACAGGCGCTTTGGAAGAAGTCTGGGGATCCGGAACAGCGGCCGTTATCTCTCCCGTAGGACACCTGCGCTATGAAGACGAGGTATTCCAGATTGGCGACGGCGGCATCGGAAGCTTAAGCCAGAAGCTTTACGATACAGTGACAGGAATTCAGCTGGGCAAGGTTGAGGATACCTTCGGCTGGACTGTAGAGGTAAAGTAAGCTCCGCGTATTTACTGACAAAAGATCAAGGGCTGCTGTAGAGGAAGATTCCTGTTTACAGCGGCCCTTTTACCAAAGGCGGTTCCAAAGACGAGCGGAAATAAATCAGTCCGGCTAAAAAATGCCAAGTATTTATAAGAAAAAATATCTGCTGGACGGTAAAGCTGCAAAGGCGCACGAGAGGAACTTTTAGGAGTGTTTTTTCGAATAAAAGTTTCTCTCATTACCGGTGTGTCGAAGCAGCTTTACCCTTTCGTGCTGCCGCGCAGCGACTTTTAATAGTAATATTCTTCCCAGTGCACAAATCGATTTACAGACGCATGTTTTTTGCGGCTGGAAATTGATTTCATACTCGTGTACTGTGAGGGGGCTTACGGAACTGGAATAGGAGGAGTGGTATGGCAAATAAACGGAAACGGTGGAAGCTCCGTTCCTATCTTTTAAGTTATGATATGAATCTCATCGTAGCAGTTATTTTTCTGATTGTATTTGGCCTGATTATGATATACAGCTCCAGCTACTATACGGCAAGCATGAGCAAGGCCTACAACTACGATCCCACATTCCTGCTGAAAAGCCAGGCCAAATACAGCATCCTGGGCATAGCGGTCATGCTGGTAACAGCCAATATTGACTACCACAAATGGCGCTATTTTGCCATGATAGGACTGTTTGGCTCTGCTGTTCTGATCCTGCTGCTGCTGGTACCGGGCCTGGGCGTTACCGTAAAAGGGGCAACCCGCTGGATTCAGGTGCCGGGCATCGGGCAGTTCCAGGTAGCAGAGCCGGTAAAGGTAGCCATGATCGTATTTTCAGCCGCCCTAATCTGCAAATACGCCCACAGCCTGGGCAGCTGGAAAGTCTTACTCCGGGTTATGGCTCCCACGGCTGTGATTTCACTAATGATTCTGAAAATCAGCAACAATATGAGCACAGCCGTAATCGTCTTTGGCATCAGCTTTTTGATGGTATTCATGGTACACCCAAAGTACTATCCGTTTCTGCTTATGGGACTGGCCGCGGCGGCCGTGGCGGCAGGCGTTATTTATTATACCCTGCATATGCCGGAGACAGATTCCGACTCCCCTTTCCGAATCGCCCGGATCGTAGCCTGGCTGAAGCCCTATGAATATGAATCAGACAAAGCCTATCAATCCTTACAGGGCATCTACGCCATCGGATCCGGAGGGCTGATGGGAAAAGGGCTGGGAAACAGCATACAGAAGCTTAGGATACCAGAGCCCTACAATGACATGATCTTCGCCATTATCTGTGAAGAGCTGGGAATCTTCGGGGCCGGCCTTGTAATACTGCTGTTCATCTATCTGCTGTTCCGGCTGTATGTAATCGCCCAGACCGCAGAAGACCTCTTCGGGCGTCTGCTGGTCATAGGCGTATTCTCCCACGTAGCCCTGCAGGCCGTGCTGAATCTCATGGTTGTAACCAGGCTCTTTCCCACCACAGGCGTAACCCTGCCCTTCTTCAGCTCCGGCGGAACCGCAGCCGTATTCCTGCTGATAGAGCTGGGCATGGTGCTCAACGTAGAAAAATGGGGCCGCTTCAAGAGGGAACAAGAATACCGGGAGCAGCGGCTGTAAAGGAAGCAGATCCAAAAATAAACTTCATACCAGCGCACTGGCGGAAATATTAAGGAACAAAAAGCAGGAGGCAGAACATGAGAAAGAACACAAGAACCATACGAATCGGAGATCGGCTGATAGGCGGCGGAAATCCCATACTGATCCAATCCATGACCAATACAAAAACCGAGGATATAAAAGGAACCGTAGAACAGATAAAGCGCCTGACCGCCGCCGGCTGCGAGATCATCCGCTGCACCGTGCCCACTATGGAGGCCGCGAAAGCCCTGACAGAAATAAAAAAACAGATCACAATCCCTCTGGTAGCCGACATCCATTTCGACTACCGCATGGCTATCGCCGCCATAGAGCACGGAGCCGACAAGATCCGCATCAACCCCGGCAACATCGGCGGAAAAGACAGAGTAAAAGCCGTAGTAGACACAGCAAAGGATCGGGGAATCCCCATCCGCGTAGGCGTCAACAGCGGATCCCTGGAAAAAGAACTCCTTGAAAAATACGGCGGCGTCACTGCAGAAGGCCTGGTAGAAAGCGCTCTAAGCAAAGTACGAATGATAGAAGAGCTAGGCTTCGAACAACTCGTAATCAGCATCAAATCCTCAGATGTACTCATGTGCGCCAGAGCCCACGAGCTCATTGCAGAACAGACCGACTACCCCCTTCACATAGGCATCACCGAAGCCGGCACCCTTTATTCAGGCAACATCAAATCAGCAGTAGGTCTTGGAATCATCCTCTACCAAGGCATCGGCGATACCATCCGAGTCTCCCTCACCGGCGACCCCTTAGAAGAAATCAAATCCGCCAAACGCATCCTAAAGACCCTGGGCCTGCGCAAAGGCGGAATTGAAGTCGTCTCCTGCCCCACCTGCGGAAGAACCCAGATAGACCTCATCAGCCTGGCAAACCAAGTAGAAACCCTAGTAGAAGAATACCCCTTAGACGACATAAAAGTAGCCGTCATGGGCTGCGTAGTCAACGGTCCCGGCGAAGCCAAAGAAGCCGACCTGGGAATCGCCGGAGGAAAAGGCACAGGAATCCTATTTCGCAAAGGCCAAATCATCAAAAACGCCATCCCCGAAAAAGAACTCCTAAAAGCCCTGACCGCCGAATTAAAAAACCTGACAACCCAAACCCAAAACCAATAACCCAGGAGCCCCATGGAAAAACATTTTACAGAAGTATTCCCCCCCTTACACATAGAGCAGCCCCTCACCGAACTCCTAGAACAAGTCCGTGTAGAGCGCGTCACCTCCAACCGGGCCAAAACCCACATCAAAGTCTACCTCACAAGCGGAAAACTAATCCACAAGGAACAAATATTCCATTTAGAGCAGACCTTAAAAAAACAGCTTTTCGGAAAAAATCCCATAGAGCTCAAGATCATAGAACACTTCCGGCTCTCCAGCCAATACACCCCCCAGAAAGTCCTGGAGCTCTACCGCGACAGCATCCTCTTCGAGCTGAGAGCCTACAGCATCCTGGAATTCAACCTCTTCCGGAGAGCCGAGATCACATTTCCAAAAGAAGACCATATGAAGCTGTCCCTGGAAAAAACCACCTTGGGCCAGGAAGCGGCGGACGAGCTCATCCGGGTGCTCCATAAGATCTTCACCGAGCGCTGCGGCATGAAGCTGGAGATCGAAGCCGAACTGGTAGACAAAAACCAGGAGCAGGAAGAAAAACGCCGGAAAAGCCAGGAATTTATGGAAAAACAGGCAGCCGCACTGACCGAGCGCATGCACCAGGCCGAGCAGGATCAGGCAGCCGCGCAGGGAGAGCTCCAGCCAGAAAAAGAAACCGCCGCCCCGGCCGGGAAAGCGGCAGCGGCAAAGACACCCAAAGAAAAAAAGCCCCGTCCCTCCTTCGGAAAAGACGACTACCCCTACCGCCGCACCCTGCGCAGCGGCGGCAGCAATGGCAAAAGCGCCCGTGCATCCGATCCGGACGTGCTCTACGGCCGCAGCTTCGAGGACGGCGAACTCACAGAGCTCTGCCAGATCATCGGAGAGATGGGCGAGGTCACTGTCCGCGGACAGGTATCAGCTCTGGATGAGCGGGAGATCCGCGGCGAAAAAACCATCGTAACCATAACCATAACCGACTACACAGACACCATCCGCGCCAAGCTTTTTATCAAAAACGAAGATCTCCCAGGTTTTCGTGAAAACGTAAAAAAAGGCGCTTTCGTGCGGATCAAGGGCATAACCGCCATAGACCGCTTTGACAACGAGCTGACCCTAAGCTCCCTGACAGGCATCAAAAAATCCGCAGATTTTCGGAAGCTTCGGGTGGACAACCACGAACACAAGCGCGTAGAGCTCCACTGCCATACGAAAATGAGCGATATGGACGGAGTCTCCGAGGTCAAGGATCTCATCAAGCAGGCAAAGGCCTGGGGCCATAAGGCCATAGCCGTAACAGATCACGGAGTTGTCCAGGCGTACCCGGATGCCAGCCACAGTCTGGATAAAGGAGATCCTTTTAAAGTCATTTACGGGCTGGAGGGCTATCTGGTAGACGATCTGAAGGAGATCGTCACAGACCCCAGGGGGCAGAGCCTGGATGACCTTTACGTGGTATTCGACATAGAGACCACCGGCTTCAGCGCCGAGCACGATCAGATCATTGAGATTGGAGCGGTAAAGGTGGAGAAGGGGCAGATTACGGATCGCTTCAGCGCCTTTGTCAATCCTCACACGCCCATTCCCTTTGAGATTGAGAAGCTCACAGGCATTACCGACGATATGGTGCTGAAAGAGCCGGATATCGGGGAAGTCCTGCCCCGGTTCCTGGCATTTTGTGAGGGGGCGGTGATGGTGGCTCACAATGCAGACTTTGATATGAGCTTTATCCGGAAAAACAGCCAGCGCCAGGAGCTTCCCTGCACTTTTACGGTGGTGGATACGGTATCCCTGGCCAGGGTGCTTCTGCCAAACCTCAACCGTTTTAAGCTGGACACCGTGGCAAAGGCTCTGAATGTGTCCTTAGAAAATCATCACCGGGCCGTGGACGATGCCGGCTGTACCGCAGAGATCTTTGTAAAATTTGTGGAAATGCTCAAAGACCGGGATATCCGGGATCTGACCGCAGTCAACCGGATGGGAAGCCTGGACGCCGACGCCATCAAGAAGCTTCCCACCTACCATGTAATCATTCTGGCAAAAAATGAGATTGGCCGGGTCAATCTGTACCGTATGGTTTCCTGGTCCCACCTGGACTATTATGCCAAGCGTCCCAGGATACCCAAAAGTGTGCTGCAGAAATACCGGGAGGGACTGATTATCGGATCCGCCTGCGAGGCCGGAGAGCTTTACCAGGCCCTCGTGCGCTCGGCTCCGGAAGAAGAGATTGCCAGACTGGTGAATTTCTACGATTATCTGGAAATTCAGCCTCTTGGAAATAACGAATTCATGCTCCGGGGAGAGCGGCCTGTCTTCGAGTCCATGGAGGATCTGATCCGACTCAATAAGCGGATCGTAAGTCTGGGAGAGCAGTTCGGGAAAATGGTGGCAGCCACCTGCGACGTGCATTTTTTGAATCCCGAGGATGAGGTGTACCGGCGGATCATCATGGCCGGCAAGGGGTTCAAGGATGCAGACAACCAGGCTCCGCTCTATCTGCGGACCACAGAGGAAATGCTTTCCGAGTTCGAGTACCTGGGAAGCGATAAGGCGGAGGAGGTGGTTATCACAAACCCCAACCGCATCGCCGATATGATTGAATACATTTCCCCGGTGCGTCCGGACAAGTGTCCCCCGGTGATTGAGAATTCCGATCAGACCCTTCGGGATATCTGTTACGAGAAGGCTCATTCCATCTATGGAAAAGAGTTGCCAAAGATGGTAACGGATCGCCTGGAGAAGGAGCTTCATTCCATTATCTCCAATGGCTTTGCAGTAATGTACATTATTGCCCAGAAGCTGGTGTGGAAGTCCAATGAGGACGGGTATCTGGTGGGATCCCGCGGTTCCGTGGGCTCCTCCTTTGTAGCTACCATGGCCGGAATTACGGAGGTCAATCCTCTGCCGCCCCATTATTACTGCTCCGAATGCCACTACAGTGATTTCGATTCTGACGAAGTCCGGAAGTACGCCGGAGCCGCCGGCTGCGATATGCCGGATAAAAGCTGTCCGAAGTGCGGAGCGCCTCTTAAGAAGGAGGGCTTCGACATTCCCTTTGAGACCTTCCTGGGATTTAAGGGGGACAAGGAGCCGGACATTGACCTGAACTTTTCCGGCGATTACCAGTCCAAGGCCCATAAGTATACGGAGGTTATCTTTGGAACGGGACAGACCTTCCGGGCCGGGACGATTGCGACTCTGGCGGATAAGACGGCCTTTGGCTATGTAAAGAATTATTTTGAAGAGCACGGAACCCATAAGCGCAACTGTGAGATTGACCGGATCGTCCAGGGCTGCGTGGGCGTGCGGCGTTCTACGGGACAGCATCCCGGCGGCATTGTGGTGCTGCCTCATGGGGAGGAGATACATTCCTTTACGCCGGTGCAGCATCCGGCAAATGATATGACCACAGACATTATTACCACACATTTTGACTATCACTCCATCGATCATAACCTGTTGAAGCTTGACATTCTGGGACACGATGATCCCACCATGATCCGTATGCTGGAGGATTTGACGGGACTGGACGCCCGGACGATTCCCCTGGACGATCCGGGAGTTATGTCTCTGTTTAAGAGTACGGAGGCTCTTGGAATTACGCCGGAGGATATCGGGGGCTGCCCTCTGGGCTGTCTTGGCATACCAGAGTTTGGCACAGACTTTGTAATTCAGATGGTGGTAGACGCCAAGCCCCAGTCTTTTTCGGATCTGGTGCGGATTTCCGGCCTTTCCCACGGTACGGATGTGTGGCTTAATAATGCCCAGCGGTTTATCAAGGAGGGGAAGGCTACCATTTCCACGGCCATTTGTACCCGTGACGATATTATGCTGTATCTCATCAATACAGGAGTGGAGCCCAGCCTTTCCTTTACCATTATGGAGAGTGTGCGGAAAGGCAAGGGCTTAAAGCCGGAGTGGATTGAGGCTATGAAGGCGGAGGGTGTGGAGGACTGGTATATTGAATCCTGTACCCTTATCAAATACATGTTCCCCAAGGCCCATGCGGCGGCTTACGTTATGATGGCCTGGAGAATTGCCTACTGTAAGATTAATTATCCGCTGGCCTACTATGCGGCGTATTTCAGCATCCGGGCTTCGGCCTTCAGCTATGAGCTGATGTGCCAGGGGAAGGAGCGGCTGGCTTACTATATGGCGGATTACAAGCGCAGAAGCGATCAGCTCTCCAAAAAAGAGCAGGATACCATGAAGGATATGCACATTGTCCAGGAGATGTATGCCCGGGGTTTTGAATTCTGGCCCCTTGACATTTTCCGGGCCAAGGCGGACAAGTTCCAGATCATTGACGGGAAGCTGATGCCCTCCTTAAGTACCATTGAAGGAATGGGCGACAAGGCGGCGGAGCAGCTCTGTGAAGCGGCCAAGGACGGCCCGTTCTTATCCAAGGACGATCTGCGGCAGCGGAGCAAGATCTCCAAGAGCCTGGTTGATCTCATGGGGGACCTGGGGCTTCTGGGGGATCTGCCGGAGTCGAATCAGCTGTCGCTGTTTGATTTTGTGTGAGGCAGTTTTGACAGAAAGCCTTTACACCTTTGCGGATGATTGGTATAATAGAATTACCATAGAGACGGCGCTACAGAAAGCAGGTGATGATATGCCGACGAATGCGGAAGTGATTGAGAGTTTGGCAAGAAAGCTGGAAAGAGTACGGATTTTAAATGATTTGAAGGAATGTCGGACATTAGAAGAATATCAAGAGCTGACAAAAAAATACGAAGCTTTATGTAATGACGATAAAGCATAGGAATTCAAATAAGCTTATTCGTGGAAGAGATGCAGAATTTCTCAATGGGAGAGGTTTTGCATCTCTTTTTATGTACAGCCGCAGAGGAAACTTCCGGATTTCCCTAGATTTTTTCTTGAATTATTTCCGTAAACATGGTATACTAAAGCCCGTATTAAAATTTGCGTACAAATGTCTTTGACACGCGTACAAAAAGCAAGGTTCCGGCCGGTATCCAGAAGGATATTGCGGAATGGAAACAGTGATATCCCTCACAGTGCACAAATTGATCTGCAGAGGCACAGGCTTGCTGCTGGAAGATGATTTTATACAGTGTACGGCTGGAATATTACGGAACTTTTAATTTAGACGGTAAAGCTGCAAAGGCGCACGAGAGGAACATAAAAGTTTCTCTCCTGACCGGTGTGGCGAAGCGGTTTTACCCTTTCGTGCAGTCGCACAGAGACTTAAAATAGGAGGATGATGAGTTATGAAAAAGCGTGTATTAGCAATTGCACTGGTAACCGCTCTGGCGGGTTCCATGCTGGCAGGCTGCGGAAGTAAGAGCAGCGGTGACGGAGCGGGAACAGAAGCGCCTGCAGCGGCAGACGGTGCAAAGGTAGTAAAAATCGGCGTATACGAGCCGGCGTCCGGAGACAACGGCGCGGGCGGCAAGCAGGAAGTGCTTGGTATGCAGTATGCCAACCATGTAACGCCTACCGTTGAGATCGGCGGAGAGGAGTATACCGTGCAGCTGGAGATTGTGGACAATGAGTCTTCCAACGACAAGGGCCCTTCAGCAGCTTCCACACTGGTAAGCGCGGGCGTGTCGATTGCACTGGGCTCCTACGGTTCCGGCGTGTCGATTGCTGCTTCCGATGTATTCAAGGAGGCGGGCATTCCGGCCATGGGCGTTACCTGCACCAACCCCCAGGTTACGGAGGGCAATACCCATTACTTCCGTATCTGTTTCCTGGATCCCTTCCAGGGCACCGTACTTGCCAACTTTGCAAGTGAGAACTTCTCCGCAAAGAAGGCGTACATTTTAACAAAGCTTGGCGACGATTACTCCACAGGACTTGGCTACTACTTCAAGGAGGCCTTCACAGGCCTTGGCGGCGAGGTGGTTGAGGAAACCTTCCAGGAGGGCAACAGCGACTTTACTTCTTATGTAACCTCTGCAAAGAACGCAGGCGCAGACGTATTCTTCGCTCCCGTATCCACCGAGGCGGCGGCGCTGATCATCGAGCAGGCGGCGGCACAGGGAATGACCATTCCTATGATGGCCGGCGATACATGGGATTCCAACGTTATCTTGAATGCTGCAAAGGGCAAGGATGTAGAGATCTATGTTACAACCTTTTACCAAGAGGGAGGCAATGAAGAGTTCGACAGCGGTATCAAGGAATGGATTAACGGTGATTCCACGGCAAAGGCAAATAACGGCGGAGACGATACCGTAGCAGCCGTAACCGCTATGGGCTATGACGCTTACTATGTGGCTCTTGAAGCGTTAAAGGCAGCAGGATCCACGGATCCGGCGGCAGTCAATGAGGCTCTCTGGGATGTCAGTTACACAGGTGTAACCGGAAAGATCGAATTTGACGATGTGAACGGAGATGCCCTTCGCGACACCGCATATGTAAAATGTGCCAATACGGAGTCCGGAGCATGGGATTTCGTGGCTGAGCAGGGCGTAAACTAAGAGCAGTAACGAATAAGAATGGCGGAAGGCTCTTGTGCCCTTCCGCCATATTCTTGTCTGGGCTTTTGCTCCCATCTTCCTGATTATTTCATGATACATACATTGTAAAAAAGACTTGGAGGCTTTTTATGGATTGGATAAGTAGAAACCTGCCCTATCTCATGGCAGGAATTTCAGTGGGCGGTCAGTATGCCTTGATTGCCATCGGCTATACCATGGTCTACGGCATTCTGCGTCTGATTAACTTCGCTCACGGCGATATTTTTATGGTGGCAGGTCTGATTATGGTTTATTCCACCACCGTCATGCCTATCTACATAGCAATTCCTTTAATGATAGTAGTCACGGTTATCTTAGGCTTTCTGGTGGAGCGTGCGGCCTACAAGCCCCTTCGGAACGCTCCCCGTATGTCGATTATGATTTCTGCCATCGGCGTTTCCTATCTCCTGCAGAATCTGGCGCTGTATGTGACAGGCGGACTGTCCCAGCAGTATCCGGCAATTCCCTGGATCAACGATACAGTGACGGTGTTCGGCGCCACCACAAAGAGGGTGACGATTATTACCCCTATACTGACAATTATTCTGGTACTGCTTCTGGTTGCACTGATCAAGCGTACCAAGATCGGCATGGCCATGCGTGCGGCCTCCAGGGACTTTGAGACCTCCCAGCTTATGGGAATTAAGATCAATTCCGTGATCAGTTTTACCTTTATCATCGGAACCTTTCTGGCGGCTATCGGAAGCCTTCTGTTTTTCACCAACTACACAGGCGTGACCCCTACGGCGGGAGCTATGCCAGGGCTGAAGGCATTTGTGGCGGCCGTGTTTGGGGGAATCGGTTCGATACCCGGCGCTGTGATTGGCGCATTCATCATTGGTATCTGTGAAAATATTATCAAGGGTCTGGGCTGGACGACCTTTTCCGATGCCTTTACCTTTGCGCTGCTGATTGTCATTCTGATCGCCAAGCCTACAGGGCTTTTCGGCGAGAAGGTAACGGATAAAGTATAAGGAGGCGTTCAAAATGAGTACAAAGAAAAAAACTGCATGGAACGCGGGCCTTATAGCGGCGCTGCTGATTCTGCTTTTTTTACTGGAGCAGACACTGCCTTCCAGTTCTATGCTTTTTACCGTATTAAAAAAAGGCGCCATCTATGCATTGGTAGCCGTTTCCATGAACCTGCTGAACGGATTTACCGGATTGTTTTCCTTAGGCCAGGCTGGTTTTATGCTTCTGGGAGCCTACACCTACGCCATTCTGACGATTCCGGTGGAATCCAGGAACAGTGTGTACCAGTATTTTGACGGGGGAATTATCCAGTTCACCCTGCCGGTGCCCATTGCGCTGATTGCAGGGGGACTTCTGGCGGCTGTATTTGCCTACCTCATCGGACTTCCGGTGCTCCGCCTGAAAAGTGATTATCTGGCCATTGCGACGTTGGGCTTTGCGGAGATTATCCGCGCGGTGTTCCAGTGGGATAAGCTGGGCCCGATTACCAACGGCTCCAACCTGCTGCGGAACTTCCCCTCCTTCCGATCGGTGATTTTCCCCTTCGTGGTGTCCGGCATCTGCATTGCACTTATTGTAATGCTGATCAATTCCACCTACGGCCGTGCCTTTAAGGCTATCCGGGATGATGAGATTGCGGCGGAGGCTATGGGGATCAACCTGGCCCATCATAAGCGTCTTGCTTTTGTGATCAGCTCCTTCTTTGCAGGCATTTCCGGAGGGCTTTTGGCCATGTATCAGACGACCATCCAGGCGTCTATGTTTAAGTCGGCTATGACTTATGAGATTCTGCTGATTGTGGTTATCGGCGGCATCGGCTCTGTGACGGGAAGCTGCATCAGCTCTTTCCTGTTCATTGCCTGCTCTGAGTGGTGGCTGCGTTTCCTGGACAATGAGAACCTTTACATCGGAGGCTTCCATGTGCCGCTTCTGCGCCCCGGCTTCCGAAAGGTGGTATTTGCCATTGTGATTATGGCGGTGGTGCTGTTCTACAGGCAGGGCATCATGGGAACCAAGGAGTTCTCTGTGGAAGGGATTTTCAATTTCTTCAAGAGGAAATCAGGCGGAAAAAAGGAAAAGAAGGGAGGAACCTCCCATGAGTAAAGAAAATGTATTAAAGGTGGAAAATGTCACCATGCAGTTCGGCGGCGTTATTGCGGTGGACAATATGAACCTTGAGGTGGACAAGGGAGAGATCGTATCCCTGATCGGCCCCAACGGTGCGGGAAAGACCACGGCCTTTAATGTGATTACCGGCGTATATGCGCCTACCAACGGTGCCGTTTACTATAAGGGAAATAAGATCATCCAGAATTATCCCCAGGGCAAGATGAAAAAGCTTTACCGGGGAGAGAATCCTATGACCTACACAGGCCAGCATGCGGCTGCCCCCACGCCGGATAAGATTACGCGCCTGGGGATTGCCAGAACCTTCCAGAATATCCGGCTTTTCAAGAGCCAGACGGTGTTTGAAAATATCCTGATTGCAAAGCATATGCTCCGCACCAGCAATATTTTCACGGCTGCCTTCCGGCTGAACGGCAAGGAAGAGGCTGTGATGCAAAGGGAGTCGGAGGAGCTTCTGCATCTGATGGAGCTTGAGGATGTCCGGGATGAGCTGGCTGTCTCTCTGCCTTACGGCAAGCAGCGCCACCTGGAGATTGCCCGTGCCCTGGCTACCAAGCCGGAGCTCTTGCTCTTAGACGAGCCGGCGGCAGGCATGAATCCCCAGGAAACCCTGGAGCTGACCCAGTTTATCGGGCGGATCCGGGATGAATTCGGGTTGACGATTTTTATGATTGAGCATCACATGGATCTGGTGATGGAGATTTCTGACCGGATCTACGTACTGGATTTTGGAAAGCCTATTGCGGAAGGGACGCCGGAGGAGATCCGGAACAATCCGAGGGTAATTGAGGCTTATCTGGGAGGTGCGCAGGATGAGTAATATATTGGAAGTAAAGGATCTGCATGTATCCTATGGCGGAATTAAGGCGGTAAAGGACATTAGCTTTGCAGTGCCAAAGGGCGAGGTTGTAACTTTGATTGGCGCCAACGGAGCCGGAAAGAGCTCTACCCTGCGCTCCATTGTGGGATTGGTAAAGCCGGAGAGCGGCAGCATCCAGTTTGAGGGTGCGCAGCTTGCCGGGCTTCCTACGGATCAGATTGTGTCCAAGGGGATTACCCTGGTGCCGGAGGGAAGACGGGTATTCCCGGATCTGACGGTTCTGGAGAATCTGAAGATTGGGGCTTATATGAGAAAGGATTCTCTGGAGGAGGATCTGAAATGGGTGCATGATCTGTTTCCAAGGCTTAAGGAGCGTTCCTGGCAGCTTGCCGGAACCCTGTCCGGCGGAGAGCAGCAGATGCTTGCCATTGGCCGCGCCCTGATGTCCAAGCCGGAGCTGATTATGATGGATGAGCCCTCCCTGGGACTTGCGCCTATTATTGTGCAGGGCGTGTTTGACATTATCCGGGAGATCAACAAGCAGGGCGTGACCATCCTCCTGGTAGAGCAGAATGCCAATATGGCTTTAAAAGCTGCCAATCAGGGCTATGTAATGGAGACCGGACGGATCACCCTCACCGGTACAGGAGCGGAGCTTCTGGAGAATGAGGAAGTGAAGGCGGCTTATCTGGGGAAAGCGAAAGATAAGTAGAAAAGGTTTACAAGAAGAAAAAAAGAATGTATACTAGTTACCGTCAGCGGCTGGAAATGTACTTTTCTTTATTTTATGGAGGTACATAATTAGGAATTCTTACGGAACTGGAATGGAGGAGCTAGGACTATGGTAAAAGCAGTTGTTGGAGCAAACTGGGGAGATGAGGGTAAGGGCAAGATTACCGATATGCTGGCCCAGGAGTCGGACATTATTGTCCGCTTTCAGGGAGGGGCAAATGCAGGCCACACCATTGTGAATAATTATGGAAAGTTTGCCTTGCATACACTTCCTTCCGGCGTATTTTATGATCACACCACAAGCATCATCGGCAATGGGGTGGCGCTCAATATTCCGGTGCTGTTCCGGGAGATCCAGAGCATCGTGGAGCGGGGCGTTCCGTCTCCGAAGATTCTGGTGTCCGATCGGGCGCAGATGGTGATGTCTTACCATATTCTCTTCGATCAGTGCGAGGAGGAGCGTCTGGGCGGAAAGTCCTTTGGCTCTACCAAGTCGGGGATTGCTCCCTTTTATTCGGATAAATTTGCAAAAATCGGTTTTCAGGTAAGCGAGCTGTTTGCCGGGGAGAGCTATCTTCGGGAGAAGATTGCTAATGTGTGCATTCAGAAGAACACGCTGCTGGAGCATCTCTATCACAAGCCGGCTCTTAACCAGGAGGAGCTCTATGAGGAGCTGATGGAGTATAAGAGGATGGTGGAGCCCTATGTGTGTGATACCTCTGCCTTTCTTTATAAGGCCATTCAGGAAGGAAAGACCATACTTTTGGAGGGGCAGCTGGGATCTATGAAGGATCCGGATCACGGCATTTATCCCATGGTAACCTCTTCTTCTACGCTGGCTGCTTACGGCGCTATCGGGGCCGGGATTCCGCCCTATGAGATCAAGGAGATTGTGACTGTGTGCAAGGCTTATTCCAGCGCAGTGGGAGCAGGAGCCTTTGTCAGTGAGATTTTCGGAGATGAGGCGGACGAGCTTCGAAGACGGGGCGGCGACGGCGGCGAGTTTGGAGCCACTACAGGACGTCCCCGGAGAGTGGGCTGGTTCGACTGCGTGGCTTCCCGGTACGGATGCCGGATACAGGGAACTACGGATGTGGCTTTTACAGTGCTGGATGTACTGGGGTATCTTGAGGAGATTCCGGTCTGCGTGGGCTATGAGATTGACGGCCAGGTGACGAAGGACTTCCCCGTACCTTATCTTCTTGAGAAGGCAAAGCCGGTATTTGAGACGCTTCCCGGCTGGAAATGCGATATCCGGGGGATTAAGAAGTATGAGGAGCTGCCGGAGAACTGCCGGAAGTATATTGAGTTTGTAGAGCGGCAGATAGAGTGCCCGATCACGATGGTTTCCAATGGGCCGGGCAGAGATGACATTATATATCGGAAGTAGGCTATGAAGATTACAACTATTATATTTGATTTGGGAAGAGTGCTGGTCGGATACGGCTGGGAAGCGTATCTAAGGAAGCTTGTTCCGGAACCGGCGGCATATGAGGCAGTGGAACGGGCGGTATTCAAAAGCCCTGCCTGGGTAGAGCATGACAAAGGGCTTTTGGGCAGGGAAGAGGAGATTATGGACTTTGTGGCGGCGGCTCCGGAGTATGAGAAGGAGATCCGCGCAGTCTATGAGAATCTGGGAGAGTGCACCTGGAGCCTTGATTATGCCGTTCCCTGGATTCAGGAGCTGAAGGAGAAGGGATACCGGGTGTATGCCCTTTCCAACTGGCCGGAGCATATTTATCATCAGCGAGGGGACAAGCTTGATTTTCTGGAGCTGATGGACGGGTATTTTCTTTCCTTTCAGGAGCATTTGATCAAACCGGATGAAAAGGCGTTTCTGCGGCTGATGGAAAAGTATGGGATAGAGCCGGGGGAAGCGGTGTTTCTGGACGATACCAGGGCGAATGTCCTGGCGGCGGAAAGGCTTGGGCTTCACGGGATTCTGTTCACTTCCCAGCAGCAGGCCAGGGAGGAATTGGCGAAGCTTGGCGTCCAATAGGCGCTGCATCAATGCATGCCTATGGAACTGGCGGAACTTCGCCCGATAAGGCAGAAATAAAAAAGCAGGCGGCAGTTATTTTTGACTGCACAGCCTGCTTTTTCGCATGCTATTCCTTTTTTGCAGGTATCTTGTGTTCCCGGGCTACTTTTTCAACCTTTTCTTCCGGCATCATTAAAAGACGGGCGGTCTTTGGGATGCTGTGGGTAGAGGTCAGAGCATTCTTGATGACAAGTTCGATACCTTGTTCCATACCTTGTTCCATACCCTGTTCCAATCCTTCTTTCCGGCCCTCTTCAATCGCTTCCTTCCGCAGATATTCTCGTTCCGCTTTCTCGTCATATTCTTCCAACAGCATACTACGCACCTCCGCTTGATTTCTCCGCAAAATGTCTGCAAGTATTCCGTGCTTCAGACAGTATTCTATCGCCTGTCCCAGGGCCTTCTCCAATATCATTCCTTTTTGAAGATTCTTCCGGATTCCCGTAATCGGTACCGTTGACTGCGTTGTAGAGAGACAGCAGATCCTTCTTATCATGGAAAATGAACCGGAAGAGCGTATCCTTATACTTTCGGTTGGCACGTCTCCGTATACGGAATACGTTGCTTATTTTAAGTTTCAATTTGTTCTCCTTTCATTATACGGTTTTCTCATTTATCCTGCAAGACCGTAAAAAACAATCATAGGCATCACACTCACTTTTTAATTGGGGGCGATAAACAGCTTAAGCAGCAGTCCGCATATTTGAACGCATTGTTGGGAAACAGAAAGCAGAAATACTTTCTGTGAGACGACCCTCCGTGCACAAAACCGGGTATTTCCTTGTTCACGAAGAGTACTATATTAGGATAACATAATCGTTGCTGATCTGCAAGTTGTATTTGGAAAAATATGTAATTTAATTCAACAGTAAGACAGAAGAGATAGAGGATTACTTTTTCAAAAACCGGTACACAAGGATATAGGCATAGAGAAAGCAGGGGATGACAACGGTACATACAAGGGAAGCCTTGAGCCAGTCCCTGGAGGCCGTCGGATCCGTGAAGGCGAGAACAAAGGTGATAAGGTACATGCCTGCTAAGAGCAGTGCGCCTGCGAGGGCAAGGATGCGTTTAAGCTTTTTTAACATGGGGGCCTCCTGGGATTTTGTTAGGTTTATGTCCTTTTCTGCTACTAAGATAACACACCTTGAAAAAGAAGTATAGATTTTTTCAACTTTTTTGTATAAAGCCGGAATAACGGGTCATAATAGAATTAGACAAAAGAGAAACGAATTACTTATATCCTCCCCTTTAGTAAAATCCTCACCGCGGCAGCGCGGTGAGGATTTTTTTTGAACAGAGAAAAAAGTAAATATATAGAAAAATTTCACAAAAAAGCAATTACAGAGTAAAATTTTCACAAACTATATTAAAATTTTGTACCTAAAATCCGCAATCTAATTGGACTTTAATTTATTATATGTTATAATAGTTAAACTGGTTTAGAAATGCTCAATAGACGAAAAGACATTGAGAAAAAAGATTTTCAGAGAATCACATACAACATTTTAACTTCCGGGGGGACAGGTATGGAAAAAGAGAATTGTCTGAAAGTCCAGATGCTGGGGGATTTTATTATAACCTATAAGGGAAAAATAGTACAGCTGGGGAAGAATCAGACAACAAAGGCCCTGCAGCTTTTACAGCTGCTTCTGTATGCAGGTTCTCAGGGAATTACCAGACTGCAGCTGATGGAACGGCTCTATGGCAGCGATATGGAGGGAGACCATGCCAATAATCTGCGCGTGACAGTTTTTCATCTGCGCAGGCTGCTGAAAAATTCAGAGCTGCCGAAGGAGCAGTATATCCGTACCGAGGACGGGCGTTACCGCTTCGAGAGCTCTTTCCCTATAGAGATAGACGTAGTCCAGTTTGAACATCTGCTGGAGCAGGCAGATAAAGCGGGAGCCTGTGAACAAAGACTTGAGCTTTTGAAGAAGGCGTGCTATTATTATAAAGGATATTTCCTGCCGGCGCTGTCCGCTGAGGAATGGGTGATTGTGGCGGGAATTCATTTTCAGAATCTGTATTTTGCTGCATTGGAAGAGGTCTGCGGCCAGATGAAGCGGCGCAGAGAATTTACAGAGCTCTTGGAGCTCTGCAGCCGTGCTGCGTCTCTTTACCCCTTCGATGAGTGGCAGGTTTATCAGATTGAATGCCTGCTTGGGCTGGAACGGCCCAAGGAAGCGATGGCTCTCTATGAGAAGACCACAGAGATGTACTTTGATGAGCTGGATATGCCTCCGTCGGAACGCATGGTGGAGTGCTTCCGCCAGATGAGCAGCCAGATTCAGCTGAATACAGGTGATTTTAATGAGATTCATAAGATGCTGCGGGAGGAACCGCGTCTTGGCGGCGCTTATTACTGTACCTATCCGAGCTTTATGGACATTTACCGCATCATTGTGCGGATTATGGAGCGGTCGGGACAGTCGGTTTACCTTTTGCTGTGCACGGTTCTGGACGAGCGGCAGCGGCAGATGGAGGATTCCGAAGGGCTGAAGAGAATCACGGAATGTCTGGCAGAGGCGATTCAGGAGACTCTGCGCCGGGGAGATACGTTTACCCGTTACAACATAAGCCAGTATCTGGTACTTCTTACGGGAGTATGCCGGGAGGACTGCCATATTGCGACCAGCCGGATTGATGCCTGTTTCCGGAAAAAAGTGAGCAGCCGGCGGGTACATGTGAATTACCGTGTTGCATCGATTGCCGATATACCGGGAATTCGCAGTGAGAGCTTTGTGGATTCCGGGCAGGCGGTGAATTGGGAGGAAAAGAATGGGTTTAAGGAACTGGATAGTGCTTCTGACAGCCCTTTGTCTGATGGCGGGCTGTAAAAAGGCTGGCTCTGAGGAGCAGTTCCCCAATAAGAATATAGAAAGTGTGGAAGCCAAAAGCCCTCTGTCGGATACGCAGGGGGATTTTCAAGTGGTAGAACCGGGATCTGTCTATACCGGGCCTATTGAGATACCCCTTCCGGAGGCGTCCGGCCAGGTGGTATATGAGGAGAACGGTATTACCGTAGATGCCAGCAATACCGAGGACGGCTATCTGATGGTAAAAGGGTTTGCATCGGATACGCGGCTGAAGGTGCAGATAACTTTAAATGAAGAGACCTATACCTACGATCTGAACCAGGAGCAGGAATACGAGGTATATCCCCTTCAGATGGGGAACGGAACCTATGGGGTCCAGGTATTCCAGCAGGTGGAGGGAACCTCCTACAGCCCTGTCTATTACACGGAGGTGGAGGTAGAGATGCCGGATACGGACCGGGTATTTTTGTATCCCAGCCAGTATGTGTGGTATACCAACGATAAGAATGCGGTAAAGCTTTCCTATGATTTATGTGCAGAGCTGGATTCCGACAAGGAGAAAGCGGAGCGCCTCTACGATTATATTGTAAATCTCCTTACCTACGATTATGAGAAGGCGGCTACGGTGGAGAAGGGGTATCTTCCGGATGTGGATGCTACCCTTCAGGAGAGGAAAGGCATCTGCTTTGATTATTCTGCGCTGTTTGCAGCCATGCTCCGGGCACAGGATATTCCGGTGCGGCTGGCGATCGGATATGTACAGCCGGATAATATCTATCATGCCTGGAACCAGGTATATCTGGACGGGGAATGGGTGTGGATGGATTCTACATTTGGTCCAGAATCCGCCTATACGGAAGAGAATTATACAAAAGAACGACAGTATTAGAGGGGAGTGGAAAGGGAAATGGGAGAAAAGAAGATGAAAAGCCTGCCGGCGGTGGAGGTGTCTTTGTTCTGCCAGCAGGCAGCGATGATTCTGAAAGCCGGAATTCCTCTGTATGACGGAATGGAGGTTTTGTATGAGAGCTATAAAGATACCGCTTACGGCGGGGCTTTTCAGAAAATCTATGAAGGCGTCCGGGACGGAGGCAGCCTCTATGAGGGGGTAAAAGCAGCCGGTTTTTTCCCAAAGTATATGGTACATATGGTTCATGTGGGAGAAACCGCCGGAGAGCTGGACCGGGTTCTTGAGTCTCTGGGAGATTACTATGACAGGGAAAGCCGGATGCAGGCGGCGATTCGAAGCGCGGTTGCCTATCCGATGGTGCTGGTGATCTTAATGACAGCCGTGATTGCAGTTCTGGTTCTGAAGGTGCTTCCCATATTTACAGAAGTGTTCTTAAGTCTGGGAACGGGTCTTGCCGGAACGGAAGGCGCTGTGCTGTCCGGAAGCGCGGCTCTGGGGCGTATTGTCCTCATAGCGGCGGCAGTTCTGCTTCTTCTGATGCTTGCGGTGTTTCTTATCTGGTGTGCCGGCAAAAGGCAGATGCTTCTTGGCGTCGGGCAGGGCCTTCCCGCAGTGCGCCGCCTTCTGAATCAGCAGACGGCTCAGCGTTTTGCAGAGGTGATTGCTATGGTGCTGAACAGCGGCTATCCCCTGGAGCACGCCTTAGAGCTGATACCGGATATGCTTCCGGATAAACGCAATATGAAAAAAGCCCAGAAGTGCCGTGAGCTTATGGAACAGAACGGCGATTTTGCGGCAGCCGTAGAGCAGGCGGGCATCTTTGAGCCTCTTCATCAGAAGATGATCCGGGTGGGCGTAGAGGCCGGGCAGACGGATCGGGTTATGGAGCGTATGGCAGGAATCTACGGCATGGAGGTGGACGAGGGAATCCACCGCATGGTCTCCTGGATCGAGCCGGCCCTGGTGTCTGTGCTGACCTTGATTATCGGGGGGATTCTGCTTTCCGTAATGCTGCCTCTGGTGAGCATTATGCTGTCCATCGGTTAGCGCACAGTACCTTAGAAAGCCGGAAAACCGGAACAATAGGAGCTTTCGTATGCATTTGTATAAAAGAAAACATAAGCATTTTCTGTCCTGGGCAGCCGCTGTGTGTCTGTTTGCCGCAGCCATTTGGTTTCTGGCGGCGGGCAGCAGCCGGATGAAGGAAACAACCTTAAGCGAGCAGCAGGAGCTTCTGGAGGACGCAATCAACCAGGCTGTTGTCAACTGCTATGCCATGGAAGGCCGTTATCCGGTGAGCATACAGTATCTGATTGAGAATTATGGGATCCAGGTTGATTTTGACAAGTACGCAGTGAGCTATGAAATATTTGCAGAGAATATCAAGCCTCACGTGAAGGTCCTCCGCCTGGGAGAGACGGAGAATGGAGATGGGACATGAGAGAACGAAGACATGCGGCAGGCGGGCTGCTGACACTTCTGATTTATGGGCTCTTTGCCCTGTTCTCCCTGCTTCTTGTGGTGATTGGGGCCCGTGTCTATCGGAATATCGTATCCACAGGCAGAGAAAATACCGAGATCCGCGCTTCCTTTTCCTATGTGGCCAATAAGGTGCGGATGAGCACCCGGGAGCCGGGAAGCGTCCGGATAGAGGAACGGGACGGTTTTGACGTGTTGATCCTCCGGTCTGCCGCGGAAGGATATGAGACCCGGATTTACTACTATGACGGGGCTCTCAGGGAGGCTTACCAGGCTTCGGATCAGCCCCTTTCTCCCAAGCTTGGGGAGAAGCTGATGGAGCTTTCCGGGTTCCGGATAGAGGAGACGGATACGGGGCATCTGGTTTTGTCCGCAGAGGATGAAGAGGGGAACCGGCGCAGCCTGCATTTGTATTTAGAGGGGAATTCAGTATGAAAATGGCGGAAAAGAGAAATCCGGCCCTGGTAGAGCTGATTCTGGTGATTCTGTTCTTTGCTCTGGCTTCCATGGTACTGGTACAGGTCTTTGTAAAAGCGCATCTGCTCAGCAGGGAAAGCCGTGCGCAGACTCTTGGGCTGATTGCGGCAGAGGATCTGCTGGAGCAGTGGAAGGAGCTGCCCACGCAGCCGGAGCAGCTGTTTTCTTCAGAAAACGGCTGGGAAGAGGAAGCGGCAGGGGGAAACGTGCGCACCTTCCGGTCCGGATGCAATGAGGAAATGCAGCCGGTTCCTTTGGAGCAGGCTGTCTATGAGCTTCGGGCAGAGCTCTGGACGGAGGAGAAGGAAGCCGGAGCGCTTTTGCATATCCGGATACAGGTGACAGGACTTAGGGACGGGAAGACACAGGTAGATCTTGAGACGGCCAGATATGCGGCGGAAACTTAGCATAGCCTTGCCGTGCTGGCAGAGAAAGGGAAGGATGGCCTATGAGTGAGAATCTGGATCGGTGGAAGAAGCTGCCTGAGAGGAAAGAGGAAGCCGGAGGAATGTCGAAGGGCACCGGCGTGGGCATGGCATCGATTCTTTTGATTGTAATTGTGCTGGCCTTTACTACCTTCGGGATTCTTTCCCTGGTATCGGCCCTGTCGGATGTGCGGATGAGCGGGAAAGCCCACGCCACGGCGGCAGCTTATTACCAGGCGGAGGGGAGGCTGCAGGAGCAGCTGGCCCAGCTTGACGGGGATCTTCTGGCCGGACGGGCGCAGATTCCGGAGCAGGGGCTCTGGGAGCTGAAGGAGGATGTGCAGGAGGTTCAGCAATTGCTTCTGATTGTAGAGAAGCGTCAGGAGACAGAGGAAGGCGAAGGGCGCTACAGGGTTCTCTGGCAGCGGCTGGTGAATACCGTAGAGTGGAATCCGGAGCCGGGAATTGATATTTGGGATGGAGGAATGTAAGATGGCGATTGAGATTCAAGAGATATTAAAGACAGGACTGGATATGGGAGGATCGGACATCTTCGTGATTCCGGGCTCCCCTATAAGCTTAAAGAGGGGAGGCGAGATCTTCGGGATTACACCGGAGAGGGTGATGCCGGACACCTCCAGAGAGCTGCTGGAACAGATTTATAAGCTGGCGGGGCGTGACATCCAGGAGCTCCATAGGAAGGGCGATGATGATTTTTCCTTTTCCGTAAAGGGAGCCGGGCGTTTCCGGTGCAATGCCTACAAGCAGAGAAGCTCTCTGGCGGCCGTGCTTCGAATCGTTACCTTCGGGCTGCCGGACAGCGGCCGGATGCACATTCCGGAGGCTGTGATGAATCTGTACAGCCAGAAAAACGGCATGATTCTGGTTACAGGCCCGGCCGGAAGCGGAAAAACCACCACGCTGGCCTGTCTGATTGACCGGATTAATCAGAAGCGGAGCGGTCATATCATTACCATTGAGGATCCCATTGAGTATATCCATTCCCATCAGAAGTGCCTGGTAAGCCAGAGGGAGCTGGATCTGGATACGGAAAGCTACAAGACGGCTCTGCGCGCTGCGCTGCGCCAGACGCCGGATGTAATTCTTCTTGGGGAGATGCGGGATTTTGAGACTATTCAGACGGCTTTGACGGCGGCGGAAACAGGACAGCTCCTCTTGTCTACGCTGCATACGGTGGGAGCAGCCAAGACCATTGACCGGATTGTGGACGTATTCCCGGCAAGCCAGCAGGCGCAGGTGAGGGTGCAGCTTTCGATGGTGCTCCGGGCGGTGGTGTCCCAGCGTCTGCTGCCGGCAGTGAACGGAGGCTTGGAACCGGTATTTGAGATTATGATTGTGAATCCGGCCATACAGAATATGATTCGGGAGGGCAAGATTCACCAGATGGACAATGTGATTTACTCCGGAGGAGACGCGGGGATGCGGACTATGGACAGCGACATCCTTCGTCTTTACAAGGAGGGACGAATCACAAAAGATACGGCATTGACCTATGCGGTCAACCCAGAGCTTTTGGGGCGGAAACTTTCTTAAGTTTCCGCCTTGTTTTTTTGCCTGAAGAGGCCTGTTTTTTAATGGAGGCTTTAACAGTCTTTAAGGTAAAATAAAACGGAATGGAGAAGTATGCGTATGGAGCAGGCACATGTTAGTCTGGCTGCCTCAAGTATTGTGCGGATCTGCTGCGACAGATTTGAGGAACAGGACTGGAGCGGCAGATTTTATACAATGTATCGAGAGGAACCGGCAAGCTTTTTGAATACACGGGAGCTGCTGGAGGGCCTGGACGGATTTTATAACTGGCTCGGATATCCACAGACATCTATGGCGGAGCGCAATTTTCTGGAGCCTTTGGAAGAAAAGGCCTCGTCATCCCTGGCTTTTGGGAGAAAGAAGAAGACGAGGCAAAAAGGAGAAGAGATTGTTGTGGGAAGAGATGAAATGAACAAGCATCAGGGCGGCAAAGCGACCTTTGTTGTACGGATTCAATACCGCCAGAACGCAAGCTGGCAGGGCCAGATAACGTGGGCGGAGAAGAATAAGACCGTGTCTTTTCGCAGTGCATTGGAGCTTTTAAAGCTGATTGACAGCACGGAGAGCTCTGCAGAGGAGAACTGGGACAGAGGAGACGAACAGGAATGACGGGAAAAGAGCTTAGAAAGCTGGGGCGTCCCCAGCTGTTGGAGCTTCTGGTAGCCCAGGCAAAGGAGACGGAGGAATTAAAGAAGCGTCTGGCAAAGGCGGAGGAACAGCTTGCAAAACGCAGGATTGCCATTGACGAGGCCGGCTCCATAGCAGAGGCTTCCCTGGCCCTCAGCGGAATTTTTGAGGCGGCGGAGGAAGCGGTTGCCCTGTATATGGAGAATATCAGGGAACTGAGCGGCAGACAAGAAAAGATTTATGCCCAGAAAAAGGCTGAAAATGAAAAAGCGGCAGGAGAAATCCTTGAAAAAGCCAGGAGAGGGGCAGATTTGATTCTGAACAGTACCCGGGAGGAATGCCGGAGACTTGAGGAGGATACCCGCAGACAGTGCCGGAGACTGGAAGAGGATACCCGTAAGCGGTGTGAAAATATGTTAAGCTCCGCCAAAGGGGAAGAGATAGAGGACTGACAGGCCTGGTTTAACAAAGGCCGGTTTTCGGGACAGCAGTGAGGATGGTTATGAAAAAAAGAAAGGCGATAGAAGTGCCGGAGCTCTCTCAACTGGAAGAGGAGCTGAGCAGGGTCAAGTACCAAAAGCGCTATAAAAGGGTGCTGACGAGCACCGTTAGTACGCTGATTGTAGTGGCGGCTGTGGCCGTTCTGATAGCAACGCTGCTGATGCCGGTGCTTCAGATATACGGAACCAGCATGAGTCCCACCCTGTATGACGGTGATATCATTGCTACCATAAAGACTACGGAATTTGAACCTGGCGATGTGGTGGCGTTCTATTATAACAATAAGATTCTTGTAAAACGTGTGATTGCCATGTCCGGCCAATGGGTGGATATGGACGAGGACGGCAATGTATATGTGAACGATGTGCTGCTGGATGAACCTTATCTGGTAGAGAGGGCCTTCGGGGAATGCGATATTAAGCTTCCCTATCAGGTGCCGGAAAACCGTATTTTCGTCATGGGCGATCACAGAAGCGTTTCCGTGGACAGCCGGAGCACGACCGTAGGCTGTGTGGCGGAAGAACAGCTGGTTGGAAAGCTGGTATTCAGGGTCTGGCCTCTGAAGGACATGGGCCCGGTGATGTAGCAGTTATCGGTATGAAAAGGAGGATTTCCAATGGAGTCTTCGATGTTGAAGAAAGCGGCAAAGTACCTGCGGGAGAGCGGGAAAAATAAGCGGTGGAGGAAGGTGCTCACAGTGCTGGGCGCTGCAGTGGTGTTTGTGACGGCATACGTGCTTCTGATGCCTGCAGTCGCCATTGAGCGCAAGACAGTGTGCGAGCTTGAGGAGCATACCCATACAGAAGAATGCCAGGGACAGATTCTTGCCTGCGGCAAGGTGGGAGCAGGGGACGAGACGGAAGATGCGGTCACGCTGGAATTTGCCTGCGTCTTCCCGGAAGAGCTTCATACCCATACAGAGGAATGCTATGACAGTGAGGATCAGCTTCTCTGCGGCTATGCAGATTATGCGGTTCATACCCATGACAGCAGCTGTTATGAGAGCGGCGCTCTGGTGTGTTCCCTTCCTGAAGTGGAGGAGCATGAGCATACAGAGGCCTGCTATCAGATCAATGACAGCGGCTTTATCTGCGGCCAGGAGGAGTCCGAGGCCCACACCCATACGGATGCCTGCTATACGGAGCATAAGGAGCTGACCTGCGAGGAGGCGGAGAAGGAAAGCCATACCCACACGGAAGCCTGTTATTCCAAGGACTGGGAAACGATCTGCGGTCTGGAAGAGTCTGAGGGACATACCCATGCAGACGGATGCTACGGAGAGGACGGCGCCTTAAGCTGCGGTCTGGAAGAGTCGGCGGGGCATACCCATGACGAGACAATCTGCTACAATGTGACCAAGAGCCTGACCTGCGGCAGAATCGAAAATCAAGGCCATGTGCACGGCGCTTCCTGCTATGTCACGGAACGGGAGCTCACCTGCGGCAGGGAAGAGAATCCCCAGGGCCACACTCATACAGAGGAATGCCGCGGCGTTGTAAAAGAACTAGTCTGCGGAAAGGAAGAAGTCATTCTGCATGAGCATGCAGTGGAGAATGGCTGCTACGAGGCGGTTCTGGATGGAAACGGACAGCAGGCAAAGGATGAGAACGGCGAGCTGCTCTGGAAGCTGGCCTGCAGTTATCTGGAGACAGCGGAGCACATCCACGGCGAAGAGTGTTTTCAGGAGCATGAGCATACAGAGGAGTGCTATGAGGAAGGCCTGATTTGCGGGCTGGAGGAGCATGTACATACAGATGAGTGCGGCGATGCAGTTTATTATTGCGGCGGAAGAATCCATTCCCACATGGGAGACTGTTATGATGAAGAGGGAGGTCTTGCCTGCGGTAAGGCAAACTTTGTAGTTCACAGCCATGATGATACCTGCTATAGCTATGACGAGAGGCTGCTGTGCCCTCTGTCTGAGATAGAGGAGCATGCGCATACTGAGGAATGCTACGATAAGGATGGAAATCTGATCTGTGTACGTCCTGAGGTTGCCCTGCATACCCATACAGAGGAATGTTATGATGAAGAAGGCGCCTTTGGCTGTGGGAAGCTGGAGGTTCTGGAGCATAAGCACAGCGAGGAGTGCTTCCGGACCGGAGCGGCAGAGGATGAGGAAGTTCTTACCAGAACCTATGAAGGAGACGGGTATATTGTTGCAGTGACCTATCAATCAGATGCCAATATTCCGGAAGAGGCAGAACTGATTGTGGAGCAGGTTACTCCGGAAAACGGACAGGAACATTATCAGGAGCAGGAATCAAGATTTCGGGAGACACTGGGGGATGAGAATGCCACCATGAAAGCTTTGCTGAAGATAGGATTTTATCTGGACGGCGAAGAGGTGGAGCCTCAGAGTGATGTAACGGTAATGGTACAGCTTCTGGACGAGAACGGACTGGCAGACGGAAGCTCTGTGACAGTAGTGCATTTCAGCGGAGAAGGATCGGAGGTTCTGGACAGCAGTGAGGTGGAAAACAGCAGTACTACCTTCCAGGTAAAGAGTTTTTCAGAGATAGCCATCGGTTACCGGACAGGTGAAAACGGAACCATTCATTTGGCGGAAACCTTTTTATATGAGGATGATGCTTTTCATATTACTTTCCACGTAGAAGGTGATGCGCTCCTGCCGGAGGAAACCCAGGAAAAGGGTTCTGCAGTTTCGGAAGACATTACCGCATCGGAGTCTGCAAAGCCGGAAGAAACAGAGGCAGTGAAGCCGGAGGAAACCCAGGAAGGGTCTGTGATATTCTTTGAGGAGGAAGAACCGGAGGAAGTGTCAGTTTCTGAAGAAAGGGGAATGTCGGAGGAAACGTCAGAACAGGAAGAGACAGAGATATCCGGGGAAGATGAAGTACAGGAAGAAACTGGGGTTTCGGGAGGGGAAGCTGCATCTGGAGAAAAGTCTTTGGCCTTCACGGTGGTGCCGCTGAGTGAGAGTTCCGAAGCCTATGCTTCTGCAGTGGCCTATGCAGAGGGTGGGGATGAGGAAGAGACTGCCCTGCTGTTGATTGAGGCTTTGTCTTATTCCGTAACTTATAAAGGGAAAGAACTGGACTTGTCAAACTGCCTGGTTACGGCGGAGGTTACTCCGGCGGAGGCTTTGAATCAATTCAATGCGGAAGCAGCAAAACCCTACGTAATCCAGGAAGATGAAGAGGAAGGAGGGCCGGAGGAGGAAGAAAATGATATTGCAGTAGCGGCTTTTGAACTGACAGAGCAGGCAGGGATCAATGATTTGAATGCAATGGTGCTGGGTGAAGATGAGAAAATGATCCTTACCCTTAAGGAAAAGACACTGGCTTTATATGCAGCCTCAACGCCAAATCCGCAGTTTAAGGTACAGTATTACGCAGACCTTCCAAGGGTTGCCAATACAAATGATACCGGACTTTCAAAGCTTGATGTGATTGATACTTCCGGGAGGGAATTACCGAAGAATGGAAAAGACACTCCAAAAACCATAAATATTTATATTGATGAGGAAAATGGGAACAAAATCAAAACAGAAGAACAACTAACGGAGATATATAAGGAAAAGGAATTTGAATATATCAAAGCGCCAAATATTAATTATTTTAATTCTCTGATCGACAATGGAAGCTATGATATGAAAGCAGTCTGGATACTGAAAGACGGAAGGGATCCGGAGAGTGAGAATGAAGAGGACTGGACGGTAATTGAGAATTTAGAGACTTTGCATTTTACAAACAAGCCGGAGTCAGAAAAGGAGGATGAGAACGAGCGGTATGTGCTGATTCGTTCAGGAACCGTTATTCGCTTGATATATGATGTAAAAGAGCAGAAGCAGGATGTTCCGGTCACCTTTTATGATTATGATATCAGTGACGGAAATATCCGAGAAAGCGGGGATGTAAAGATTATTAATACAGGGGCACACGGTATTAATGATAAAGGAAATTGTGCGGATGAAAACAAATATGCTTTTGGAAATAATAATGCGGGCACAAACTTTGGAACGGCAACATGGAATGGAAATGAAATAAATAAATTTAACACGAATGGTTTCAAAGGTTGTACTTTTGGATTGGTGTCAAAAGCAGTTGGAGATGAGGTTGAATTTAATGTTCCTGCTCCAAAGATTTTCGGAAAGTCTGGAACGATCGGTAAAACCATTTTAGATAACAATAAGTATAATCTTGATTTTAACCGTCAGGGTGATACGTATACCTTATCTTCCGTAGGAAACACAGGGGTTCAAAACCTGGAATCTTTTGTATATGTTGCAACGAACTCGAAAGGGGAAAAGATTTGGAGCAATAATTTCTGGCCGATGGATTCTGCACCTAGCTGGGGAGCGGCAGGACATGACATGAAGTGGGGCAATGCTGCAAATAAAAAGAATCTGCGCTTTGAGCCTGGCGGCGATGAATGGAAAGCGCTTCCAGTCAGTGACGACGGTTTGGATCATAATAGTTATTTCGGTATGCATTATGCCGTCGAATTTGACCTGGGAGAGGATTATGTAGGCCCTCTGGAATACTATTTCTTCGGCGATGATGATATGTGGGTATTTTTGGATGATGAAACGCTTGTCTGCGACATCGGCGGAGTTCATTCTTCTGTAGGTGAGTACGTAAATCTTTGGGATTATTTAAAAGACGAAAATGGTAACAACAAAGCAGGGACTCATACATTAAAATTTTTCTACACAGAGCGGGGCGCTTCCGGTTCCACTTGCTGGATGCAGTTTACACTGCCGTCTGTGACAGCCTTGAAGCCGCCGCAGAATACAGGTTCACTGCAGATTGGAAAAACAGTAAGAGACAAACAGACAGGAGAGATCGTAGATAATAACGAGGAATTTGAATTCACCATTGAGTTTACCGACGGAGGCAACGGAAATCTTCGGGATGATTATTCTTATACCAGATTCCGGAAGGTTCCGGGGGGAAGAGACGAGGTGGTATGTCAGGATCTCGTTATCAGCAGCGGCACAGAATTTAAGCTGAAAAATAATGAGTACATTGTTATAGACTATCTGCCTGTGGGAACCAATTATGTGATTACAGAGGCAGAGGGAAGCAGGCATTATTATACTCAGATTGAGATTAACGGCGTGAAGGTGGATCCGGGAACAAGGATTACAAAGATTGCGAAGGGACAGATTACACAGGCAAATACAACCATTCAGGTGGAGTATGACAACAGCTATTATACCTTCGAGCTTCCGGAGACAGGCGGTTCCGGCACAAACTTATATACAATGGCAGGCATCAGCCTTCTGCTGATGGCGGGCCTGATGTATAGAAAAAAGTTCAGAGAAAGGAGGGCAGATACCTCCAGGAACTGAATTTGCAGTCATTGACTGCGGCAACTAATTATTATTAAAAAAAGGGAAAAGGAGAATAAGTGATGAAACGTATGAAAAAGTTGTTGAGCCTTACACTGGCAATGATGATGGTGCTGGTTATGGGGCTTCCGGTTCTGGCAGCTGGAGAGGGTACAATTACCATTGACAATGCCATTGCAGGGAAAGAGTATAAGATTTATAAGATCTTTGAGCTGGAAAGCTACAATGCAGGAGATGAAGCCTTTGCTTATAAGGTGACAGACGAAAACTGGGCAAAATTTGTAAAGAATGAAGGAGCAGACTATGTAACTGCAGATGAGCAGGGATATATTTCCTGGGTGGGCGATAATACTGCTGAGAGAGCAAAAGCCTTTGCAGATGCAGCCATAGCGTTTGCGGTAGCTGAGGGAATAAAACCAGTTGCCACAGAAACTGCCGCTAGTGAGATTGTTACGTTTACCGGACTGGATCTGGGTTACTACCTGGTAAGCTCCGATGCAGGAGCGCTGGTATCTCTGGATACAACACAGCCCAATGTAACAATGAAAGAGAAGAACGGCAAGCCAACCATCGATAAGGACGTTCAGAATGGAACGGATGCAGATGGAAATCCTGTATGGGATAAAGACAATACAGCTTCTATCGGAGATGTTGTGAATTATCAGGCTACCATTAGTGTAAAAGCTAATGCCACAGGTTATGTAGTGAATGATACCATGTCAAAAGGCCTTACCTTTAATGAGGGGTCTGTTACTGTAGTAAGAATCCCTGTGGGCGATACAGCAGAAACGACAGTAACTCCTGAAAATTATACAGCTACGTCAACGGCTGTCGAAAATGGAACAAACCTTAAAGTTGCTTTTACGGAGGAGTTCCTTGCAGGTTTACAGCCAGGAGATACACTGATTGTGCGCTACAATGCGACTGTGAATGCAGATGCAGTAATTGAAGGTACAGGCAATTCCAATACGGTAAAACTTGAGTATGGAAATGATCAGGAAACTGAGGAAAGCACAACAAAAACCTACGTTTATGAGTTTGATGTAGATAAGTTTACAATCAGAGAGGGTGCAGACGAACACACACAGCTGGCAGGAGCGAAGTTTACGCTTTCTGTGAAAGATGCAGAAGGAAACCTGGTTCCCATAACATTCTCCAAAGTTGACGATACAACGGTATATAAAGCTGACAAGGAGTCTGATGTTATTGAGATCACAACCGATGAATCAGGTAAGTTTACCCTCAGCGGCTTAGCAGCAGGAACCTATTATCTGACTGAGACAGAGGCGCCTGCCGGTTACAATAAGCTGGCTGCCCCCATTGAAGTTCAGATCATTGAGACAATCGATGGCCAGGGTAACCGTACCGGTGTATGTACGATCAAGAATAGTATGCTGGATCAGAACGGTAATAGTACGATAACAGATACAACAGGAGATGCAGAAGATAATACAGTTGCGGTTGAGAACAAAACCGGCGTAGAGCTTCCCTCCACTGGTGGTATCGGTACAACCATCTTCTACGTACTGGGCGGTATTCTGGTAGTAGGCGCCGGCATTATGCTCGTGGTGAAAAAGCGTATGGGCAGCGAGAAGCAGTAGATTCGGCGGGAGTGAAGATTCCTGAAAAATGAAACTATAAATTTGTCTGTTGAGCTGGGGAGACTTATATCTCCCCGGCATACAACAGCAAGGAGAAACCTGCATGAAGAAACATTTATCCAATATTATTTTAATTAGTATCCTGCTTGCAGGCTTGTCCTTGCTGCTGTATCCCACAGTCAGCGACTACTGGAACAAGTTTCACCAGTCCCAGGCCATTGCAAACTATGCGGAGGCAGTGGCAGATTTGGACAATGAGACTTATGAAAAACTGTGGAGTGATGCCAAGGCCTACAATGAAACACTGTGGAGCAGGGGAAACCGTTACAGCATGTCAGAGGAGGAATATCAAGAATATGAGTCTCTTTTGAATGTTTCCGGTAATGGAATTATGGGCTATATTGAGATAGAGAGCATTAATTGCTATCTGCCCGTTTACCATGGCGTGGAGGAGTCTGTGCTGCAGATTGCCGTGGGGCATATTGAGGGCAGTTCCCTTCCGGTAGGAGGGCCGGGGACGCACTGTGTGCTGTCCGGCCACAGAGGATTACCTTCGGCAAAATTGTTTACAGATCTGGATCAGCTGCGAGAGGGTGATGTATTTGTCCTTCGGGTGCTGGATGAGACACTCACTTACGAGATTGACCAGATTCACATCGTACTTCCGGAAGAGATTCAGGATCTGGATTTGATCAATGGCATGGACTACTGCACCCTGGTAACCTGCACCCCCTACGGAATCAACAGCCACCGCATGCTGGTGCGGGGGCACCGGATTGAGAACCTGGCAGACGCCTCCTCCATCCGTGTGACGGCAGACGCCATGCAGCTAAAACCGATTCTGATCACACCCATTCTTATGGCGCCCATGCTGCTGTTGCTGATGATCTGGCTTGGCGTCCGGCATCGAAAGAAGTAGAAGGAGAGGAAATGAGTATGAAAACGAGATACAGAAAAAAAGCCTGGCTTTATGCCGCCATGGGGGCTGTACTGTGCCTCGCGCTGGCATTGCCTCAGATGAAGATGTCCGCAAGGGATTTTGTGGATCAGGAGAAGACGTGTACGCTGACAGTGACAAAGTCCGTGTTTGAGGAAAATACAGAGGACTGGTCGGATCTGACGGCTGACGGCGTTGAACTGGAGATATACCTGTACCAGGTTGCCAAGATGGATGAATATGGCAGATATACCGTGGATCCGGAATTTAAAGAAGCGGCAGGAAGTCAGTATCCAAATCCCGAAACCTGGGATATAGAGAAGCTGAATGACGGAATTTACGAAGTGACGGCGGACGAGTGGAGAAAGGAAGCCCGTTATATAGCAGGGATTCTCAATCTTCCTATTCCTCCGGCTGCGGATGCAGGGGAAGAAGGGAAGGAACCGGCGCAGGATGAGGAAACTCTTGTGATACCGGACGAGAAAGAGCTTACTTCTGCTCCCTGTTATTACAAAACCATCCATACAGGAGAGCAGACGGAGGTAGAGCAGGGACTGTATCTGGTATGGGCGAAGCCCATTGTGACAGGCGAGTATGAATATACCTTCCTTCCGTATCTGGTATCCGTTCCGGACAATGCATACGGAAGACCGGGAGATGCAAATGCAGATTCAGACGAATGGATATATGACGTAACCGTCGGAGTGAAGCCGAGACGCCAGATCCGCTATCTGAATCTGGAGATTGTAAAAAACCTTCCTACCTATAATAAGTCTTTAGGCGAGGCCATGTTTGTATTCCAGGTAGAGGCCGTAAGGGTAGAAAAGAATGCAGAAGGGGCGGAAACCAGGAAAGTTGTATACAGTGATATGCTGGGTATGAACTTCAATGAGCCCGGTCAGCAGAGTATTCTGATAAGGAAGATTCCTGCAGGCACAGAGGTAACCGTAAAGGAGATCTATACCGGGGCGTCCTATAAGCTCATTGACAAGGGAGGAGAAACCTGGAATCCAGAATCTAAGGTCATTACATCAGGCTCAGACAATCTGGCTGTAGTTATCAGCAGTCTTCTGGCCGCCTCCGGCGAAGTAAACGGAGGAGTCGATGAGGAAGGCATTGAGACTGGAGCAAGAATAACCTTTACCAACGATTATGACGGAACCACCGCCTTTGGAACAGGCATCGTCAACCATTTTACCTATTCTGAGGACACGAAAGAATGGGTCGGCACGCAGATAACGGGAGGAGAATACAAGAAGGAGGCGGCCAATGAGTAGGAAGCAATCATATCGCAGACGAACAGCCCTTCTGGCGCTCCTAGCCCTGGTGCTGCTGTTTGGAACATCCCTTAAGGATTCACTGGCATATTTTACAACCTATACCACTACAAGGGGAAGCGCCCGTCTGGCCCTGGGACCTCGGTCGGAGCTTGAAGAGAGTATAGACCGTCAGACCAAGCAGATTCAGATTGAAAATACGGGAGAGACAGACTGCTTTGTCCGGGCACGTATCTATGCCGGAAGCCTTCTTGGCCTTGCGGAGAGCGAGGTTGTGCCTGAGGGCGGCAGCAGCCATTGGAGAAAGGATGCCGACGGCTGGTGGTACTATGAGGCCATTTTAAAGCCAGGGGAGCTGACAAACGTACTGTCCGTTAAGATTGAAGTGACAAGAGAAATGATGGATCTCGAGATTGACAATTTCAATGTGGTTGTTGTTCAGGAGAGCACTCCGGTGCTCTACCGGGAGGACGGCACCCCTTATGCGGACTGGAATCTGTCCATAACGTCTGAAGAGGAGGCCGGATCATGAAAAAGAAGAAGAATAAAAGCAGATCCAAGGGCACCTATACGACAGGAATACTCTTTGGCGCAGCTGTGCTGCTGCTTCTTGGAAGCGTAGCCGGAAGCAGCCAGGCGGCTCTGACTTATTACAGTGAAAATTATTCGGCGGAGCTTCAGATGTTCGACATCGGCGTCACCCTGGTGGAAAACGGAAACGATGTGAGCTGGAGGAATTATACACAGAAGGATGATGAGTGGTACGAGGGCGGCAGCGCCCTGCTGACACATCTGGTGGATACCCAGGGGGGCAAAGAAGAAAAGACGGCTGAGATTCAGCCGGGGCGGCAGTACGAGGAAGAGCTCTGCGTCCGCAATACGGGAAATATTGATCAGTATGTCCGGGTGATGATCTACCGCTACTGGGTGGATGCCCCGGGAGAGAACGAGACCCCGGTTCCTGTGGAGGAGCGCAGGAAGCGCAGAGACATATCTCCCGAGTGGATACAGCTGAATCCCTGGACGGCCCAGGGAATGTCCTCGGAGTTTAACGGATGGGTGCTGGATGAGAATGCCAGCACAGAGGAGCGGACGGTTCTCTACTACACGGGAATCTTAAAGACCGGCGAGGTGAGTCCCTCCTTTGCAGATACTCTTTCCATTGACAGAGAGGTGGCCAAAAAGGTAACGACAACGGAAACTGTAAACGGGAATTACAAAACCATTACCATGACCTATGATTATGACGGCGTAGAATTTGTGCTGGAGATTGACGTGGATGCGGTACAGACCCACAACGCAGAGGATGCCGTTAAGAGCGCCTGGGGCGTGGATGTGACAGTGGGCGCAGACGGAAAGCTGGTTTTGAGGAGGTAGGAGAATATGAAAAAAAAGCTGTGCAGTCTCTTTCTGATCCTGCTTCTTGCGGCGGGAAGCACGCTGACGGCCCATGCGGAGGATTATATAGGCGGAAACGGCTGGTATGTGCGGTTTGTGGGAAATAAGATGGAGAGCAACTTCAAGTCCTCGGATATTGCAGACGCTATCTCAGCCCTGCAGCCGGGAGACAGTATCGCTATCAGCATCAGTTTGGAAAATAAAGATACTTCGGCTACCGACTGGTATATGACAAATAAGGTGCTCCAAAGCCTGGAGGACAGCCAGAATGTGGCGGAAGGCAGCGCTTATACCTATGTATTGACCTACAAGAACAGCAAGGGAGAGGATAAAACCCTTTACAGCAGCGAGACGGTAGGCGGAGAGACGGTGACCGGAGCCGGAGAGGGCCTTCACGAGGCCACGGACGGACTGGAGGACTACTTTTATCTGGATAAGCTGGACAGCAAAGCAAAGGCTTCCATTTCCCTAAAGGTTGCTCTGGACGGGGAGACAAGCGGAAATACTTATCAGAATACCATTGCAAAGCTGCAGATGAATTTTGCTGTGGAAAAGCTGAGGGGCACGAATACAGCCACCTCATCCAATGCAAGCCGCCGGGAATCCAACGATATTTATAAGGTAGGAAGCGACGTGCGGACAGGGGATCAGAACCGGATTCTCTTATGGTCGCTGCTGGCCCTGCTGGGAGGTATCGGCTTTATGGGCCTGGCGGTTACCAGCCGCAAGGGTAAAGGAGGAGATAAGCATGAATAGATGGCGAAGAACCGGGCTTTTGATTCTGTCCCTGTGCCTGCTTATTTCTGCGGCACCCGTCATGGAAAGCAGGGCGGAGGATAAAGAGGCTTATACTTATACCCTGACCTTTTATGCAGGCAACCAGGGAGAGTTCTCCGGAACCGGCGGCTTGTCGGGACTTTCTTCAAAGTATACTGTCACTGGAAGCAAGGATAAGATCACCATCAGCGGCTTAAGTTATCGTGACCGGGTAAGCTTCAATGCGGCAGCCGCCATTCAGCTTCCGGCGGACAGCAAGTATTATGTAAAAGGAATCCGTCAGAGCGGCCGGGACAACAATACGGTGGATCAGGTAAGGAGCAATTCTATTCTGGTGGAGAGTGACCGGGATTTTGTAGTGGCTTACGGCATCAAGGGAGATATGGTAGCCTATCATGTGAATTACCAGGATGAGGCAGGCAATTCCCTTGCGCCCAGCGAGACTTATTTTGGAAATGTGGGGGATAAGCCGGTGATGGCCTTCCTGTATATCGAGGGATACGAGCCTCAGGCCTACAATTTGACCAGAACCCTGGTAAGCGACGAATCGAAAAATGAATTTACCTTTGTATACCGGCGGACGGCTGCCGGAACTACCACAACCGTGACGGATGGAGGAACCAATACGGTGATTGTTCCCGGCAGTGTTAACGTTATTTCCGGCGAGGGCGGTACAACAGGAGGAACTGGCACGGGAGGAACAGGCACGGGCGGAACGGCAGAAGGCGGAACCGGAACAGAGGGGGAGGAAGCTGCGGAAGGCGAGGACAACAATACTACTACAACCATTCCCGACGCTGCGGTGCCCCAGGGGCCGGGCGAGCTCATGGATCTGGATGACGAGGAGGTTCCTCTGGCCGGTATCCGGGATTTGATTATCAATGCGGAAGGGCGTTTTGTATACGGAGCATCCATTATCATCGGTTTATCGGCGGCCGCCGCGCTGATTACAATGGGAATTATGATATGGAAAAAGCGGCGTGAACATGCGTATGAGGAACTGGACAATTGGGAACTGAAATAAATGAGAAAAAGAAGGGATCCAGGCTGGGGACGGTGTGCAGTGTTTTCGGCCTGGCGCTGCTTCTTCTGGTGATTTTGATCTGCCTGCCTCTTACCGTGCCCAGGATGTTTGGGTATGAGCTTTATGCAATTGTCAGCGGAAGTATGGAGCCTGCGATTCCGGTGGGCAGTGTGGTTTATGCAAAGGAGATTTCTCCTGGGGAGATAGCGGCTGGCGATGTGATTGTATTTTATGGGGGGCATGATTCTACAACGGTTATAACGCACCGGACGGTAGAGAACCACCTGGAGGAACAGGAGCTTTTGACGAAGGGGGACGCCAATGAGGGAAATGATATGCTTCCGATTGCTTATCATAATGTGATTGGGAAGGTGGCGCTGTCTATACCGCTGCTGGGATTTTTGCTGCCTTTGGTGACGGATTTTTTCGGGAAGCTTTATCTGGCGGGGATTCTGGGGGCTGGGGTGCTCTTTCGGGTTCTTGGGGGGAGAATGAAGGGGGAATGAGGCGTGAAAAAGCGGCCTGCGGCGAAGGAGCCGTCGGCCGTTTCCATATCCTGTGTTCGGACGGTTCGCGTACACGCTGTCTGCTCTGGGCGAACATTGCTTTTGGGTTTTGGCTCCTGTGGGGCGGGGAGCAATGTTCGTCCATATCAGACAGTGTGTGCGCGAACAGCCGGACACTGGATATTGGAAACGGCTGACGGCTCCTTCGCCGCAGGCCGCTTTTTCACTTTGGCAGGGCGGTTGGGTGGTGGCTGCGGTTAAAAAAGTCGCAGAGGATCATACTCTGCGACATAAAAGGCCTATATCGGAAACTTTCCCCTCCCCCTCTTCAACAATCAAATATAAATACTATTTCAACCCCCCATTTTTTTAATCTTTTATACCCAAATACCCCAGCCTAAATCTCCAAATCAGGAAAAAATTTTATATTGCATAATCACAATCAACTGAGTATAATAAAAGAAGTCAAAGATCAAGAAATCCATGTCGCAGAGTATGATCCTTTGCGTCATATTTGTGAAAAAAGCTTTAGAACTGCTAAAATCTTGGGAAAGGACAATGGAGAAGTGAGGTAGGAAGCGACGGATAAGTGGCCGCGGGCAGTGAGGGGTTTTGAATGAGGGGGCCGTATCGGTATGGAGGGGAAACGGAGTGTACATTTTGAGTTGTTGGGCTCATTTACTTATGGAAGTGGTGAAGGGGGAGAAGCAGTCAAACAGAAGTCGGCGCCGAAGGCAGGAAGGAAGACCCTGTCTTTTTTGCAGTATTTGATTGTAAATCATAATAGATATATTTCTTCGGAGGAGCTGATTGAACGGTTTTGGGCGGACAGCAGAAGTGCCGGGCCGGCAAATGCGCTGCGGCATATGTTGTTTAAGGTCCGGAAGCTTTTGAAGGAGATGTTTTCGGATCAGGAGGAGCTGCTTTTGACTTTTTCTGGTTATTATGCCTGGAATCCGGATGTCTGTCTTGTGTTGGATACGGAGGAGTTTGAGGAGGTCTGTTCGAAGGCGGAAAGGGAATCCGGGGATATCTACTGTGAATTGCTGCTTAGGGCAATTGCGCTGTATAGAGGGGATTTTCTTTCTTCCAATGACAGTGAATGGGTTCCTGTATTGCGGCAGTATTACCGGGCCTTGTATTTGGATACTTGTAAGAATGTTCTGCCTGTTTTATGGGAAAAGAACAGGTGGATGGAGATTATTACCATCTGCGAGCAGGCCTATGAGATAGACTTTGCGGTGGAGGATTTTACGGCCTACCGGATGCGGGCTTTGATTGCTCTTGGGCAGACGGGGCAGGCTGTGGAGCTCTATGGGGCATTTCGGGCAAAGATGCTTCAGGAATTTGAACAGCTTCCCGGAGAAGAGATAGAGCGGATCTATGCTCTGGCTGTGGGGAGCGGAAAAAAGGAGCTGGGTGCTTCGGATATATTTAAATTGGTATGTGGGGAGGATTTGGAGCCGCAGGCATTTTTCTGTACCTTTGAAATGTTTCAGAGTATTGTGACCTTGGAAAAGCGGCATATGGGGCGTTCAAAGGAGAATTCTTCCCTTGTGATTGTAACTTTGGGAAGGGAGGCTGTGCTTGCCGCTGATACGCGGAGGCTGGAAAGGGTTCTTTTAGAAGGGCTGCGGTCAGGGGATTCGATTGCCAGGCTGGAGGCAGGAGCTTATATTTTGATGCTGAAAGGCGCCGATGAGGAGGGCGCGCAGCTTGTGATGAACCGGATTGACACCAGCTTTCATAAAATCTATCGTCATTCGAAGGCTTGTCTTACTTATCATATTTCCCCCATACAGGCTGAGCAGGAATAAAAATTGAAGATCGTTTTTTTACAAAAAATAACAGGTTACTAACGGCGGCCTGTTATTTTTATGTTACAAGTGGGGGGATCTGCCCTTGGTTGTAACAAAATGCTCTGAAAACAGGGGTAAAAGGATGAAAGGAGGATGTCAAGGATGACAACAAAAGAAAAAAAGCGATTCTGGGCGAAGGTTTTAGCCTTTATGCTGGTTGCCAGCATGATGCTGAGCAATCTGACTGTGTCCACGACCTTTGCGGCTGCCGTAGATGAGACTGCCGCTGCAGAGGAAAGCGCAGAGGATGCAGATAAAACGATTGAGACTGTACCGGAAGAGCCGAAAGCGGACGCGCCGGAGACGGAAGAACCGGAAGCGGATACGCTGAAGGAGGAAGAACTGAAGACGGATGCATCTAAGGAGGATGTGTCGGAGGAAGAGAACTCGGAGGATAAGAAAGCAGAGGTAGAGGAATCCGAGGAGACTTCTGACGAAAAGAATAAGGAAGATGAGGTTCATCTGGAAGATAACCAGGAAGGCAATCAGGAAAATGATGCAAATCAGGAGAAGGTAACGGAGGAAGAGGGAAAGGATGCTGCTTCCGAAGATGACAAGGCTGCTGATTTGGATGAGAATGGGATTGCGATAGATGATTCTAAAGCTGATGAGGAAGAAGTTCTGGATGAGGAAGAGCTGCTGGAAGAAGTTCCGGCAGAGGTTCAGGCTTTTTTGGATGCGGTAGCTCAGCTTCCTAAAGAGATTACTGCGGACAATTTGGAAGAAGTCAGAGAGCTTCTTTATGGTCCGGTGTCAGATGCATATGAAGTTCTGCTTGGAACAGAGTACGAGAAACGTGAGGATGTTCAGATTGCAGTTGAAGTTATGATTTCAGCTTTTGGAAAGTTGGATGATTTGGCAGGGACAGTAGCTGAACGATATGTGAGTGGAATTACAATTTATTATTGGAATAATAGTAAGCCATATATAAACATGGGTTTTTTAGATGCAACAAGTATTACAAAAAATGTAGGTGAAACAGGGATATATTATTATTGTCCTTATGATATAACAACATGTGGAGGGTGTGGAGATGCAATGCTTACACTTATTCCAGACATGTATGCTGTTACTCCTTCAGAGTACAGTGTAGATACAGATGGTATAATTCTTAAGGAAAGTATCAGATTCAGAGCAGAAAAAGAGAACAGCTTTATACAAAAGATAAAACTGCTCGGAATGTGATTCTTTCCAATTGTACCAATTCGCGGACGTGCAGCCGGTATGTATATGGGGATAGTATCTTTTCCAGCTCCCTTAAACAGGAGAATCCTATGAAAAAAGCTGTGAAGACAGGTCTTTGTTATGCGGTATTCGTATTTAAGGGCATGCTTCACAGACCTTCCGCCGGGAGGTCTTGAAAAACAGTATGAAAAAACGCTGTTTTATCCGGAAGGCGCATGCATTCTTCCAAGCTGCTTCATGGATGCACAGCCGCACTCCGGGCAGATGCGGATATCAAAATTCCAGACCGCTTTGAGCAGTTCCGTCATGGTCATACCGGCATAACGCTGCCGGAAACGCTGTCCGCCCTGAAGTTTAAAAATAACCGTCAGGTTGTGTGTCTTCATGCGGTTGTTCAGGAAACCATAGTACCGGATTTTCTGAAAACCGGAAGGCAGGACGTGCATCAGATAGCGGCGGATGAATTCAATGTTGTCCAGTGTAATGGTGCGTTTTGGGCCGCCGGGTTTTAAACCTCTGGCAGAAAAAGAGACCGAATCCCGTGAAACGGAAAGGAGCCTGCTGTTTGAAACAGCAATTCTGTGGGTGTAACGCCCAAGATATTCAATTGCATTGCCGAATCCGTTGAATGTTTCTTTTATGTAAGGGCACCAGTCCTTTGCATAAAGGGAATCCTTCCACTCCCTGAAAGAGCAGGGATTTTTAAGAGCGGAGCAGGAGGAAGGAAAAACAAGGGAGCCGTCTTTGTAAAGCAGGCTGAGGCAGGCCATAAACTTTCCCTTGAATTTATCCCTCAGAACCCTGACCGGAATAAAAAAGTTATTGGAAGAGAGGCGTATCTTATGGTCCTTTGTAAGACCGCCTCCGGAAACAATACAGTGCATATGGACATGGTAGGAAAGCTCCTGGTTCCAGGTATGGAGGACCTGTATGATGCCGGGCACAGCCCCGAGATATTTCCTGCTTGAAGCTAATTCGAGAAGGGTCTGGGCGCAGCATCTGTGGAAGAGTCCGTAAAGAAGCTTTTGGTTGTGGTAAAAGAGCGGCCCCAGTTCATGTGGAAGAGTAAATACCACATGGAAATAGGGGGAATCGATAACCTCGGCCCTGCGCTTGTCCACCCAGATTTCTTTTAAGACAGCCTGACAGTCAGGGCAGCTGCGGTTACGGCAGGAATTATTGTGGAATACCATATGTCCGCAGCAGTCACAGCGGCTTACGTTACACCCGAGGGAAGGGGATTTACATTTCAGGATGGAATGTGCCGCTTTACGCTGTACATCCGACAGATAAGGCGCTTTTGCGGAATAAGCCTGATAAGAAGCTTCAAATACCTGCCGGATCTTAAATTCACCCATGAGAAACACCTGCCATGCGGTCAAAAGGGCTGACGGCGGAGCCGGTGCCATTGGAGGCCAGATGGACATAAATGGCGGTGGAGCTTAAAGATTTATGTCCCAGCAGAGCTTTAATGGTAAGCAGGTCAACGCCATCCTCATACAGATGGGTGCCGAAGGCATGCCGGAAAGAATGACAGGTGAGTCTGCGTTCCCATCCGAGGCGGTCCTCATGGGCATGGATATGTCTGGAAAGGAAAAAGGTGTCAATGGGCCTGTCCTGTCCGTTCTGCTTGGGGAAAAGATATCCCCGGGGTTTTCCGTATTGAAACCAGTACTGGGTAAGCAGGTCAAGAGCGGCTGTTGAAAGGATGGCATAGCGGTCATGCCGGTTCTTGCCATGAGTGATATGTAGCCTGAGATTCTTTCTGTCAACATCTTCATAACGCAGGGAGCATACCTCGCCGATGCGGAGGCCGGAGGAATACATCAAAGCGGTCATGGTCTTCTGCTTCAAATCAGGCATAGTGGAAATGAAAGTCCAGGTATCCTGTCTGGAGGGGACATAGGGAAGATATTCATCGAACCTGCGGAAGGGTAGCTGGGTATCGTCCCATGTTTTGTGGAGGACATAGATGGTAAAAAAGCGGAGCTGTGAGATGGCACAGTTGATAGTCCTGTCAGAAAGGTTTCTGGATTTCTGGATCCAGCGGATATAATCACGCAATTCATTCCAGGAAACATCTTCGGGAGCTTTAAGGAGAAAGCGGGAAAGGTAATCCAGATAGGCACGGATATAGGTGCAGTAATTTTTGAGTGTATGGTCCGTAAGGCCACGCAGGGAGATCATCTCCCGGAAAGTGTTTAAATAATTGTCCATAATAAAATCTCCTTTGATGAAATGTAAGAAAACAACGGGTTACATTTCAGAAAAGGCGGCGGACGAGGAAAATAAGATATACAGTTGTTGAAATGAGAAATCCATGATAAAATAAGCATAGCAGTTTTGGTTGTTATGTGATTGTGGATTAGGGGTAATTCAACAATACAACATAAAAACAAAAACTGCTACTTTTTTCTATAATGTAGCGAGAATAATTATAACTGGAGCTAGCCGTCGCGCTAGCGACTTGGTACAATTGAAGGCAGAGGATATTCCGAGAAAGTTTATCCAAAACCAGGCTATGGATACCCATCTCTAGCATTTGAATATGAAACTGTGAAACCAGGAAAAGTTAGAACAACCTTGGAGCTTTACTATAATTATAATTATGCAGGAGATTATTATGTGGTATGTAGCAGTTGTAGATGGCCATGGACTCATACCATAAACATTTTGCCTGATCGCAATTGGTATAAACAATCTCCATTTATGGATATTATTGTCAAGGCCAATTATGCTTTGAATTATGAAACAAACTTAATTACAGAAGATGGTAGCATAAAAACAGGTAGTTATATTGCACCAACAACAAGTTCGGTTGCAAAGGAGAGCACATCCTTAGTTATAACTAATACAACACCTACGCTTGAAGGTTATAAATTCTTAGGCTGGACAGATGAAGAAAATGGAAAGACAGCAAAACCAGAATATGCGGCAGGTAAGAGCGTCACTTTGCATTGGAGTAAAGGTTTAGGCAGTACTTCTAATCCTGTTTCCAAAACCCTCTATGCTGTATGGGAAGAAGAGGATGAGAAAGAATATACAGTAATCTATACTGATGGAGTGCCTGGGGAGACTGTCTTCCCAGATCAGGGATTTGAGGAGTTAAAGAAAGGAGAACAAACACCTGAATTTTCGGGAACACCCGAGCGCAAAGATTATATTTTTGGCGGATGGAAGCTTACTAGTGTAGAACCCAATAAAGAAGGTGTGCAGCCTAAAATAAATCCAGAAGATGCAAATGCAGATAATAAGATTATTTATACTGCAATTTGGACGAACCCTGCAGCCAAGCCTGATCTTACAAAGCTTGAGAAGGAACGCCTGACAACGCCTCCGCCTGGAGTAACTCTTCCGAACGGAGTAGAGGTTAACTATGACCCAACTGTAGTATTTCTAGGAGATAACCCAGAGCCAGTGACTTTGCTGTATAAGATTACAGTAAAAGGAACAGCAGGTGCAGAGTACAAAGTGACCGACCACGGCGCAAAGTGGGTCAGCGGCGGTGGCAGCTATAAATACCAGGACGATGACTTGATCATTACCGGAACCATTGCAGAAGGAGAAACTTCTGCCGAGATTTATGTTACCAAAACATTTACAAAGGGCAATATAGAAGGCGGCAAGCTGACCAATGAAGCTAATCTGGAAAGTCAGGATCCGGATACAACGAAAGGACCTGATGGAGAAAACGGAAAAGGAAGCGGAACAGCGGATACAGAAGAAAGACATAAGGTTATCATCAACTTTATAACCGACGACGAAGATCCGGAAGACTTAAGAGACCCAAGCGAGAATGAGTTTAAATGGGGAGAAGCTTTTGAATTCGGCGTGGATGGCTCCCGGCCACAGAGAGCTGCGCGCAGCAACAGAGCAGATACAGGAACAGCGGTAATTTCCATTCCTTCTATCATTACAAAGGACGGAAAAACCTACATATTGGATGAAATTGAAAGCGAAACTGCCCTTGCTGCTTTGAAAGCAGCAAGTGTGAGTGGCGTAACCAGCGACATTATCCAGAATTTGATTTACACTCTGGATATGAAAGGCGGTTCCGCTCCTGACAAGGAGGAGGGCGGCTCGGATGGTATCCCCGATAAATACCAAGCCAAGATCGTTTACCAGGCTGCAGAAGGCGGAAGCCAGACAGGCAAAAACGGATATGTGACTATCAAGAATAACGACAGATATAGCAAAGATGGTACAACTTCCGTTTCTGCTGAAGCTATAGCTGACGAAGGTGGTTACTTTACCAACTGGACGGCTGAAGCTGCCGGACATGACGGCTGGAGCTATACAGCCAGTGACAATGCAGTACTGAGCGGCAGCATTCCTGTGAAGGGCGGAGCTGTGTATACCTTTACCGCAAACTTCACGCAGAAAGCATTCTTGGAGATCCAGATTACAGGCAGCAATGCTACAGTGGCCTACAACGGCGGCGAGCAGTCTGTGACCGGATATACTATGACTGTGAGAAATGAAAACAATGAGGAAATTTCTCTTCCCACAGGCCTTACCGTAACGCCAGATCAGGCAGATTGTGCTGCGAAGGGAACAGAGGTTAGCGAAACGCCCTATCCGATGGGACTTGACAACAGCAAGTTTACCCTGGGCGGCCCAGATGCAGAGAAATACAGCGTCACATTCCAGGTGACGGACGGCTGGTTAAGAATTACAGAGAATGATACACTGGCTGTTACTGCAGGCGACGTGAGCGCTGTTTATGACGGCAATGGACATTCCGTGACACCTTCTGCGAATGTAGAAGGCGCAAGGATAACGGTAACTTACTTTGATGCAGAGGGCAATGAGCTTCCAGATGCGCCAAAGGATGCAGGAAACTATACGGCAAGAATCGAGGCAGAGCTGGAAGGATACAAAACAGCAGTGTATGAGGCAGCCGTGACCATTTACAGGCGCAGCTTAACCGTAACGACTGCAAGCGCCGGAAAAATATATGACGGCACTCCGCTGACGAACAGCACGGCTGTGGTTTCTGTTGCAGGAGGCGCTGTTGCAGGCGAGGAGATCACAGCAACGGCTACAGGAAGCCAGACAACGGTAGGCAGCAGCACAAATACTTGTCGCATAAATTGGGGAAATGCCAAGGAAAGCAATTATGCAGTGACTGCAGTCTTGGGAACTCTGACGGTGACTGAGACGACACCGTCTACACCTCCCACATCACCTACGCCTCCGACACCGCCTGCACCGGAAGGTGGCGGAACAGGCGGCGGAACAGGCGGAGGCGGTGGCGGAACACCAGATCCGACACCTGCGCCCACGCCTGCACAGCCGGCAGAACCCGAAGCAGAGCCGGTACAGGAGATAGAAGACGAAGAGACACCTCTTGCCAGCAATGAAACACCGGAAGAACCCGAGGCGCCGGCCCAGAACATTGAGATAGAAGACGAAGAAACACCTCTGGCGGCTCCGGGAGCCTGGGCGCTTTTGAACTTGATTCTTTCTATACTTACGGTTGCAGTAAGTGCAATTCTTCTGGCAGGTTATTTCTTTGGAAAGAAGAAGGACAAAGAGGAAGAGGAGAAAATCCAGGAGTACCAGGATGATGAGGAGCAGGAAGAGTTGAAGAGAAAGGGACTTGTCCGCATCTTAAGTATTCTTCCGGCAGTTGTATCCGTGATTTTCTTTATCCTGACAGAGGATATGCGTAATCCAATGATTTTTGCAGACAGGTGGACCTTATGGATGCTTGTATTTGCAGTAGCAAATGGGGCATTGCTGCTCTTGTCTAAGAAAACAAGGAAAGGCGATGACGACAACAAACAAAAACCAGGTTATGAAATGGCATAACGAGCAAGATTTATAAAAAGCAAACCGATTGAGCCGCACATGGAGAAATCTGTGTGCGGCTCTTTGATACAGCATGCCCTCAAATAGACATGCCGGAATAGGGTGAACCAGCGGCGCGCCAGGCGGCCTTTGACATGTTTATAAGGTCTGTTATAACGTTACTGGTCATGGAGTAAACAGTAATGTTATATCTAAAAAAAATAGAAAATTCTGTAAATTTTTCTTGCGCTGCGATTTTTAATATGTTAATATAAAGTAGACATTGAAAGACGAGCTGTAAAGAGTTTTTCAAGGATTCCCAAAGAAGACGATTCCGTTTTCTGACTCCCAGGATAAAAAGGAACATAAAGCTTTACTGTTCATACACCACTGTGTGAAAGTAACCAAAAAGTGAACGTGATGTCTATAATTGTCTGTTTCCGGGCTTGCAGGATAAAGAAGAAAAACGTATAATGAAAGGAGAAAAACTTGAGAATAAGATTAAGCAAAGTATTCCGTTTCCGCAGAAAGGTAAATCGAAAATACAAGGATGTATTGTTCCGGTTTATCTTTCGTGATAAGAAGGATCTATTGTCCCTGTATAATGCTATCAATGGAACAGATTATAAAAACCCTGAGGAACTGGAGATCAATACCCTGGAGAATGTAATTTACATGAAAATGAAAAACGATTTATCGTTTTTGGTAGGGGCGTCCATGAATCTCTATGAACATCAGAGTACATGGAATCCCAATATGCCTCTGCGCGGCCTGTTCTATTTTGCAGAGCTGTATGAGCGGTATATAAACGGCCAGGGTTACCGGTTGACAGGAAGCACTCGTATTCCGCTGCCTTTTCCTAATTATATTGTATTTTACAACGGCCTGGAATGGGAAGCAGAGCGGACAGAGCTTGCTCTGTCAGAAGCATTTGAGGAACAGAGAGAAGGCCTGCGGCCGGCGCTTGAGTGTCGTGCAACGATTCTGAATATCAACAGCGGACACAACCGGGAGTTGATGGAGAAGTGCCGGAGACTGCATGAGTATGCTGAATTCATCCAGAGAATACGAGATAATCTCCAAAAAGGAATGGCATTGGAGAAAGCGGTAGAGAAGTCCATAGAATACTGCCTTGCACACGGAATACTGGCGGATATATTAAGAAAATGCCAGATGGAGGTTCAGAATATGCTGTTAGAAGAGTATGATGAGAAGGCGGAAAGGGAATATCTCAGGAAAGAGAGCCTTGAGGAAGGGATAAAACGAGGAATAGAACAAGGAATAAAACAAGGAATAGAACAAGGAATAGAACAGGGGATAAGGCAAGGTGTTATTCAGGGAAGGCAGCAGGGAATAGCACTTGGAAGCTTTGAAGTCCTAGCGAAATTTGTGAAGGCCGGAATTATTACCATAGACCAGGCAAAGGAGCACGCAGGGGAAAGAAAAGAAGAGTTTATTCTATGGTATCAGAAACGGGAGAATGATAAAATTTAGGGATTGACAGAAGGTAAGTTTGTGTGGTATAAATAATAAGTACGTTTGAGTAGGGGATTGGTCAAATGGCATGACAGGGGTCTCCAAAACCCTTAGTGGGAGTTCGATTCTCTCATCCCCTGTAACAAGCATTGGATATCTGTGGAAAACAGGTTTCCAGTGCTTTTTTTCTCTGAAAGGATAAAAAGAATGACAGAACCAGACGAATGTATTATAATAAAAACGGAACTGGTGAAGATAGTACGGAACTGGAAACAGTACTATCCCCTACAGTGCACAAATCAATTTACAGACACAGTTTTAAGTGGCTGGAAATTGATTTCATGTGGGTGTACTGTAGGGGATGGTACGGAACTCAAATAGGAGGATAACATGGCAAATATTTTAAAGAGATTCGGCGACATTATGTCTGCAAACATCAACGCACTTCTGGACAAAGCGGAAGATCCGGAAAAGATGATTGACAAATATATCAGAGACATTGAGGAAGACATGCGGAAGGTAAAAGCAGAGACTGCAGCCGTCATGGCCACAGAGGCCAAGGCAAAGCGCGAGCTGGCCGAGTGCCAGGATGAGATTGCCAAGATGCAGAGATATGCGGAAAAGGCTCTGACAGCAGGCAGCGAGAGCGATGCCCGCAGATTCCTGGAGAAAAAGGGCGAGCTTGCAGGCAAGCAGGCAGGCTTACAGCAGGCATACGATCTGGCAGCCGCCAATGCTGCCAAGATGCGCGAGATGCACGACAAGCTGGAAAAGGATTTGGAGGGGCTTCAAAATAAGCGCGATTCCATCAAGGCCAAGGCAGCAGTCGCCAAAACCCAGGAAAAGCTCAACAAAATGGGAGCCAGCGTGTCCGGAGCAGGAGAGGCTATGGCAGCCTTTGACCGCATGGAGGCAAAGGTAGACCGGATGCTGGACGAGGCAAATGCCATGTCCGAGCTGAATTCCCGAACAGACGATATCGACGATCTGGCAGCAAAATACGATGAGGCCGGAAATACGTCCTCCGTAGACGATGAACTGGCAGCATTGAAGGAGAAAATGGGGCTGTAAAGCATGGAAGAAAAAATCTATTACTGTGAGGGCTGCGGCGGAGTCATGGAATTCGACGTGGCCACACAGAGTCTCAAATGCCCAAACTGCGATAAGGTAGTACCCATTTCCCCGGACAAGGGCAGATTGGTGGAGCACAGCCTTACCCGGCATGCCATGAGAACCATCCGGGCCAGCGAAAAGACGACGCATACCATGGAGTGCAGGGGCTGCGGCGCCCGGATTGAGGTGGAAGGAACCAGCAGAGCGGCGGAATGCCCCTTCTGCGGATCTGATTACGTGCTGGCAGAACGGGAAGCCGATGCGGTGATTCCGGACGGAGTACTGCCCTTCCAGGTGGATAAAAACCGGGTAGGAGAATTGTTCCGCCGGTGGCTGAAGGGCCGCTGGCTGGCCCCCGGCGAGCTGAAGCATCTGTATCAGAAGGATCGCCTCCAAGGGATTTACGTGCCCTACTGGACCTTTGACGCCAAAGTAAACGCCCGTTATACGGCAATGGGCGGCCGGCATCGGACAGTTACCCGGAAAGGGGCAGACGGGAAAACGGAGACCCAGATTGTAACCGACTGGTATCCAACCTCCGGAAATCTCCGCCATTTTTTTGACGATGTTCTGGTGCCGGCCTCTGAAAAAATGGATTCGCGGCTTTTGCGGAGGACGGGATATTTCGGAACCCAGCAGATTGTGCCCTATGGGCCGGAATACTTATCCGGCTACAGTGCTGAGTGTTACACGGTGGATCTGAATGCGGCCCACAGCGAGGCGGTAGGAGCTATGGAACGTGAGCTGGAAAATATGGCACGCAGCGAGGTGCTTTCCAGATACGATGAGGTCCGGGACATTTATGTACGGGCAGATTACCAGGAGGAGACCTACAAGCATGTGCTGCTTCCCATATATTCCACAGCCTATACATATAAAGGCAGGCATTACCGGGTGCTGATCAACGGGCAGAGCGGAAGGGTGGAAGGAGATTATCCCAAAAGTCCGGTACGGATTGGGGCAATTGTTCTTCTGGCACTCTTTATCCTGGCTCTGGTATATTGGTACAGCAGCGGCTCAAATATGAGGGCCGATACGCTGCCTGCATGGGAAGAAGAGCAGATATATGATTACGAGGAGGAAACGTCATGGGATTATTCGGAGGACAATTTGCCAACGTAGTAGAGTGGCAGGAATTCCGGGATGATATATTGTTCTGGAAATGGAGCAGCAAGGAGATTAAGAAAGGCAGCCGCTTGATTATCAAACCAGGCCAGGATGCCATTTTCCTGTATAACGGAAAGGTGGAGGGCGTTTTCCGGGATGACGGAAGCTACGACGTGGAATCTCAGATTATCCCCTTTCTTTCCACATTAAAGGGCTTCAAATTTGGTTTTAACAGCGGCCTTCGGGCGGAAGTGCTGTTTATCAATACGAAGGAGGTTCTGGTAAAATGGGGCACCAAGAATCCGGTTCTCATTCCTGCGCCGGGACTTCCGGGAGGCATGCCCATCCGCTCTTTCGGAACCTTTAGCTGCAAGGTTGCGGATTACGATGTATTTATAGAGCGGATTGCCGGAATCCGCCAGCAGTACTCGGTGGAAGAGGTGAAGGAACGCATTACCTCCATGCTGGATCAGCTTCTGATGAAATGGATTGCAAAAGAGGGACGTGATATGTTCAACCTTCAGGTCAGCGCCTCCGAGATCGGAAGGGGCATCCAGGAGGATCTGGATATGGAAATGCTGAAAATCGGAATCAGCATCACAAGCTTTGCCATTTCCAGCTTCAATTACCCGGAGGAGGTACAGAAGATGGCGGAAAAGGCAGCGGCCCAGAGCATGGTCGGTGATGTGGGACGCTTCCAGCAGGTGGCTATGGGAGAAGCAATTGCTTCCGGAAGAGGAGGCGGGGCGGCCTCCGATATGGCAGGGATTGCCATGGGCTTGTCTATGGGACAGCAGATGGCAGCCCAGATGCAGCAGAACCAGCAGGCACAGCAGAATCAGCAGATGCAGGCCGGAACTATGCAGCAGGCGGCCGGGGGAGCAGTCCCGAATTTCTGTCCCGACTGCGGAACTAAGACAAACGGAGCTAATTTCTGTTCAAACTGCGGAAAGAAACTGGTATAAAAGTTCCCATAAAAGCCTTAGACGGCGGGCTGGCAGCCAGAGATGTCCATACGGAACGTGTAAACGAAGTGACCGGAAAGCATTTTTAGAGGAATGGAGAAATACATGAGCATATATGACAGCTTAAATCCGGAGCAGAAGGAGGCGGTGCTTCACACAGAAGGGCCGCTTCTGATTTTGGCGGGAGCCGGCTCCGGAAAGACGAGGGTTTTGATTCATCGGGTAGCCTGGCTGATGGAGCAGGGGGTGAACCCCTGGAATATTATGGCAATCACTTTTACCAATAAGGCGGCAGGAGAAATGCGCCAGCGTGTGAACAGTCTGGTAGGCCAGGGGGCGGACAGCGTCTGGGTAGCGACCTTCCATTCCACCTGCGTGCGGATTCTGCGCCGTTATATCGGCCATCTGGGCTTTGACACCACATTTTCCATCTATGACACAGACGATCAGAAGACGGTGATGAAGGATGTGTGCAAGCGGCTGAATATTGACACGAAGGTTTACAAAGAGCGGTATCTGATGAGCGTCATTTCCAGGGCTAAGGACGAGCTGGTGTCCCCGATGGAGATGGCGGTTGCCGCCGGGACCGACTGGCAGAAAAAGCTGCTTGCGGAGGCTTACAAGGAGTACCAGGCGCAGCTTCGCCGGAACAATGCCCTGGATTTTGACGATCTGATTGTGAAGACGGTGGAGCTGTTCCAGAACTGCCCGGAGATTCTGGAGGCGTACCAGGAGCGTTTCCGCTATATGATGGTGGACGAGTACCAGGATACGAACACGGCCCAGTTTAAGCTGATCAGCCTTCTGGCAGGAAAATACCGGAATCTCTGTGTAGTGGGCGACGACGATCAGTCCATCTACAAATTCCGGGGAGCTAATATTTACAATATTCTCAATTTTGAGCAGGTATTTCCCGATGCACGGGTGATTAAGCTGGAGCAGAATTACCGCTCTACCCAGAATATTTTAAATACGGCAAATGAGGTGATCCGCAACAATTACGGCCGCAAGGAAAAGCGCCTCTGGACGGAAAACGAGGAGGGAAATCCCATTGCCTTCCGTCTTCTGCCCAATGCCTTTGAGGAGGCAGAGCTGATTATCGGGGACATCTGCCGCCATGTGCGCAGCAAGGAGGCGGATTACCAGGATCACGCCATCCTGTACCGCACCAACGCCCAGTCACGTCTTTTTGAGGAAAAGCTGATTCTGGCCGGCATTCCCTACAAGCTGATTGGCGGCGTAAACTTTTACGCCCGAAGGGAAATCAAAGACGTGCTGGCTTATTTGAAAACCATTGACAACGGAAGGGATGAGATAGCCGTCCGCCGGGTGATCAATGTGCCCAAACGGGGAATCGGCGCGACTACGCTGAACCGGGTGGGAGATTATGCGGAGGCTTACGGGATCGGCTTTTACGACGCTCTGGTCCGGGCAGAGGAGATTCCGAACCTTGGCAGAAGCGGGGGAAAGATAAAGCCCTTTACCACGCTGATAGCAGCCATGCAAAGCAAGCTTGGAACAATGTCTCTGGTGGAGCTTACCAAAGAGCTTCTGGAGGAGACCGGCTATGTCAAGGAGCTGGAAGCGGAAGGGACGGAAGAAGCCAAGGGGCGGATTGAGAATATCGACGAGCTGCTCAGCAAGATTGCGGCCTACGAGGAGTCGGTTGATGAGCCGACTTTAAGCGGCTTTTTGGAGGAGGTTGCCCTGGTGGCGGATATTGACAGTCTGGAGGAGAGCAGCAATTATGTGATTCTTATGACCTTACATAGCGCAAAGGGCCTGGAATTTCCTTATGTCTATATGGCAGGCATGGAGGAAGGGATATTTCCCAGCTACATGTCTATCAGCGCGGACAATCCGGAGGAGGAGCTTGAGGAGGAGCGAAGGCTCTGCTATGTGGGGATTACCCGGGCGAAGCGGGAGCTGATGCTGACGGCGGCCCGGCAGCGGATGATTCGCGGACAGACCATGTACAACGCCGTTTCCAGATTTATCCGGGAGATTCCCCAGGAGTATCTGGAGAACAGAAATAAAAAGAGGAGTTCCGAAAAGCCGTCTAACACAGCGAAGCAGCCGGCCTGGGTTCAGCCGAAGGAGAGCTTCCGGGCTAAGCCCTACGAAACCCAGAGCCTTACGGTGAAAAAGGCTTCCGGGCTGGATTATACGGTGGGAGACCGGGTGCGGCACATTAAGTTCGGGGACGGGACGGTGCTGGAGATTACGGAAGGGAAGAAGGATTATGAGGTGAAGGTGGAGTTTGACACAGCCGGGATTAAGAGGCTGTTTGCTTCCTTCGCCAAACTTAAGAAGCTATAGCGGCAGTAAAGCCGGTTTCCTCCCATCACGGCTGCCCTTTACAAATTGTAAGATTATGCAAATAATTTTTCCGGAAATGATAGTAATTTGAATATATTTGTGGTATAATATGAGCACTTAGTGAATGTGAGCTTTGGCCATGCAGGCGCATGAAGCGGATTGAGATTCAGCGCTGGAAGATGCGGGCCGCAGGCAGAGCATGAATTGCAAACAACGAATAGAAAGGGTGCGTGCGATGAATAAGATGGAAGATTTTCTGACAGCAACAAAATTGAATGAGCTGCTTCATAAGAGAGAGGTAGAAGAGAAGAATAAAAACACGGTGCTTTGGATTCTGGCAATTATTGGGGCTGTAGCAGCCGTGGCCGGTATCGCTTATGCGGTATACCGTTTCTTTACTCCCGACTATCTGGAAGATTTTGAGGATGATTTTGACGATGACTTCGACGATGACTTCTTTGAGGACGGAGAGGACGAGGAAGAATAAGAGAGCAGGAAAGGGGTTGCTGCACAGGCGGCAGCCCTTTTTTTCAATTGGAAAGAGAAAATGATATCCGGCAGGATGTTATAATACATAAAAGGGGGGAAGAAAAGATGAGGAAAAAGAGAAATCCTTTGGGACAGTTTGTGATTGGGATGATTATTCTGGCTTCCATTATTTCCAACCTGCAGTTTGTGTTCCGGGGAGTGAGCCTGTATGTTTATCTGGTGATGCTGATTTTGATTTTCGGGGGGCAGCGCCCTTGTGGGACAGGTCTTATTCCGCTGGCCGAAGGATGATGACGAGAAGAATGTGAGGAGAAAATAATGAAAAAAGGGCAGATTTACGAGGGTATGGTGGAAAGGGTGGATTTTCCCAATAAGGGTCTGGTTCGGTGTGAGGAGCACAGCGCCTTGGTTAAGAATACAGTTCCTGGGCAGAAGGTGCGTTTCCAGGTGAATAAGATCCGAAAGGGGAAATGCGAGGGACGGCTGCTGGAGGTTCTGGAGCCTTCTCCTTTGGAAATCAAGCCGGAGTGTCCGCATTTTACAGCTTGCGGAGGATGTACTTATCAGAATCTGCCCTACGAGGAGCAGCTTCGCTTAAAGGGCAGCCAGCTTAAGGCCCTTCTGGACAGTGTGGTTCTGGAGCCTTACGAGTTCGAGGGAGTGAAGGAGAGTCCCTGCCGCGGGGCTTACCGGAATAAGATGGAATTTTCTTTTGGAGATGAGGAAAAGGACGGACCTCTGGCTCTTGGCATGCACAGGAGGGGGAGCTTTTATGATATTGTGACTGTGGACGAATGCCGGATTGTGGACGAGGATTACCGGAAGATTCTTTCTTGTGTGCTGGATTATTTTAAAGGGGAGGGGCTGCCTTTTTACCATAAGCTCCGCCATACGGGGTATCTGCGCCATCTTTTGGTGCGTAAAGGGGTCAGAACCGGGGAGCTTTTGGTGGCGCTGGTGACAAGCAGTCAGATGGAGGCGCCTGACGGGCCCTGGGTAGAGCGGCTTCTGGAGCTTAAGCTTGAGGGAACGATTGTGGGGATTCTTCATGTCTTCAATGACAGCCTGGCGGATGTGGTGCAGAGCGACCGGACGGAGATTCTTTATGGACGGGATTATTTTTATGAGGAGCTTTTAGGGCTTCGGTTTCGGATCTCGCCCTTTTCCTTTTTCCAGACGAATTCCCTGGGGGCGGAGGTACTCTATGAGACGGCACGGAGCTATATTGGGGATACAAAAGATAAGGTGATCTTTGATCTCTATAGCGGAACAGGGACGATTGCCCAGATGCTTGCGCCTGTGGCGGAACGGGTTGTGGGAGTGGAGATTGTGGAGGAGGCCGTGGAGGCGGCTAAGGTGAACGCCAGGCTTAATGGGCTTGCAAATTGCAGCTTTATTGCAGGGGATGTGTTGAAGGTGGTGGATGAGCTTGAGGAGAAGCCGGATCTGATTGTGCTCGATCCGCCCAGGGACGGAGTGCATCCGAAGGCGCTTCAGAGGATTATTGACTTTGGGGTGGAGCGGATTGTTTATATTAGCTGTAAGCCTACGAGCTTGGTGCGGGATCTGGAACTGCTGCAGGGGCGGGGGTATCGGGTGGAGAAGGCTGTTGGGGTGGATCTTTTTCCGTTTACGGTTCATACAGAATGTGTGGTGTGGATACAAAGGAAACATATCTAGAAATCCTTTATTTTAAGCAGTTTTACAGGCATTTTGTGTTTGTAGAAGATGAAGCGGGGAATCGGAATAAGAGGATAGAGAAGTATTTTGAGGTTTCGGCGGTGGTTGATGTGGGGTGTGGGGGTACAAAGGAATTTGTTTAATAAGAAAACATTAGAGGACAAATCAGTTGTTCGGAATTTCCGAACAACTGAAAGATATTTGGAATGATTAGCCGAAAAAGAGATATATAATTTCAATGCTTGTGTTGCTTATCTAAAGCTATCATATAATACTAACTATGTATAGTTAAGATACTATTTGGAGGTGCAAGAGTGAAGAATGAAAAAAAGGAAATGATAGATAATAAAGAATTTCAGACTTTATATGATAAATCAAAGAAGTTAATTGATAGTGCCAGAAACAATATGGGACAAATGGCAAATGCAATTACGATACTCACAAGTTTTTTGCTGGGGAGATATATTGTTGAACAGGAACAACAAGGCTCTGAAAGGGCAAAATATGGAGCTAAAATAGTAGATTCTTTGTCGGCATATCTGACAGAAGAATATGGTAGAGGTTTTTCAAGAAGCAATGTGGCAGGGATGCGACAGTTTTATGTGGCATATAAAGACAGGGAAGATGAAATTATCCAGTCGGGAATTGGACGATTCGAGCAGACTTTTGAAATTATCCAATCGGGAATTGGACAATTGGAAATGGCATATAACAATCTACCTTTTAAACTCAGTTGGACGCATTATCAGGTGCTTATGCGTATAGAAAACAGGGATGAAAGAGATTTTTATGAGAACGAGGCAATACGCTCGAATTGGAATGTAAATACTTTAAAAAGACAATTTCATTCTAGCTTGTATGAAAGGCTTGCATTAAGCAGAGATAAAAATGATGTGATGAGGCTGGCAAATGAAGGAGCTGTTCCGCAAAAACCGCAAGATATTTTACATACGCCATATGTATTGGAATTTGCGGGATTAGAAGACAGGGCTTCTTATCATGAAAGTGATTTGGAATCAGCAGTAATAGAAAAGATGCAAAAGTTTCTTTTAGAATTAGGTAAGGGTTTTCTGTTTGAACAGCGCCAAAAGAGATTTACATTTCATGATAAAAATTTTTATGTGGATTTGGTTCTATATAACCGACTATTAAGATGCTATGTCCTTATAGATTTTAAAATTGATGAACTTACGCATCAGGATTTAGGACAGATGCAGATGTATGTGAATTATTTTGACCGTTATGAAAGGGTTGAAGATGAAAATCCAACGATTGGTATTTTACTTTGCAAGCAGAGTGATGAGGCTCTTGTGAATTTGACACTTCCAGAGAATGCTAACATTTATGCAAAAGAATATAAACTATATCTGCCAGATAAAAAGTTGTTACAGAGAAAATTGAAGGAATGGTTGGATGAGGAACAGAAAAATAATTTATAATGTGTGAGAATAGATGGGATATGAACTTGTCGGAAATTCCGACAGGTTCAAGAAAAGATTATAAGAAATGCTTGTTTTAGGCAATTACACAATTAAGAAAAAATGAAATGATTTTATGCTAATGATTAGGAGTATATATGCGTATAAAAGAAATTGCAGTCCGTAATTTTAGAATTTTATCAAATTCTAAAATGGATTTTGATAATGAAATGTGTCTTTTGATTGGAAGGAATAATACGGGAAAAACTTCTCTGATGGTTTTGTTTGAGAAATTCTTTGGACAATTGGGGTTTGATTTCAATGATTTCTCTATAACACAACGTAGAAAAATTCTAAAATTTAATGAGAAAACAGAAGAGACAGAAATGGCGATCCAATTGATTTTAAATATAGAGTATGAAGAAGATGATGATTTATGCAATGTTTCTGAATTTATTGTTGATTTAGAGCCAGATAGAAAGGATGTAAACTTATTATTTGAATGTGCAATAAAAAAAGAAGAGTTGCTAGAAGGCATACAGAATGCAGGAAAAATAGCAAAGGAAAAATATATAAAGAAATATCTGCATGAGTATTTAGAAAAAAGACTCTACACTTTTGATAGCTTGGATGACCTAAAAACTGAAAATCGTTATCGCTTAATTAAGAAAAATTTAAAGGATGTAAAAAAGCTTATTGACTTTGAAATTATTCATGCGAAGAGGAGTGTTTCAAGTTCAGAAGAAAAAGGGGGAATGAAAGTCCTTTCAAAATTGACAACAAATTATTTCAATAATTTAAATATATCTGCACCAGATAAGTTTGAAGGAATTAACAAATTGATTGAAGATATGGATGATTCCTTAAACGTAAAATATGATGCCTTTTTTGAAAGTTTTTTAAATACAGCCAAAGAATTCTTGGGTATGGGAGAACTGAAAGTAAAATCAAATTTAAAAGCTAGTGAGATTTTTTCTGATGCCTCAGAGGTTGTATACGGTGATGATGAAAAGCAGTTGCCAGAATATTTGAATGGGTTGGGGCATATGAATATTCTTTACCTTTTACTTAATATCGAAATAAAAAAGAACAATTTTATGTGTAATAAAAGTGATATCAAATTATTATGTATTGAGGAGCCAGAGGCACATACCCATCCACAGCTACAATACATATTTTCCCGTAAAGTGAGTGAAGTTGTATGTGGAATTCCTGGGATGCAAACTATAATAACGACACATTCCCCACACATTGTTGCAAGTCATCCATTTGAGAATATTCGTTATATGTCCTGCGTGAAAGATGATAATGGGTTTTCTAATATCGTTATTAAGAATTTCTATCAAGAGTTAAGTAAAAAGTATGCAAATGAGATGGAAGAATTTCAATTTTTAAAACAATATCTTTCTATTGAATCATCTGAGTTGTTTTTTGCGGATAAGGCAATTTTTATTGAAGGAATTTCGGAAGGCATATTACTTCAGCACTTTATTTCCAATATGGATAAAGTAGAATTAAAAAAAGAAGAGGAAACAATCAAAATAAATCCCAAGATTAAGCCATCCTATATTCCATTGACAGCTCAAAATGTCACAATTATACAATCGGGGGCAAATTCAAAAGCATTTTGTCATTTCCTGGATTTTTTGGAAATCCCCACATTGATTATAACTGATATAGATACAATAAAACCTGAAACAACAGATAAAGGAATTCGGTATATATCTTGCCCTGTGAAATGTAATGAGACCAGCGGTACAAGCAATGCGTCAATAAAATATTTTTTTGATATTCCTAAATACGATGAGGACAAAGCAAAGAAAGATGTAGAATATAAAAAACAATATGAAGCTGGATATAAGACATGGTTTGAAGAAGTATTACTTCATAAGAAAGAATGTGTAAGTCCAATAATATATGTGACTTATCAAATGGAGGAAAACGGTTATTATGCGAGAAGTTTTGAGGATGCGTTTATTAACATGAATTTTGAGAATTTAAAAAATAATTTGGAGAGTATAAGAGGGTTGAAGAATATTAAAGAATTTGAAGATGAGGATTCAGTGAATAATAGATATAATTTTACGCAATCTGTTATTGAAAAGAAGTCCGATTTTGCATCATCCATTTTATTTTTGGCATACACAAAAGAAATAAATTGGAGTGCACCTTCATACATACAGGAGGGCATTAAATGGTTACAAAAACAATAAATGCTATGAATAGGTGTAAAAAATGCATCGATTCACGAAAAAGTTTTGTTTTGCAAGGTGGTGCAGGCAGCGGAAAAACAGAGTCTCTTAAAGAACTTCTCCTCTATATAAAAACAGAACATCCTAAAGCAAGGGTTATATGTATTACACATACAAATGCGGCGGTAGATGAGATAGTAGGGAGGGTAGGAGAACAATATCTGATAAGTACAATCCATTCTTTCTTATACGGATTGATTGGGCATTACAAAAAGAATATAAAATCTGTTATCTCTGAGTTGTTTTTTGTGCCGGAAATGGTTCGTGCGGAACAATTGAAAGAGCAGAAAGAAGCTGATTATAAAAAAATGGAGCATGAGAAATATAAAAGAGCATATGAAAAATATGCGTCTAATCTTTATAGAATTTGCAAAGAGAATACTGAAAAGGTAACAGGGAAAAGAGAGTATGATAAGGAGCCGGAGGGATATAATGAGTTTCTTAATAAAAAAATTCGGTTGTTGAATGGGAAAATTATGGATATTATTGATGGTAAGGAATATTCAGCTATTTATTATAATCAAACAAAATTTGATGGGCTAAATGATTTGAGTTATGGACATGATGGCTTGCTTGTGCTTTTCCATCTACTATTTGAAAAGTATCCATTATTGGGGAAAATAATTTCGGACAAATATGATTACATTTTTATAGATGAATATCAGGATACTCAGAAAGAGGTACTTTGTGATATACTAACTTTAAGTCAGACATATGGAGTGGCTATAGGTTTATTTGGTGACAATATGCAATCCATATATGATGAAGGTATTGATGATCTTGACATTTTCATAAATGATGGAACGCTTGAACCGATTTTAAAACAGGATAATTTTAGGTGCTCATACGAGGTTCTTGATGTAATCAACTCTCTTAGGTTGGATGGTCTTAATCAGAATGTGGCATTAAAAAAACTTGACAATGGTATTTATGAAAATGAAGCAGATAGACATGGTTTTGTAAAAGTGATGTATTCGCTTGTAGATAGCAAACCATCTGCATTTAGTTCTCCTGAAGAGAAAAGAGAGTATCAGTCAGTAATAAATGAAGCTCTCTTGGAAGCAAAAAAGTTTGCTGACGATTCAAAAGTCCTTATTTTAACAAATAAAGCAATCGCAGAGAAAAATGGATTTCAACAGTTGTATAAAGTCTTTGATGATCGATATGCAGATGTTAAAGATAGGATAGAAAAGTATTTGTGTTCAATTCAAGCGCTGGATGTGGCTGATTTATGTAATCTTTTTTTGGCAAAAGACTATAATTTATTAATTCAGCTGGTACGAAAAGGTGGATATATAATTCACAATGCGAATGATAAGAAACAGCTTTATGACATTATGCATAAAATTGTAAGTAGCAAAGACCTTTCAATAAAATCTGTTATTAAAATAGCTTGTTCAAAAAAGCTTATAAAGCAAACAGAAACCTATAAGAATATTATTGAGAGGAATTTTAATTTTTTGGAACAGCTTAAGTCGGATAATTTTTATGAGAAATTCAAAAAGCAATATTTATCTGGGAAAAATACGTTTAATAAAATGAAAGATAGTTTAGAATTGAGTTCTAAAGAAGAATTTGAAGATTATGAATCTCGTTGGAAAAAAGAAAGGTTTATTACAGAATTTTTTTCTGACGAATTAAAATTTTCAGAAGTATTGAATTATACAAGGTATCTTAATGAAGAAACAGAATATATAACGATGCATAAGACGAAAGGAACGAGTATTCCATCTGTCATTGTTGTGATGGAGGAATATTTTTGGAGTGAGTATGATTTTTCTTTGATATATTCTCCGTTTACAGAAGGAAAAGCAAAGAAAAGAAACGATTCGCAAAAGTTGATATATGTTGCATGTTCACGGGCAAAGAATAATCTAATATGTATTAGAGTTCTTATGAAAGGTGAATTAAATAATTTCTTAAATATTTTTCCTAATGCGGAATTATTTAAAGACTATACAGAAAAAGGGGATTGTATATGAAACTGATTGCAGAAGAATATAAATGGTTTGAAGATAATAAACAGATTCGTGAGGATGGTTCAGAATTTTGGAGTGCGAGAGAACTTGCAGTTGCCTTGGATTACACTTAGTGGAGAAATTTTACTGGTGTGATAAAACGTGCAATGATTGCCCGTGAGAACAGTGGACATATTGTTTTTCACGATTTTGCCGAAGTCAGCAAAATCGTGAAAGTGGGAGCAACAAACAAGGTTGTAAAGGATTATGAATTGTCCAGATATGTTTGCAGAAACAGCGTATAAAGCAGGTGTTATTACAAATGAGGAATTTGCAATTTTTCAAAATGCAGGTCATATGGGGTTGTATGGCGGCTTAGATGTAGATGATATTCATATAAAAAAGGGATTGGAAGTTGGACAGAAAATCCTTAATTATATGGATAGTACGGAATTGATTGCAAATCTATTTAGCATATCCCGGACTGAAGAAAAGTTGTGAAAAGATGAGGTTGATAATGCTAAAAACGGTAACGTCGGTTCATTATTCTGTGGGGAGAGAGGTGCGGACTGCAATAGAAAAGATTGGCTGGACAATGCCTGAGGATTTACCCACTCCAGAAAAGAGTATCCAACAGATAGAAAAAGAGCAGATGGCACGTTTGAAAGCAAAAGCAAAAAAAGGAAAGCTAATGCTTGATGAGTAAAAAGAAATGACTTTTTTTTAATAAATCATAAGATAGAAATTGTGTTCCTATATGACTGACGAGGCTGAAAAATTGTGTTTACATAGTAGCTCCGACACATGTGGAGACTGTGGTGTTGATACAAAGGAAAGATACCTAGAAATCCTTGAATTTATGCACTTTGTGACATTTTTCAGTTTCAACAAAATCGGTGAAAATCATAAGGAAAAGATACTTGTGAAGAAAGTAACCGTAGTTGTGGCGTTAGACCTCGGTACGCAATGTCATTAAGTTAAGCTGATTGAAAAAATCTTATCCTATGGTCTAACTCAAATTTATCAATAAATTTCTCAAAAAGTGGTTGACACAGAGCCTAAAATGTGCGGCCGCTCTCGCTGCTGATTATATTTTAAGAGGCGGCGAGAGCGGCCCTTGAAATTGAAGACAAAACTATTATTTCAATTTCAAGGAGGTACTTATATGTCATTTCCTCAAAAGGTCAAGTCCACTCTTTGGGCGATCGTGGACAACATGGCCTGCAACACTGCCTGCTTCGTTAAAAAACCAAAAAAGGACTTTACCCGTAACCGTAAGCTGGGCTTTGCTCAACTCATCCGTTTCTTTCTCTCTATGGAAAGCGGCTGCATCAACCACGAACTATTGAAATATTTTTATTTCCTTCCCGATGAAATCCCCTCTGCTTCCTCCTTCATCCAACAGCGGGCCAAGCTCCTTCCCGAAGCTTTCCGACATGTCCTCACGCAGTTTAACCTTCGTTTCCCGGCAAAAGGGCTTTGGGGCAAGTATTCCCTCATTGCCGTAGACGGCTGTGAATTTAACATTGCCCGGAACCCTGGGGACCCTTCCACCTTCCATCCTACAAGCGGAAGGTCTAAAAGAGGCTTCAACTCTCTCCATACCATTTCTCTGTATGACCTGCTTTCCAAGAGGTTTTTGGATGTGGTTCTCCAGCCGGGAAAACTCAAAAATGAATTTCACGCTATCTGCCAGCTCATTGACCGCTATATTTATGGCGGTTTCCCAATCTTCGTGGCTGACAGGGGGTTTTCCAGCTATAACGTCTTTGCACATGCCATTGAAAAAGGCTGTTTCTTTGCCATCCGCACCAAAGACATCAACATAAAACGTCTCCTTGCAGCCGACAGCCTGACGGACCGGATGGATGGCTGGACAGAAGTTATCCTTTCCCGGTCCAGGGCCAGAAAGAAAATGCAGCACCCGGAATCAGCCCCCCTGTACCGCTATATATGCAAAACTGTCCCCTTTGACTTTATCTCGGACAACTCTCCGGAATACCATATGCGGCTGCGTGTGGTTCGTTTTCAGATAGCGGAAGGGGTTTTTGAGAATATCCTTACCAATCTCCCCTCGGATGAATTTTCATTGGAAGAGATAAAGCGACTTTACTATCTCCGGTGGGGCCAGGAAACTTCTTTCCGTGATTTGAAGCATACAATCGGAACCGCAAACTTTCATTCCAAGTCTCCGGAATACATCGAGTTCGAGATTCTTAGCCGGATGACCCTGTATAATTTTTGCACGATTATAACCATGGAGGTTCCCATAGAAAAGAGAACGGAGAAATGGGAATATCAAGTCAATTTGTCTATGGCAATAAAAATATGCTTTGCATTCCTTTCAGACCATGTGGGTCCCGGAAGCGTAAATGACCTGATCAGCCGTTATATACTGCCGATCAGGCCAGAGAGAACCTATGCCCGCCAGCTAAGGTTCCAAGCACCAGCCAGTTTCGCTTATCGTTTCATATAAAGCGCAACTGCCGCTAACAGTATACCATTATTTGAGGCAGATATGCAATCTGTCTGTTTGCTATACCAAAAAACTTCCCATTATACTGCAGATCAGCTTATAGAACTTCTGACAGCTAACAGAATCCTCATATCATCACAATATATGGCTGATTTATGGCAGGGTTCCTCTGACAAGCCTTGTTTAACTTAATGACATTGATTTTGAACTGCTATAACAAAGAAATGCAAAAAATTAAATTTTTTGTCCGCTGTAACATTTCGCGGACATTTGCCTGTTATACTATCTGCAAAAAGCAAAGGAAGTGAGGATATGAAACAGATTTTAATTGTCGAGGACGACAGTTTTTTGAATAAGATGTTGGCCTATAACCTGACCGCAGACGGGTACGGCTTGACTTCTGCCCTAAATGCCAGAACCGCAGCTGATGTCCTGCGCCAGCGGGAATTTGATTTAGTGCTGCTGGACATCAACCTGCCGGATGGGAATGGTTTTGAACTGTGCAGGCTGATAAAGCCCCAGCACCCGGACACCATTGTAATCTTCCTGACCGCCAACGATCAGGAGAGCGACCAGATACGGGGCTATGAAGTGGGCGCGGTGGATTACATCACAAAGCCCTTTGTGATCGGGGCCTTGCAACGGAAAATCAAAGCCATGTTCGCCATGCTGGAACACCACAAACCGGCCAAGGATATTTACAACGACGGGCGGCTGTTTCTGGACTTCTCGGAGCAGACAGCTTCCTTAAACGGCAAGCCCCTGACCCTATCCCCGATGGAATACAAAATGCTGAACCTGTTCCGTAAAAATCCCCGGCAAGTGCTGACCCGTGGGCAGCTTCTGGAAAAGCTGTGGGATATAGACGAGAAATTTGTGGATGAACACACCCTGACAACCTCCATCAGCCGGATTCGCAGCAAGATTGAATCCGACGGTGGCACGCCCTACATCAAGACCGTTTACGGCATGGGCTATCAGTGGACGGGAGGCGAGGCGAAATGAAGTTTAAGAACCTCTCGGTAAAGCGGGTGTTTGGCCGGGTAGCAATGGGACTTGTCCTTTCCATGTCCGGGATTACCATAGCCCTGTTTTTTGTGACAAAACAGGCAGCGGTGCTGCTGACTGGTGGGGCGCTGCTGCTGTGCGCCCTTGTGGGGATTTTTGTACTGACACAGGCGTTTGGAAAGCGGCTGTCACAGTTTACCGCTGACCTGTGCCAGACTTTAGACCACATGATCGCCGGGAATGAAGCGCCAAAACGTCCAGAGGACAGCGAAACCCAGCTTGCCAGAATCGGACACCGGCTGGCAAGGCTTTATCAGATCATGCAGGAGAACCGCCGTCTTGTGGACGAGGAACGGCAGGAGTTACAGGCCCTTGTATCGGATATTTCCCATCAAGTGAAAACGCCGGTAAGCAACCTGAAAATGGCAACGGACACCCTGCTGGAAAAGCCTATGACCGAGGCGGAGCGTACTGACTTTATCCGGGGAATCCGCAGCCAGACGGATAAGCTGGATTTTCTCTTTCAGGCCCTTGTGAAAACCTCCCGGCTGGAAACGGGCGTGATCCAGTTGGATAAGAAACCGGGCCGCCTTTTTGATACCGTGGCGCAGGCCATGAGTGGTATCGTTTATGCAGCGGAGAAAAAGGAAATCGCCGTGTCAGTGGACTGCCCGGAGGATTTGGCTGCTTCCCATGACAGCAAGTGGACATCCGAAGCCCTTTTTAACCTGCTGGACAATGCGGTGAAGTACACCCCGACAGGCGGGAAAATCACAGTGTCGGTGGTACTGTGGGAAATGTATGTGGAGATCAAAGTGGCCGACACCGGCAAGGGCATTTCCGAAAGCAATCAGGCCGCCATTTTCCGGCGCTTCTATCGTGAGGAAGAAGTACACGAACAACAGGGCGTGGGCATTGGCCTGTATCTGGCCCGCAAGATCATAACGCGGCAGGGCGGCTATATCAGAGTAGTTTCGGAGCCGGGCAGGGGTTCGGAATTTTCCATTATGCTGCCGACAAAATAGAACACGGCGGACGGCCATTCCCGGCTGCCCGCCGCAAATTTTTTTGAAATGTCCGAGCGTTGTAACATTTCACCCCGATTTTCAATGAAATTTTTTGGCCGCCGTAACATTTCGCGGACATTTGGGTTTTACAATAGCCTTATCAAATATGGAGGTGATACAACTATGACATGGCCTTTTGAAAACGATACAAGCGCCATTACAAAAAAGTTGGCAAAACGAAACTTAAAAGCAGATAAAAGTAGAAACATCCTCATTATCATTACGATTGCCTTAGCTACCTGTTTGATAATGACAACGACCTTGTATTTTTTTGCTTCGCAGCGAAAATCATTAAATGATGCGGCTGGGCGTTATCAAGCAATCATCAATGAAGTCGATAATGATACCATTACGAAATTAGTAAATGACGATAGGGTTCAAGTGGGTGTAAGTCATTTGTTGGGTTTAGTATCTTATGGGGACTACAAATTAACCGTTCGTTCAATGGACGAAACGCTGATGAAATTAGCAAAATATCCTGATTTAGAGGGAGAATTGCCCAAATCCACAAATGAAATTGCTATCACAAAGACGTTTCTTGATAGAACTGGATTGTCCAAATCCATAGGCGATACTATATCGTTAAATCTGGGAGATGGAGAAAAAGATTATACCTTATGTGGTATTTTGCCTGTCGAAAATTCAAATTATTCCGTATTCGTGTCGCAGTCCTATATTGAAAACAAGCTCAGCGAACCGGCATACTCCGCTTATATCCGTCTGAATGAATCTGATGGTTGGTCTAAGGCCGCTATACAAGCTGAATTATCAACATTGTGCAGAGAATTGGAAATACAGCCGGAGCAAATGCAGTTTTCAACATATTATTTTTCTCTCATTGAACAGAGAAGCAGTCAATATATCGCTGTAATAGCATTTATCAGTCTTATTATCGCTTTGGCTTGTACCCTTGTTATTTACAGTCTGTTCTATGTGTCCATAGCCAGAAAAACAAAAGAATATGGGAAACTGCGGACAATAGGGGCAACTGGAAAACAGATGAAAAAAATCGTTTTTAGAGAGGGATTCCATCTTTCCAGAATTGGTATTCCGATTGGAATATTAGCCGGTGCAATAGCGGGATATGTCCTTGTCCCACAAGGCTGGAACACTTTAATGGTATTTGTAATTGCCGCTGTCACAGCTCTGTTTGTGTATCTATGCGTTATGATTGCTGTAATTAAGCCAGCCAAAATTGCTGCTCACGTTACGCCTATTGAAGCAGTCCGTTATATGGCGGGCAATAATGATGTAATGTCCAACAGTACAAAAGTGTTACATCGTTCTCTATCCGCGAAAAATTTAGCTTTCCTTAATTTTGCAAGGAACAGAAAGAAAACCGCTTTAACGCTCCTGTCGTTAGGGGTATGTGGAATTTTGCTGATGGCAAGCTCTGCATATTTTAATTCCATTGATCCTTTAGCGATGGCGCGTAGGAGTTTTCCTTACGGAGAAATTCGCCTTGAATTAGGCGATTACGGGCCGCAGGCACATAACAGCGAACAATATTCAGAACTCCAAAAATCGAATCTGCTCACAGAAGATTTTAGAGAATCCATTTTGGACATAGATGGTGTGGAAGAAATAAAAGAATACCAAGGCACCGTTTTGAATGTTCGTATGCCAACAGGAGATATTGAACCGATTGTTTCAGACGCATATATGCCAAGCTCTCAAAAATTACTTGAAGAATATTTGATTGATGGTACAGCAGATTTGCAGGAACTACTTAATAATAATGGCATTATTATTGAAAATGGCCCACAGTGGAAAGAAACTTTTGGGTGGGATGCAGCGATTGGGGACGAACTTCTGATTGAGGTTGGCGGACAAACATTGGAAGTAAAAGTAATGGGAGTTGTGGACGCTAATATCCCGTATGGCGGATATGATACGCTATTTATTCCTTTAGAAATGCTGTCAAAGATCGTTCCTATTGAAAACCTCAATTATCAATTTATTGTAGATACAGATGACAGTAAATGGACAGCCGCAAAAGATGAAATCCAAAAGATAATTCCACCGACTTCCAGCCTCTATGTTAGTACCTTGAATGATTGGGTAGAGGCATACAACGAAAAACTATTGAACTATCGTATGCCAGTCTACATTTTTGTTATGTTTATTGGGGTTTTTGGCATTATCAATCTGCTAAACACACTGATAACAAACATCTTGACCCGGAAGCGAGAACTGGGTGTTTTGCAAGCGGTTGGTTTGAGCAGTAAACAGCTTTCAAAAATGTTATTGATAGAGGGACTGTTCTATACATTAGGGGTACTGCTTCTTTCCATATCATGCGGAACTCTTATCGGGTATCTTCTCTGCACCGTCTTTAGTGCAATGAGTATTTTTGGAAAAGTAAGCTATCATTTTCCGACAGTTGAAATGTTCAGTTATTTTATACTGATGCTTGCCGTCCAAATGCTTTTCTCGTATTTGGCAATTCGGCAGATAAAAAAACAATCTCTGGTAGATCAAATACGGGAATTATCATAGAAATTTTTGAAATGTCCGAGCGTTGTAACATTTCACCCCGATTTTCAATGAATTTTTTGGGCCGCTGTAACATTTCGCGGACATTTGGGTTTTACAATACCCTTATCAACAGGCAGAAAGCCTTGAAAGGAGTTTTGAATATGAGCATTTTACAGACGATTGACCTAAAAAAGCATTACGGTGCAGAGCCGAACATTACCCGCGCCCTTGACGGCGTGAACTTCTCCGTAGACGAGGGCGAATTTGTGGCCGTTGTGGGAACCTCCGGCAGCGGCAAGTCTACCCTGCTTCACATGATGGGCGGGCTGGACACTCCCACCAGCGGAACCGTGATTGTCCGGGGCGAAGAACTGGCAAAGAAGAACGACGAACAGCTCACCATCTTCCGCCGCCGCAACATCGGTTTTATCTTCCAGAACTATAACCTTGTTCCCATCCTGAATGTGTATGAGAACATAGTCCTGCCGGTGGAGCTGGACGGGGACACGGTGGATCAGAAGTTTTTGGACGAGATCGTTCACCTGCTGGGGCTGGAAGATAAATTGAAAAATATGCCGACCAATCTTTCCGGCGGCCAGCAGCAGCGTGTGGCGATTGCCCGCGCCCTGATTACCAAACCGGCTATCGTGCTGGCCGACGAGCCGACCGGAGGGGGAAAGTTAGTAGTAAAAACATCACAAAAAAATAATACGGATATTTTTTTCATGGTCAACACGGATTTCCTTGACGATTGACCGCCACAATTCACGCTTTTCCGGAATGGAAAAGGAATCATATACACTTTCAAAATCCATTTTCAAGAAATCCCGCAGATATGATAAATCCTTGGCGGGGCGGGAATCCTCTGCATTGATTTTCTCAAGCTGCAAAAGTAGCTTTTCTCTATCCAGTTTGAACTCGTCCATCGTTATGAGGTCATTCAAAAACAAATCCTTTAATTTCTGCAATTTGTTTTCGACACTCCGTCGTTTTGCGTCCGTCCGGATGGCGGGCAGGTTCGCAACCTCATATTCTGCAATATACTTTTCAAGTTCCGGACGGATGCGGTCAAGCATCATCGCCTCAAGGGTGGATTCCATGACAATTTTTCGGTTGGGGCATCGGCGCAGGTTTATCCCCTGTCTGCATCGGTAACTATTATATTTGTACATTGTCCGTGTACCGTCTGCACGGGGGCGACCATAAGAACGCTGCTGACATCCGCTCATGATGTGGTCGCAGTCCTCGCAGACCACAAGCCCACTGAAAATATAATCATACTTTTTCCCGTCTTTGATATTGATTGAGAGAAGTCTTTGAACATCCTCAAAGAGTTCACGGTCGATGATTGCCGGACAATATTCTTTATTATCCCGAAACACTCCGATGTATTTTGTATTTGTGAGCATATTCTTGAGACTGGCATGAGTGCGAACCAGTCCGAACTCCGATTCCATATGCCGGAGCGTCTCACTCAAATTCCCGTTCTTTCGGTAGAATTGAAAGATTGCAACGGCGGTCGGCGCATCGTCATCCGGAGTGAGGTGTTTGTCCTTGATGGAATATCCGAGAGGAGTTGAGCCGGAAAGCACCTCACCGTTGTCAACCTTGTCATCGAACACGCCGAGGATTCTGTCAGAATCGTTTTGAGCCTCAAGTTCAGCCCATATCATTGAATTATTCACGAACGCCCGTCCGTGGGGCGTGGATGTGTCAAAATAAGGCTGCTCAATGGCAGTCCATGAAACGCCGTGCTTGTCGAGGATGTCTTGAGTATTCAGATAATGCCGGAGGTTTCTGAACCAACGGTCAAGGCGGGTGAAGATGACAAGGTCAATCTTTCCCGCCCGCACATCATCGAGGAGGCGTTGGAAATCGTCTCTCTTGAGTTTTTGCCCGGAGATTCCGTCGTCAATGTAGGTATCGACGAGAATCATGTTCTCATGCGTGTCAATGTATCTCTGTCCGGTCGCTAACTGGTCACGCATGGAATCTCCCTCTTTGACCTGCCTGTCAGTCGAAACACGGATATATATTGCGACACGGAGCAGGATTTTTTCAACCGATGCAACGGTTTTCCGTCTCATTTTATCAACTCCAATCATAAAAAGGTATAAAAATAAAACCTATGCAAAAGCACGGTTTCGTGATAAAATGAGACTTGCGGAGAGACATTTCATCACCGTGCATTTTGCGAGGTGTGAGTGTTTCTTGAGAGCGGTTTCCATTGGCGTGGCGACCGCTCTTTTTTTAGTCCGGAATTATGAACCGGACGATTTTCTTTTATATTTGCGACCGATGATGATTGAAAGAATACCGCCAACAATGCAAAGCAATCCACCGACCGGAGCGACAAGAAAAACCAAAAGTCCGAGAATAGCAAGTATAATTCCAAGAATGATATATATAATGCCGTATGTTTTGTTTGATGAACCGGATGCAGGTTTCGCTTGAATCGGAACATCTGAGATATTAGGTGTTGAATCCGATGAACCGGATGTATTGTCATTGCTCAAGACATCAATATGAATCATACAACCATATTTTAAACCGTCATCACCTCCGAGAATGTCAACCACACGGGCATCAAGAGAAGAATCGGGATATTTTTTATATATTTCCGCAGATAATTCTTTCGGGAGATTGCCGATTGTTTCCCCGTCTAAATTATTAACAGAATATGCGGGAGACCCGCAATATTCAAAATAATCAATAAAAAGAGGGTCGCATCGGTCAGTCCTTGAGAGAATTTCTTGACGACTGCTACCATCGTCATTGTCATATGTAACACCCACAACTTTGACATCATAACTATTCAGAATACTCATACACAAAGCACCTCCATTTCTATATGTGAACTATGTCACCTTGTAAACTTCCTTGTGAAAGGAGGTGAGCAGGGTGAAAGTTCTGTTATGGGAAAAGAGAACCGAAAAACGATTCACTTTGATGGAGTTAGCGAAGAAATCCGGAATCGGAAAATCGACGCTCAACAACATCGAAAACGGCAAGGTGTCACCGACATTGTTTCAGCTTGAAACGATAGCCATTGCGCTTGATGTCAAAATCACTGACCTGTTTGAATCCGAATACAAATAATTGTATCACACGCCGGACAGGATGTCGGCAGCAGGTGAGAAAATTTCCATAATCATGGAAATGTGCCTCACGATTTCCACAATCATGGAAATTTGTGCTACAATGTGATTCGGAAAGGGGTGGTGTTCCCTTGAATTACAAAAAGGCTATCATTGAGTTAGTCGGGAAGATACATAGCGAAAGAATCCTCAAGAGGATATATAAATTCGTTTTGTACCTTTACACCAAAGAATGAGACTGGCAGTTGAAAAGACTGTCAGTCTTTTTCATTTTTAGCTTGCAAATATAGGTCAATGAGGCGGTCAAGAGCCTCAATGTCCTCTGTACTGGCATTGACGAGGGCTTTTATTGCATTTTTTCGGATGTCACTCTCACCTGCCATGATGCGGTCAATCTTTTCGATGAAATCATCGTCAGAATCAACAAACATTTCTCCCTCACCAGTGGTCAACCATATGTAATCGACACCAAATTCACGACAAATCGCTTTTGTCATTTGTTCGGTGCAACCACGCTCACCTTTTTCGATTCTTGAGATAGCAGTTTTTGTAACACCGATTTTTTCACCGAATTTCTCAAGAGTAAGATTGAGGGATTTTCTAGTTTCTTTTATACGCTCACCTTGCGTCAAGCATATCACCTCCCTTGTTTTCTCAAGCATACCACGAGTAAAAACAAAAATCAATAAAAAAGTTACCAAAGGCAACAAAAAGTATTGACAAAGTGACCGTAGGCGATTATAATGTAACCATAGACAACAAACAGGAGGGAACGAACATGAAAGAATACACATTTGAGGAATTAGGATATTTCAGCGAAAGAGAGTGCGAGGCAATCAAAGAACAGTTACAAGGTCGCACATACATGAATTTTGATATTGCATGGAGTAATTGTGCCGGAAACTGCACTCTGATTGTAAGAACAAACTATGAAGATACTGAAAAAGAAATCAAAAACTTTTTCCTGCATTGTGCTTTGGGGATGATTTTTCAGTTAAAGAGATAACAAAACAGGGCAGGGAGGCGAAAGCCTCCCGCAGAACAGGAGGAAATGAACCATGATGAAACATGAATTTGAGGCACTTGCAAAAAGGGAAGTCACAGACGAACAGTTCGAGGCAATAGAAAAATTATACATGAGCAGCACACTCAACAAACAGGATTTTGTGAAAAGCATCCGTCCGATGCTGAAAACAATTCCGGAGCCGGAAAAGGAAAAGAACATCAAAAAAATGTGTATCAGAGACCGGAGCGGATTCAGAAAAACTCCAAACGGATGTTGGTTTCACATTAGATATGTTGAACTGGTTGACATTGATGTGAAAACCGGAAAGTACATCATAAAGGCTCTTGAGGACAAGGATTTTGAAAAATTGTCAAATGAGGGATGCGACCTGCATTATAGCACGGATTTTGATTTTGATTATATGAAGTGCATTGATACACAGCACAGGGAAATCAAACTCACAGCATAAAGGAAAGGCAGGGAGGCGAAAGCCTCCCGAACATAACAAACAGGAGGGAATCACAATGACAAAGGAAAAGGCAATCATGGAACTCATGACAAACGCAAAGCAGATAGAGGCACTTGAAAGCTGCATCAAGATTCTTGAGGGATGGTCAACACTGGGAGATTTGGCAGCACCTCTCAAGGAACGAATGGAAAAGATTGAGGATAAAAACAATCGTCTTTACGATGTGGCAGCAGGAGGGAAGTTCGACCTTGACAAAGCGTTCTGAAAGTCGAAACGGGACAGCAGGGAGGAGAAAATTGAATGGAAAGTAGAGCGTGTTATGGATATTACGGGGAGGGGCATGGATGCACTGGCGAAAATCCACCAGTGATACATAAAAGAGGATGGAGATTCATGGATTTTCATTTTGAGGTAAAAGGGAAAGGGTTCAGCAATGTGGAGATTAAGGCTTGCGACTTTGCACATGCGATGAAACAACTCAAGAAATGGGCGAAACGTGACGGGTTTGAAATTGTAGGAAATTCAAAGGGGTATGAAAACCAAGTGAATTATTAAATATATGAGCCGAAACGGGGCAGCAGTCGCCCCGTCATGCAAGGATGGCAACCTTGTGTCTGACGATGGCAAGCCGAGAGACAAAGTCAGTGATACCGTGGGAAACATGGCAGCGGGTGAACCTGCTAGAAAGTTCATAGTCGGATGACAGGTTTTTCTTGATTTTTTAAGGTGAAAAATCAAAACACGGTAGACATCGCCGGAATAGAGGTGAGCGGGTTGAAAAGACCGAGAGAGCCACCAAAGGAGGAAAGCGGATGCAGAAAAGTTTCAACGAGGGAAATGATTGCGATATATGCAAGCACAAATTCATGACGGGGCAGGATGGAACGGTTGAAGATTGCCGGAGGCGTGAATGGGGATTGTCCTGCAAGTTCGAGGAGAGAGACATCCGGATGTGTCCGGTATGCAATAGCGAGGTTGACCGTGAGGATATGGATTTCACGAGAGATTGTCATGGAATCACATTCAGACTTGTTTGTCGCCAGTGTTGGGAGAGGCTCATGTCAAAAGGATATGACGGAGAGTATTACACGGAGGCAGACGAACAGATTGAGGATGATTATTGATAAAACAAACAGGTCATAGAGAGGAGGAACAATCATGACAGCAAAGGCAAAGAAAAGGGAAATGGTTGAGGGCATTGCAGAAAAGTTCCTGTTATTGCCGGAATCTGACAAGTCTTTCATTGCAGGGTATTTGACAGGGAAAGAGGAGGAACGTGCAAGGTGGCAGCAGGAGCAGGAACGGAAACAGGCAGCAGTCGCAACGGCATGACGGTAGCAGGTGACAGGATGCGCCCTGTCAGAGACGGCAGGGCAGCAGTTACCGGAAAATGACGAGGTGAAAGAATATGAAATTTTATCATGCAGCCCCCTAGAAAAACGATGGAGAAAATCGTCGGCGAGGGCAGAATCAGAAAGTCATGGGATGGAAAAGTTTATCTCTGTAAAAGACCGGAGGATTCCTGCAAGTTCCTTGTTATACGGGGAAAGAAGAAAATGAGCGTGATTGAGATAAACATTGACAAAAGCAAAGTGAAAGAATCACACGACCATTCGGAGGCGTTCTTTCAATGCAAAGCATATATGCACGATGGAGATATTGAACTCAAGGGAAACGAGAGAGTGTGGGATTATGAGTTCGACTTATAGATGGATAGGAGGCGACGGCGTATGAGCGCAGAGAATATCAAGAAATTTTATGAGACCATTGCACGGATAATCTCTGAACGGGAGCAGGTCAAAGTGACGGTGCAGGTTAGAGAGAAAGAGGCAGCAGCTTGAAAGAGAGAAAAAGAAACGGGCGACCGTTGGCAGCAGTCGTCCGTTTCAATCGTGTTTTTGTGTCAGTTGTTCTAACAAATCTATTATAGCAAATCTGACACCAAAGCACAAGCAGAAAATCATGAAAAAAGCCTCATTTTTCAAGGGATTTCAAGGTTTTCAGCGTCCTTGTAATAGATAGTAACAAGTCTGCGAAAACCTATGAACAGGGATATGAGGCAGGTGTGACAGGAGTGTGTCAGATGGAGCGGAAAGGAAAGAGGAAAAAGCAGGGGAGAGTGTTCATCCCCTATGACTATGAGGCAGCATACAACAAAGCACTGACAGATTTGAATGAGTGGTTTGTGGAGCAGATGTTCTCCCACGGAAAAAAGGTGGTGTATGCCCTCAAGGAAATAACAGCAGGAGAACAGTTTGAAATTGAGATATACCCGCAGTTCCGGAAAATGGATGATGTACCCAAAGAGGGGCAGAGGGTTGTCAAGGATAACAGCAAGGCGCAAAAGAATCTGAATGATAAAAATGCAAGAAAGTATGTGGAACGGCTAATCAATCAGAATTTCGGCGACCGTGATATTTGGTTGACGCTGACCTATGATGACGACCACCTCCCTCCGGACGGAGACATCGACGCAGCAATCAAGAACATGCAGAACTACATCCGGAGAGTGAACTATCAGAGAAAAAAGAGGGGATTGCCGAACGCAAAGTATGTCTATGTGACAGAGTACAACGAGGAGGCAGAAATCCGGTGGCATCATCACATTGTTATGGACGGTGCGCTTGACATGGATGTGGTTGAAAAATGTTGGAATCAGTCAAGCCGGAATGAGGTGAGGAGGCTGCAAAAGGATGAAAACGGTCTCACCGGAATGTCAAGGTATATGGTCAAGGAAAAGAAACGCATCAAGTCGGAAAAACGGTGGAATAGTTCTCAAGGGCTGCAAGACCCGAACATCAAAGTCGTTCATTCAAAGCAGCAGGAGAGGGGCAAGGGCAGTTATAAACCGATAGGGAAATACGTTGACGGCATGGTCAAGAATCAAGATACCATTCGGGAAGTGCTTGCGGGTTGGTATCCGGAATTTGATTTCACGGATGCGGGCGTTTATTACAACGATTTCAATTATATGTTCTACATAAACGCAAGAATGAGGAGGAAAAAGGACAATGAAAAGGCGACGGAGGAAAAGGCGAGAGCGCATCCGGATGATTCTGCTTTTGATAGTGGTGGCAACGACCGTCCTCATGCTCACGGCAGCAGCGGGGAGAAGTGATGACGGGGAGTGTGTAAAGGGGCGGTCAGAGGTTGGGAAGTTTGAACAGATTCCATCATATACGCAGACCGTCCACACGCTGACAGGGGCAGCAGAACCGGAGCAGGAAAAGGAATTTGAGGAGTGGGTGAAACCTCACATTGAGGGCATGGTTCCCGTATATGGCAGGGAGGGCATTGACTACATATCACTGGACGATTTTGAACTCATGGGAAAGACCGTATTTGCAGAGGCAAAGACGGAGGAGTTTGAGGGGCAGGTCGCCGTTGCGGAGGTTATTCTGAATCGGGTCGAATCAGAGAATTTTCCGGACACGGTGGAGGAGGTCATCAAGCAGGACGGGGCATTTTCATCATGGGGCAATGGTTCGGTTGAGGCTGCGCCGATTGATGATGAATGTCTTGAGGCGGTGCAGGATGCAGTCAACGAGAGGATTTTTCCGGATTCGGTGGTTTATTTCCGTGAGGGGCGTTTTCATTCGTTTGGAACGCCGTACACGGTCATCGGACATCATTATTTCAGCAGCGAGGAGGGAGAGGGCAGGTGAGGACAATCGGGCAGCTTTTCCGGAGGTTTTTGTGGATGTTCAAGGTCAAGGATTGCCGTCATGTCTGCCTGTTCTGCGAATATTATCATGTTTGCACCGCAGACGGGGCAACGGAAAGGAGCAAAAAAGAAATGAATATGAAATATGCAATGAGGAGTGAGGACACGGAGCAGATTGCAGTCATCCAGTGGTCAGAGTATAACATGAACCATTTTCCGGAGTTGAAATGGCTGCATCATTGCCCGAACGGGGGCAGCAGGAACAAACTTGAGGCGGTCAAATTGAAACAGATGGGCGTGAAAGCGGGTGTCTCTGATTTGATTCTCCCATATCCGAAAGGAAGTTATTGCGGGCTTTACATCGAAATGAAGTACGGGAACAATGCACGGACGCAGAAACAAAAAGAGTTCCTTGAGGAAATGGCAGAGGTGGGGCATTTTGTCGCAACCTGCTATTCAGCAGAGGAGGCAATCAGTGTCCTCACGGAATATTTGAATCTTGCAGACCGGAATCATAGAGAGCGGAATTTGAGAATGAATATCCCGAACAACAGCATCCTCAAGAATGGCAAGGTCAAGAGAGGAGGTGGAACGGGTGACAAAGTGGCAGAGGATTGAAAAGCAGTCCAAAGAGTTGAAACGGTTTCTCAAGAAATGCGAGGCAGCGGTCAGACAGGTCAAATTCGGATTCAAGCCTCCGATTGTGAACGGTTTCGGTCAGTGTTCCGGATGCTACAATCCGGATGACGGGCAGATGGAGCAGGATTGCAGGGCGTGTCCGTATAACGAGTATTTCACGGAGGGAGTAACAGCACAATGAAAAAAGCATTGACGGCAGCAGGTGTCATCACACTGGGGGCGTTCGTTATGTTCGGGATTCTGCTTTATAGGGTCGGGGAGAGCATGGCATACATGCACCGATGCGGATGTCACGAAAGAGATTATTGATTGAGAGAGAACAGGAGGAAACAACATGAAAATTATTGCAGTAATGTCACCAAAGGGAGGAATCGGAAAGACCACAACAGCGGATTCCGTTGCGTACATATTGGGCGAGGAGTACGGGAAACGTGTGCTTGTGCTTGACGGAGACCCGCAGGGAGACACATCAAAGACGTTCGGCGCATATGAGCCGGAGGGAATCGGGTTGAGTGAACTGCTTGAGCGTCATGTCAATGTTGGGGGAGATTACCGAACATCGGAACTCATTCAGACGACCCGCTATGAACACATTGACATCGTTCCGGCGAACGGCTATCTCATGCGGACAGACATGAATCTCATGCTCAAGCAGGAGGAGAACCAAGTCACGAGGCTGCGGGATGCGCTTGAGGAGGTCTCCGGAGCATATGACTATTGTATTTGTGATTGCGGGAGGCTGCTTGACATGGTGGTCATCAACATTTTACTGTCCGCATCCCTTGTCATTGCGCCCGCAAAGGTCGGAGGATATGAAAACGAGGCTCTCCGCAATCTTGAGGAGCAGGTCGAGGATTTAAAAAAGTTCAATCCGGATTTGAGAATAAAAATCATCATGACCATGCGACAGAAAAACAAGACTTCTCTTGACATGGAGTTGTGGTTGCATGAGGAGTACGGGTGGAATATGTTCACAACGCCAATTCGGCGGTCAATCATCGCAGAAAAGGCAAGCATGGCAATGAAACCATTGCCGGAGTTTTCACGGCGGGGAATCGTATCACAGGACTATCGGAGTATGGTTGAGGAACTTATGAGGGAGGTGTGAGAATGGGAAATAACATAAGCACTGCACCGTGTAGATTCTGCGGACAGATGGTGCAGATTGAGGCAGATGGAAAGCTGACAAAGCCACAGGCAGAGGAAAAGGCGACAATGTCTTGTACCTGTCCGGAGGCGGTCGAGTATCAGAAAGAAAAGCAGCGGAAAGAAAAAGCGTTGAAAAATGTTTCCGTTCTTTTCGGTGAGGATGCTGCACCGGAGAAAAGAATCGGCGAGGGGATTGTGAGCATCCTGCGGGCAGCAGTCGAGGAGATATATTCGGGAGGGCTTGCAAAGGTCACTTTGAACCTACGGGGGGGGGCGTTAAAGCCTCTATTTCACAGAATAGCAAAGGCGAGATAAATGTCGAGCGGACGGAGACCAAAAAGCAAAAACTGACAGAATAGAGGGGATAGGGCGTGACAGAGAGGGAAATCTGCTGCATGTATCGGGATGCAAGGAATCAGAATACACAGTTGCAAATATTAGCAGAGTTGAACGATGTGAGCCGGAATGAGATTATCAGAATTTTAGTCAAGAACGGTGAAAAGTTGCCCTCTCGTGTTATCAATCAGTTATATAAGCGGTTGGACGTTTTGGAGGCTCAAATCTCCGAGAGGGAAAAGGAATACCGTGAGATTGTGCGGGCGTTGCAAGGTAGTGAAAAATAGAACAGGAGGACAGAGAAAAAATGAGCGTTATTGAGGGAACGGTGACGATAAGTCTTGAAACACTGGACGAGTTGCGGGAATATGAAACGCTATTCAAAAGTGTTCGGGGTTTTGCATCCGGATTGATTGAGAAAATAGATTCGGAGCAGTATGAGAAAAAGTGCAGGGAGATTGATGAAATGAAAGATGTTTCAGACGATGACCTCTCTCGATTACTTAAAGAGGCAGCGGGAACATTGCAAATTATCGTGTCTACGGGTTGTCTGCGGAGATTGATTCGTGAGTTCATGGATTCCGAAAAATCAGATATGCACTATGAACTTTCAGAAATGACGAAAGAGGAATTTGCAAGGATTCCGCTGATTTTAGAATCAGCGCAGAGAAAGAGACGGATTCCAAAATATAAGGATTGGAAAGAGGCAGCAGGACAGCAGGACACATCTGTTTGTGAAATGTGTGAGGCGTACATGGCAGATACAGAGTGCGACTTGAAAGAGGACTGTCCGGCAGCGGGTATCATGAAACGTCTGAAAGAGGCAGAGGAGAAAATCAAGGTAAAAGAAAAGACTATAAAAATAAAAATTGAGACCATAAAAAAGCGTGACGAGGAAATCCGTGAACTCAAGAAAAAATTATCAGATTCAGAATTGAAAAGGTCATACATGATTGACCCGATGGCAATAGGCGACCGTCACGAGATGGGAGGCTAAAGGAAAATGAGTGTAGACAAAAGACCGAGGAGGCAGGACGGTTCGCTATATCCACCATGCGAAACATGCGGAATATTGCCGGATATGTGCAAAGGATTCTGTATTTTTCAGAGGATAGCAAAAGAGGCAGAGCAGGAATTGAACAGGAGGAGAGAACATGGCAACGGGATTCAGCGTCATGGACGCATTAAACAAAAATAGCAAGGCGGGCATCGAGGAGACACCGAAAGCGAGATTTCGCACGAAAGATATTTCGATTTTTAAAATGTACCGGAATGAAATGAACTTTTACAGCATCGCAGCGGTTGAAGAACTTGCGGGAGACATTCTGACATTCGGTCTCAAGCAGAATCTTGAGTTAGTATATGAGCCGTGCGAAAAGGGCGAATATAGGATTGTTGCAGGTGAGAGGCGGTGGCTTGCCCTCAAGATGCTTGTTTCAAAAGGCTATAAAGAGTTTGAAATGGCGACGAGTAAGCTGACAACACCGCAGGATGCGGACGAGGAGCAGGTCGAAATCATCATTGCGAACGCATACCGGAATAAGAGCGTCGCCGACATGATTGAGGAGGAAAAACGCCTCAAGGAATCACTGGAAAAGATGAAAGCAGCAGGAAAGCAGATAAAAGGGTACGACCTCACATCCGGACGGCTGCGGGATGTCATCGCCTCAATGCTGCATATGTCAAAGACAAAGGTTGCACAGATTGAATCAGTCAATAACAATCTGATTCCGGAATTTAAGGAAGAATTGAAAAGTGAGCGTCTCACGTTTTCTGCTGCCTATGAATTATCCGGAATGACGACGGAGGAGCAGCAGGAGGCACTTGAGAGGTTCAAGGAATCCGGTGAACTCTCCCACAAAGACATTAAGACCATGAAAGGGGAAAAGACGGGGCAGCAGGACACGCAGAAACCCACCGGAGAGGGCGCAGAGACCGCCACAGAGGGGCAGAACGGGTCAGAGACGGAAAAGAGTACACCGGAGACCGAAACGGGCGAAAATGGGGCGAATACAGAGACGCAGGAGGGCAGTAAGGAGCATCCGACAGCAGGTGACGAATATCAGACACCGCATCCGGAGGGAATCACCTCATTGTGCTATTCCTGTACAGAATATGAGACTTGCAACGTAAAGACCGGAACGTGTACAAAATGCGACCAGTACAAGAACCGAGCAGAGGCATATAAGACCGAAGAACAGCGGTATTCCGAGGAGCAGGACGAAATCGACAGGGAAACAAAAAGAAAACTCCGTGAAAAGGCAGACGAGGAGCGGATGAACAATATTCCCTCTGCATCCGGAGAGAGCGGTAAGAAAGTGCATCAGATAAGACTGGGAGCATCGTTTTTCGAGGACGCTTGCAGCAATATCAAGAGTTTTGAACTCCGGAAGAATGACAGGGGCTATAAAAAGGGCGACATCCTTGAGTTGATGGAATTTGCAGACGGCAGGAACACCGGACGCATGGTGAGAAAAATGGTGACATATATCCTTGAGGACTACACCGGACTTGAGGAGGGATTCTGCATCATGGCGACATCGCTTGTCGATAAGGACGGAGAACCGCTGCAAAATGCGAATTTAGGGCAGATATGCGCCGACTTGAAAGCGAACGGCGACGGGTACATCGAGGGAGGAGAGGAGTACATCTTGATTGACAAGGCAGTGAACATCGTGAGAGACGGTGGGAGAGAATAAGGCGAGGGGGCAGCAGGACGATGAATAATGTAAAAATGACATTAGGAAGTCTGTTTGATGGAATAGCCGGGTTTCCTTTAGCAGCGAAACAAAACGGAATAGAAACAGTATGGGCGAGTGAGATTGATGAAAATTGTATTGAAATTGCAAAATATCAGTTTCCGGATGTTGTGCAGTTAGGAGACATAAGAAAAATAAAGGGAGGAGAAATTCAGCCCGTGGATATTATTAGTTTCGGCTCACCGTGTCAGAATCTTTCGATAGCAGGAGACCAAAGAGGGCTTGACGGAAAGAAGTCAAATCTATTTTTCGAGGCAATACGAATCGTGTATGAAATGAGAGGTGCGACAGATGGAAAATATCCAAAATACATTATATGGGAAAACGTGGCAGGAGCGTTTTCGAGCAATAAAGGACAGGATTTTCGCCGGGTGCTTGAAGAAATCACAAAAGCCTATATTCCAGTACCTAAAAGCGGAAAATGGGCGACAGCCGGAATGGTTAGAAGCAGCGCAGGAAGTACCGCATGGCGAGGAATGGATGCTCAATATTGGGGAGTACCCCAACGTAGAAAACGCATCTACCTTGTACACGATTTTGCAGGAGACAGCGCAGGAGAAATATTATTTGAGTGCGAAAGCGTGCTTGGGTATTCTCCGCAGGGCAGAAAGGAGAAACAGGATATTGCCCGGAGTTTTGAAAGAGGCGTTGGAACAACAAATATAGAGCATATTCCATATAGGGATTGCGGATATGGGGTATACGCAGAGGGTATCGGCACATTAAGGGCAAGCAGGGGAAACAACGGGGGAGGCAGCGAAACTCTGATTGTTAGAAAAGAAATGACGTTTGCGGAGGCATATCAGCATCATGGATATAGAATAAGCGGTGTAGCCAATACACAGACGGCGGGGGCAAATACGTCCATAAGGGGAGACACGAGCCTTGTAATTGAAAATGAGATAATATTGTTTGATGATTTCGTAAAAAACGAGGATGGAAAATATTGGGCGTGTATTTGCGAAAGGTGCGTAAAACAGAATAATATTTCCGAAAATCTGCTTGATGATGTGGGAGCGGGTATTTGCAGCGTGGCAGGTTGTGAAAATGAGGCTGATTATTACATAGACTTTCCGGAAATGGAAGAACCAAAGGAAAGTATATGGAAAATACCGCTTTATCTGCTACAAGGCAAAAAAAATCAAAATTATAAAGTGAGGAGGCTGACACCGACAGAGTGTGAAAGGCTTGACGGATTTCCGGACGGATGGACGGAAAAAAGGTCAGACGGAAAAGATTCATCAGACACGGCGAGATATATGTCGCTAGGGAATAGCATTGCGATTCCATGTGCAGACAGAGTATTTGCAGGAATTATCGCAGTAGAAAAGAGAAAACAGGAGGCAGCAGGACAATGAATAAAAGCGCATTAAAAGCAGTATTTATCAACGCAATGGCGGTTGGGGCAAGATATATCGGTGTAAGCATCAAGACCGAGGGCAGCAGTCAACCGGAAATCATCATAAACCCGAAAGAGAACTTTGACACAAAGTTCGATTATTACATGAACGCCTATGACGATGATTTGATTCTGATTTCCGCAAAGGGAAAGAAAGAAATCAGAATCACGGGCATTGCACAGGGGAACACGTTTGAGGATATTGAATATCAGTTGATGTCCGTGGGAGTTGGATGGAAAAAGCCGATTTCGGATGCAATTGACAAAACCTATGACAAAATGATGGCAGAGACACCGCCACAGTCAGAGGAGGAGCGATTGCAGCGTGAGACCATGAGAGAGGCAATCAAAGGGATGTTCCTCAATGCGAGCAGGTCAGCAGCGGAGGCAAGATTCATTTTCGATAATATTGAGAAGTATGAGGAGATTTTCGACATCTGCATGAACGGTGATGACATGGAGTTCAAAAAGGGCTTGATGGAATTACAGAGGATGCAGAATGAGTATATTCTGAAAGAAGAAAGCGACGAATAAAGAAAGGGTAACAGAAACGGAGGAATCGGCGTGAAAGAGGAAAAAGAACAGACGGTCATCGACAAGACATACTTATATCTTGAGAATTACCGTGAAATGGAACGGTATATCAATGATGCGGTGTCGGAAGTGTCGCAGATTCCGGATGCGGGCAGATATAACATATCAGCAGAGCGGGCGTTCCTGCAATCAATAAGGGAGTGCAGGGCAGAGACGGTCATCCTGTTTGAACACTTGAAACAGGCTCTTGCATCGCTGAAAGAGGATGCAGAGGCAGCAGGTGAGGCATACAAGTATGAGGCACTTGAGGCGGTATACATTAAGGGCATGACATACGAGGAGGTTGTCAGAGAGACCGGATGCGGAAAGAACTCTCCAAAGAAGTGGTGCAAGGCAATGATTCCGAGGTTGGCAATAAAGTTATTCGGTGCGAAAGCGTTAGAAAACGACGCAAATTGCATTGAAAATAAAAACAATTTGAACAAAACGGGGTGAAAAGCGAGTGAAAACAGGGTGAAAAAGGGGGTCAAAAGTGGGTGAACACAAGGCGATTCAAATGTGTTATTGTGGTAGGGTGAACAGTTGAGACGAGCGATTGCAGAGATGCAGTCGCTTTTTTCTTGCCTGTTTGCCCTCCTGTTATATGCGGGCAGCAGGGCGCAGTGATGCGGTCTATTGCCCGCCTCTCAAAAGCAGAGACAGGAGCAGGAACAAAGGGAGGAGGATGGATGATGCTGCTGAAATCATGCAGGTGTGGAAAGCTGATTCCTCAATCACTCAAGATGTGTGAGGACTGCGAGCGGAGGCAGCAGTCAAGGTATGTGGTGTACAACAATACACGCAGAGACCAGAGGGCAGCAGAGTTCTATATATCAAGGGAGTGGCGGGCATTGCGTCCGGTCATCATGAGTGTTTATGACCATGTGGATATATACGCATTGTATGTCCTGCATGAATTGAAAACGCTTGAGGAATCCGACCCGATACATCACATCGTGGAACTTGAGGAGGACTGGGAGCAGAGATTGAACCCTCTGAACTTGATACCACTCAAGCACGAGACACACAGCACCATCACAGCACTATATAAACAAAGCAACGCAAGCATGAGAGCAACACAGAAACGGTTGAGGTCACTGATTGAATACCATTTCCGAGAGGCAGGGGGGTATGAAAAAGTTTTGAGTGACGCTTTTCTAGTCACGCCCCCTCTTTTCCTTTGAGAAAACTCCCCACGGGAATTTCAGTAAACAGGGTGCGCCGGAAAGGGTGTCAGAATGTGACACGAAACCGATGAACACTAGACAGAAAGGGGGTTGACGTTGCAATGGCAGGACAGAGACAGCCCACGGATTTAGTGGTCATGAAAGGCAAAAAACACCTCACAAAAGCAGAGATTGAGGCGAGGAAAAACGCCGAGGTCGTCGCACCGAATGACAAGGTCAAGCCCCCGCCGTACCTAACGCCGGAACTCAAAAAGAAGTTCCGGAAACTTGCGAAAGACCTGCTTGAAATCAAGCTGATTGCGAATGTTGATTGTGATGCGCTTGCGAGGTTGCTGATTGCACAGGAACAATATATCGAAATCACGGCACAGATAAGGGAAACGCCGTTGATGTTGGATGTTCCGGTTTATGAGACGCAGACAAATCCGAAAACGGGGGAAAAAGAGCAGGTGCAGGTCGGAACACGGCAGGTCGTGAACGGGGAACGTGAGCGTCTCATGATTATACAAGACCGCTGCATGAAACAGTGTCGGCAGGGGGCAGGCGATTTCGGGATGACGGTGTCGAGCCGTTGCCGTTTGGTCGTTCCGAAAGCGAAAACAGATAAACCGGAAAACAAGTTCAGCAAATACGCTAACGCATAATGGCGAAAACGGAGCGCATCACCGACCGATGCACACAATACGCCCTTGACGTCACAGAGGGGCGCATCACAGCCGGAGAACTTGTCAGACTGGCATGTCAGAGGCATCTTGACGACATTGAAAAGTCAAAGGCTGCACCGTACAAATACTATTTTGATGTTGAGCAGTCCGAGAAAATCATCAATTTTGCGGAGGAACTCACCATTGCAGAGGGCGAGGAGCAGGAAAGCGTCACAGCGTACCCGTTCCAATGTTTCATTTTAGGCTCAATCAACGGGTGGAGGACGAAAGAAAAGTCATACAGACGGTTCAGAACATCCTACATACAGTTGGGGAGGCAGAACGGAAAGTCATTCATCAATGGGATTTTAGCTGCATATTACGGCAATTTTGACGGCTACAAGTACGGGAAAATATATTGCACCGCTACAAAGCAAGACCAAGCGAACATTGTCTTTGATGAAATTGTTAAATTCATCAATTCCGACGAGGATTTGTCGGAGTGGTTCAGAGTACACGAGCATAACCACACAATAGACTGCCTGTTCACTCATTCGGAAATAAAAGCCCTGTCCGGAGATACCAAGTCACTGGACGGACACCGTGCGTATTTGGGAATCGTTGACGAGTACCACGCACACAAGACAAATCAGATGTACAAACTGCTTGAGGGTGGAATCAAAAAACTCAAGTCGGCACTGATTTCAGTCATAACAACGGCGGGATTCGATTTGAAATCGCCCTGCTACAAATTATATGAATACTGCTGCAATCTCTTGAGAGGCGTGTTCGAGAATGACAGTCAGTTCGTCTATATCGCACAGATGGACGCAGAGGATGACTGGTATACTCCGGAAAACTGGATAAAGGCGAACCCGATTCTTGAGTTTGATGCGGATGCGGTCGAGAACCTCATTCCGGTCGCACATACCGCCCGTGACATGGGCGGGGAGGACTTGCGGGATTTCCTTGTAAAGCAGCTTGACATGTGGATGCAGTGGTCAAATTCCATGTACATCAAGGAAATTGCAAAGTGGAAGATGTGCGCCGTTCTGAAATCGCTGAAAGATTTCAAAGGCTCAAAATGCTATGTCGGGGTTGACCTGTCATCCGGAGGGGATTTGACCTCAATCGCAATCATCATCCCGCACATGGTCGGCGATGTGAAAAAGTATTTTGTACATACACATTCATTCATCCCGAAATCACGGGTTGATGACCATATCAAGACTGACAAGATTCCGTATGACTTATGGATTGAAAAGGGTCTTGTGACGGTCACGGAAACACTGGGAGGAATCAAGACAGATTATAAATACATCATCAAATATCTTGAGGAACTCGTGAAAGAGCATGATTTGAAACCGCAGTTGATTTGTTATGACCCGCACAATGCGTCGGCGTTCCTGTCAGACCTTGAGGCGTTGGGGTTCGATTCCGTATCAGTGACGCAGACGGCGAAAGAGTTGAACGATGCGACCGTAGATTTCAGACTGGAAATCCTTGCGGGCAACGTCGAGATTGAGGGCGTTGAGGTCGGAAAGGGCGATAAAAAGAAAGTCGTTCCATTCGATGAACTGCTGACATGGTCAATCGCAAATGCAAAGACCATTTCCAACAATTATGGGGAAATCAAGATTGACAAGGACATCACGACAGACCGCATCGACCCGATTGACGCAATCATCGACGGGTGGAAAGCAGCAATGAAAGAGGAATACAAGCCGGACATCAATGAATCCGTGAATGACTGGCTTGTGCAATATCAGAAATATATGAAAGGTGGTGAATAGAGAATGAATCCGTTTCAGAGGCTTGCAAGCCGTTTCGTGAACTGGTGGAGGGGCGCACCGGAGGACAGCGGGGGCGTGAGGACGCTGAACTCAACATCATTCCTTGAATCGTTGGGGCTGCGCCGGAGGAGGAAACCGACATCAGAGGTGACATATTTCACATGCCTCAAGATGTTGTCGGAGACGCTTGCAAAAATGCCTATCAAATACTATCAGAGAACGGACAAGGGAATCGTGGAGGCAGAGCAGACCGAAACGTCAAAGCTGCTGACAAAGAGACCGAACCCGTTCATGACACCTACTGTATTTTGGAACACCGTTGAAATGAACCGCAACCATTACGGGAACGCCTATGTCTACATGAGAAAAAAGTTCATCCGGCAGCGGTACGGGGGAGAGTTCCGAATCATTGACTTGTGGGTGATGCAGTCAAATTGTGTGCAGATAGTTGTCGATGATGCGGGGATATTCGCAGGGGTGGGGCGTTTGTGGTACGTCTACACAGACCCGACATCCGGCAGACAGTACGTTTTCAGCACCGACGAGGTGATGCACTTTAAAACATCATTCAGTTTTGACGGAATCACCGGACTGCCCGTGCAGCAGATTTTGAAAGATACGGTGAGCGGAGCGTCAGCGTCACAGGATTTCATGAACAAAATGTATGAGAGCGGGCTGACAGCGAAAGCAACGCTTGAATACACGGGCGAACTGAATGAGGGGGCGAAAGAGGCTCTCCGGCAGTCGTTCGAGGAGTTCGGCAGCGGGGCGAAGAATGTCGGGAAAATCCTGCCCGTGCCGTTGGGGATGAAACTCACTCCCCTTGACATCAAACTGACTGATTCACAGTTCTTTGAACTGAAAAAATACACAGCTTTACAGATTGCAGCAGCGTTCGGAGTAAAGCCGAATCAGATTAACGACTACTCAAAATCATCCTATGCAAACAGTGAATTGCAGCAGTTGTCTTTCTACGTTGACACGGAGTTGTTCATCATCAAGCAGTATGAGGAGGAAATCAACTACAAGATGACAACGGAGGAGGAGCAGGATTCCGGATTTTATTACAAGTACAACGAAAAGGTGCTTTTCCGGACAGATTCAAAGACACAAATGTCTTATCTGAAAGAGGGTGTCGGAGGCTCTATCATCAAGCCAAACGAGGCGAGAAGAAAACTCGACATGCCGGATGCAGAGGGAGGCGATGAACTGTTTGCGAATGGAAACATTGTTCCGCTGACTATGGCGGGGGCAGCGTATCAGAAAGGCGGTCAGACAGAGGAGGAGACCGCCGAACCGGAGCAACCGGAGGAAAATGAACCGGAAACGGGGCAGCAGGTCACAGAGGAAAACGAACCGGACGAAACCGACGAGGCAGAGGACGGGGAAACAGAGGAGGGAGGTGAGTGAAATGGCACTGAAAAAGCGTTTTGATTTCACAAAAAAGAACAGGCGCACCGGAAAGACGGAAAAGGTCGGTTATGTGGACTTTATGGAGGACGAGGGGCAGGGCAGATGTTCCTTGTACTTTTACGGCGACATCGTATCAGCGACATGGGAATCCATGTGGTATGAGGAGGACAAATGCCCGCAGGACATCGCTGATTTTCTGCACCAGTTGGATGGATATGAGGACATTGACATCTATTTCAATTCCGGTGGCGGTGATGTATTTGCAGGACTGGCAATCTATAACCAGTTAAAGCGGTACAACGGACACAAGGTCGGCTATGTGGACGGGATGGCAGCGTCAATCGCATCCGTCATCATGTTTGCATGTGACGAACTGCATTTCGCAACGGGCGCACAAGCGATGATTCACAAGCCCTTGTGCATCACGATAGGAAATGCGGACGACCACAAGGAATCTATAAAACAGTTGAATTTGTGCGAGGATTCCATTCTCGACATTTATGAGCAGCACACGAGAGACGGTGTCACGAGAGATAAACTCAAGGCTCTCATGGCAGCGGAAACGTGGTTCAACGGGGAAAAACTTGCAGAGTATTTCGATGTTGAGGTCGAGGAGCGGGCAGCAGTCGCAGCGTGTGCGTCGGATTTCTTTGACAGGTACACGAACATTCCGGAGGGAATGGGAGAAACCACAACAAAAGACATTGTCGATGCGGTCATCGCAGAGATTGAGAACCGTGAAAATCAGAGAATCGAGGCAGAAAAACAGGAGATTCTTGCGGATTTGGATTTTTACGGCATTTAAAGAATGGAGAGGAGAAAAGAGACCATGAACAAAGAAATGCAGAAACTTTTGAAACAAATCAATGACAAAAAGAATGAGGTCAAGAGCCTTGTCAATGACGGGAAACTGGATAAGGCAAGGGCAGCGAAAGAGGAACTCAAGACGTTGCAGGAAAAATTTGACCTGCTCTTTGATTTGGACGAGGAGGAGCGTGAGGGAATCGAGGACAAAGTCACGGCAGGAACGGCAAAGGTCGTCGGCGGTGAAAAGACTGACAAAAAGAACCTTGTCAAATCTTTCGTCAATATCATCAAAGCCGGATTCCTGCACACTGAACCGGACGAGGCAGACGTGAAAGTCTACAAGGACGCACTGACATCCGATGCAACGCCGAACGACGACGGGCAGCAGGGCATCGGCGTGACAATTCCGGAGGACATCAGAACCGACATCATTGAACTGCGCCGTTCCGATGATAACCTTGAGCAGTATGTCAATGTTGAGGGTGTGACCACAAAGACAGGCACGAGGAACATTGAGGTCGATGCGGAATCCACTCCGTTTGACAACGTGGATGAGGCTGCGGACTTTCCGGAAATGGATGAACCTGTTTTCGAGCCTATCGAATACAAGGTCAAGAAAAAAGGTGGCATCCTCAAGATGACCGCCGAACTGCTTGAGGACACGGCAGCCAACATCATGGCGTATATCAACAAATGGATTGCAAAAAAGACAAAGGCGACCCGCAATGCGATGATTCTGAAAAAGCTGAATGAAATAACGGCAGGGAAAGAGGTGGTCGTTTCCAATCTTGACAGCCTCAAGGATATTTTCAACGAACTGCTTGACCCTGCAATCGCAGCATCCTCCATCGTCATCACGAATCAGAGCGGTTTCAACTTCCTTGACAAGCTGAAAGATTCAGACGGCAACTATATCTTGCAGAAAGACCCGACTTTGCAGACAAAGGGAAAATTGCTTTTCGGGGAATATCAGATTGTAAAACTGTCAAAAAAGACGCTGAAATCCACGCCGATTCTTGCGGAGGATGGAACGACGGTCAAAGGGTACAAACATCCGGTTTTCTGCGGTGATTTGAAAGAGGCAATCACACTCTTTGACCGGAATGTGCTGACCATCGACCTCAATGATAAAGGTGCGGGGTTGTGGGAAAAGGATTTGACCGGAATCAAGGTGAGAGACCGTTTCGATGTGCAGCCCGTTGACAAAGGGGCGGTCATCAAGGGAGAAATCACCGAGGTCGTAAACGGGTAGGAATGAGCGGGGCGGGATGACCGCCCCTGCATGAAA